>CAYMEW010000024.1:0-66126 GCA_964389755.1 uncultured Flavobacteriales bacterium | reverse complement strand
CAGTCCAACGCAAACGCATACACGCAATCCCACTTTGCAATAACTTCATATACACGATAACCTCCAATCCGAAGCAATCCGCGTGTACTTTACACCGCGCTTCAGTGTAAGCCATTGGCTACCCGCTGTACGCCGTTCCGTCAAAATTTCTGGCTGTCTGACGACCAAAGGAAGGAGTTTTCAGAAATTTTAGGAACAAGTACCCAAGCGGGTAATGGCTGCAACGTAGCGCTAGCACTTTTTGCTGCAATGGGAAAAAGTAGGATGCAATAAACTTTATACTCAGCAAAACCATTCTTCCGAAGCCTCACCGAGTACTTAACATCATGCAACAACTTCATAAAAACTGTAAGTTTCAATACGAAGCGATTCCCCCTCATGATCAGAGGGGGGTAGGGGGAGGAGATAGGCACTACCTCCAATCGAAGCAATCCGCATGTACTTTACAAAGCGCATGAGTGTAAGCCATTGGGTACCCGCTGTACGCCGTTCCGTCAAAATTTCTGGCTGTCTGACGACCAACGGGAGGAGTTTTCAGAAATTTTAGGAACAAGTACATAAGCGGGTAATGGCTGCAACGTAGCGCTAAAGCATTTTTGTTCCTTTTTTTGCTTCGGAAAAAAGGAAACTACAATAAACTCTATATTAGGTAAAACCATTCTTCCGAAGCCTCCCCAGGTACTTTACAACCCCAACAACTTCATAAACACCATAACCTTAAATACGAAGCAATGCCCTCCAAAAACCACAACATCACTTAATATTCACTTAACATAAGTCTGCAAAACTTAATAAAGACGTAAATTCCCCTTAAACCCCTGCGCACATCCCCGGTCTAACTTTGCAGAGAATTTAAAACCCGTATCACATGGTACAGCCCACATCCAAAGGACACACGATTCTCTTGGTGGATGACGACCCGGATATCCTGCAATTTCTCTCCTATAACCTCAATAAAGAAGGCTTTAAGGTCTTTACGGCTGAAAACGGGGAAGAAGGTGTGCGCATGACACGTCAGCTCAGCCCCTCGCTCGTACTACTCGACGTAATGATGCCCACTATGGACGGGATCGAAGCCTGCCAGGTGATCCGAAGCGATGTGAACATTCCGCAACCGATCATCGCATTCCTTACCTCCCGCGCGGAAGATTATTCACATGTAGCCGGTTTTGAGGCCGGGGCCGATGATTACATTACCAAACCCGTACGACCGCGTTTGCTCGTAAGCAAAGTGGAGTCGCTCCTGCGACGTGTAAACCGGATGAGTGAACAGCCGCAGGGAGAACATACCATCCGCATTGACAGAGAAAAATTCATGGTGGAAGTAAAAGACCGCAAGATCTCCCTCCCGAAGAAAGAATTCGAACTGCTCGAACTACTGGCCAGCCGGCCCGGAAAGGTGTACACGCGCGAGCAGATCCTGGCGATCGTTTGGGGAAATGAAACCATTGTCGGAGAACGCACCATCGATGTTCACATCCGAAAATTACGTGAGAAACTCGGAGATGATTATATTCGTACTATAAAAGGTGTCGGATATACATTTAGCGAACATTGAGACAAAGCAAACCCTTCATACTCCTCTTTACCGGTAGTGGCGTCATTTTCCTGATCACGCTCGTTGCCTGTATGATGCTGAACTTCTGGATCAAGCCTTTTCCCGTATGGGTGGTCTTTGTACTTCCGCTGTTTTGTGGAATCGCGGCCTACCTCGTTTTCTATTACATCGTGAAAAACCTCCTCCACGACCGGCTGTCAATCCTGTATCGCTCTATCCGTACCGGCAAGACCTCGGAGTATGAAAAACTGCGTTTTCGCGTGAATGAAGACGTGATCGCAGACGCAGAGGCGGAGACCCGACGCTGGGCACAGGAACGAAACGAGGAAATCACGATGCTTAAGCAACAGGAGGCTTTCCGCAGGGAATTTCTCGGGAACCTCGCACATGAACTCAAAACACCCGTTTTCTCGATCCAGGGCTACCTGCTGACACTTCTCGAAGGCGGACTCGAAGACCCGAATGTGAACCGCATGTTCCTCGAACGCGCCAGTAAAGGGACCGATCGCATGGTCAGCATCCTGGAAGACCTCGACCAGATTACGAAAATGGAAGTGAACGAACTGGCACTGGACATCCGGACCTTCGACATCATCGAAAAGATCCGCGAGATTTTGGATTCATTCGAAATAAAAGCTTCCGAAAAAAACATCGTACTCGGATTTAATAAGGAATATGCGCCCGTCTATGTAAATGCCGACAAGAACAAGATCACCCAGGTAATTACGAATCTCATAAACAATTCGATTACTTATAACCAGGAGGGCGGACGAACCAAGGTCAGGATCAACCGGATTGCAGAGATCGTTACCATTGAAGTAGCGGATGACGGACCGGGAATAGAGCCTGCGGACATGAAACGGGTCTTTGAACGCTTTTACCGCGTGGAAAAAAGCCGGAACCGCAACGAGGGCGGAAGCGGACTCGGACTTTCCATTGCCAAGCACATCATTGAAGCACACGGCCACCGGATCACTGTCCGAAGTACGGTCGGAGTCGGAAGTACCTTCTCATTCAGCCTCGATGCCGCCAAATCGGCAGATATTGCCCAGCTCCGCAAAACCCGGAAAGAATAATAATCCGCACTGGTGCGAGTGTCCCACGCGTGCCCATAACACTCACACTCAAAACTCACACTCAAAACTCACACTCACACTCACACCCACACCCACACTCACACCCACACCCACACTCAAAACCCACACCCACACTCAAAACCCACACTCACACTCAAAACTCGCACTCCCACTCCCACTCCCACTCAAAACTCAAAACTCACACTCACACTGAAACCGCAGGGAGAAGTACTTCCGGGCTCATTCTCATTCTCATTCTGTTTCTGCTTCTGTTTCTGTTTCTGTTTCTGCTGCTGGCGCGAGTATTCTACTCGTGCCGCAACTGTATAGCACAAGTATAGCATCAGTATAGCACAAGTAATGATAGTGTATCATCTGTACCTGTATTGAACGATCTGTTAAATTAATAACGATTGCCAGACATGCTCACCTGGGTCGTCGGAAAATAGTATGGAGTTGCTAATGCGCGTTCGATGAAAGAATGTATGCGTGTACTTCGCGTAAATCTTTCGGAAGGTCTAAAAATACAACGGCGCCCCGAAGAACTGGTTCCCCCGGATGCCGATTGCCGGGAACGGGATCTTGATCATGTTGAACTGCTTGACGATCGCCTGCAACCACGGACGGCGGATGTTCAGCTGACTAAAGTCGATGTCCAGTGAAAAGAGGAATTCGCGTTGCGCCTGGAAATTAAGTGTGCTTGCTCCTTGCTGCACCGTATAGAAATCCTGGTCACCTACGAGTTTTTGATCCACGCTGTAGCCGAATGAGAGACAAAGCCATTTCGGGACGCGCGAATTGGGGAAAAACGATTTCGGAGAAAAACTCAGCCAGTAGGTCTGTCCGTTGTAGTCCTTCAGCGCGCGTTCACTGAATGTGCTTCCGAGTACCTGCGGGCGATACTGCGCGTAATCACTCGGGGAATAGCTGAACTTGAAGAGCACATACTGATCGTGAAAACCGAGTTGCTGAAAAGCGGCGGAGATCGTACCGACCCCGTTAGCGGCTACATCCGACCACGAAAAACCCCATTCGCTGTTGTAGGCGTCCAGGACTTCCAGGGAACTCTGAAAACCGAAACTGGCAAGTGAGCCGTAAAGCACCGACTGGTACATGTTCAGGCCTGTCCAGCGAAACAACTCGTAACTTTTGATCGTAAGTTGATTGGCTGTATACACATGTCCCGCCTTGTCCATTTGCATCCATTCACCCGCATCATTGAAAAAATGGAAATCCGTCTGGTTGAAATCCGAGTACCACACATTCGAAAGCGCCGTGATTCCCCCGGCCCAGGCTCCGGAAACCCCCAGGCTCACCGGGACAAGCCTTCCCGCACGCAATGAATCGGCACGGGTGAAGAATTCCTGGGAATGGACGCAGGTAGTCGCCAGGAATAAGATGCAAGTCAAAAACGCTCTCATAGCCTCCGAAATTACACATTTTAAAAGGACTTTGGAGCAGTTCGGATACCGGAATCTCTCAAAGCGCAGCGCTCAAACGGGTTATTAACACCATTCCTGTGGGAAAAATCATGCCCCCGGTTACCGGCTATTGCCTATCTTTAACACGTGCTATTCCCTAATAATACGAATTTGGCACCGGGTGCAAAAGCACGCGAATTTAAATGCTAAGAAAAATGAATCACGCAAAAAAGGACTGGAACGAGATTAAAACGAACGATAGCTGGGCGATTTTTAAAATTATGTCTGAATTCGTCGAAGGCTACGAACGCATGTCCAAGATAGGCCCCTGCGTCTCGGTATTCGGGTCGGCCCGCACGAAAGCAGGTAGCAAATATTACGAGATTGCCGTGGAAGTATCCCGCAAACTGGTAGAGGCCGGTTATGGCGTCATCACGGGCGGAGGTCCCGGTATCATGGAAGCAGGTAATAAAGGGGCGCGCGAATCAGGCGGGCAGTCAGTCGGGCTCAATATCAACCTGCCGTTTGAACAAAATTACAACCCGTACATCGATCCCGAGCACAACCTCGAATTCCGCTATTTCTTCGTGCGTAAAGTGATTTTTGTAAAATATGCACAGGGCTTTGTGATCCTTCCCGGCGGATTCGGCACGATGGACGAACTCTTCGAAGCTTTGACGCTCATTCAGACCAAAAAAGTGAACCAGATCCCGGTCGTGCTTATTGGAAAGAAATACTGGCAGGGCCTGATCGACTGGATCCGCGAATCCATGCTCACCGCCGAAAACAATGTGCATGCGGATGATCTGGACCTCTTCGCGCTGGTGGATACCGCCGATGAAGCCGTACACTACATCGAGGAGTTTTATAAGTCAAACCAGCTTACCCCCAACTTTTAACAGGGAACGATCCTGCATTGAAAGGGCAGTGGTCCGAACGACGCGATCGGCCGACAAACTGAGTATATCGGTGCACGCGAATTAATTTTTATATTTGTTCCTGATTTCGAAAACCGCATGAGCTTATTGAAAAAAATCGGGAATTACATCTGGAGTCTGAACTTCCTGAAACACCTGCTGATCATCGCTGTGATCTACGTCGTGATAATCTTCGGAGTGATCTATTTCCTGGAAAGTACCACGCGCCACGGTCAACAGGTAAAAGTCCCTGACCTGAAAGGGAAGAACGTGAACACCATCGCTTCACTCGTGCAAAGCGAGGGACTCGATTATGAAGTACTCGACTCGGTATACATGCCCGAACTGGCTCTCGGAACCATCGTTTCCCAGGATCCGGAACCAACAAGTGTTTCGGGTGTCTTCGTCAAAGAAGGACGCGTGATCCGTGTACGTGTTTCAAAGAGAACCGAGCTAGTGGAAGTACCCGCACTGGTCGATAAATCACAACGATTTGCAGAAAATATCCTCGAAAGTCGCGGGTTTAAGTACAAAACGGAGTTCAAAGCGACTACCGAATCGCACGGAGCCGTTATTTCTCAGCGTTACAAAGGAAAAGCTGTGAAAGTCGGAGACAAACTGCCCATCGGTTCGCTGATTATCCTGACCGTTGGACGGAATGAACTGAGCATACCGGTGGACCTGCCCAATCTCGTTGGAAGTACAATAAACGATGCCCGTTCCACGTTAGCATCCTGGCCTTCGATCCAGTTATATATTACCTGTGAAGACTGCATGACCTCGGCCGACACGGCTATCGCAAGGGTCATGCACCAAACGCCGGAGTATATCGAAGGAGCTCAGATTCCGAGCGGCGGAACAATTACCGTGTTCGCCTCTAAAAATCCGCCGGCTCCCGAAATGCCTGAATAGGAACGGCCATTTTAAAGAACGGACTTATGAAGAAAGCTTACGCATTTGCACTTACCCTCCTTTTCCTTGTACCGCTTTCCACGCTGTGGGCGCAACATGAGGAAGAAGGACCGATCATGAACAACCCCACACTGATCCACGCAAATAAGTCGCTCAAAAAACCGCATACATTCACGGCCAAGGCTGCCGGAAACGAACTCGACTCGAGTTTCATCTATACCTTCGATACCATTTCGCTCCCGATACTCGATGACTTTTCAACCGACAAATACCAGGTGCGTGATGCCGATTATTCCGATCCGGGGGTGACATCGGAAGTGTTTTATCACCTGCTCGACGAAACGACCAACCAACCATTGGACACCGCTGAGAAATTTACGGCATTACAAACCTTCCGCAGAACCGTGGACGTCGGGAATGCCGTTTATGTAGACGATCCTTTCGAGCCTGAAGCTGTCAAGGTCGGAGACCTGTCCACGTATCCTGTGAGCTATAATACGATCGACCTGTATCCGCCGTACTATATTTACGACACGATCGATTTTCCGAATGATCCGGACACCGTATTTCTCAATTCACCGGAATACGTGCAGGATTCGATTCGCATATTCACTGCACAGGCATCCGGACAGGATCTGTACTGGCAGGAACGCGAAACGTACCGGAATTACCGTTTTGCAAAAGATCCCTGGACGCTTGGTGTGGCCACCTTTGACGGGCTCAATGAGGACGGATACCCGTACGAACCCGGTTCCACGGCACGGAATTTTTCCGATCACCTTACTTCCAAACCCATTTTTATGGACGCGTTTAGTGATGCGGATTCCGTTTACCTGAGCTTTTTAGCGCAGCCTCGCGGACTGGGAGAAGAACCGGAACCCGGAGATTCACTCATCCTCGAGTTCTATGCGCCCGAGATAGACCAGTGGTTCCATGTCTGGAGTATGAGTGGCGGACCTGTCCAGGATTTTAAGGTCGGGCATATTCGCATCAGCGATCCGAAATATTTCAAGGATGGTTTCCAGTTTCGCTTCAAGAGTTACGGGAGCATGGCCGGAGCACTCGATCATTTTCACCTTGATTATGTACACCTTAGGGATCAGAGTGGTTACCAGGATACCCTGTTCAAAGATTTTGCCTTCGTTTATCCCCTGAATACCCTGTTGAAAGATTATACCTCCGTTCCCTGGGATCATTACCGGAATAATCCTTCCGGGAAAATGTCCGATGCCGTGGAGATCAAAGTGCGTAACGGCAGTAACCTGACGGAAAACAACCAGAACGGAACCACGGAGATCCTGTACCAGGGAAGTACCGAAGGAACGGTTACGCTGCTCGCGCAAACCCTTTCCGGAGGTGACATCAACTATGCACCGCGCACCGTTTACCAGAGTTATCACGACTTTTCCGCTTCGTATCAGTTCGATCCGTCAAAGCCGGGCAATAAAGCTTACTTTGATGTGGTTTCGCGTGCAACGGCCCCTTATCCCAATCTTTCGGTTAACGACTCCACGCTTACCACGCAGGCTTTTCTGAACTATTATGCTTACGATGACGGAAGTGCAGAGCGGGCATACGGACCTACCGGTGCACAGTCTATGCTGGCCGTGGAATTTGAACCCTACGAAGCCGATTCGCTCATCGCGATAGACATCCATTTTGTGCAGTCCGCGGTGGATGTATCCGAAAAACTCTTTTTCCTGACAGTGTGGGGAGACGGTGGCGGGAAGCCCGGGAACGTTCTTTACCAGGACGAAGGATTCTTTGCACGTCAGCCCAGTTATTACCCCGATGCGGGTATCTTTAAGCGTTATTACCTGCAAGACAATGAAAAACTGCTTGTAAGCGGGAAGTTCTACATCGGCTTTCGCCAGGTAGACCCGGATCGTTTGAACGTCGGGATCGACAAGAACATCGATACGCGGTCGAAAACCTTTTATGCCTTACACGGCGGGAATAACTGGTTTCATTCGCAACTGGAGGGTTCGGTGATGATCCACCCCGTCTTTTCAACCTCGCTGAACAGCGAACTGGGAATAGAAGACATTGCGGCTGCAGAACCGGAAGTGATCGTGTATCCGAACCCGGCAACGGATTATGTAAATGTTTCCGTGAGTAACTTTGAATTTACCGGGATGGAACTGCACGACCTGAGCGGCAGAACCCTGCTTCGTTCGGAAAGCCCCGACATGTATCTCGGCGATATTCCGGCGGGCGTGTACCTGATTACGCTCAACAGTTACGCAGGCCGAACCTTTAAACTGATTAAAAACTGATGCAGGAGAACGCGGAGTCAGCAACGGACAACGAAGAAGAAGAATTATTTGAACACTACCGCTTCCGGGCCGATCCCGGTCAGGAGGTCCTGCGGATAGATAAGTTCCTGATGGATCGTATGCCGGATACTTCGCGCAATAAGATCCAGGTGGCGGCCAAAAACGGGAATATCCATGTAAACGGGAATCCCGTCAAGCAGAATTACAAGGTGAAACCACGCGATGAGGTCACGATCGTGCTCCCTTACCCGGTCCGCGAGATCGAACTTATTCCACAGGATATTCCGCTGGATGTGGTCTATGAAGACGATACCCTGATCGTCATTAACAAGCCTTCCGAAATGGTGGTTCATCCCGGCTATGGAAATTATACCGGTACGCTTGTCAACGCGCTGGTGTTTCACTTCGACAATTTGCCGCACGCCATCCACGATTATTTCGGCAGACCGGGACTCGTGCACCGGCTGGACAAACACACGACCGGCCTGATGGTAGTTGCTAAGACCGAACAGGCACTCACGCATCTCGCAAAACAATTTTACGACCGAACCACAGAACGGCTGTATCATGCGCTCGTTTGGGGCGATGTTGAAGAAGATGGTACCATTCGTGGAAACCTGGGACGTTCGCTCAAGAACCGAAAGGTTATGACTGTTTTTCCCGATGGTGAGGCCGGGAAACATGCTGTGACGCATTACCGCGTATTGCAACGTTTTGGCCTGGTTACCCTTGTAGAATGTAAACTGGAAACGGGGAGGACGCACCAGATACGTGCTCATTTCAAATACATCGGGCACCCTCTTTTTCACGATCTGGAGTACGGCGGAGATTCCATTGTGAAAGGAACCTCGCACACCGCATATCGCAAGTTCATTGAGAATTGCTTTGAGTTGATACCGGGGCAGGCGCTTCATGCTAAAACGCTTGGTTTCAAACATCCTGTAAGTGGCGAGTACTTGCGGTTCGATAGTGAGTTACCGGCAGGCTTCCGGCGCATTCTGGAGAAATGGGAAAATTATACCGCCGGAGCCACGGGAGTATAAGTCTTCCGCACGAAGTGTTTCATTTGGTGTTTAAATGTTAAATTAACAACATTTTCTTTATTGAAAATTAGATCATATTTAATTTTAATAGTTACATTTACCAACTGAGTTAAAAAACTTTGCTGAAAAAAGACATGGTTTTCAGTGCTATTTATGGAAAATAAAATTTAGTATTACTATGAACTTGAGGTTACTAATCGCACTTGCTTTTATTGGATGGTCCACACTTTCCACAGCTCAAATGAAAATAGTGAAAGAAGCGAATCAGCTTTTTCGCAATGAGAATTACTGTGAGGCAGCCGATAAATGTAAAACCGCCTATACAAAGCTTACCCGTAAGGGACGCCGGGCCATCGAGATGAAAGGTGAGATGGCTTACAAGACGGCCGAGAGCTATCGCCAGATTGAAAATCTGAAAGAAGCGCATGAATGGTACGACCGTGCTATTTTGCTCGATTATCAAAAAGTACATCCTGAAATTTTGCTTTACAACGGACAGATGCTTCAGATGATGGGCGAATTCGATAAAGCACTGGAAAATTATGAAGCTTATAAAAAACTTGTTCCCGATGATCCGCGTGCAAATGTAGCGATCGAATCGTGCACGGTGAGTAAAAACTACAAGGCGAATAAAACGCGCTATGTCGTGGAGAACCAGTCCAAACTTAATACAGCCGTTTTCGAGATGTCCCCGATGTTCGGTGATCGTAAAGAATCGAAAATGTACTTCAGCACCAACCGCGAAGGGAGTACCGGTACCGACAAAGATCCACGCACCTGTCAGCCGTATATGGATATCTGGGTAACCGAAGTGGACAAAAAAGGAAACTGGGGTGAGCCGAAACTGCTCGAAGGAGAAATGATCAATACCGAGGATAACGAGGGAACCATTTGTTTCGACGGACGTAACAAAACAATGTTCTTTACGCGTTGTCCGAATGTGAAAAAGCAAAACCTCGGTTGTGATATCTGGATGTCAGAAGCAAAAGGCCGCGACGAATGGGGGGAACCCGTAAAGCTCAGTCTTAAGCCGAATGATTCCGTATCAGTTGGTCACCCGTGTGTAAGTGAGGACGGACGTTACCTGATCTTCGCTTCCGACATGCCGGGAGGTTACGGTGGTCATGATCTGTACTATACCGAATACGACCGACGCTCCGATAGCTGGTCCATGCCAAAAAATATGGGACCTGAAATCAACACGGCTGGAAATGACCTCTTTCCCACATTCGCTAAAAACGGTGACCTGTTCTATGCCACTGATGGTCGTCCGGGTATGGGCGGACTTGATATCTTCCGACTTACGAAAGTGGGTGAGGAAATGAAGTGGGAGAATGCGGAAAACCTCGGTGCGCCGATTAACTCGGATCACAATGATTACTCACTGATCGAACTTACGGAGCGCAAAGGTTATTTTACATCCGAGCGCAAGGGCGGAAACAGTGATAATATTCCGGATCTGTACTCTTACGAACTTCCTCCGAACGTATTCTCACTGAAGATCATTGCAAGCGAACTTCCTGAGAAAAAGGAACGCATCGCCGATGCCAAAGTAACGGTTACCGGTTCGGACGGCACAAACTGGGAAGGCTATACCAACGCACAGGGAGAAGTATTCTTCGATAAAAAACCGAACGGAGATCGTTACATTAATGAGAATACATCCTATACCATCAAACTGGCGAAAGAAGGATACTACGAAGATAAAAAAGGGGCAGCCATTACAACTGTGGGGCTCAACTACGATCAGAACTTTATCGTGGAAATGGGACTCTTCCCGATCAAGCCGGTTGTAATTCGTGTACCGGAGATCCGTTACCCGTTTGGAAAAGCAACCCTGCTTGTTGATTCCACGATTAATTCAAAAGATTCACTCCTCTTCGTATACAACCTCCTCACGGAATACCCGGGAATGGTAGTTGAATTACGCTCACATACGGATTCACGTGGTAGCGACCGTTCGAACCAGAAACTTTCCGAAGCCCGTGCCAAAACCTGTGTTGATTACCTCGTAAAAGAGAAGGGAATTGATCCGCGACGCATCAAACCGATCGGTCGTGGAGAGCGCGAACCGGCAACGTGGGTGGATGAAAAAGGCGATACTGTCGTACTTACCGAAGCATACATTAATCAGTTCCAGAAATCGGATCCTGAGAAGTTTGAAATGCTTCACCAGCTGAACCGTCGAACGGACGTGAAAGTAATCTCAATGGATTATATTCCGCCAAAAGAGGAGGAAGCTGAAGAACCAGAAGCACAACCCGAATAATTTAGAATAAAAGAAAAAAGTGCCGGTGATCTTGATAGACACCGGCATTTTTTGTATCTTAATGGTATAATTTACCATTTATGACTGAATACTATCTACACTACCTCTGGCAGGTTAAGCGGCTGCCTGTGCAACTGCATACCACCGCTCAAAAAGACCTGCATATTCTCGACTTCGGAACTTACAACGCTTTTGAAAGCGGGCCCGACTTCAACAACGCAAAAATTTCTTTCGATGGTCTGGAGTTCGCCGGGAATATCGAAATGCATCTGCGTTCATCGGATTGGTATCGTCACGGGCACGATCGCGATCCGGCATTTGAAAATGTTATTTTACACGTTGTCTACGAACATGACCGTGAAGTTTTCATAAATGGACAGCCTGTCCCGGTTTTGGAACTTAGAGACCTGATTCCTTCGGATCATTATCAACTGTACCTGAGATTACAGACTGTGCAGCGGGAGATTCTCTGTGAGCCCTTTTTCCAGGAAACCGAGCAGGTCTATTTTGAAAAATTAAAAGAACGCAATTTATTTACCCGGCTGGAGAGAAAGTCGGCTTACATAGAGGAATTGTACGCTCAAACCGGTAATACCGCACAGGCATTCTACCTCTTAATAGCAAAATCGTTCGGAGGTAAGGTCAACGACCTGCCCTTCACTGCGCTTGCAGAACGCGTTCCGCTTGCATTACTCGAGCGTTCGGGCTTTTCTGAACACCTGGCTTTGCTCTATTTGGTCTCCGGGCTTGGTAGTCCGGAAAATAATGCGGAAGCAACATTTCTTCAGCGCAAATACAGGCTCGATTCGCTTCCATCACACACCTGGAAGCGGAAAGGGCTCAGGCCTGTTTCTTTTCCGGAAGTGAAGTTGGTGCAATTTGCGCATTTTATTCGCCATTTTCCATTTTATGAGGCACTCTGGGAGTGGAGTGCCGAAGATCTGATCCGCCTGGTATCGGGCATCGCGATTCTTCCCATGCACAAAGAAAGCCGCGCTTTTTTAATTGAATCAGGAATAGCGCACTCTGCCGGTAAAACCATGAATAGCGGAACTACGGATCTGATACTCATAAATGCACTGGCACCCTTTTTATTTTGGCAGGGTATGCGGCGCGAGGATGCTTCGTGTATCGATAAAGCCTTTGATTTGCTGGAACGCACAAAAGCGGAGAAAAATGTTTTCGTGCGGAAATGGGAGAAACTCGGTGTGCGTGCAAAATCAGCCTGGGATTCACAGGCACTGCTCGAAATTTTTTGCGAATTTTGTAAACGTAAACGATGTCTCTCCTGTGATGTCGGATCGCAAATATTGAACTATGAACCTCATACAGAAAACAGTATTCTTTTTTGAGATGCGCTCATTCGGAGTATGCGCGTGGTGGGCCCGGAAACTGGGTATTCGCTCTTCAAAAGTGAGAAACGGGTTTATTTTTGCTTCGTTTGTGGGGCTCGGCTCCCCCTTGCTCATTTACCTGATCATGGCCTGGATACTGGAGCATAAACATTATTTCAAATTTCAACGAAAAAGGCGCAGTTCGATATGGGAATTGTAAACAACCGCGTGCTGATCACCGGGAGCAACGGTTTGCTAGGACAAAAACTGGTCGGGCAACTTCTGAAGGAAAACACGATGTTCCTTGCAACGTCACAGGGTGATAACCGAAACCCGGAATGTCCGACCGAACGATATCTTCCAATGGATATTTGCTCGGATACTGATGTTGACAAGGTATTCGAACGATTCAGGCCCACGCATGTAATCCATACGGCGGCGATCACAAATGTGGATTATTGCGAAGAGAACCCGGAAGCCTGTGAAAAGGTCAACGTAAAGGCGAGCAAACGACTTTTTGAAGCGTGTGAAAAACTTGGCGCCCACTTCCAGTTTCTGTCTACCGATTTCGTTTTTAATGGTGAGAAGGGTAATTACAGGGAAACTGATCAGCCGGACCCTCTTAGCGTGTATGCCCGTTCCAAATTTAAGACGGAGCAATTGCTGTTGACTTCCGATTATAAGAACTGGTCGATTGTGCGGACGATCATCGTCTACGGAACGGGACATAATCTCTCGCGCTCCAATATTGTATTGTGGGCGAAAGAGAGTTTGCAGGAAGGAAAAGAAATGAACGTCGTAACGGATCAGTTCAGGGCTCCAACCTTCGTCCCCGATCTTGCAAAAGGTTGTCTCGAGATCCTGGCGCGCGACAAAAAGGGGATTTTTCACCTCAGTGGTCCGCAAACGCTATCGATTCATGAACTTGTGCTTCGCATTGCGGATTACTTTCAATACGACAAACGAAATGTAAAAGGGATCAGTAGTGCGACACTGAACCAGGCCGCAAAAAGGCCTCCAAGGACCGGTTTCGATCTGGCAAAGGCAAAAAGAGAACTCGACTACGCACCGCATACTTTGGAAGAATCACTAGCCATAATCTTCGGATAAACCCGATTTTACGGGAGTGGCGCCTCAATCCACATATTTTTTTTACTTTAGTTGCCATTAACTTAGAATTACTATGGCAAATACAGAGAGTTCCAGTTGGGGGTCGCGCGTTGGTTTGATTTTGGCAATGGCAGGAAATGCCGTGGGCCTGGGAAATTTTCTCCGGTTCCCGGTACAGGCCGTTGAAAATGGCGGTGGCGCCTTTATTATTCCTTACCTCGTTTGCTTTCTCGTAATGGGAATTCCCCTGTTGTGGATCGAATGGGGTACCGGCCGCTATGGCGGATCTCTGGGAAATCATTCCACTCCGTTTATTTTCGATTCTATGAATAAACGAAAGATCTGGAAATACATAGGTGTTTTCGGGATCTTTACCAACATCGGTGTTGCTGCTTACTATTGCTATATCGAGTCCTGGACAATGTCCTATGTGTACCATACCGTGGCACAAACCTTCGATGGAATGAGTCAGCAGGAAACCGGACAATTCTTTGCGGATTATACGACCATTGGAGTTTCTACGACAGGTATCCCTTATGAATCGATCATATTTTACGTTCTGTGCCTCGTGCTTAATACCTGGATACTTTCAAAAGGACTCGGCGGGGTTGAGCGGGTCGCTAAGATCGGTGTTCCGTTGTTGCTGGCGTTCGGCGCCTTTTTGGCTGTAAAGGGAATTACGCTGGGGACCTCCGGCGCTTCTTCGGAAGTCCCGGATGCCAATGCCTTTGACGGAATTAACTTCCTGTGGACACCTCAGTTCCGCTCGCTGCTGGATATGAAGGTCTGGATGGCCGCCGCAGGGCAGATCTTCTTTACGCTGTCGCTCGGGATGGGAACCATTCATTGTTACGCTTCTTACATTAAGAAAAAGGATGATATTGCTTTGAACTCCCTTTCAGCCGGGTTTACCAATGAATTCGTGGAAGTAGTGCTGGGGTCTATGATCGTGGTTCCGATCGCGGCCGGATACCTCGGGCTCGACTGGGTAATTAATAATGCCGGATTCGGGATGGCTTTCCAGACAATGCCCTTCCTCTTTGAAAAATGGGGAGATATTGTGGGCACCCTGGCAGGTGTATTTTGGTTCGGTTTGCTGTTCTTTGCCGGGATCACCTCATCGCTTGCAATGGGGACACCCTGGATGGGCTTCATGCAGGATGAATTCGGATGGAACCGTAAAAAAGGAGCGTGGTCCTTCGGACTTATCGTTCTCATTTTGGGACTTCCGACCGTGTTCTTCTATAAAGAAGGTGTGTTTGATCAGTATGATTACTGGGCGGGAACCGTTTCACTGGTCGTATTTGCACTTTGTGAGGTGATCCTGTTTGCCTGGATCTTCGGAATGACACGCGGTTGGGAAGAGATAAATGCCGGAGCAGACATACGCCTTCCGAAATGGTATAAACCGATCATCAAGTACGTGACTCCTGCCATTCTCATGATCGTATTTGTCGGGTCTCTTTTTACACCGAAAGGAAATGACTGGAACAAAGCATTTACAGAAGGTTGGGAACTGGATGACGGAAGTATACTTGCCAAGATAACCAACAGCGATATAAAGGTCAATAAAGATTTCTTTTCCGATTATAAAGAGTTCGACCAGGATTTCGGGCGGGTGAAGGAAATTAAAGTGATCAAACCGCGGAATTCCGACAAGCAGAAGCAGCAGGTCGTTTTCGAAGATACGCTGCGTTTCTACCGGAATAAATACGGCCAGGTGCGGGAAGCAAAAAAAGAAGCTTTGCTGGCCAGTCTCGGAAAAGATTTTGTGTTCTTCGATTCTGTTGCCACAAGTACCACGTTTGAATTTAAAATGAAAGATGAGGTACTCGTTAAAGAAGGAGACGTCGTGAGACTTGGTGATCGCATTGCGAAAGGAAGTTTCGTGAACAACTCACTTTACGTGGTGTTTGGCCGCTGTCTGTTGCTGGGACTGTTTTTATTCATTTGTTTCCTGGTTTGGAAAGCCGGGAAGAAAAAACTCGCCTGATATGAATACCTCTGCATTAATAACACTCCTGATCACGCACAGTGTGGTCACTTTTTTCATGATCTACTTTTTTCGGAAAGTACTCATTACTCCGCCGGAACCCGAACCGGATTCTTATGCCGATAATGACGATGACCCCCGGCCGAATGAAGATCTGATTGACCGGTGATGCGGGAAAAAGATCCGTTTTATATTTCCAAAAGAAACAGGCGCGGTATCCTCTTGCTTACGGCGATCCTGGTCGTACTGGTCTTTATTCCCCGGATATGGGTTTACCTGAGTTCGGAATCAGATTATACAGTTGAATATGTTCTCACGAAACGTGAAATGGCACTCGTGGCAGATCTGTCGGGGATGCAGAAAGACCGCCCGCTATTCGCGGAAAGAAGTCGTAAAAAGCAGGTTTATAAAAAACCGGACCGTCGCTTCGACCCCAATAAACTGACCGCTGAAGGCTGGCAAAAGCTTGGCTTATCAGACCGGCAGGCTGCAGTTGTGCTGCGATTTACCGAACACGGGGTGTATTCCGAGGCTGAATTCCGAAAGATTTTTGTGATACCGGATGAGTTGTACGCGCTGATCAAAGATTCCCTGATCTTCCCGGAGCGACCGGTAGATAATTCACATCGAAGTAGGAAAGAAGAAGTTGAGACGCAACACCGTTCAGTGGAGATTAATTCGGCAAACGCGGAAACCCTTGAGTCTCTCAAAGGCATCGGGCCGTTTTTTGCAAGACAGATTATCAAACGACGTGAAGAACTCGGCGGCTTTCTTTATAAGGAACAGCTCCTGGAGGTTTGGAAAATGGATGCTGAAAAACTGTCGGTGTTCGAACAGCAAATTACGATTGACCCGCAGGTGGTTAAAAAACTCAATATCAACACTGCAGATATTACAGAATTGAAGTCGCACCCCTATATCGATTATTCGGTGGCTAATTCGATCGTGAAAATGAGGCAACAGCGCGGAGCCTATCAGTCGCTCGACGATCTCAGGGAATCCAAATTAATCGATGCGGAACTTTTTAGGAAACTAAAACCTTATTTAACTTTGTAGCCATGACAGGACTTGAAAAAAGGATACGCGAAGCGATCCGGGATGTGGAAGACTTTCCGAAACCGGGAATCGTATTTAAAGACATTACACCGATCATGCTCGATCCGGATTTATCCGAAGCTATTATACAGGAACTCGTGAGTCGATACCGGGATCAAAAACTCGACGCAGTTGCCGGTATCGAAAGCCGTGGATTTTTGTTCGGCTACCCGCTGGCCATTCGCCTGGGAATTCCGTTTATACTGATCCGTAAAAAAGGGAAATTGCCTTATAAAAAGATCAGCCACGACTACGACCTTGAATACGGGAGTGCTTCCATTGAAATGCACCTGGACGCTGTTTCGAACGGGCACCGTGTGTTGATTCACGACGATTTGCTTGCGACCGGGGGCTCTGCTGCTGCGGCTGCCGAACTGATCCGAAAATGTGGCGGAGAGATCGCCGGGTTTAACTTTTTGGTGAATCTCGATTTTTTAAATGGTAAAGAAAAATTAAAAGTATATAGCGACAATATTACTAATTTAGTGAGCTATTAAATCGAAAAATACATTCAGATTACCCCAAAACTGATTCAAAAATGAACTTTGAACTGAACGAAAACCAGCAAATGATCGCGCAGATGATCCGTGATTTTGCTGAAAAGGAGATCCGTCCGAAAATGATGGAGTGGGATGAAACCCAGGAATTCCCGGTTGACGTATTCAAAAAGCTGGGCTCCCTCGGACTCATGGGTGTTTTCATTCCCGAAGAATACGGAGGATCCGGTTTCGGTTACTTTGAGTACGTAACAGTCATTTCCGAAATTGCACGGGTATGCGGTTCGATCGGTCTTTCCGTGGCGGCGCACAACTCCCTGTGTACGGGACACATTTATTATCACGGTTCCGAAGAACAAAAGAAAAAATACCTCCCGAAACTGGCTACAGCCGAATACATCGGGGCCTGGGGCTTAACGGAAACCGGGACCGGTTCGGATGCCGGAGGAATGAATACGACGGCCGTGCGTGACGGAGATCACTGGGTGCTGAACGGTTCTAAAAACTTCATTACTCATGGAAAATCGGGTGATGTTGCAGTCGTAATAGCACGCACCGGTGAAAAAGGAGACTCGCATGGCATGTCCGCATTCATCGTTGAGAAAGGAACACCCGGTTTTAGTGCGGGTAAGAAAGAAAATAAACTCGGAATGCGTGCATCCGAAACGGCAGAACTGATTTTCGATAACTGCCGCATTCCGGCTGAAAACCTGATCGGGAAGGAAGGTGACGGTTTTGTGCAGGCGATGAAAGTACTGGACGGCGGACGTATATCGATCGGAGCATTGGCACTCGGTATCGCCAAAGGTGCCTTCGATGCATCCGTGAAATATGCGAAGGAACGTGAGCAGTTCGGCAAACCGATCGCCCAGTTCCAGGCCATTGGTTTCAAACTCGCAGATATGTCTACGAAGATTGATGCGGCCGAATTGTTACTTTTCCAGGCTGCTTACCTTAAAAATGAGGGTAAAAAACTCACACGCGAGTCGGCCATAGCTAAATATTATGCTTCGGAAATCGCCTGTGAAGTATCAAACGAAGCTGTGCAGATCTTCGGCGGATACGGCTACACCAAAGATTTCCCGGTGGAGAAGTTTTACCGGGATGCTAAACTATGTACTATCGGAGAAGGAACTTCAGAGATCCAAAAACTTGTTATTTCCAGAGAAATATTAAAGTAACTGGTGATTGTTTAAAAAATTATATATCTTTGCAGTCCGAAAAATTGAAAAAAATAATAAGAAGATATGTTGATTATACCTGTTAAAGAAGGAGAGAACATCGAGAGAGCTCTCAAGAAGTACAAGAAGAAATTCGATAAGACTAATGTTATGCGTGAACTGCGCAGCCGTAAGGAATTTACAAAGCCGTCGGTAACAAACCGTCAGGAAAAAATTCGTGCTGCTTACCGTCAGAAAATGCAATCTGCGGAGCAATAACAGGTAACATTTCTTACAGAAATACGTTAAAGGAGTCTATATGGCTCCTTTTTTTGTGCTGGAAGATTTTATCGCATACCTCCGAGTTGAAAAACGATTTTCGGGGCACACGCTGCTTGCCTACCGAAAGGATGTACAACAATTCCTGGAACACGCCGGAATAAATTCGGCAACGGAACTCAGCGAAGTCCGTTCTGCCCTCGTACGCGGCTGGATGGTCGATTTGCTGGAGAGTGGCCTGACGTCACGCTCCGTAAACCGGAAGATCTCTTCCCTGCGAACCTTCTTTAAGTTTTGTGTGAGTAATGAGTTGCTTTCGGAAAGCCCGATGCAGAAAGTAAAGGCTCCGAAAGTCTCAAAGCGCCTGCCTTCTTTTGTGAAAGAAAAAGAGATTGATGTGGAACGAATGCGTGAACTCTTTGCGGATGATTTCGACGGAGAACGCGACCGGCTCATGTTTGAATTATTATATCAGTGCGGGCTACGTCTGAGTGAACTGATCGGTTTGCGGGAGGATCGCATTGAAAGGGATCATATCCGCGTACTTGGAAAACGCAATAAGGAACGCATCATACCCATTTCGCCGGACCTGTACTCCAAAATTTCAGCCTATCGCGAACGGAAGCGTTCAGAGGGGATTCATACTCCCTTTTTACTCGCGTTAAAAAATGGTAATAATCTTTATCCGAAACTTGTTTATAGACGAATTAATTATTATCTTGGATCACTGACGAATCTGGATAAAAAAAGTCCGCACGTCCTGCGCCACACCTTTGCAACGCACATGCTGAACAACGGTGCCGGGCTCGAGACGCTGAAAGACCTGCTGGGCCATGCGAACCTTTCCGCAACCCAGGTTTATACCCATAATTCGTTCAGGCAGTTAACACATATTTATTCACAGGCTCACCCGCGCGGTGGCAAAAAAACGTAACGTATGGATATTCAAGTGCATTCAATTCATTTTACAGCTGACCAGAAGCTGATTAACTTTGTGAATGACAAAGTGGGGAAATTGGAGACGTTTTTTGATAATATCATTGCAGGGGAAGTGTACCTGCGTCTGGACAAAAATCAGGAAAAAGACAATAAAGTGGCGGAAGTCAAAATTTTGATCCCGGGCAAAGAATTGTTTGCCAAAAAACAGTGTAAAAGTTTTGAGGAAGCAGCCGATATGGCTGTGGAAGCACTGCGACGCCAGGTTCGAAAGCATAAAGGCAAACTTGCCTGAAAAATATTCAGTATCAATTGAATGAGGCAGGACGAAATCCTGCCTTTTTTTGTGGCCAAAAAAAACTTCAAAAAAAATCATCGAAAAGTGTTGCGGGTAAACATTTCTTTCATACATTTGCAATCCCAAACGGGAGAAACACAAAGAAAAGTTCTTTCAATTATTGAATACCAACATGTAGTGCCGATATAGCTCAGCTGGCTAGAGCAGCTGATTTGTAATCAGCAGGTCGGGGGTTCGAATCCCTCTATCGGCTCACGAAAGAATGTTGGGGGGATACTCAAGCGGCCAACGAGGACAGACTGTAAATCTGTTGGTTTTTACCTTCGCAGGTTCGAATCCTGCTCCCCCCACAGATAGGAAAATTTTAAGCGGGAGTAGCTCAGTTGGTAGAGCGTCAGCCTTCCAAGCTGAGGGTCGCGAGTTCGAATCTCGTCTCCCGCTCAATTTTAGAAAGAACAGAAGCCGGTGTAGCTCAGGGGTAGAGCGCTTCCTTGGTAAGGAAGAGGTCACGAGTTCAAATCTCGTCATTGGCTCGCGAATGAAAAGATGATAGTTTCACCCTAAAGAGGGTGGAATTTTGTATATTCTAAAAGTTTGTTTTTTTATTAACTAAGTAACAAATAGAACAATGGCTAAGGAAAATTTCCAACGTTCCAAACCGCACGTAAACATCGGAACAATTGGTCACGTTGACCACGGTAAAACTACCCTGACAGCTGCGATCTCAAGCGTACTTTCAAGCCAGGGGCTTGCACAAATGCGCGACTTCTCTTCAATCGACAACGCTCCTGAAGAGAAAGAACGTGGTATCACAATTAACACTTCTCACATCGAGTATGAAACGAAAAACCGTCACTATGCGCACGTTGACTGTCCAGGTCACGCCGACTACGTGAAAAACATGGTTACGGGTGCTGCTCAGATGGATGGTGCTATCCTCGTTGTAGCTGCAACAGACGGGCCGATGCCGCAGACGCGTGAGCACATCCTGCTCGGACGTCAGGTAGGTGTTCCGCGCATCGTTGTGTTCCTGAACAAAGTGGACATGGTAGATGATGAAGAGCTCCTCGAACTCGTTGAAATGGAAGTTCGCGAACTCCTTTCTTTCTACGATTATGATGGTGACAACACGCCGATCATCAAAGGATCTGCACTGGGTGCACTCAACGGAGAAGACAAATGGGTAAAAACAGTTGAAGAATTGATGGATGCTGTTGATAGCTACATCGAACTTCCTCCGCGTGATGTGGATAAAGCGTTCCTGATGCCGGTAGAAGACGTGTTTACAATTACAGGTCGTGGTACAGTAGCAACAGGTCGTATCGAAACAGGTGTGATCAACACAGGTGATCCGGTTGAGATCCTCGGTATGGGTGAAGAGAAACTCACTTCTACAGTAACAGGGGTTGAGATGTTCCGTAAGATTCTTGACCGTGGTGAAGCTGGTGACAACGTTGGTCTGCTCCTCCGTGGTATTGAGAAAAGCCAGATCAAACGTGGTATGGTTATCTGTAAGCCGGGTTCAACAACTCCGCACCACGAATTCAAAGCAGAGATCTACGTATTGAAGAAGGAAGAAGGTGGTCGTCACACTCCTTTCCATAACAAATACCGTCCGCAGTTCTACTTCCGTACAACTGACGTGACAGGTGAGATCTTCCTCACAGACGGACGTGAGATGGTTATGCCGGGTGATAACGTATCTATCCAGGTGAAACTGATCGTTCCGGTTGCGATGGACAAAGGTCTGCGTTTTGCGATCCGTGAGGGTGGTAGAACAGTAGGTGCCGGTCAGGTGACTGAAATCATTTCTTAAGAATAGAAATACAAGCAATAAGAAAGGGGAGTTCGCTCCCCTTTTTACACGGGCGTAGCTCAGTTGGTAGAGTAGTGGTCTCCAAAACCATTGGTCGTGGGTTCGAATCCTACCGCCCGTGCAAAACTCAGGTAACGTGTCAAAAATAAAAACATACATCAACGAAACAGTGAACGAGATGGTTCACAACGTGACGTGGCCAACTTGGAAAGAATTGCAAAGTAACTCCATTATTGTGGTAGTTGCTTCTGTTATTTTTGCCCTCCTGGTTTTCGCAATGGATTACCTTTTCGGAATCTCTTCGGGAGATGGCTGGAAAGGAGCATTAGGATTTATTTACGATTTGTTTTAATACATAACAATGGCAGAAATCAAAAAACGTTGGTATGTAGTTAGAGCCGTAAGCGGCAAGGAGAAAAAGGTGAAAGAATACCTCGACCTCGAGATCTCACGCCTGAAACTGACCGATTATGTGGATCAGGTACTGATCCCGACGGAGAAAGTTTTTCAGATCCGCAATGGCAAAAAAGTAAGTAAAGAACGTGCGTACCTCCCGGGTTATGTGCTCATCGAAGCAGCCCTCATCGGAGAAGTTTCCCACGTTATCAAAAGCATACCCAACGTCATCGGGTTCCTCGGAACCGAAAAAGGTGGCGATCCCGTGCCGATGCGTACATCGGAAGTAAACCGCATCCTCGGAAAAGTCGACGAACTGTCGGAAACGGAAGAGGAAATGAAGATCCCGTTCGTAGTGGGCGAGTCGGTCAAAGTTATCGACGGTCCGTTCAACAACTTCTCCGGTGTGATCGACGAGATCAACGAAGAGAAGAAGAAACTAAAAGTAATGGTGAAGATCTTCGGGCGTAAGAACCTCCTCGAGTTGAGCTATATGCAGGTCGAGAAGGAAATTTAAAGTGTATTTAAACCGTAGAAGTGAGGTAAGGCGACCCTGAATGCTTCCCGTTGAGGCCTCATGTTTGACTACATAATTTATAATTCAAATGGCTAAAGAAGTAGCAGCATTGATTAAACTGCAAATCAAAGGCGGCGCAGCCAATCCAGCTCCTCCCGTAGGTCCCGCACTCGGTGCCAAAGGGGTGAACATCATGGAGTTCTGTAAGCAATACAATGCACGGACCCAGGATAAAGCAGGAAAGGTTATGCCGGTTGTTATCACTGTTTACAGCGATAAATCCTTTGACTTTGTGATCAAAACTCCGCCAGCAGCGGTCCAGATCTTTGAGCAAACCAAAATTAAAAAAGGTTCTTCTGAACCCAATCGTTCCAAAGTAGGTTCGATTTCCTGGGATCAGATCCGCACAATTGCCGAGGACAAACTGCAGGATATGAACTGCTTTACCGTTGACTCTGCAATGAGCATGGTTGCAGGTACGGCACGTAGTATGGGAGTAACAGTAAAAGGTGGTGAAGCACCGAAAACCAAATAATAAGTTAAGACATGGGAAGAATTTCTAAAAAGAGAAAAGAGATTTTGTCCAAATACGATCTGGACAAAACGTATTCCTTAACTGAAGCTTGTGATTTGGTTAAAGGAGTCTCTACCACAAAATTTGATGCTTCTGTTGATATTTGCGTACGTCTGGGGGTTGATCCCCGAAAAGCTAACCAAATGGTTCGCGGTACGGTAGCATTGCCTCACGGAACAGGAAAAGATGTACGTGTACTCGTACTTTGTACTCCTGATAAAGAAGAAGAGGCAAAAGCAGCCGGCGCGGATTACGTGGGGCTCGACGATTACATCGCAAAGATCAAAGGAGGATGGACGGACGTTGACGTGATCATCACGATGCCGGCAGTAATGGGGAAAGTAGGTGCACTGGGACGAATTCTCGGACCGCGTGGACTGATGCCGAACCCGAAGACCGGTACCGTAACGATGGATGTCGCCAAAGCCGTTGAGGAAGTAAAAGCAGGAAAGATCGATTTCAAAGTTGACAAATACGGAATCATTCATGCAGCTGTCGGAAAAGTAAGCTTCGAAGGAGGTAAACTCAAAGACAATGCAAGCGAATTGCTCCAGCAACTTGTGAAACTGAAACCGTCTGCTGCAAAGGGTACGTACATCAAAAGTATTTATCTGAGCTCAACGATGAGTCCGGGGATTCAAATTGATGCAAAATCTGTTGTAGCTTAAAAACTTACGTAAAATGACAAGAGAAGAAAAAGCGAAATACATAGATGAGTTAGCATCGGAACTGTCTGAATCTAACATCTTCTATCTGGCAGATACAGCGGAATTATCAGTAGAAACGATCAACAACCTTCGTCGTAAGTGCTTCCAGTCTAACATCCGTCTGCGCGTGGTGAAAAACGCCCTCCTGCAGAAAGCGATGGATAAAGTGGAAGGTAAGGACTTCGGGAAACTGCGTGATGTACTCGCAGGTCCGACGTCTATCATGTTTGCCGAAGTAGGGAACGTTCCTGCAAAAGTGATCCAGGATTTCCGTAAGAAAAACGAGAAACCGGTTCTCAAAGGAGCCTTTATCGAAGAAGCGATATTCGTTGGAGATAACCAGCTTGAAATGCTGAGCTCCATCAAGAGCAAGGAAGAATTGCTCGGCGATATCATCGCGTTGCTTCAAAGTCCTGCGAAGAACGTTGTATCCGGACTTAAAGGTGCTGGTGGCAAGATTGCCGGTATCCTTAAAACGCTCGAAGAAAGAGCATAATTATTTTTTAAACATTTATTGTTGAACCTTTATTTAAATTAAAATAAAATGGCTGATTTGAAAGAAATCGCGGAAACGTTAGTAAACCTTACTGTTAAGGAAGTAAACGAACTGGCAACTATCCTGAAGGATGAGTATGGTATCGAACCTGCTGCTGCAGCTGTAGCTGTTGCAGGTGGTGCTGCTGCCGGAGGTGGCGAAGCTGCTGCTGAGAAAACAGAATTCGATGTGATCCTCAAAGCAGGTGGTGCTAACAAACTGGCTGTTGTGAAACTTGTAAAAGAACTCACAGGTAACGGTCTGAAAGAGTCTAAAGACCTCGTTGATAACGCTCCTTCTACATTGAAAGAAGCAGTGTCTAAAGACGAAGCTGAAGGACTTAAAAAGTCTCTCGAAGAGGCTGGAGCAGAAGTTGAGATTAAGTAATAATCATACTTCATACTTATGGGAAAGGTGTCCGTCAACTGACGGATGCCTATTCCTGTTTATTGCATTGAGCGCATAAAAGTTCATATTCGAAATCAAAATCTTTTAGCCTTGGCAACATCAAGCAACATTTCAACAAGAATTAACTTTGCGTCGAGTAAAAGTCAATTCGATTATCCGGATTTCCTGGATATTCAAATCAAGTCCTTTATGGAGTTCTTCCAGCTGGAAACAACTCCTGAAAATCGCGAAAGCGAAGGACTGTTTAAGGTATTTTCCGAAAACTTCCCGATCACTGATACACGGAATCAGTTTGTTCTGGAGTTCCTGGATTACTTCATCGATCCGCCACGCTACACCATTGAGGAGTGTATCGAGCGTGGATTGACCTACAGCGTTCCACTGAAAGCAAAGCTGAAATTATACTGTACCGATCCGGAACACGAAGATTTTGAAACCATCGTGCAGGATGTTTATTTAGGTACAATCCCTTATATGACCCCGAAAGGATCTTTCGTGGTGAATGGTGCAGAGCGTGTGATCGTTTCACAACTCCACCGCTCTCCGGGTGTATTCTTCGGGCAAAGCCGACATGCCAACGGTACTAAATTATATTCGGCCCGTGTGATCCCGTTCAAAGGATCCTGGATCGAATTTGCCACGGATATCAACAGTGTGATGTATGCATACATCGACCGGAAGAAAAAATTACCGGTTACAACACTCTTCCGTGCCATCGGATATGAAAGTGATAAGGACATTCTCGAGATCTTCGGACTCGCGGATGAAATTAAGGCGACGAAAGCAAACCTCAAAAAGCTCATCGGGCGGAAACTTGCAGCACGTGTGCTGAAATCCTGGATCGAAGACTTCGTGGATGAAGATACCGGAGAAGTGGTGTCTATCGAACGAAACGAAGTACTCCTCGATCGCGAGACCATACTCGAAGAAGAGCACATTGACCTGATCGTCGATTCAGGCGTGAAAACGATCATCCTCCACAAAGAAGATGTGAATTCCGCCGACTTTACGATTATTTACAACACGCTTCAGAAAGATACTTCCAACTCGGAAAAAGAAGCGGTTGAACATATCTATCGCCAGTTGCGTAACGCCGAACCACCGGATTACGAAACAGCGAAAAACGTATTTGAGAAACTGTTCTTCTCAGATACCCGTTACGACCTGGGAGAGGTGGGACGTTTCCGTCTCAACAAAAAACTCAACCTGGACGAAACAGAAGAGTCACGCGTATTAACGAAGAACGACATCATCAGCATCATCAAATACCTGATCGAGCTCATTAACTCGAAGGCAGATGTCGATGATATCGACCACTTGTCAAACCGACGTGTTCGTACCGTGGGTGAACAGCTTTATGCACAGTTCGGTGTCGGACTTGCACGTATGGCACGTACTATCCGCGAACGTATGAACGTACGTGACAATGAGGTCTTCACACCGATTGACCTTATCAACGCAAAAACGCTTTCTTCTGTGATCAACTCGTTCTTCGGAACCAACCAGTTATCGCAGTTCATGGATCAGACCAACCCGCTTTCGGAAGTGACGCACAAACGTCGTCTTTCCGCACTCGGACCAGGCGGTCTGTCTCGTGAGCGTGCAGGCTTCGAGGTACGTGACGTTCACTATACGCACTACGGACGACTCTGTACGATTGAAACACCGGAAGGACCGAACATCGGTCTGATCTCTTCACTCTGTGTATTTGCGAAAGTGAATAAACTCGGATTCATCGAAACACCGTACCGCGAAGTATCTTCCGGAAAAGTATTGTTCGATAAGGAACCGATTTACCTCAGCGCCGAAGAAGAAGATGCGAAAATGATCGCTCAGGCCAATGCACAGGTAGGCGATAAAGGAGAATTCCTGACAGATGTTGTGAAAGCACGTTATGAAGGAGATTTCCCGGTGGTACCGCCGACAGATCTGAACCTGATGGACGTTGGAGCCAACCAGATCGCTTCGATCGCGGCTTCCTCCATTCCGTTCCTCGAGCACGATGATGCCAACCGCGCCCTCATGGGATCAAACATGCAGCGCCAGGCAGTGCCGCTCCTGAAACCGGCTTCGCCGATCGTGGGTACCGGTATCGAGCGACTCGTGGCACGTGATTCACGTGTACTGATCAATGCAGAAGGTGACGGAACCGTTGAATACGTGGATGCAAACGAGATCGTGATCCGCTACGACTGGGATGACGATGACAAACTCGTAAGCTTCGAAAACGAAGTAACGCGCTACCCGCTTACGAAATTTACGAAAACGAACCAGAGTACCTGTATGAACCTCAAACCGATCGTGCAAAAAGGCGATCGCGTTGAAAAAGGACAGGTGCTTTGTGAAGGATATGCGACCCAGCAGGGAGAACTCGCACTCGGACAAAACCTGAAAGTGGCGTTCATGCCGTGGAAAGGGTACAACTTCGAGGATGCGATCGTGATCTCAGAGCGCGTGGTACGCGACGATATCTTTACATCGATCCACATTGATGAGTACACACTCGAAGTTCGCGATACAAAACGCGGAATGGAAGAGTTGACGGCTGATATCCCGAACGTTTCCGAAGAGGCAACCAAAGACCTCGATGAAAACGGACTCATCCGTATCGGTGCCGAGATCAAAGAAGGAGACATCCTCATCGGTAAGATCACTCCGAAAGGAGAAACAGATCCTTCGCCGGAAGAGAAACTCCTGCGTGCGATCTTCGGTGATAAAGCCGGTGATGTGAAAGACGCTTCCCTGAAAGCAGGTCCGTCGCTTCGCGGTGTGGTAATCGATAAAAAACTCTTCTCCCGTGCAATCAAGGATCGCAAATCCAAAGCACAGGACAAGCCTGTTCTCGAACAACTGGATTCCGAGTACGAAAAAGATTTCGCAATCCTGAAGGAAAAACTCGTTGAAAAACTCCTGCAAGTGATCGGAGACAATAAATCGGCGGGCGTATTCAACAACTTCAAGGAAGAGATCATTAAGAAAGGAACGAAGTTCTCAGCGAAGAACCTCACAGCGATCGATTACACGATCATCAACCCGACAAACTGGACGGCAGATGCGCGTGTGAACACCCTCGTTGGACGGGTAATTCACAACTTCAACATCAAGTCGAACGACATTCTCGGAACTTACAAGCGCAAGAAATTCCACATTTCAGTGGGGGATGAACTGCCGGCAGGAATCGTGAAAATGGCCAAGGTTTACGTGGCGAAAAAACGAAAACTGAAAGTAGGTGATAAGATGGCGGGACGTCACGGTAACAAAGGAATCGTTGCCAACATCGTACGCCAGGAAGACATGCCGTTCCTCGAAGACGGAACGCCGGTAGACATCGTACTGAACCCGCTGGGTGTACCTTCGCGTATGAACCTCGGGCAGATTTACGAAACCGTACTTGGCTGGGCAGGAGAAAAACTCGGTGTGAAGTTCGCCACGCCGATCTTTGACGGTGCGAAACCGGAAGAGATCAATGCATGGACGGAGAAAGCACAGGTTCCGACATCCGGAAAAACGTACCTCTACGACGGTGGAACCGGAGATCGTTTCCACCAGACGGCAACAGTCGGTGTGATCTACATGCTGAAACTGTCGCACATGGTAGACGATAAAATGCACGCCCGTTCGATCGGACCGTACTCACTTATTACGCAGCAGCCGCTCGGTGGTAAAGCACAGTTCGGAGGTCAGCGTTTCGGTGAGATGGAGGTGTGGGCACTCGAGGCATTCGGTGCATCCAACATCCTGCAGGAGATCCTGACCGTGAAGTCGGATGACGTGATGGGACGTGCAAAAGCATATGAGTCGATCGTGAAAGGTGATAACATCCCGGAACCAGGTATCCCGGAATCATTCAACGTCTTGTTGCATGAGTTACGAGGTCTGTGTCTGAATGTATCCCTGGATTAATCGATAGAGTTGATATTAAGTAAATAAGCAATAGTATGGCTTACAGAAAAGAAACACCGAAAAAGCAAAGTAGCTTCAATAAGATCACGATTTCCCTGGCTTCCCCGGAAGCTATCCTGGAGCAATCGAGTGGAGAAGTACTGAAGCCGGAAACGATAAACTACAGAACTTACAAGCCTGAACGAGACGGTCTCTTCTGTGAACGTATCTTCGGGCCTGTAAAGGACTACGAATGTCACTGCGGGAAATACAAGCGCATTCGCTACAAAGGGATCGTTTGTGACCGTTGTGGGGTGGAAGTAACGGAGAAAAAAGTACGCCGTGAGCGCATGGGACACATTTCACTCGTGGTTCCCGTGGCACACATCTGGTACTTCCGTTCACTGCCGAACAAGATCGGTTACCTGCTCGGCCTTCCGACCAAGAAACTCGATCAGATCATTTATTATGAGCGCTATGTGGTAATCCAGTCCGGACAGGCTTCCGGGCTTGACGGAACGCCGCTCAATCGCCTCGATTTCCTGACGGAAGAAGAATACCTCGATATCCTCGATACGCTTCCGAAGGAGAACCAGTACCTGGAAGATTCCGATCCGAACAAGTTCGTGGCAAAAATGGGAGCCGATGCGCTCTACGACCTGCTGCGTACACTGGATCTGGACCAGACTTCCTACGACCTGCGTCACCAGGCGAACAACGAAACATCCATGCAGCGTAAGAACGAAGCGCTCAAGCGCCTGCAGGTGGTGGAATCCATGCGCGAATCACAAACGCGTATTGAAAACCATCCCGAATGGATGATCGTGAAAGTTGTACCGGTTATTCCGCCGGAACTGCGTCCGCTTGTACCGCTGGACGGAGGACGTTTCGCGACGTCGGATCTCAACGACCTTTACCGTCGTGTGATCATCCGTAACAACCGTCTGAAAAGACTCATCGAGATCAAAGCACCTGAAGTGATCCTCAGAAATGAGAAACGCATGCTCCAGGAAGCAGTTGACTCACTTTTCGATAACTCGCGTAAAGCAAGTGCGGTGAAAACCGAATCGAATCGTCCGCTGAAATCCCTTTCGGATTCACTGAAAGGTAAGCAGGGACGTTTCCGCCAGAACCTCCTCGGTAAACGGGTGGATTACTCGGCACGTTCCGTAATTGTCGTGGGACCGGATCTCAAACTGCACGAGTGTGGTTTGCCGAAAGACATGGCAGCGGAACTCTACAAACCGTTCATCATCCGCAAGATGATCGAGCGTGGAATTGTGAAGACCGTGAAATCCGCCAAGAAGATCGTTGATCGCAAAGAGCCGGTGGTTTGGGATATCCTCGAGAACGTACTCAAAGGACACCCCGTACTGCTCAACCGGGCTCCGACACTTCACCGTTTGGGGATCCAGGCATTCCAGCCGAAACTCATCGAAGGAAAAGCAATTCGTCTGCACCCGCTCGTAACAACGGCCTTCAACGCCGACTTCGACGGTGACCAGATGGCAGTGCACCTCCCGCTCGGAAACGCAGCGATCCTGGAGGCGCAACTCCTGATGCTCGCTTCGCATAACATTCTGAACCCGGCCAATGGTGCGCCGATCGCCGTTCCTTCCCAGGATATGGTACTCGGTCTGTACTACATCACCAAAGGGAAACGCAGTACGAAAGAACTGAAGGTTAAAGGAGAGGATGGAATTTTCTATTCGCCGGAAGAAGTAGTGATCGCTTACAACGAGGGGAAACTCGACCTGCACGCACACATCAAAGTGAAGACGTACGACCTCGATGAAAAAGGCGTACCGTCGCTGCAAATGATCGAAACGACCTGCGGACGAGTGATCTTTAACGAAAAAGTGCCGCGCGAAGTAGGATATATCAACGACGTCCTTACGAAAAAAGCACTTCGTGACATCATCGGAAATGTGTTGAAAGTAGCGGGAACATCCCGTTGTGCGCAGTTCCTCGATGATATTAAAGAACTCGGTTACGACATGGCCTTCAAAGGCGGTCTGTCCTTCAACCTGGATGATATTATTATCCCGGCCGAGAAAGAGGTGCTCGTTGAGAAAGCAGAGAACGAAGTGAAAGATGTACTCATGAATTACAACATGGGTCTCATCACCAACAACGAACGATACAACCAGATCATTGATATCTGGACACATACCAACTCGCGCCTGACGCATACGCTCATGGAGCAGCTCAAGAATGACAAGCAGGGATTCAACTCCATCTACATGATGTTTGATTCTGGTGCACGTGGTTCCAAAGAGCAGATCCGTCAGCTTTCCGGAATGCGGGGTCTGATGGCCAAGCCGCAAAAGTCCGGTTCTACGAACCAGGATATTATCGAGAACCCGATCCTCTCCAACTTTAAGGAGGGACTTTCGATCCTCGAATACTTTATCTCCACGCACGGTGCGCGTAAAGGTCTTGCGGATACCGCCCTTAAAACGGCCGATGCCGGTTACCTGACCCGTCGTCTCGTGGACGTTGCACAGGATGTGGTGATCAATGCAGACGACTGTGGTACGCTTCGCGGACTCATGGCAACGGCTCTGCGTAAGAATGACGAGGTTGTGGAACCGTTGTATGACCGAATCCTCGGACGTACTTCCGTACATGACATCTATCATCCGGAAACCGAAGATATGATCGTTGCTGCCGGAGAACTGATCTCCGAAAATGTAGCCGACGCGATCGAGAAAGCGGGAATCGAAGAAGTAGAGATTCGTTCCGTACTTACCTGTGAAATGAGAAGAGGAGTATGTTCGAAGTGTTACGGACGCAACCTCGCGACACACCGAAGCGCCCAGAAAGGGGATTCTGTGGGAGTGATTGCAGCACAGTCCATCGGGGAACCGGGAACACAGCTTACACTCCGTACATTCCACGTCGGTGGTACGGCCTCCAACATTGCAGATGAGTCTGACCTCAAAGCAAAAGGAAGCGGTAAACTCGAAATCGACGAATTACGTACGATTGAAATGAAAAACGCAGACGGCTCTACACGTACAGTGGTAGTCGGACGTTCTGCCGAACTCAAGATTACAGACGAGAAAACCGGTGTGGTGATCATGACGGCAAACATCCCGTATGGTGCTGAAATGATCGCGGACAACAACACGAAAGTGAAAAAAGGCGACGTGATCTGTAAATGGGACCCGTATAACGCGGTAATCATTTCGGAAGTGGCCGGTAAGGTTGTTTTTGACAACGTGATCGAAGGAGTAACTTACCGTGAGGAAGTCGATGAGCAAACCGGATTTACCGAAAAAGTCATCACCGAATCGCGTGATAAGAAGAAAAACCCGGCGATCCACATCATCGATCTGAAAACGAAAGAGGTACTTCGCGAATACAGCTTGCCAGTTGAAGCTCACATTTCGGTATCCGAAGGGGATAAACTCGAAGCAGGTAAGATCCTCGTGAAGATTCCGCGAGTTGCAGGTAAGAGTGGGGATATCACCGGAGGTCTTCCGCGTGTAACCGAGCTCTTCGAAGCACGAAACCCGTCCAACCCGGCTGTGGTTTCTGAAATCGATGGTATTGCGGAATACGGGAAGATCAAACGTGGTAACCGCGAGATCCAGATCACTTCCAAAACGGGTGATACACGCAAATACCTCGTTCCGCTTTCAAAACACATCCTCGTACAGGAAAATGACTTCGTACGTGCCGGACAACCGCTTTCTGACGGTGCCGTAACGCCGAATGACATCCTCAACATCGAAGGTCCTACACGTGTGCAGGAATACCTCGTGAACGAGATCCAGGAAGTTTACCGTCTGCAGGGTGTGAAGATCAACGACAAACACTTCGAGGTGATCGTACGCCAGATGATGCTCAAAGCAGAGATCATCGACGCTGGAGATACACGTTTCCTCGAAGGTCAGTCGGTACACAAAGCGGATATTATGGAAGAAAACGATTCGATCTACGGAATGAAAGTCGTGGTGGATGCAGGAGACTCGCAAACACTCCGTTCAGGCCAGATCGTATCTGCACGTAAACTGCGCGATGAGAATTCGCAGTTGAAACGCAGCGACAGCAAACTGATCGAAGCCCGCGATGCGGTACCTGCAACGTCAACACCGTTGCTCCAGGGTATTACACGTGCTTCCCTCCAGACGCAATCGTTCATTTCGGCAGCTTCCTTCCAGGAAACAACCAAAGTACTCAACGAGGCGGCAATCTCAGGAAAAGAAGATCACCTGCTCGGTCTGAAGGAAAACGTGATCGTTGGTCACCTGATCCCTGCCGGTACGGGAGTACGCGGATTCCAGAAACTCGTGGTTGCTTCCAAAGAAGCTTACGAGGAAATGATCCAGGAATAAGAGAAATCATCCAAGAGGTACAGGTCCGTTCGCCAGCAGGTGGACGGACCTTTTTGTTTTCGGGTTCTTTGTTCACTCACGCTTTTTAAATCGTTGCGGATAAATAAAATCCTGACTATATTCGTTACTGAACCCGTTACACCAGGTCGAAGCCGGGGCAACTCAGCGACATTTTTTAAAAACTGAAATGAAATACCTTTTAAACCTTTTTATCGCGTTTGTATCACTCACAGGTCATACTCAATCGAAAGCAATTGAATCCATCCCGTTTTCAATCGAAAAGAATCACCTGTACATCCGGGTTAAAGTAAACGAAACGGACAGTTTAAAATTTTTGTTTGATACCGGAGCAGACGGGAGCGTTATAAATGAAGGATCCATAGCAAAATTAAACCTCAAAATTGACGGCAGATCTATCAATGCAGGCTCAAACGGGACTAATGAAGTAGCGCAAAGTACTGAAAATGAAATGGTAATCGGTTCTATTCATAAAACCGGAATTACCTTTACAATTATACCTTATGGAACGGATGAATTTGATGGCGTAATCGGAACGGATCTCATGAGAGGTCATATTATAGAGATTGATTATCACAATCAACTGGTACACTTTTATGATGAACATGATAACAACATCAACTACAGTGGATACACCAAATTGAAAATGGACACAGATCATTATCCGACGTGTATTAAAAGCACCTTGTTGATCAATGGAAAGAGATATAAAGGTTTATTCGGACTCGATACCGGAGCAGATGATGCGTTAACACTGGCATCGCCATTCGTAAAGAATAATAAGTTCATTGATAAAATGACCAAAATCGCAACGGCCTACGCGCAAGGCTCTGACGGTTCCGAATATGAAATTGAGATTGTATTATGTCCGGAAATTGAATTTGCCGAAAAACACTTTTATCGCATTCCAACGGCACTGTCCAATGCAACAGAAGGGATTGACGCAAGCGCAGAGTTAGCGGGCTTTTACGGGAACGCCTTTTTGAAAAAGTTTAACCTGATCATTGACTACGAAAACAAATGCATCTATTTTAAGCTAAACAATAATCTGTATCGCGATTTTTACGAGGAATAAACGGGGGGTAACGCCGATTTTGCTGTCGTGCTGAAAGTTGGTTTCAGACTTTTGCGTTTCGGTACTTATCTGAAAGTTTGAACTTACTTTTTGCAGGTTGAAAGGCTTTCCAAATCACCAAGTCTTCAAGCCACCCTTCGTGTTCATTCAAGATCCGGGTAATGCAGCCAGCGGGCACTTAATAAAGCTGCATAAAACAAACAGCTTTCTTTTCAAACTGAAATTTTTTAGTGTAAATTAGGAGTTCAAAATAACAAGTATGACTTTTCAACCTTTCAGATCATTCCTTTTAACCGGTATTTTAACCCTATTCAGTATTGTTTCAGGTTTTTCGCAGGACGAGCACATCGGTCGGTGGAAAGCAGAGGAAGAAGGGGAAGTGATCTACATCACACTGGATTCCACGGGTTACGTCACGATGATCATTGAAGGTGATACACTCGGTGGTCCGTCGTTCGACATGGACGGTGAGGAAGGGTACATGCTGTACGATGTCACCTACGGAAAACCGTTTAACACGATCGATTTTCACATTATGTCCAAAGAATATGACATGCTTATTGCTATGTTGCCGGGAATCTTCAAATTCGATGAAAAACACAGGTTGGTGCTCTGCATGAACTTTGAAAGTGCTGACCGTCCACAGGCTTTTGTGGAAGATGATATGATCGTGCTCGACAAAATGACTGAATAGAAGGTTATGCTCGTCATACGCTGGTCCAAACAATCAAATACATCGGATATCCTGAAGAACGGGATAAGGCCGGCTACGCGAAAAAAAGAGCTCGCCGAGAACATCAGTGGTGTATGGTGTTATCCTTTTACGAGAAACAAGGTTCTAAATAATAATTGGAAACGAAATCTGAAGATTTGGAGAGATTCTGTCGCTAATTTCAACGGGTTTGTATTTCGGCTGGAACCATCGGATTTTCCCATTCTTGCCGGTGAATTTGTGCGCGTTGGAAGTTTTCCGGATAAAAGCATTTTGAACTCCTATGACCAGTTCAAAAAAGTCTATGGAATTTATTTTTCACCATCAGAGATGGATCGCATAATTCATGCAGGTGATCAAAATTACCTCGATTACCAGGATTTTGAGATCATTATTCCGCACCGGATTAACGCAGATCGTATCATCCGTGTTATAAAGGATCGCACGCGAAAAAGTCAAAAAGAGTTTTGATTATGAAGCCGGTTATTTGTTATTCACTTCTCTTGTTTGTACTTATTTCCTGCTCCAAGGATAGTACTTTTCAGACTGAATCGGAGACGGCCCCGGACAATATTCTTTATAAGCAATACGAACCGGCAGTCGAACTTTCTTCAGTGGATTCATTTAATTACGTGATCACGCCGATGGGAAATTACAATGCTCCCATACCTTCCGATTCGACGATCACGTATAGCATCGACCTGGATGGGGATGGAACCGACGATTACCGCATTATGATGAAACATTATTATCACCTCCTCAGTATGAGTTCGCCGGGTGTGAATTACAATTACCGCATCGAACTATCCGGAGCCGATGCAAACAGATTGGTTTCGGCTAGCCAGTCGACCCCGGTGGCTCTTTTTTACTCCGACGGACAGAAAATCAACAAAATTTCTGACTTCATTCAATCGTCGATACTCTATTTGTATGAACCAGCCAATTTGGCTCCTGTATCGATTAGTTTTTCCGGGGAAAAATATATCGGTTTACGCATGAAAACGGCCACGGGCTACCATTACGGCTGGCTGCGCCTGTCCCTTTCGGATTTTAAACTGAGCATCGTCGATCAGGCAATTAACCTTACTGCTGTCAATTCAATTCGTGCGGGACAAAAAGAATAACTTTTAGTTTCCTGCTTTTTCTGGATCCGGGAGTTTGGTTTATAAGGCTATAGGTGAAAAAACGCCGGTACGGCTGAATGCTTATTATCCGCCGAAAAAATTGTAAACTGTATAAACGACCCATTCTAAAATTCGCTAATTTTGTAACAAATTCAGTGTTCGGTGAAGCGTTTTTTGCTCCTGTTTACGGTTTATTTTTCACTGCTTTCGGTGGCTCCGGACATGCAGGGCTTCCAGCTTTTGGAATTCGGAAATGTGATCGAACACTACAATGATCATTACGATCGCTTCGAGGTAGCTTCTTTTTTCTCCTTTCTTTCGGACCACTACGGAAAATCAGTAGATCTGAATGAGCAGGATCATCGCAAACTTCCGTTTAAACTCATGAACGGTGTTCCCGTACTGATCGTTTTCGAGAAACAATTTGTGCCCCGCGTCTGTCGCGAACCGGGGTTTACCGAACAGCACAAACCGGTATTCGGCGAACCGGAACAACATTTTCTCAATGTTCCGCAACACATCTGGACACCGCCTCAGTTAAAAGCATGATTCTCGAGTGAGGAACTCACTCTTTGGATTGCCGGTCCTGTTATACGGGCTTGCTACGCGATCCTCCCGGTATTCCCGTAAGTCTTCCTTACGGACATCATGTTTTAAATAATTTCAGACTATGTTGAATAAAATTATCAGCTTTTCCGTGAGGAATAAGTTGGTCGTTGGATTGTTCGTACTGGCATTAATCGGCTGGGGCGCTTATGAAGTAACCCGCCTTCCCATCGATGCCGTCCCGGACATCACAGATAACCAGGTGCAGGTGATCACCGTTTCACCTTCGCTCGGAGCACCGGATATCGAACGCCTGATCACGTTTCCGATCGAACAGGCCTGTAGCAGTATCCCGGGCATCAAGCAGATTCGGAGCTTCTCGCGCTTCGGACTTTCACTCGTAACGATCGTTTTTAACGATAATACCGATCTCTACTGGGCGCGCCAGCAGATCAATGAACGGCTGCAACAGGTACAGCGGGAAATTCCTGCCGGGGCAGGTGCGCCGGAAATGGCCCCGGTATCTACCGGTCTCGGCGAAATTTACCAGTACGTGGTGCGTCCCGAAAAAGGATACGAAGACCGCTATAGCCCGATGGAACTACGAACCATCCAGGACTGGATCGTACGGCGACAATTGCTCGGAACGCCCGGAATCGCGGAAGTAGCCAGTTTCGGAGGGAAACTGAAACAATACGAGATCGCTGTAAGGCAGGAACAGTTGCGTGCTTACGATCTCACTATCACAGATGTTTTTAGTGCGCTCGAACGCAATAATGAGAATACAGGCGGCGCTTACATTGAAAAAGGTCCCACGGTGCTTTACATACGCAGTGAAGGTTTGACGAAAACAATCCCGGATATTGAAAAAATCGTGGTAAAGAACCTCTCTGACGGAACGCCACTCCTGTTGAGTGATGTGGCAGAAGTACGTTACGGCTCCGCAATTCGCTACGGTGCCATGACTTACAACGACCAGGGAGAAGTGGCCGGCGCGGTCGTCATGATGTTGAAAGGCGCGAATTCCTCGGAAGTAGTAGCCAATGTGAAAAAGCGCATCGCAGAGATACAGGATATGCTGCCGGAAGGCGCGGTCATTGAACCTTTCCTCGACCGGACGAAAATGGTTAACAATGCTATTAAGACCGTTGAAACAAATCTGATTGAAGGCGCCCTGATCGTGATCTTTGTACTCGTGTTTTTCCTCGGGAACTTACGCGCAGGACTGATCGTTTCCTCCGTAATTCCGCTCTCCATGTTATTCGCCATTATCCTGATGAACATGTTCGGTATCGGCGGAAACCTGATGTCGCTCGGAGCCATTGACTTCGGTTTGATCGTGGACGGTTCGGTCATCGTGGTGGAAGTGATCCTGCATCGTTTCAGTCACTCAAAGCATTTCAGGAGTGTTACGCGCATATCTCAACCCGAAATGGACCGGGAAGTGGCACAGTCAACCGGTTCCATGATCAAATCAGCGGTGTTCAGCCAGATCATTATTCTCATCGTGTACTTTCCGATCCTTTCTTTGCAGGGAATCGAAGGCAAAATGTTCAAACCGATGGCTTTTACGATCGCTTTTGCGATTTTCGGTGCCTTCCTGCTTTCCGTGACCTACGTTCCGATGATGGCGGCGCTTTGTCTCAGTAAAAAACCGAAACATAAAAGAACGATTACGGACAGGTTGATGACCTGGCTTGAAAGAAGGTATCAGCCGCTTCTCAAACGCGTACTTCATTTTCCGCGCACAATCATTCTTTCAACCGTGTTGATCTTCGGACTTGCGATCCTGATCCTGACACGCATGGGCGGTGAATTCATCCCGCAACTGGAAGAGGGGGATTTTGCCGTGGAAACGCGACTCCTGACCGGAAGCAACCTCAATACGACCATAGAAGTTACGCAGAAGGCGGCGAAAATACTGCTCGAGCGCTTCCCGGAAGTGGAGAAGGTCGTAACAAAGATCGGGAGCGCGGAAGTACCAACGGATCCGATGCCATTCGAAGCCGGCGATATGATGGTGATCCTCAAGAATAAAAAAGAATGGACATCGGCACATTCATTCCCCGAACTGAGCGAAAAAATGACCAAAGAGCTGGAGGAAATCCCGGGAATCACCGTTGGGTTCCAGTTCCCTGTGCAAATGCGTTTCAATGAACTTATGACAGGTGCCCGACAGGATGTGGTCTGTAAAATTTTCGGGGAAAACCTCGATAGTCTGGCACAATACGCGCACAAACTCAGTGGAATAATTTCCTCGGTGGATGGCGCGGTCAGTATTTACGAAGAAAAAGTAACGGGTATGCCCCAGGTAGTGATCGATTATAACCGCGACGGAATGGCCCGTTACGGACTCAACGTGAGTGACGTTAACAGGGTCGTGAATACGGCTTTTGCCGGACAGGTGGCCGGACAGGTCTACGAAGGCGAAAAACGCTTTGATATGGTGGTCAGGCTCGATGAAAAAGCCCGGAAAAATGTCAACGACATTCGCAACCTCATGATCCCGACACATGCCGGAACACAGATCCCGCTTTCGATGGTGGCCTCGGTGCGCGAAGTAGAAGGCGTAAACCAGATACAGCGCGAAAATACACGCCGGAGAATTATCGTCGGTTTTAATGTGAACGGACGCGACGTGCAGTCCATCGTCAAAGAATTGCAGGAAAAAGTCAAACAACAACTGGATCTGCCCAAAACGTACAGTATCGTTTACGGAGGTTCGTTTGAAAACATGCAGGCCGCCAAACAGCGCCTCGGGCTGGTTGTCCCGATTGCATTGCTGATGATCTTCCTGCTGCTTTATTTCGCTTTCCGTTCGATTCGACAGGGCTTATTGATTTATACCGCGATCCCGCTCTCGGCCATTGGCGGAATCGTGGCGCTGTGGATGCGCGACATGCCTTTCAGTATCTCTGCCGGCGTCGGGTTCATTGCACTTTTTGGCGTTGCCGTACTCAACGGGATATTGCTGGTAACCGAATTCAACCGCCTGCGCAATGATGGTTGGGAGGATGTAAAACGCATTGTGATCCATGCCACGAAGTCCAAACTGCGCGCCGTACTCATGACAGCACTTGTACCTTCGCTCGGATTTATTCCGATGGCTGTAAGTACCGGCGCGGGCGGAGAAGTACAAAAACCCCTTGCGACCGTGGTAATCGGCGGACTCATCATTTCGACCATGCTCACGCTGTTCGTACTCCCCGTATTGTACATTGTCTTCGAAAAAGGCTTTCGCTACTTCCGGAAAGTACCTTCCGCGGTACTGGTAATGCTGGTGATCTGTGCCGGTCCCGCCATACACGCGCAGGAACAACTTTCATTGCCGCAAGCACTGGATACTGCTCTTGCACACAACGGGCAACTGCAGGTTTCGCGAACACAGGCCGAATACTTCGATGCCCTTCGGAAGAGCGGCTTTAACATCGATCAGACGAATGTGGCCTTTCAATACGGTGAGTTTAACAGCCTGGCCCGGGATAACAGTTTTGCGATCTCTCAGACCATTGCATTTCCGACCGTATATCGAAATCAACGCAGGCTAAACACCACCAATGCGCGAATCGGGGAACTTTCCGTGGAACAACAGGAACGTGAACTTCGCGCAAATGTCAAACGCATCTTTTATGAATTGCGCGTGATGCAACAAAGACAGGAATTGCTTGCAGAAGCGGACAGCATTTATGGGGCATTCCTTGAAAAGGTTACGCAGCGTTTCAACACGGGAGATATTGGCCTGCTTGAGAAAACGACCGCCGAAAATCAGCGCCTGCAAATACGCTTTCAGCTTGAAGCATTGCAAACCGACTATGAAATGGCCCTCGTCGAGTTCAACAAATTGCTCAATACGCCGAGCTGGTATATTCCGGGTGGGAATGAAACGATCGTCTACCGGCTGACACAGATCGCCGATACGTTCGCGCTTCGCCAAAGCCCGCTTTTAATGATCGGGCAGCAGCAGGTAGAACTTGCCCGCCAGCAGTACAGTCTCGAAAAAAGCAGGCTCCTGCCGGGCTTAACCGCCGGGTATTTCAATACGACCTTCATTGGCTGGCAAACACCCGGAGTTACAAAAACGGATTTGTATTTCGGACGGAACGATCGCTTTTCTTCCGTGAACTTAAGCCTGGGAATCCCGCTCTTTTTCGGTCCGCAACGCTCGCAGATCAAAGCTGCCGAACTCGGGATCCGTCAACGCGAACTGGAATTCAGCGTACTTCACACGCAACTCGGTGCTTCACTCACCAGTCAGCAACTCGCCTATGATCGCAGCCTGCGAATGCTCGCATCTTTCGACAATGAAATGTTGCCGAATGCCAAAACCATTATTCGCACGGCGACTGAAAAACTGAACGCCGGTGAAACGGATTTCCTGCAATGGGTAATCCTCGTTAACCAGGCCTTCGAGATCAGAAGCAACTATTTTGAAACGGTAAATCAATTAAACAACGCCGCGTTTGAGATCGAAAGACTCAGCGGAAACTAAAAAATTGTAATATGAAATTCATGCTATATAGCTTTCTCGTACTTGCACTCGTGGCGTGCAGCGGAAAACAAGCGCCTTCGGAACCTTCCGATACCGGTAACGACAACAATAACTCCGGACGCGTCACTTTGACGGCTCATCAGCTGTCACATGCAAATATCGTTGCCGAACTTCCGGGGGTCCGGGAAATGTATGGAAATATCCGAGTAAGCGGCAAGATCGGGGTACCTCCCGAAAGTGATGTCTCCGTAAGCGTACCACTCGGCGGATACTTGCTGAAAGTTAACGTGTTACCGGGTACGAAAGTGCAGAAAGGTACCGTGCTGGCCGTGCTGGAAGATCCGCAATACATTCAACTACAACAGGATTACCTCGTTGCGCGCAACAGGCTCGAATACCTCCAAAAGGATTACGACCGGCAAAAACAACTCAACGCCACAAAGGCCACGAGCGATAAAACCATGGAAGAGATTCGCAGCGAATATTTCAGCCAGCAGGTGCTCGAAAAAGCGATGTCCGAAAAACTCAAACTGATCGGGATCGACGCCCGAAACCTGGATGAGAAGAGCCTTTCGCGCAGTATTGTACTCCGCGCACCGATCAGTGGATACATTACCTCTGTCAACGCCAACGTGGGCAAATATGTGAACCCCACCGATGTGCTGTTTCAGTTATTGGATCCTGCGCGTTTACACCTGCATTTGCTCGTTTTCGAAGAAGATGCAACCAACATTGAAGCCGGACAGAAAATCCTTTTTTCGGTCAATAATGCGCCAGACCGCGTGTATGAAGCGGAGGTTGACCTGGTAACTCCTGACGTAAATGCCGATCGTACGGTGGAAGTGCACGGCCATATTGCCAATAACTACGAAAAACTCATGCCCGGAATGTTCGTAAATGCCGACATCGAAGTGAAAAGTGCACGCAAAACCGCACTTCCGGAGGATGCCGTGGTGCAATGGGAAGAAAAAGACTATGTATTCCTGGAAGAAAAACCGGGTACTTATCGCCTGATACCGGTTCAGAAAGGCATTGTTTCGGACGGATACGTGGCAGTGTCGGAACTTCCCGAAGGCAAAATAGTCGTTAAAAACGCTTACACGCTCCTGATGAAAATGAAAAACAGCGAGGAGGAATAAGCACCGGCGCAACCAAATCCGCATGCTTTCGTATCTTTGTCCGAACATGCGATTTTAAACAGAACAATGGATAACAACTCAAAAAACGAAAACCAGGTCAATATCGAACTGAACGAAGAAACGGCACTGGGTATTTATTCGAACCTGGCAATCATCACGCATTCCCCCACGGAAGTAGTGAGCGATTTCATCCAGTTAATGCCCGGAATGCCGAAAGGAAAGGTCCGTTCGCGGGTGATCATGACACCGCAGAATGCCAAGCGTTTTATGCGGGCACTCATTGATAATATTCAAAAGTACGAGCAGCATTTCGGTACGATCCAGGAAGATAAGGACCCGATGCCGCCGATGAACTTTGGAAACCCGACCACGCAGGCATAAAGATCCGATTATGAAACGAATCCTCATTGCAGGCATGTTGGCACTGGTGTCGCTTGCCGGCTGTAACAAACGCGTTACGCCCAATAAGATCGAAAAGATCATTACGCAGGACAAGTGGAAGATCCAGCGATTTATCGATAATGGCGTCAATCTGAAAGACACCTTCGCACTTGACATTTTCGTATTCGACGAAGATCATTCCGTGCTGGTGGAGAACCGTCCCGAAGAAGGTTCCTGGGAACTGACTTCCGATAAGAGCCCGGGAGTGATCGACATCAACCTGCCGACCTATACGAACCTCGCGTACCTCGCAGACGACTGGAACATGATCTTCCTGAACAAAAACGAGTTTCACCTCGAGCGCCGCGACGGCAAACTCGACGACGGAGACCTGCTTTATTTCATCAGGTTGCAGTAGTTACGTAATCATACATTTGAAAATAGCTAAGGAGCGGAATTTTGTTTTCGCTCCTTTTTTGTTCGGTATCTTCAGCGAGTATACGTGTACGAGGTTACGTCTTTTGATACTTGTTTTTCTCAAATAATACATACTAATAACGCAATATTGTTTTTTTGGAACTTAAAAATTAGTATCTTTCCGCTTATCACTTCAAACGAAATCACGATGCGATCTGTAAATGTGCGGGTATGTTTACTCATTTTGACCGGTCTCGGCCTGCTGTTAGCCTGTAAGAAAGTAAACGGCGGGAAATCGGTTTACCTGAATATCCGCATGGTTTGCAAAACCACCCACCTCCCGATAAAATGTAAGTTTAATTTGGAGTACACAATCTATAAAAAATACGGTGGGGCGACGAAAACCGAGGAGATAAACCTGGGGAGCACGGATGAGTTCGGTGTATTTAAAAAAGAGGTGGATGTACCTTCCGGGTCAGCTGACTTTCAATTGGCGATTCATCCGTACGTCATTTCACATGCGCACCTCGCAACGTTCTACGGATATTCGATGAAACAGGCTGTCTCCCGTGGAAAGAACGAGGAAATGATTGAGTTACCCCATAATTATTTCTACAGTTTGCACCTGCACAATGCCAATTGCCTGAATGCGCAGGACAGCCTGTTACTTGGCACCTCTTTCGCATTAACCGGTTGTGTGGACACGCTGTTGCAGCCGGGATTCGACCAGTTCTATATGATCAGCGAGACACCTTCCGTCAGCATCCCGTACACAGTGGTTCGAAACGGTGTTTCAAGCGATTATGTGAAAGATACCGTGCTGGGAACAGAGGAGCAATCACACATCATTGAGATCGCTTATTAGGATGAATTTCCTTAAATTTCGTAATCCGCGAACGCAAATCAGGTGAACAGAATCAGTCACATAGTATTTTTTACAGTCTTATGTTTTCTTTCCTGCAAAGAAGACAAGCCCAAACCGTATTGCGAAGAGAACCCGGGCCAGTGCCAGAGCGTGTTGGAAGCCAAGAAGTTTTTTGCCTTTAAAGTTGGTTCGTGGTGGGTGTATGAAGAAGAAACCAGCGGCGAGCGCGATTCGATGTATGTCACCGAAGGGAATAACGATTATACCAGCTATGATTTTGATACGCGGATCGAAAGTGCATTGACCGGGTATGAGTATCATTATTGGCCGGTTTATTCTGGCGGAAATAGTAGTTGTAGTAAAAGTAGTCCTGTGCAAGAAAAATGCCTTTATATAAAACGGTCTAAGGGTAAACCAGAAGATTATATTGGCGAAGCATATTGCTTCTTTGTAAATTATCGAGTAGGTGATTATGCGTACATCTCAGGAAATATTTATTTTGAAAATAATAAAATAATCGTGAGTAATATTTTCTCAACCTATAGTGTCCAAAATATCACCTTTCATAATGTTGTTGAATTTCATGAACTTAGTACCAGGGTTGAAGGTATTCAACCGACCAATCATTTCTATTCCGAGAATGTGGGTTTAGTAAGAAAAGAATTGTTAGACAGCAACGAGGTCTGGAATCTCGTGAACTACCACATTGAACCCTGATCCGTCCCATGCATTAATCGAAACGCGCATACTTATGAAAAAACTATGCTTCGCAGTCATTTTTTGAACATTTATTTCACGATTCATGAGGCGTATTTAAATTGTCGTATCTTTGGAAGATACTATTAACCAGATGGACATGAGACGTCTGTTTTATATCGCAATATTTTTCTTGTTTTCCGCAGTTTCCTGCAAGGACGACAAGCCCAAGCCTTATTGTGAAGAAAATCCGAGTGAGTGCCAGAGCGTGCTCGAGGCTAAAAAGTTCTTTGCTTTTAAAGTGGGTTCCTGGTGGGTGTATGAAGAAGAGACTTCCGGCCAGCGAGATTCACTGTATGTCACCGAAGGGAATAACGATTATACCAGCTATGATTTTGATACGCGGATCGAAAGTGCATTGACCGGGTATGAGTATCATTATTGGCCTTTGTATGTGGGTACATCTAAATGTAATGCTTCCCAACCTGTAAACGCAAAGTGCATATTTATTAATAGATCAAAAGCTAAACCGGGCGACTACATTGGGGAGAGTCAATGTTTTTTTGTGAGCTATGGATTAGGTGATTACGCAACGACGGGAAGTGATTTAACTTATTGTATCAATAATAAAATTATCGTTTCAGGTATATATGCGAACTATAACCTTCAAAATTATAATATGGGTAAAACGATCAAAATAAATGAAATTTGCACTTATATAGAAGGAAAACAACCTACTAATCATTTCTATTCCGAGCATGTCGGGTTGATCCGAAAGGAATTACTTGACAGCAATCAGGTCTGGAACCTCGTAGACTACTACATCATGCCCTGATTGTTATTTGAATGCACATATTTGTCTTAATTTATATACAAATTTCATTCTGATTCAAAAATTATCGTATCTTTAAAAATAGCTATTAACCGGATGAACATGAGACATCTTTTTTACATGGGTACCTTTTTCTTGTTTTCGGCAGTTTCCTGCAAAGAAGACAAGCCCAAACCGTATTGCGAAGAGAACCCGGGCCAGTGCCAGAGCGTGTTGGAAGCCAAGAAGTTTTTTGCCTTTAAAGTTGGTTCGTGGTGGGTGTATGAAGAAGAGACTTCCGGCCAGCGAGATTCAATGTATGTCACTGAAGGGTATAATGATTATTCGGGTTATGATTTCGATACGCGGATCGAAAGTGCATTGACCGGGTATGAGTATCACTACTGGCCTTTGTTCGCCAGCGGGAGCAATAGTTGCCATGAATCCGGCCCCAGTAGAGGAAAATGTTTATTTGTTAAACGTTCCAAAGGTAAACCGGGTGATTATTTAGGCGAAGGTAGTTGTTTTTATATAAATTATATAGAAGCTTCGTATAGTTATGTTTTCAACACACAGTTTCCGGATAATAAAATTATTGTACAAAAGATTTATAAGAACTATCCTATTCAAAATTTTAATTTTGGGGAAACTGTACTCATCCATGAATTGAATACTTTTGTAGAAGGAAAACAACCGACCAATCATTTCTATTCCAAAAATGTCGGGTTGATCCGCAAGGAATTACTTGACAGCAATCAGGTCTGGAACCTCATGAACTACCATATTGAGCCCTGATCAATCACATAAATTAATCTAAACACACATACTTATGAAAAAACTACTGTTTACAGTGGGGCTGCTCACATCGGGCTATTTCCATGCCCAAACTAATGCCGTTCATGAATACGAAAACCTGCAGAAATACTGGAAATTCCGGAATAATTTTCAGGAACATTTCGTGAAGGTCGGTTCGGAAGCTGGGGAAAGCCTGCCTGCCGGCTCGATCAATCCCCGGGCCTGTATTGACAATGATTTTAATGACGACACACCTTATGACGGTTCCGGGGGCTATAGCGAGATGCACTGGGGCGACGGTATGATCCGGCACGGGCACTACCTCGGTTTGCTGGCTACTGAGTACAGGTTATTAAAGAACTCGGGGCAAGACGTAACGGCGGTGCTCAGTGAATTGTATTATGCACTGGAGGCAATCAACCGATTGGATTTAAGAGCAGAGGTAGATCAAGCAGAGTTCTATAATGCTGAATTTTCACAAAATCTCAACGGTTTTTACCTCCGCGAGGACGTAGGGGAAGATTTCGCCACGAACAACTGGGGGAGCACCAGCCTGAAGATGCGCTGTACCAACTCGGCTTTTTATCGCAACAACAACGTGATGAAAGAGAATAATCCTCCGGAATTATTTAATGAGGGCAACAGTTACCAGAATGTGCCCAGCCTTGACCAAATGACGAGCCTGATGATCGGTTTCCTGCTCATTCATAAACTTGTGGATAATATTTATGTTCAACCTACATCCGCGGATGCCGGTTTTCAGATTGTAACGGAAACCAAAGCGATTGTGCACCGAATTGTTAGCTATGCCCGTGACCACAACTGGTTCCTGATCGATGTAAACGGCTGGCCGGTGGCTAACAACGGCGGAAACCTTTTTCTTTTAGGTTACCCTATAGCAGTTGCGGCACAACGTATGACTGGGGTTAATTACTTAACCGACATCCACAGAAGAATAATAAGCTACCAAAATATACAGGATTGTATGACCGGTTATAGTACAGGTCATCAGTTATCTTCGGCTGAGCAATTTGCAGCCTGTTTAGAGTTGACTACCCAACAACAACTCGTGACGAACGGAGATTTATCAGGTGCGGAACAAGCGGGCCCGCTTAATAACCAGGACATTTCCCGTTTCCAGATATGGCAGGCAGGTGGTCCTGTCACGATATCACAGCCGATCGAACATGATTTTTGGTTTGATCCACTTCCTGCTGTATATCAATGGCTTTACGACGATTGGGAAGATGATCATAAATTTAATACGACACTTGGTTATAGTATTATATCAGCAATCGGGTTGATTGAATTCGATAAGTTTCCCGGCTGGGCCAATAAAACGATCTTATTTAACGGGGGCGTTATGCTTGGAATTTGGAGCCAGCCACTAGTGGATTCCTGGGCTTCGAATACCGGGAATTACGAGCTGGCACTGGTCAATTCGGTACTTTACAATACGGCTACTGTGTTGCCTTCCACCTTTTACAGGGCTTTCCTTGACAGTATGTCATTGGATGGAGCTTATAATATGAAAGGGGTTTCCGGGACGTATGCTGATTACTTGAAACATCCGAACGGATGGGCTTCGGAATATCGGTGGACCTATGGTGAAGACGCGTACAATGGTGGTGCTGTGGAGGGAATGTACAGCAACCTCGATTACATGCTTTATCACAATTTGTACCGTCTGAAGTTCAATACTTCGTTTCACACCATGGAGCAGGAAGCTTGCGATTGCGATCCCGTTTCAAAAGCGATTGACCCGAACCAGAATACCGCACAACAGGCAGCAACGACGGATCTAAATGTGCGTTTAGCTTTCCTTGGATTTTGTGAAGATGTCTTTGCACCGGTGAACCAAAGCGTAACGGGTATTTTTGACGTGCAGCCACATTTCCCGGACTACATGGACAAAGGAATCTTTACTACAAAGATCGAGAATACGGATGCCTCTATCGAAAATGGTGGTGAAGTACGGGTGAAAACGAAGTTTATCATCTGCGGTAGCACACTCGACGTAAAAACAGGTGGTGAATTAATTATAGACCATCAAACTTTTGTGAATGGCGGAGCCTTAATTGAAAACTCCGGGGATATTGTCATCAAAAACGGGGCTCAACTTATTGTACGCGGAAGCCTGCACTTACACAACCAATCCACCCTCACGATTGAAGAGGGCGGTGAATTGCTTATAGACAACGTCACAGGTATTGGAACGCTGGTCTATGACGCGGGCGCAACGATTTCCATGCTCGGGTCGGGTGCATCTTTCGTTGCGAAAGGTTATCTTAAAACACATGGAAATACCGAGTTTAAGGTGCAGCATCCAAATGCTACGAGTGGCCGGATTTGGCTTTATGGAACATCCTTTGAAGCAGAAGCAGGAAGCGGGAAGTTTTTGTTTAAAGGTAAAGGAATTAATGACAACTTCCTCACACTCTCCGGGCAGATCAACAACTTTTCCACGCATGTGGCAAACATTACCTTCCGTGATTGTAAAATCACCTACGAACCGAATACGCACCTCGAAATGAAACGCCCGGTGTCTTTTATCCGGACAGTTAATGAGGCGACAGATGCCATCAACGGTATTACGGTGTATTCGGACAATACCTTTAGTTTTTCTGAGTTCTACAACGTTCCGATCGTTGCGAACCTGAACTACTTCGGAACGGATGAATTTTATGCGAACGACTGTACATTCGAGTTTAACGATGATATTGAACATCCGTATGGCGGGAACCTCATAACCATTACAGGGCAGAATTACAATATTTCCAATTCCGTGTTTAACGGAAGGGGTGCCAAATGCATCGATGCCAGCCTCGGAATTTATCCCTCTTCGGTAACTGGCTGTACATTCACGCACTACGACAATACGAATGTCCTGAACACGCTGATCGGGATCAACGACCATTCTAACGTGGAACTGAAAGTAAAGAACTCCGGTTTCAGTAACCTGTTTTGCGGGCTTAGCAAAGTATCCGGAAAACTGAGCCTGCGCTGTAACAACTTTAGCGGCAACAGGTATCACAATGTAGTGGCCACTACCGGGGCAACGCTCAACATGACAAGCGACGACAACAAGAATGGTTACAATCAGTTTCAGTTACCCACCGAAAGTAGCAGCATTGAAATTGACGCCTCTAAAATCACCCTTAACAACGGGTATAACTACATTCATACCGGCACGGATCCGGTTATCGTCGGAACGACCAATACCTATGGTTATCCGGGATTGTATAACCCGCTTTTGGCAAAACGCAACCAATGGGCCTCGGGCGCTTCGGTTCCTCCCGCAACGACCTTTGACCTCACTACCGCAAATGGGTATGGAATTGACGTGGATGCGTCCAGCCCGGAATTAATGCCCGCCTGTGGATATCACGATGGTGACCCGGGACCGATCAAGGGAAAAAGTCTTGCGACCGATAACGACGGAATGGCGATCATTGCCTTTCAGGGCGATTCCGTAAGGCTGGACAGCGCGATCTACGACGCAATGTCTTATCTAACGGCCTATAATTCGGCAGGCAATGATTTCGAAGTGATTTCGCGCCTGAACGAAACACTGAACCAGAACGAACTGGATGTAAACGACCCGGTATACGGTGATCTGATCCCCTTTGCCATTCAGCAAATGAAATTAGCACTCGAAAGCCTCTACCGGTCCGGGCAGTTAAACGCGGATATGAATGCGGGCGCTTACGAGACAAATACACAGCATTATGCCGATGCACTCGTTTTGCTGAACAGTGTTGCTGTGGATGGAACGAACTACCGCAAACAGTTTTACCACGAAATGGATAAGGTACAGCTATTCCGCATGCTCGATCGGCACGATATTTCCGTGGAGATCATGCAAAACCTCGAAGCCTGCGGACTGGATTTTGCCGAACAACAGTATTTGAACTCGGTCAAAGAAAGCACCCTTCGGGAAATTGAATTGCAGGCTCTTGTACTGGCAGATTCCACCGTTGCGTTTGATTCGATTCCGGTCGATACGGCAAGTTTTCAGACACCTGTCATCACGAGCCAGTCCACCTTTAGCTTCGGTGCGGATATTTCAGATCTCAATAACATCCTGTATCCGAACTGCGAGTATTACAGCATGAAGAGTAACGGGGAGCAGCAAAATGACATGCAGGTTTTCCCCAATCCGAACGGAGGGGCATTTGTCGTGAAACTCAAAAAAGACAAAATGACAAAGGCTGTCCTGTTTGACAGTAACGGCAAGCAGGTTGCTGTTTTCACGAACCTTTCGGGGCATACCTTAAAAGTTGATATGGAACTGGTTCCGGGTATGTACCTGCTCGAAGTAACCGACGAACATGGAAAGGCATCGCGCGAACGCGTGGTTGTACAATAGACAGGGCTGAAGCTAATAGAAATGTTTTATGTGATTTGATTTAACGAATGCCTGTGACTACGGTTACAGGCATTTATTTTTTAGACATGTACCCGAATTCACCGAAACTCCAACGCTTCCTCCCGGTTCACGGTATTCCCGCAAGCATCTGTAACCACCACGCGAAAAGTATGCGATCCGTGGACATCTTCAGGAACCGGGAAGATCAGGTAGTCGCCTTTCGTTTCATATTCGAGCGGATACCACCGGTCATCCACGTAGATCGCATAATCGGCAAGGTCCGTTTGTGAATCGAATACGCGAAACCGAAGTTCGGATCCCGTTACACGTCCCGACGCACCGATGCCGCTCGCAGGACTCACCTTCGGGGCCGTTGTATCCACAGACAGTGAAAAGCTTCCCATGTAGCGCGATTCCGCCGTGAAAGCGCCTTCTTCATATTCAGTACCGAGCGCATGTTCTCTTCCGTTTGCCGTGGTCACGAGAATATAATATTTTTCAACGGGTAGCGCAGGATCATTTTTCGGGATACGAACGGAAAAAGCCTCCTGTACGGGTTCTTCAGCCTCGCCGAAATGAAGTCCGCTACCTTCGGTATTCCTGCGAACGGGTTCGTAAACCGCCTGTTCCGGGATACTGAAACTCCCGCCCTTGCCCGTGAGCCGGATCGCCTGGTCGGGGAAGACGTGGGCTGTCCGGTCAAAAACATAATCCTCAGACGAATAAACGCTTGTACTGTCCCAGTTTATGCGTACCGAAATACGCGAGTGATTGCCCGCAACATCGTATGTGTCTACTTCTGCGTTCAGTGTTTGACGGCCTTCGAGCGATTGAATTCCATTGGTTTTGGCGCGCGAATAGATCTCCAGCGGGTTAAAAGCCGATTTGAAGAGTTTGTGATACTTGTGACGCCCGTTCTGGTAAGCTGCGTAATCGCAATGGGCATTCACGTAACGCGTGTGTTCAAAGGCAATGCGACGGATCTCACTTGAAAAGAGCGTATCTCCCTCGACGATCAGTGCCGAACCGAAAATACCGCAGGGGTTGTAAGCACCGTCAAAGCGGTCGATCGCGTCAATTGCAAAACCGATCCCGCCTGCGCGCACCGTAAATCCGGCCGGAAGCGTGAGGTCTGAAACCTGGTACGAACCGGATTTGCGCACAGGGATATTGAGTTCTTTACCCGGAATCCGGTAACCGTCGGCAGTTAGTGCATAGACCTTCAGGTTGCGCAATTCGGGAGCACGGTGATCAGCCACCGCAAAACCATGCAGTTGCGGGTTAAGCGCCTTTTCGCTTTCGGTCTCGCGCAATTCGAAATGCAAATGCGGCCCGCCGCTTCCTCCCGTATTCCCGGATAGTGCAAATACCTGTCCGCGCTCGATCGGGATGAGGCCTTCCGGTACCGTGATGTCCACGTCGAAACGTTTTTCCTGTTGCTGGGTCGCCTGCACGAGTGAATCGATCGCGTCGTAGAAGCGCGACAAATGCCCGTACACGCTCGTTATACCATTCGGATGATCAATGTATACGGCGCGTCCGTAACCGTAGGGAGACACTTTAATACGCGACACATGGCCCTTCTCAATGGCATATACCCGGTAACCTTCGCGTCCGTTCGTTTTAAAGTCCAGCCCCATGTGAAAATGGTTCGGCCGGATCTCCCCGTAATCCGAAGACAGCACGAGCGGAATTCCCAACGGCGAATGATAATCCGTCTGGGCGAATGCAGGGTGTAAAAATACTGCTGAAAGCATCAACAGCAGGGTGAGAACGGGCTTTCGGAATTTCATCCTTTAAAATTAATGATTAAAAAAAATTATACCAGGATTCGGCCAAAACTCTTGTTAATATTGTTTTCAATAGTACTTTTGTATGAAAGTCTAAAATTCGGATGACAACTAAAATTCGGCAATACATAGAAACGGTCCGCACCATGTTCGAACAGGAACGGGCTCAACTGCTTGCCGAACGTGAAAAAAATGAACGCTTACGTACCGAACTGGATGAAAAAGCGAAGCAATTGCACGCTCATACAGAATTAATCGGTAACTTGGAAAACGATATTTCACAGTTGAAGTCCGAACTGGACGAAAACAAAAAACGAATAAGTGATCTGGATGCTCAGGCAGGTTCCGGAAGTGAACGGAATGAACAGATCGACGAACTGGTAAAAGAAATAGAATACTGCATTTCAAAGCTGAAAGATCGAAACTGATCCGCCGGTAGCAGTAAACTTTAAGATAAGGAATGGGTAAATTGTCAATGAAAGTCGTTGTGGCTGGCCGCCAGTATCCGCTCACCGTGAATGAGGGAGAGCAGGAGAAGGTACAGCAGGCTGCCGAAGACATCAATAAGGCGATCCGCCTGTTGCAGGACAATTACGCCGTAAAAGACATGCAGGACCTGCTCGCAATGACAGCCCTGCAACTCGCCACCCGCTCAGGTTCCACGGTAAAAACCGTGCAAAAAGAGGCCGATTATTCCGAAGTGGAAGACGCGCTCTCGAAACTGGTGGACGAACTCAAGAATTCCTGATCCTTTTACCTTCGTGGATATGCAGCCTGGCGTTCGGTTTTAATTAATTGAATGTACAAATGGGTATAGAATTGATTACAGGCCTGCTGATCGGCATCATTGCCGGCGGAGTAGTGGCTTTTGTAGTGCAGAATGTCATCCTGAAAAAGAAAAAGGAGCAGATTCTCAAAGATGCGGAAAACGACGGTGAAGCCATCAAAAAGGACAAGATCCTGCAGGCTAAGGAAAAATTCCTCAAACTCAAGGAGGAACACGAATCGTCCATGAAAGACCGTGAACGCAAACTTCAGTCGATTGAAGATAAGACGAAAAGTCGTGAAAAAACGCTTTCGCAAAAGATCGAAGAAGCCAGCCGCCGCGAAAAAGAGCACAACAAGAAACAACAGGAACTCGATCATAAGATCCAGGCTGTTGATCTCAAAACACAGGAACTCGAAAAGATCCAGGCAAAACGCGTGGCCGAACTCTCCAAGATCAGTGGAATGGAAGTGGAAGAAGCCCGGAATCACCTCATGGAATCCCTCAAGGATGAAGCGCGAACAGGAGCCATGTCTCACATTAAGGAGATCATGGAGGAAGCCAAGCTCAATGCCAACCGCGAAGCCCGCAAGATCGTTATCCAGACCATTCAGCGCGTCGCTACCGAACAAACAGTGGAAAATGCAGTATCTGTATTCAACATCGATTCGGATGAGGTAAAAGGTCGTATCATCGGGCGTGAAGGACGAAATATCCGCGCACTCGAAGCCGCCACAGGTGTGGAGATCATCGTAGACGATACGCCGGAAGCCATTATTCTTTCCTGCTTCGACCCCGTACGCCGGGAGATCGCACGCCTTGCATTGCACCAACTCGTTTCGGACGGACGTATTCACCCGGCCCGCATCGAAGAAGTGGTTGGTAAGACGCGCAAACAACTCGATGAAGAGATCGCCGAAACAGGTCGCCGTACCTGCATTGACCTCGGTATCCACGGACTGCACCCGGAACTGACGCGCATGGTCGGACGTATGAAATACCGTTCTTCTTACGGACAAAACCTCCTGCAACACTCCCGCGAGGTAGCGAACCTCTGTGCGATCATGGCCAGCGAACTCGGACTTAACGTTAAACTCGCTAAACGAGCCGGATTACTGCACGATATTGGAAAGGTGCCGGATGAAGAACCGGAACTTCCGCATGCTGTACTCGGTATGAAAATGGCCGAGAAATACGGGGAGAAAGCCGACGTTTGCAACGCCATCGGTGCCCACCACGATGAAGTTGAAATGACCACACTTATTGCGCCGATCGTACAGGTATGTGATGCCATTTCAGGCGCCCGTCCCGGAGCTCGCCGCGAGATCGTCGAATCCTACATCAAACGGATCAAAGAACTCGAATCGCTCGCACTTTCTTACGACGGTGTGTCTAATGCCTACGCCATCCAGGCAGGCCGCGAACTGCGCGTGATGGTGGAAAGTGAAAAGGTAAGCGACCTCAAGGCCGACGAACTCTCATTCACGATCTCACAGCGTATCCAGACGGAAATGACTTATCCCGGGCAGGTGAAAGTAACCGTGATCCGCGAAAAACGCTCCGTAAATTACGCGAAATAGCCCTGCCCCAATTGCTGTGCACGGCTTCAATCGGATGTTTCGGCGGAATGCCTTACATTAGCGACGGATTTGCCACGTAATACGGTGTAATGATCAGGCGCATTAACTTAAAGTCGGAGTTTTTCAGGTACGTGTTCGTGCTCATGACGGGTACCGTTGTGGCTCAGGCACTCGGTTACGTCTTCGCACCGATTCTCACGCGCATCTATACGCCCGAAGAGACCGGCGAACTCGGGATCTATACCCGGATCCTCGCCGTGGGAGCCGCATTGGCTACTGCGCGCTATGAGAATGCACTTCCACTCACCAGGCTGGATGTCCACTCGTATCGCATTTACCGCTTCGCACTCCGCATTACGATCGTTGTAACAGCACTTTCGCTGCTTTTAATGCTTATCCCGGCATTCGGGAACCGGGGAACGGAAGACTTCATTTTCTACCTGCTCATTCCGCCCGCGCTCTTTTTCCTGGCGCTCAATAACCTCGGGACAACCTGGGCCATTCGCATGAAGCTCTTCAGGCACATTACCTATTCGAAGGTCACCAATTCGCTTTCAACCAACATCTTCAAACTCGTGTTTGGCGGATTGAAGTTCGGCTACATCGGTTTGCTCGTGGCCACGCTCATCGGATACTTTTTATCGGCCTTCTGGTTCCTGAAAGAATTGCGTACGCGCGGAAAGAGTTTCCAAATAACTGCACGATCGTCCCGTAACTATGCGCTCGCAAGGCAGTTCATCGATTTTCCGAAAGTAAACCTGCCACACGTACTCACAGACCTCGGCAGGGATCTGCTCCTGGCGGTACTTATCAGTGAGATCTTCTCCAAATTCGAATTCGGATCCTACGACCACTCCTTCCGGATGTTGCGTATTCCGCTCGTCTTCGTAGGGATGGCACTCGGACAGGTTTTCTTCCAGCGTTGCGCCGAAATGGTTAACAAACAGGAAGATATTTCCCCGCTTATCCTGAAAGGGCTGCGTACGCTCGTGCTCTTGTCGATCGTTCCCTTTACGATCATTTTCTTTTGGGGAGAAGAACTCTTCGCCTTTGTATTCGGATCCAAATGGAGACTGGCAGGCTATTATTCCGAGATCATGGCGCCCTGGCTAATGGTCAACTTTTGGGCATCGCCTTTTTCGACCATTCCGCTCATTATCGGCAGGCAGAAAGAATTTTTCTTTGTCGGGCTTGCAACCTCCGCAGCCCTGCTGCTCAGCCTCGTGATTCCGCACTTCGTCTTCGGAGCCGGGATGACTACCATTCTCTGGACCATGAGCATCTCGCAGGTAGTTATGCTGATTATTACCATCTTTGTCATTATCTTTTATACCAAAAGACACATAAATACAACGCGCTAAATGAAGATCGGCATTATCGGACTTCCATATTATGCACTTAAACTCACCCGGGAACTCAATGCGTTTTCGGAAAAACACCGTTATGTGCATTTCGATACTTACTATTCCCGGAAAGGCAAACTGCGCTTTTTGCTGGCGGTTAATTCGCTGGATGCTGTGGTCAGTATCAACGGTTCGCTTCTGCCGAGCAGGGTTTTTTCAATGGTGCTGAAACGCGGGAAGAAACTCATCATGAACTGGAGTGGAACGGATGTACTCCACGCCATCAAAGCGTACAACGAAGGCAAGTACGTGCGCGAATACTACGAAAAGGCCATTCACATTTGCCAGGCACCCTGGATACGCGATGAACTGGCTTCGATCGGTATACAGGCAACGCTTATCCACTTTCAGTATTTCGATGTTCAAACCATTCCGCAATGGCAGGAGTTCGGCGTCGTTACGCGCATCGGCGCCTCACGGGAGCAATTTTATGGAATCGACGCGGTATTTGAAGCAGCAAAAAAATGTCCGGACGTGCCCGTCATAATTGCCGGGATCGACGGGTACGAAAAACCGGCACCTGCGAACGTGCAGTACATTGGCTGGACGGATCGCTTTGCGGAATGGATGAAACGCTTCCCCGTATTTCTTAGACTTCCCGAACACGACGGACTCTCAACAGCAGTGCTTGAAGCACTTGCGATGGGCGCTTATCCGCTTTACAAATACGATTTCCCCGGAGCGATACAGGTTTGCGATGCTGAGGACATTGCAGATGCGCTTCAACAATTCAAGGTACGTTTCGACCGGAATGAACTGAAGCCCAACGAAGCGGGCATGGATTATATAGCCGGGCATCACCGGAAACAGGAAGTGCTTACCGCCTTCGAAAACTTCGTCACGAAAAACTGATGCATTATGAAAGCAGGTCCCGTACGCGTACTTCTGATTGCATATTACCTGCCACCCGATAAGCGGGTAGGGGCGCTGCGTGCCGGTTACTGGATGAAAAACCTCGAACGGATCGCGCCGGTCTCGCTGTCAGTGATCACCGCGGAAGAGCAGGCACAGGGGAAGCAGGTGTACGTGGTACCGGTACAAGGTACGTCGATGCTATCGAAACTGATCAAAGATGCCGGCTTGGTGTGGAAAAAGAACATCCGCGCTTTTCTGGAAAAAAAGAAAGACCTGTATCCGGATGTCGTGATCATCACGGGTTCGCCCTTTATGCAATTTGGACTGACAGCCTGGCTGAAGAAAAAATACGCCTGTAAAGTCGTGCTCGATTACCGCGATCCATTTGCGACAAACCCCTTTTTTGATAATTCATTCCTAAAAATAGCGGTAAAACGTTTCTTTGAAAAGCGTTTTAACCGGGAAGCGGACGGGCTCATTACGGTAAATAAATACTGCGGGGAACTTATCGCCGGCTTTTTTCAGAAACCGCATAGCTTCATTCAGAACGGCTACGACGATACCATTAAGGTGGAATGCAGGCCGGTTTCTCTTACTGAACCGGACTTTGTCTATACGGGTAAGTTCTATTTCGATACGGATCCGCTGATACAGGCTTTGTCTGCACAATCATTAAAACTGAACCATGCAGGTGACCAGGTCGAAAAACTCGCGAAACTCCCGGCAGAACTGCTAAACGCAACGGGACTCGTACCGTATGAGCAGGCATTACAACTCATTGGTTCCTCCGACGTAGGCGTTGTGCAGACGAGTGGTGAAGATCACATTTCCACCACCAAACTCTTCGATTACATGCGTTGTGGAAGGCCGATCCTTGTTATTTCGGAAGGAAAATTGAACAGTGCCAGCATCAGTGAAGAACTGAAGGGATATCCGAATGTATTCTGGGCGCACAATGAAACGTCGGCGATCGAAGCAGCCATCGAAAAGATCAGGACTTCCGGCTTTACACCTCCCGACCCGGCATTCGCCGAACCTTACTCACGCTTTAATCAGATGAAAAAATTATGGCAATTTATCGAAACGCTGCCTTCCTGACTGTAGAAAGGGTTATGGCCTGGGGAGCGGCGCTTTTTGCAGCCGTATCGATTTCCAATACGCTCTTTTTACCTCCCGGCTTCGAGATACCCGGGGACAACCTGCTTTTTTTGCCTGCGTTTGCATACATGTTGCTGACAGCCCTGCGTGAACACTCATTCAGGCCGGCAGTAATAGCTTTTTTTCTGCTGTATGCCTGGATGCTCGCCACAACAGCGCTCAATCACCGCCTCAACGCAGACACCCTGCTTATGTCGACCCAACTGCTGCGCTGGCCCGTTATTCTCGCTATTGCCATCTACCCGGGACCACTTCGCTTTGATATGAAGCGCAGTGAAAAGCTGATTGACATGACTTTCATGCTACTCGTTGGCATAAACCTCTTCCTGCTCATTAATCCTGCCGGAATGGGAGAAATGCTCCAGAACCTCTACTCCCCGAAAGCATTTACGAACTTTACCTACTACAATGAACCGGGTATGTTCAGGCTCAGTGGTACTTTTACCAATCCGAACGACAACGGACTGGTATTCGGGATGTTTAGCATCTACTACCTGCTGCGGAGGCCTTTGCAGTTCTGGTATTTTCCCCTGATGGGAATCATACTCATACTCATGACACAGTCACGTACCTGCCTGCTCGGTATGGGAATCCCGCTCCTTGTTTTACTACTCAGCAGGCTGAAGATACACCGCAGCCGTAAACTCGTTTTCGCATTGCCCGTGCTGGCCCTCCTGCTTGTTGCGGTCATGTATTTTTCCACCAACCTGCGTTCGATTATCACCGGAAGAGCTTTTTCATCACACTCTTTCCAGGTGCGTTATGAGAACTTCAACCTTTTTTTCGCCGAAGAAATAAATAAATGGACCGGAATGGGGGTAATACAGGACGTGAAAGCAACCTTCGGACTTTACATCGATTCGGAAGTGGCGGCCATATTGTTGCAGTCCGGCGTGATCGGATTTGGGCTCTGGTTGCTCGTCTTCGCAATGCTGTTCAGGATGGCCGATAAAACACACCGGATGGCGGTATTTACCGCACTGGCCTTTCTATTCGTCTGTTCATTTACAAATTACACGCTTCTCAATCACTTCACATCCCTGGCCCTGGCCTTCGTGCTCGCCCTGGCGGCCAGGAACGACCGCACAATGATCCCGCAGAAAATACCGAGTACAGCATAGATCAGGATCAACTGGATGCGCATGTTCTTCTTCTCAAAGCGGATGTTGTAAACGGAAATCGCGGATTTTTTGTAACGATCGTCGAAATACCGTTCAAGTGAAGCCCGGTCAAGATTCTCTTTTGAATAAACTTTCAGTTCGCCGCAACGATATCCCCGTGATTGTAAGGTATCGGCAATCGAAGTGGTGAAGTTCCGAAGACGGATCGTTTCGCATGCCACAAAAAAGGTATCCCGGGCCAGTTCGGCCGGTAATTGTTCCCTGAAATGTTCCGGGTACGTATATTCAAGCCGGTAGATCCAGGTCCGCGAACGACGGATGACCAGGAATGTTCCTGCCAAAAGTCCGGCAAGTGCAAACAACAGAATAATGCGGTATTTTTGAATGAAATGCTTCAAAACATGCTATTTTTGCCGGTTGACGTAAAGTAATGGTGTGCCGGGGCTTGGCCAAAAATAGAATTTTTTTAACTTCAAATCGTGCGGATACTCATTTTATCGGATATCAACTCTGCCCACACCCGCAAATGGGTGCGCGGACTGTGCGGTGCAGGCATCGAAATAAGTCTTTTCAGTCTGTCCGCCCCGCAAAGCGACTGGTATTCCGCACTTCCGCACTTTACCCTCGGATTTGCCCCTGTTAAAAAGGAAAATGCTTCCAGGTGGCAAACGAAACTTGGCTACACCAGGCGTGTAGGAGCATTGCGTAAAACGATCCGCGAATTTTCCCCGGACATCGTGCATGCCCATTATGCCACGAGTTATGGCCTCTTGAGTGTCCTGGCGGGCTTTCGTCCGCTCGTAATCTCCGTGTGGGGAGCAGATGTGTATGACTTTCCCAAACAAAACTTTTCCTTTAAACGGCTCCTGAAATACATCCTGTCCAAACCGGACCTGGTCTGCTCCACGAGTAACTGTATGGCCGCCGAAACGCGTAAATACACGAACGTACCGGTCGTGACGGTGCCCTTCGGACTCGATACCCGGGCTTTTGCAAAGGAACGACACACATCCTTCGATCCGCAGGGAACCATCGTGATCGGCAGCATTAAAGCACTTACTCCCAAATACGGAACGGATTACCTCATACGTGCGTTTGCACTGTTGTGTGAACGATTTCCGGACCGCGACCTGCGCCTGCTGCTTGTAGGCACGGGGTCGCACGACTCGGAATACTGGCAACTGGCAAAAGAACTTGGCATTTCCGGGCGTACCGAATTCACGGGGTCAGTGGAACACGAAGTGATTGCAAAGTGGCACGCGAAGATCGATATCTTTGTCGGGCTTTCCGTGCTGGATAGTGAAAGTTTCGGCGTATCGCTCGTCGAAGCAATGGCCTCCGGCGCTTTTGTGGTGGCCTCCGATGTTGATGGTTACCGTGAGGTCCTTGAAAATGGAAATGAACTGGGACTCATGGTCCCGCGCAGGTCCGTGGAAGCCGCAGCGGATGCAATCGGTCAGATCATTTCAAACCCGGAAGCGGCGAAAGAACGCGCGCGTCGTGCCTTCGATAGCGTACACGAACGCTATGAATGGTCGGTAAACCTGCAGAGCATGATCGGGCATTATCAAAAACTACTCGGGAAATGAACTTCGAACGCATCTATCACATCGTTTGGGGAATCTTCCTCGTCGTTTTTCTCTCACTCGAGCACTGGACCACCATGGCGCTCCTGCTCGTTATACTTACGACCATTGTCGGCATCGTTCTGAAAGAACTGCACTGGAAGCCGCACAAACTGCTTTGGCTTTTCCCGGCACTCTACATCGCTTATGCAATCGGTGTTTTCTTTTCGGACGACCTCGCACACGCCTCCCGCTATTTCGAATATAAATTGTCCTTCGTCATATTTCCGCTGCTCTTCGCCTTTCGGCTGCGGGATGCATCGCTCTCATTACGAAAAATACTGCCTTTTTTCCTCGGCGGACTTGTCCTGAGTTCACTGCTCGGAATCATTCCCGCACTGGGGTGCTATCGCGAAACAGGTCAAATGAGCTGCCTTTTCTCGTCGGCACTTTCTCCGATACATCACCCGACCTACCTGTCCGCATTCCTGTTTATGGGAATGATCTGCCTTTTTAGCGCACAGAGACGGGGCTGGAAGGGATACCGCTGGGGATGGACCATTCCCCTCATGTTATTTTTTACAATCTGTCAGCTCTTTCTGATCAGCCTGGCCGGGGTCCTTTTACTGGTACTCACTATCCTCATCTACGGCGGTTTTGTATTCTACCGGCGCTTTGGGAAATGGAAAAGCATCCTCGTAAGCGCGCTGCTCACCGCTGCCTGCCTCTCGGTATTTGCCATTCCGAAGATCCGGCACGATTTGGGCGGTACAGTTTACTACCTCCGCGATTACCTGCACGATCCGCTGCATTTCGTGCGTTCGCGCACGCCACCGGTTTCCGGGAGTGAGACACGGCTTTGCCTCTGGACGGCCTCCGTGGAGTTGATCGGTGAACACCCGCTTGGGGTCGGAACCGACAACCTCGATCCCGTGATGCACACGAAACTGACCGAACTCGGTCAGCCCGGCATGGCAGATCACTATTACAATCCGCACAACCAGTATTTCCAGACCGCGATCGAGATCGGTTTACCCGGAATGTTCCTGCTGCTTTTGCTCGTATTTGCCTATTTTTGTTACGGCGTGAAAGTAAGAAGCTGGCTGATGACACTACTCACGGTAAATCTCGCATTTAACATGCTCTTTGAGTCCATGCTGCAACGCCAGAGCGGAATCGTATTTTATACTTTCTTCCTGTGCTTCCTGCTCATTCGCTTCGAACAACAAAAACAACGCACAGCCATTTCATGAAATTACTGATACTTACACAATACTATCCGCCTGAGATCGGGGCACCGCAAAACCGCTTGCACGAACTGGCTCTCAGGCTCATGAAGAACGGCGTACAGGTGGAAGTGCTCACGGCCATGCCCAACTACCCGAAAATGGAAATCTTCGAAGCCTATCGCAAAGGAAAGATCAGGCAGGAAAAGATCGACGGCATTCAGGTTTACCGCGCTCCGATCTATGTCTCCGATTCTTCGGGCATCGTTTCAAGGTTGCTCAACTATTTCAGCTTCGTCTTTACCGCCTACCGCCGCGGAAGAAAATTGGCTGATTACGATTTCCTGATGGTCGAATCACCACCGCTGTTTCTCGGGTATACCGCCATGGCACTCGCCCGGAAGCTGAAAGCAAAACTGATTTTTAACGTCTCCGATCTCTGGCCCGAAAGTGCCGAAAAACTCGGGGTCGTGACCAACAAGAAGTTACTCGCCCAGGCTTACAGGCTCGAAGCGCGTTGCTACCGGCGTTCGGAACTCATTACGGGGCAAACAATGGGTATCGTGAATAACATTCGGCAACGCTTCCCCGACAGAAAAGTATACTGGCTGCCCAATGGGGTGGACGTTGCTTTCTACGATCCGGCGCGCTATGAAAAGAAAAGTTTTCGCAAAGAACATGGTTTTGATGAAAAAGCAGTGCTGTTCTTTTACGGCGGGATCCTCGGGCATGCGCAGGGATTGCAAACCGTTTTGCAGGCCGCAGAAAAAGTGAAGGATGATCCACGCATTCAGATTATCCTCCAGGGCTCCGGTCCCGAAAAAGAAACATTGCTCCGGCTGAGAAAAGAACTCGACCTGGTAAACGTGCACTTTCTGCCGCCCGTTCCCAAAGACCGCATGCCCCACGTATTGCGCGAAGTCGACATCGCGCTGGTGCCCCTCCGCAAACTCGAACTCTTCCTCGGAGCCATTCCCTCGAAACTCTTTGAAGCACTCGCCATGGAAAAAGCCCTGTTATTAGGAGTCGAAGGAGAAGCAAAAGAACATTTCATTGACCGGGCCAAAGCCGGACGGTTTTTTGAACCTGAAAATGCAGAGGACCTCGCACACAATATGCGCTTCTTCGCAGAAAACAGGGAGGCGATTGCGGAAATGGGAAAGAACGGACGGAATTACGTCACCGAACATTTCAACCGCGATAAAATAGCCGCCGGCTTCCTGCAGGAACTGCAAAATCACTAATTTCGAACAAAACACATTAAAATAAGCCCAGGATGATTCCTTTTTCTCCCCCGCGAATAGATCAGCGTGTGATCGACGAAGTAACTGCAGCCCTTACAAGCGGCTGGATTACCACCGGACCGCGCACCAAGCAATTCGAGAAGATGATCACCGCTTACTGTGGTTGTAAAACAACCGTGGCCGTAAATTCCTGGACCGCCGGAATGGAAGTATTGCTCCGCTGGTGGGGAGTGGGCCCCGGGGATGAAGTCATCCTTCCGGCCTATACCTATTGTGCGAGTGCCAACGTCGTGATACATACCGGGGCAAAACCCGTCATGGTCGACCTGGATCCTGCTGATTTCAATATCAGTGTCGAAAAGGTTGCAGAAGCAATTACCGAACGTACCAAGGTCATTATGCCCGTCGACATCGGCGGACTTCCCTGCAAATACGATGAACTTTACGAACTCGTGAACAGGGAAGAAATACGCCGGAAATTCAACCCGTCCGGGCCGCTCCAGGAAAAACTGGGACGGATCCTCATCGCAGCGGATGCCGCACATAGTTTCGGAGCAAGCTACAAAGGACGCATGAGCGGAAGCCTGGCGGACCTGAGTTGCTTTTCCTTTCACGCAGTGAAGAACCTGACCACGGCCGAAGGCGGCGCGATGTGCATCAACCTGCCGGAGCAGTTTGATCATGAAGAGATCTACCGCCAATTGTGCATCAAGATCCTGCACGGGCAATCAAAGGACGCACTGGCTAAAACACAGAAAGGGAACTGGCGCTACGATGTGCTCGAACCGGGCTATAAATGCAATATGACCGATCTGCTCGCTTCCATAGGAATCATTGAACTCGAACGTTTCGATGAGAACCTGGCACGCCGGCAGACGATCTGTGAAAAATATGAAAAGGCATTTGAACAGGATGATCGTTTCAGTGTGCCGCTCCTAAAAGATCACGACCGCGAAAGTTGTTATCACCTGTACCTGCTGCGCATTGCAGGCGCCTCCGAAGCACAGCGGGACGCCATTATGCAGGGCATATTCGACCGGGATGTATCGGTAAATGTTCACTTTCAGCCTTTGCCGCTGCTTACCGCCTACAAAGAACGCGGTTACCGCATGGAAGACTACCCGGAAGCCTGGAACAAATATGCCAATGAGATCTCGCTCCCGGTCTATTTTGACCTTTCCGATGAACAGGTGGATACGGTCATTCGCGCAGTGAAAGAGTCTGTAACCGAAGTACTCGGGAAATGAAACGCCTCTTCGACATCATTGTGTCGCTCGTGATCCTGTTGATCTTTCTTCCGGTAGGACTGTTCATCGCCATCGGAATTGTGGCAGGAAGCCGGGGAGGAGTTTTCTATCGGCAGGAACGCATCGGAAGATACGGAGAACCCTTCAGGCTACTGAAGTTCCGAACCATGCGACCCGATGCCGACCGCGCCGGGAAACTGACGGTCGGTATGCGCGACCCCCGGATCACGCGGATCGGTTATTTCCTGCGAAAGACCAAACTCGACGAATTTCCGCAATTTGTCAATGTACTCAAAGGAGAGATGAGCATTGTGGGACCACGTCCCGAAGTCGCTGAATACGTCAGACACTACACCGAACAACAACGCCGCGTGCTCGAAGTACGGCCCGGCATCACGGACTACGCATCCCTCGAATACTTTCGCGAAAACGAACTGCTTGGTAAGGCCACGGATCCCGAAAAGACCTACATAGAAGAGATCATGCCTGCCAAACTCGCACTCAACTTAAAGTATATCGCAAAACCCACCCTCACCACCGACCTGAAGATCATGTGGCGCACCTTCCTGAAAATGATCTCCTGATAGAACAGATAGAACGCCCACGCAACCCCACTTTGTAACAACTCCATATACACCATAACCTCAAATACGAAGCAATCCGCGCGTACTTTACAATGCGCATGAGTGTAAGCCATTGGCACCCGCTGTACGCCGTTCCGTCAAAATTTCTGGCTGTCTGACGACCAACGGAAGGAGTTTTCAGAAATTTTAGGAACAAGTACCCAAGCGGGTAATGGCTGCAACGTAGCGCTAGACTTTTTTGCCTACTTTTTTTGGCAATGAAAAAAAGTAGGATGCAAACACTTTATTTTAAGAAAAACCAGTCTTCCGAAGCCCTTATGCATTAACAGCCCCCCTCCCTCTGTATCTCCCTCATCGAGGGAGAGCAAACAAATTCTAAAACCAGTCACCGAAAACGCACATGCAATCCCACTTTGCGAAAACTCCATAAACACACTAACCTTAAAGACGAAGCAATCCGCGTGTACTTTACACCGCGCCTTAGTAAGAGCGAGCACTGCTCGCGAAGACTGAGCCTGCTCCTGGCGAAGGAGCGAAAGGCGAGGGACAAAGCACTGCTCGTGAAGACCGAGATTTCGCCTGGGGAAGGCGAAGTAATCGAGGGAAGCTGCCGGGACCCAACGCATGCAGTTCCGTAGAACTTTTACCTTGTCCGAATCCGCCCCCAGGCGGAAAGTTTGGTAAAATGTTCCGGAACAAATGCCGGTTGGGTGGCTGTTGCAACGTAGCGCTAGCACTTTTTGCTACTTTTTGCTGCAATGGGAAAAAGTAGGATACAATAAACTTTATATCAAGAAA
>CAYMEW010000023.1:0-71344 GCA_964389755.1 uncultured Flavobacteriales bacterium | reverse complement strand
ACGTTGCAGCCATTACCCGCTTATGTACTTGTTCCTAAAATTTCTGAAAACTCCTCCCGTTGGTCGTCAGACAGCCAGAAATTTTGACGGAACGGCGTACAGCAGGTACCCAATGGCTTACACTGAAGCGCACATGCAAAGTACATGCGGATTGCTTCGTATTTAAGGTTATTGTGTTTATGGAGTTTGGCAAAGTGGGATTGTGTATGTACGTATACGTTTGACTGGTTTGCAGGTTGCGTTGCTCTCCCCTAGTGAGTGAGATAAAGAGAGGTTTGGTGTATTTTCTTTTCACGGCAGTGGCGAAAAAAAAAGCGATCATTGCTGATCGCTTTCTGCATGGTATTTTTAACCCGATTAGTTGCGGTCTCCGAAGAGGCGCAGCAGGGATACAAAGAGGTTTACAAAGAGAATGTAAAGTTGCAGACCTCCCACGAGGGCCAGCTTGTTGCGGTCCATGTGTGAGATATCGGTACTTTCTCCGATCTTCTTCAGGTTTTGCATGAAGTAAGCCGTGAGCCCTGTAAACACGATCACACCGAGTATAGACATGATGTACCCCATGGTTTCACTGTGCATGAACATATTCACCACGCCCGCGATAAAGATCCCGATGAAGCCCATGTACAGCAGACTTCCCATTTTGGTGAGGTCCGTTTTCGTGGTGTACCCGAGGATGGCCATGGCTGCAAAAGCACCCGCACTGATGAAAAACGTGAGGTAGATGGACTGGCTTGTGTAAACCAGAAAGAGTTGCCCCAGTGAAAGCCCCATGAGTGCCGAATACGCGATAAAGAGCAGCATGAGCAGCCCCATGGAAAGGCGGTTGTAAGCCAACTGGATCACAAGACCAAGCCCAAAAGGCGCCAGGATGCATACCCAGTAGAGCGGCTTGAGATCTCCTGTTTGATGATCGATAAAATAATTAAACGCAAACTCAAGCGTTCCGGTCATGTAAGCCAGGATCCCGGAGATCGCCAGTGCTGCGAACATGTAAGCGTATACATTCTTAAAGAAGTCGCGTGAAAGCTCTTTTGCGTAGCTTTCGTATGACTGATCGATGATGTTGTTCATAATTTCCTATTTCTTAGTTGTAAAATTACTGATTAAAAATCATACCATACGGCCCGAACTGACAATTTTTCAGTTCAAATTCCACTACAACCTGACAGCCCATTTTTTCGCCCGAAATTCGGAATAGCGGCTCATAGTAATTGTCAGTGCAATTTTGCCTGTACGAGATTTATAAATTCTTTCCGGGTACTGTCGTTATTGAGAAAAAGGCCCGTGAAAGCGCTGGAGGTGGTTACCGAATTCTGCTTTTGAACTCCGCGCATCTGCATGCACATGTGTGAGCATTCAAGCACCACGGCCACACCTTTGGGATTGAGTGTGCGCTGAATACAGTCGCGGATCTCGATCGTGAGACGTTCCTGTACCTGCAGGCGGCGTGCATAAGCATCTACCACGCGCGGTATTTTCGACAGGCCGACAATGGTACCGTTGGGAATATAGGCCACGTGTGCTTTTCCAAAGAAGGGCAGCATGTGGTGTTCGCAAAGTGAATAAACCTCGATATCTTTCACGATGACCATTTCCGAATATTCTTCGTGAAACAGGGCCTTGCGCATAATCACTTCGGGATCTTCATGGTAACCCTGGGTGAGGAATTGCATGGCTTTCGCGACGCGTTCGGGCGTGCGTTTGAGTCCTTCTCGTTGCGGGTCTTCCCCTAGCTGTCGCAGTACAGCTTCGTAATTGGCGGCCAGGATGCCGGTTGTTTCGTCGTTGATGATGTCTTTTTCTTCCACGTATGTGTCGGCTTAGTACGGTTCGTTACCTCCGTAATATTCTACAAAATTATTTTCCGTTTCCACGAGTTTGATCTTCACAAGCTCCCCTCCTGCTCTGGCAATGGGCTCCAGGATGCGGTCCCAGATTGCGATGACCACGTTTTCGGTAGATGCGAGCATCCCAGCAAGAAAAGGAACGTCGAGGTTCAGGTTCTTATGGTCAAGCGGTTCGATGACCTCCTCGCGTATGATCGTGCTCAGGTCTTTCAGGTTGATCACAAACCCGGTATCGGCGCTCGGCTTTCCTTTTACGGTTACGTAGATCGTAAAATTGTGCCCGTGCCAGTTGCGGTTGCTGCATTTACCAAAGACTTCCTCGTTCTTTTCGGCAGACCAGTCTTCCCGCCAGAGTTTGTGAGCGGCATTAAAGTGTTCCCTGCGTGTAATGTAAACTGTTTTCAAGTCGTGTTTTATGAAAGCGCAAAGATAAGAATATTCGCCGACCTAAGGAAGCGGATCTGCATACAAAACCGCTGCGATCCGTTGCGCGGCACCGGTGTTCTTCGCAATGAATTCGCGGGTCCGTTTACGCAGCTCTTCACCAGCTTCCAGCATCTGCGTAAGTTCACTTACAAAGGATTCCGTATCGTGAAACTCACGCGCAATCCCGGCCTCCAGGAAATGGTCTGCTTCCGGAAAGCGCGCGTGTTCGGGTCCGAAAAGTACGGGCAGTCCAAAAACAGCCGGCTCGAGGATGTTGTGGAGTTTCCCTGAAAAGCCACCTCCCACATACGCAATGCTCCCATAGCGATACGCGGATGCCAGCTGACCGATCGTGTCGAGGATCAGTACATCGGCTCCACGGAGGTCACCACCTGCTTTTACCTGCGTATAGCGCACGAACGGACGTGTCAGTTGTGCGGCAATGGCTTCCACGTGAGCCTCCGAAACATCGTGCGGCGCAATGATCGTTTTTCCCGGAAAAGCAGAATCATTCAGTGCCGGTAAGATTTTTTCTTCACCTTCCGGCCAGGAACTTCCCAGGACCAGGGCGTTTTTCTCCGGAACGAAGGCTTCCAGCACGGCATTCTCCGAACTTTTCAGGCTTGCGGCGAGCACCTGGTCGTAGCGCGTATCTCCGGCGATAACCACGCCTTCGATGCCAATCTCTTTCAACAGGGCCGCCGAATCACTGTACTGCACAAAAAGCACTTCAAACTGCCTGAGAACTTTCCGAAAAAAGGAACCGTACCATTTGAAGAATACCTGCCCGGGACGAAAAAGTCCGCTTACCAAGTACAGGGAAGACCCCGCACGGCGTGCAGCGAGGATGTGATTGGCCCAAAACTCATACTTGACGAAGAAGGTTTTTTCCGGTTTGAAATGCCGGATGAAACGGCGTGCATTTCGCGGGGTGTCGAGTGGCAGGTAACAGGCGTGATCGGCGGGATGTTGCCGTTTGTGATAATGTTTGAAGCCACTGGGAGAGAAAAAGGTTACGAGGATAAACGTTTCCGGTTCCCGTTCGCGAACAACGCGCATGACCGGGATTCCCTGGTCGAATTCGCCGAGTGAAGCACAATGAAACCAGTACACTTTTTTACCCGCTACATCCGGAAGTTTGCCGAAATAGTTCCGGCGCCCCTGCACCCATTCACGAGCCTTCGGAACGAAAAGCGATGCAAGGTGAAGAACAGCGCCGTAGAGGACTATGCCAAGCGTGTAGATCAGCCGCATCAGTCAAAGTAGAATTCTTTCGGTTTGCGGCGATAGATCGGGATAAACCAGCCCACTTTAAATCCGTATTGCAAGTCGAAACGCGTGTTCGTGGGCACCGGCTGATCGGGCTGATCGAAAAAGATGGTGCGCTGATTTTTTGTAAAACCTTCCTGGATGTAAAAACCGCCGTAGAAATTGAGTACGCCGCGATTAGCCATGTAGGCATAACCGATAAACTGATGCAGGTTCGGCCCGATCGTGAGGCGGTCGTAGCCCTTGCGGTAATCGAGTTCAAGTTGTGGGATTACCTGGTCCTGCGTTTCGATGCGTAGCTTGTGCATGAGAATCCCGATGCCCCCGTGTACGAAGATCCCGGAATTCGGGTTCGGGCTGAGGATCGGGAACACCTTCCCGATAGCAAGGTTTACGTTGAAACCACGACTGTAAATGTATACTTTCCCGATGTCTCCGTTGATGTCTGTGATATTTCCTTTACTGTCACGCAGATGATCGAAGATCCCGGGGAAATTCGTACTGGTTCCGGCCATAAAGTTCCCGTCAATACCGAAGAACCAGTTCTTATCCGTTTTATAACCTCCTAGCATCCCGATGTGGTTGATGTAACCGTAGCGATCCTTCAGGTCTCCGCCCGTCCAGTTTCCGCCGTAATGAATCGCGATCCAGGGCGTACCGATGATCGAGTCGCTCACGTTGCGCTGCGCGCGAAGTCCGAAAGCTGCCAGTAAGAGCGTGGACAGAAGTAAAGTTCTCAACATAATGACAAATTTAACGTCATTTTTTCGTTTCTCGTATCCGCGGCACTAAAAAGGCGGGCCCGTTTATTCAAAAATCGCTGCCGCTTACACGCGGGGAACTTCCATTAACTGCTTTAATTTTAACAAATCGGGTACGGCATTGAATAACATGTGGCAAGACTTTTTTATCTTTACCGCTTATTTGAATCTGCGTTCGCAAAAAACAACTTCTCTATGAAGAAAATTCAAATGGTTGATCTGATCAGCCAATACGACAAAATAAAACCTGCCATCGATTCTGCCATCCTTGGTGTAGTGGAAAAAGCCCAGTTTATCAATGGTCCGGAGGTAACTTCATTTCAACAGGAACTGGAGGAATACCTCGGGGTTAAACACGTGATTCCCTGTGCCAACGGTACGGATGCGCTTCAAATCGCGATGATGGCACTTGATCTGAAGCCCGGTGACGAGGTCATCACACCTTCTTTCACGTACATTGCCACGGTCGAAGTGATCGCCTTACTGGGTCTGAAGCCCGTTTTCGTAGAGGTGGACAAAGACACCTTTTGCATGGATGTCAATAAGATCGAGGAAGCCATTACGCCGAAAACCAAAGCGATCGTTCCGGTGCACCTGTACGGACAGGCCTGCGCGATGAACGAACTGATGGCGCTTGCTGAAAAACACGGACTGTACGTCGTGGAAGACAATGCGCAGGCCATCGGTTGCGACTATTACCATACGGATACAAAGATCTCAAAGACAGGAACTATCGGTCACATCGGCTGTACTTCTTTTTTCCCGTCGAAGAACCTCGGTTGCTACGGAGACGGTGGTGCCATTTGCACGAATGACGACGAACTGGCCGCAAAAATGCGCATGATCGCCAACCACGGGCAAAGCAAGCGCTATTACCACGATGTCGTAGGATGTAATTCGCGACTGGACAGCATTCAGGCAGCTGTATTGCGCATTAAACTGCGCGAACTCGACAGCTACAATGAAGCACGCCGCGCGGCCGCCGATTTTTACGACCGTTTCTTTGCGGATTACCCGCAGATCAAAACGCCGGTGCGTGCCCTCAACTCCAAACATGTGTTCCACCAGTATACGCTGACCCTGGAAGGCGTGGATCGCGACGGACTCAACGCGTACCTGGCAGACAAAGGAATTCCTTCGATGATCTATTACCCGGTTCCGGCGCACCGCCAGAAAATGTTCGATCACTTCGGAAGTGCCGCAACAGATCTGCCGGTTACAGACTGGCTAACCGAACGGGTGATTTCCCTGCCGATCCATACGGAACTGGACGAAGAACAATTGACAACCATTTGCGAGGCCGTAGCTTCGTATCTCAAATAACGAACCATGAAAAAAATTGCCGTAGTCGGTAGCGGATACGTCGGACTTGTAACGGGAACCTGCTTTGCAGAAACCGGGAACCAGGTACTTTGTGTCGACATCAACGAAGCCAAGATCGAGCAAATGCGTCGCGGAGAAGTGCCGATCTACGAACCGCACCTCGACGTCCTCTTCGAACGCAACATCAAAGAAGGACGCATTCATTTCACAACTTCCCTGTCCGAAGCCGTTGACTTTGCGGAGATCATCTTCCTCGCACTTCCGACACCTCCGGGTGAAGACGGTAGTGCCGACCTGAGTTACGTACTCGGAGTGGCTTCGCAACTCGGAACACTGATGGACTCCTACAAAGTAATCGTCGATAAATCGACCGTGCCTGTGGGAACTGCTGAAAAAGTAAGTGCGGAGATCGCACGCAATGCTTCCGTGGACTTCGCCGTGGTATCAAACCCCGAGTTCCTGCGCGAAGGTTTTGCAGTGGACGATTTTCTCAACCCGGACCGCGTGGTGATCGGTGCTTCCGACCCGAAAGCGATCCGCATCATGGAAGAACTTTACAAACCTTTCATTCGCGACGGGCATCCGCTGATCGTCATGGATGAAAAATCGGCAGAGCTTACGAAGTATGCCGCCAACTCTTTCCTGGCAACAAAGATCACCTTCATGAACGAGATCGCGAACTTCTGTGAAAAAGTAGGTGCCGACGTGGATCTCGTACGCATGGGAATCGGTTCGGACTCCCGGATCGGGCACAAATTCCTCTACCCCGGGATCGGCTTCGGGGGAAGTTGTTTCCCGAAGGACGTTAGCGCACTGCTGAAAAGCGGCATGCAATACGATTATAATTTTGAGATCATCCGCAGCGTACTCGGAGTGAACGAAACGCAGAAAACGCGCATTTTCGACAAACTGCTCGCTTATTACGGCGATCTGAAAGGCATGCGTTTCGCACTGTGGGGACTTGCCTTCAAGCCGGACACCGATGATATCCGCGAAGCTTCCGCGCTTTACCTGATCCGAAAATTGCTCGATGCAGGTGCCAGTGTATCGGCCTTCGATCCCGAAGCGATGGATAACGTACGCGAACAGGTTGGAGACCGCATCATTTATGCCGAAAACCAGTATGATGCCCTGGAAAATGCCGATGCGCTCATCATTGCCACCGAGTGGTCTGCGTTCCGCAATCCCGATTTCGCAAAAATGAAAGAAAAGCTGCGAAACCCTGCCATTTTTGACGGACGTAATATCTACGAACTCGACCAGATGGAACAAATCGGATTTTATTATAATTCCATCGGAAGACGTACCATTTTAAATACCGTGAATGCCTGATATGAGTGCTCAAAAACGCATATTGATCACCGGAGCAGCCGGTTTCCTGGGTTCGCACCTCTGTGATCGTTTCGTAAAGGACGGTTACGACGTGATTGCCATGGATAACCTGATTACCGGGCGCCTGTCCAACATCGAGCATTTGATGCCGCTGGAGAATTTCCAGTTTCACAATCACGACGTATCGCGTCACATTCACATCTCCGGCCCGCTCGATTACATCCTGCATTTTGCGTCTCCTGCCAGCCCGATCGATTACCTGAAGATCCCGATCCAGACACTGAAAGTAGGATCACTGGGTATTCACAATTGCCTCGGACTGGCGCGCGCGAAGAACGCACGGGTGCTGATCGCTTCGACCTCCGAAGTTTACGGAGATCCGACCGTGCATCCGCAAACGGAAGATTACTGGGGAAATGTAAACCCGGTAGGACCACGCGGAGTTTACGACGAAGCCAAGCGTTTCCAGGAAGCGATGACGATGGCCTACCATACTTTTCACGGGATCGAGACGCGCATTGTACGCATTTTCAATACTTACGGTCCGCGCATGCGCCTCAACGACGGCCGGGTTCTTCCCGCTTTTATCGGGCAGGCACTTCGCGGTGAGGACCTCACGGTTTTCGGTGACGGAAGCCAGACCCGCTCATTCTGCTATGTCGACGACCTCATCGAAGGGATTGTGCGCCTGTTGCACTCGGACTATGCGTACCCTGTGAATATCGGGAACCCGGACGAGATCACGATCGGTGAGTTTGCAGAAGAAGTGATCCGCCTTACAGGAACTGACCAGAAAGTCGTTTACAAACCCTTGCCGGCAGATGATCCGAAACAGCGTCAGCCGGATATTACGCGCGCCCGCCAGTTACTGGGTTGGGAGCCGAAAGTAGGCCGGCGGGAAGGGCTGGAACGCACATATGCATATTTCAAAGGCCTTTCACAGGAAGAACTTCACACGAAGGAACACAATGATTTTGAAAACTATATCAAGCGATGAGTGACTTTTTCGCACATGAAACGGCTGTGATCGATGCCGGCTGCACCATTGGCCGGGGAACGAAGATCTGGCATTTCTCGCACATCATGCCCGGGTGCACGATCGGGGAAGGCTGCAACATCGGTCAGAACGTTGTGGTTTCACCGGATGTGGTACTCGGACGCAACGTCAAGGTGCAAAATAACGTTTCGATCTATACCGGTGTGATCGTGGAAGACGACGTATTTTTAGGACCGTCGATGGTTTTTACGAACGTGATCAATCCGCGCAGTGCCGTGAACCGGAAAAACGAATATGCCCGTACACATGTAGGCAAAGGAGCGAGTATCGGGGCAAATGCCACGATCGTTTGTGGTCACGACATTGGAAAATTTGCCTTTATCGGTGCAGGAGCCGTGGTTACCAAAGAAGTTCCGGCGTACGCACTGGTTGTCGGGAACCCGGCGCGACAGACAGGCTGGATGAGTGAATACGGTCACCGGCTTTCCTTTGATGAACAGGGAGAGGCGGTTTGCCCGGAAAGCGGTGAAAAATATACATTAAGCAATCATAAAGTAACGCGACTGAAATGAGTCAGCAGGATAAAAAAATACGCTTTGCAGTGATCGGCGCCGGGCACATCGGCAAACGCCATGCTGAAATGATCCGCCGCGAAGAAGAAGCGGAACTCGTAGCACTGGTCGATGTTCGCAGTAAGGCTGAGTGCGGCGCGGAAGACTTCGACGTACCTTTCTTTTCAACACAGCGGGAATTATACGATTCCGGGCTGGAATTCGACGTGGTGAACGTGTGTACACCAAACGGACTGCACGCCATGCAGAGCATCGAAGCACTGGAACACCGCCACCACGTGGTGTGCGAAAAACCGATGGGGCTTTCCAAAGACAACTGCGAAAAAGTGATCTTTAAATCACTGCAAATGTCCCGAAATGTTTTCTGCGTAATGCAGAACCGCTATTCTCCCCCTTCCGAATGGATCAAGTCCGTGGTTGAGGACGGCTTGCTCGGTGACATTTACATGGTACAGCTCAATTGCTACTGGAACCGGGATGCCCGTTATTACAAAGCCGGAGGCTGGAAAGGAACGGCTGACCTCGACGGTGGTACTTTGTTTACGCAATTCTCCCATTTTATTGATATTATGTACTGGCTGTTCGGCGACATTGACAACATCCAGGGCCGTTTTCGCGATTTTGCGCACCAGGACTCCACCGATTTTGAAGATTCCGGGTTCGTAAGTTTCGATTTTATAAACGGCGGAATGGGAGCGATCAACTATTCGACCGCTGTGGCCGATCAAAACCTCGAAAGTTCCATCACGATCATCGGTAGCCGGGGAAGTGTTAAGATCGGCGGACAATACATGAACGAAGTCGAAGTATGCAATATTCCGGATTACGAAATGCCGGTACTGAAAGCTTCTAATCCTGCAAATGATTATGGTCCTTACAAAGGTTCGGCAGCCAATCACAATTACGTGATCAGGAATGTGATCGATACCCTGAAAGGGCGTACAACAGCAACCACGAATGCCCTCGAAGGACTCAAAGTGGTGGAAATTATAGAACGAATTTACAAAGTCAGAAATGAACAACTCAATTTATCAAAGGCTTATTGATAAAGAAGCAAGCCTGGCCGTGATTGGCCTCGGATATGTCGGCCTTCCCATCGCGCTGGAGTTCGCACGAAAGATCAAAGTAGTCGGATTCGATATTAACCGCGAACGGGTGGAACTCATGAAGCGAAACATCGACCCGAGCAACGAACTCGGGCCGGAAGACTTTGAAGGTTGCGACATCACTTTTACAGCAGATCCGGAAGATATGAAGAACGTGGAGTTTTTCATCGTGGCCGTGCCCACACCGATCGACGATTCCAACCTGCCGAACCTCTCGCCGCTGATCGGTGCGAGCAAAACGGTCGGAAAAGTACTTAAAAAAGGAGATTACGTTGTTTTTGAATCCACGGTATACCCCGGTTGTACGGAAGAAGACTGTATCCCGGTACTCGAAGAAACCTCCGGGCTGAAGTGGAAAGAAGACTTTATGGTCGGTTATTCGCCCGAACGGATTAACCCGGGTGATAAACAACACACCCTTCAGAACGTGATCAAGGTGGTTTCCGGTTGTTGTGCGGATTCCCTGGAAAACATTGCCAAAACTTACGAACTCGTTGTTGGAGCCGGCGTTCACCGTGCACCGTCCATCAAAGTTGCGGAAGCGGCCAAGATCATTGAAAATACACAGCGTGACGTCAACATTGCACTCATCAACGAACTCTCGATCATTTTCAACCGACTCGGCATCAACACTTACGACGTGCTCGACGCAGCAGGAACCAAGTGGAACTTCCTGAAGTTCACCCCGGGGCTGGTTGGCGGACACTGTATCGGCGTGGATCCGTATTACCTGACACATAAAGCATCACAGGCCGGTTATCACGCAAAAGTGATTACAAGCGGTCGCTACGTTAATGATTCCATGGGCTTTTACATCGGGAAACAAACCGTTAAGAAAATTCTCGCCCGTGGCAAGCATATCCAGGATTCCCGCGTACTCGTTATGGGGGCCACTTTTAAAGAAGATGTCAGTGATATCCGGAATTCGAAAGTGATCGATGTGGTGAAAGAATTGCAGTCTTTCCAGGTAAAGGTTGATCTTGTAGATCCACATGCATCGAGTGAAGAAATGGAACACGAATACGGTGTTACGCTTACCGAAAAACCGGCAGGGAATTATGATGCCGTTATCGTGGCCGTGAATCACAAAGAATACCAGGAAATGACCGAAGATCAGTTCAAAGCCTTATTATCGGGCGGCGAAGGCGTCTTCGTGGATGTTAAAGGAATTTTTAAAGGAAAAATTAAAGACCTCGAATACTGGAGCCTTTAATGGAATTTGAAAAAAACATACTCGTGACCGGCGGTGCGGGCTTTATCGGTTCGCACCTTGTCAGGTTGTTCGTGCGCAAGTATCCGCATTACCGCATCGTGAATTTCGATAAACTCACGTATGCCGGAAACCTACGGAATGTGGAGGACGTAGCCGACGCTTCGAACTATGTTTTTATAAAAGGAGATATTACCGCTTCTGCAGATGTTAAGGCAGTCTTTGAAAAATACGACATTACGGATGTCATTCACCTTGCCGCCGAATCACATGTGGATCGCTCAATCGAAGGTCCGATGGACTTTGTAACTACGAACGTACTTGGAACAGTGAATCTCCTGCAACATGCGCGGGATGTCTGGACTTCCGGAACACATGTTTTTCATCATGTCAGTACGGATGAAGTTTACGGAAGCCTCGGCGAAGAAGGACTGTTTTCCGAAGATACCGCTTACGATCCTCGCAGCCCGTACTCCGCGTCCAAAGCAGCTTCCGATCACTTTGTCAGGGCTTTTTTCCATACCTACGGCTTACCCGTAAAGATCTCGAATTGCTCGAACAATTACGGAAGTCATCATTTCCCGGAAAAACTGATTCCCCTGATGATCAACAACATTCTGGAACGCAAAGAACTACCCGTTTACGGCGAAGGAACAAATATCCGTGACTGGCTATGGGTTGAGGATCATGTGCGCGCGATCGATCTGATCTTTCACTGCGGAAAGCCCGGAGAATCTTACAACATCGGCGGACTGAACGAATGGACCAATATCAACCTCGTCCACCTGCTCTGTGACATGCTCGACAAGAAACTGGGACGCGAGCCGGGAGAAAGCCGCAAACTTATTCGTTTCGTTAGCGATCGCAAAGGGCATGACCAGCGCTATGCCATCGATGCGCAAAAACTCGAACGCGAACTGGGATGGCAACCTTCACTCACTTTTGAAGAAGGTCTCGACAAAACCGTGGACTGGTACCTGGAGAACCGCGAATGGGTGCGCGAAGTAACCAGCGGAGCGTATCGCAGTTATTATGAAAAAATGTATTCCGGACGCACATGAACTGGCTGAATCGCATACTTGGTAAAAAGCCTGAAACGGGTGATTTTTCGTTTCTCGAAACCGATATGCACAGTCACCTCATCCCTGCGATGGACGACGGATCCCGAAGTCCGGAAGACAGTCTGAATATGATCGGAGAATTACAACGCCTCGGGTATCGGAAGATCATCACCACGCCACACATCAAGTGGGACTATTTCAAGAATACGGCGCGTACCATCCGGGAAGCTTACGAACGCCTTTTACCGGAAGTGCAACGCTGTTACCCCGATCTGACCTTTGAAGTAGCTGCCGAATATTACCTGGACGAGCATTTTATCGAGTTGATCCGTCAAAAGGAATTACTTACTTTTTCGGGGAACAAAGTGCTGATGGAGTTCAGTTTCGTAAACCGGCCCGTATTTCACGAACAGGTGTTTTTTGACCTGTCCTCCGCCGGATATCAACCCGTTTTGGCGCATTTCGAACGCTATCCGTATTACCACGGTTCACTAAAAGAAGCCGAGTCCTGGCGCAAACGCGGTGTGTGGATACAACTGAACCTGAACTCGCTGAGCGGACATTATGGTAAAGAGGTCCGGCAACAGGCGATCGATATGATCGAAAGCGGATGCGTGGATCTCGTGGGAACGGATTGTCACCGCATGCAGCACCTGCAGGTGATGGAAAGTCTGCTGACCAGTAGATACCTGGATAAACTGAAAAACTGCACACTGAAAAATACAGAACTCTGATATTTATTTACCATGGTAAATAAAATTATTGTAGTTTTGTCACAAATACCGCAATCATGAATACAACGATCGTTTATGCTTTCCTGGCCGTCGCACTCTTGTCGCTGGCCGCATTTTTCAAGTCGGACCTGCGTTTTCGCAGACTCATTACACTGTGTATCCTGATCCTCACAACAACCTTTATGACCGAACACGTGGATGAGGACGGAGCATCGGCCTATTTGCTGATCAGTCTTTCGGTAGCCGGGGTACTCAATTTCGCACTTTCGTATGTAAAGTTTTTTGGAAAGACCTGGGCGGCGCTTATTCCACTGTTTGCTTCCCTTCTGCTCCTGTACGTTCCGGCCGTGGATTCACTGACTTTTATGGACGTTTCAATTCCGTGGAATACCGCAAAAATCTTTGTGATCGGGGCAGCCGGTGTGCTGATCTATCCGGTTTGCGATTATGTGGCCTGTCACATTAAAACACTTTCCGGCGATGCTACAAACGAACGCTGGTTGCAATCACTGCAGTTAGCCCTGCTCGGTGCACTGGTATTCGTATCCATGCTTTTTGCCTCTTTCCTCGGGATCTTTGTCCTGGCCGTAGGTTATACCCTGCAATCGTTTTACCGCCGCAACGAAGAGGACCACGTGTCCTATTCCCTGTTCGCGCTGGCCGTAACCGGCGGACTTGCAAGCCTCGTAGAGCTCGACGGCTCGAACATCCTGTTCGGGAAGGTGATGGAAGGACTTTTTGTAGGAGCTTTTGCCGTTACGATTCTGCGTACCGCTTCCGCTTCGGTCAAACGAAAAAACCTGTTAACAGGTATCATATTTTTGCTCATCATTGCGCTTTCCGCAGGAATCCTGATGCTTGTTACTCAAAAAGCCGATTTCGGTGGGGTGGACGCCTTTGTAGGGATCATGGTAGGCTTTGCGCTTGTCAACGCCGTACTTTCCCGTTCGCTGCTCGCTTCCGCACTTTTTTCAGCATTCATGGCCATCGGACTTGGCATGTACAGCTATACCATTAACCGGGAGGCCGAGCAAATGTCACAGATCGATCTCTCATCCGTGACCGGTAAGAATTCCTCCGATAAAAAAGATACGAAAACCGAAAAAGAACCGGATATCCTGGACGTAGAGGGTCAGTCGCTGGCTTCCCTGAAAGGAACGAAACAGGTCAACCCGGAGCGTTCGCAACTCACCTTTGAGCTGGGACCGAAAGGCGGAGTAACCAAAGGAGCTTTTCGCAAATTTTCGGGTTCGGTGAAATTCTCGGGAGACGAAACGCCTCAATTCTCCATGACCTTCCCCGTAAAGGAACTCACCACTTTCGTATCCATGCGTGACGAATCGCTCATGAGCGAAGCGTATTTCGACGAAAAGAAATATCCCAAAATGACCTTCAAATCGACAGGCGTATCGAAAGAAGGTGATCTGTACACGGTAAAAGGCCTGTTTACAATGCACGGAAAAACGAATGAAGAAAGCATTTCACTCAAATACCTCGGAAAAAGTGAGGATGGTTCCTGCGATGTGTTTGTCGGTAAATCCACGCTTGACCGTACCAAATACGGCATGAAATCGGACCCGATGGAAGGCGACATCGTGAAGTTCCAGTTTAAACTCGAGTTGAAGTAAGACTTTCTGTTCCTTCCAGGGCTTAGCGATCGTAATAAAAAATGAGCGTTCGCTCGCCAGGGACAAGTTTGTGCATCAGTTGCTCAAAGTTCTCCCGCGATTTTTTATCCAGTTCCAGTACCGAGGCCGCGCGTATCAGTTGAAGTTTCGCTTTTCGTTGCAATACAATTCTTTCTGCATCGTGCCAATTACCGGTTTCCTGGAAAATTTCGGTATCCGAAGGATTGATCGTAACGTTTAGCACTTTCGGCTTGGGCAGGTTGAACCAGATCGTATCGGTATTTTCACTGACCTTAAAATTATTCTTCCCAAGATCGAAGCCGTAATCGACCGAACCTTTGATGATCAGCGTCAGCCTCCGTTTGACCGGCGACATACTAAGGTTATACTTGATCTGGTCGATATCTGTTTGCATGCTGGCGGCGATCTTTTCGGCGGCACTCTGATAAAATTCCACCGAGTCCATCACGATTTCTTCGCGGTAATTGACGGTGGCCAGTTCAGCGATCGTACGTATTGATTCAATGTGTAGCGGCGTGCGACTGATCGCATATTCGTCCTGCTCTTCCCCTTTAAAGAACCAACGATAGATGAACCAGACCAGCACGGCAAAAAAGAGCAGGAACAACAGGTATTTGAGGAGACGGATACTACTTTTTCTCATGGCGTTTTTCAATACTTATTTCAACATCCGGATAACCTGCTTCCCGGTAAAAATCGCGCACGAAGGCAACGGCATTTTCTGCAGCTTCGCGGTAGATGGACGTACTTTCGACCTGTTGCAAAATCTGCGCTTCTCCCCTTTTCAAAATTTCATTTTTATCCGTCTGGTTAAATTTCGAGCGAAAACCGTTGACATCGACCATCACCGTTTGTACATCATCCGGATCGATCACAAAGGAGGTGATCACAGGTGCGGGCAGTTTCACGGTGATCTTATTTTCTTCTTTTTTAATTTCGGCATCCATGAGGTTTACCCCGGCCTTTACCTTTGCCCTGCAACGGATCAGGATCTTGCGATCCCCGAACTTGTACCATTCGGGAGAGTCGTCAAAACGTACAATTTTTCCCACCGTAAATTCAGTGGTTGACAGTACACCGATGCTTTTGATGCTGTAAATATCCGGTTCAGGCGGTTCTTTTGTGGAACAGGCTGAAATAATTAAACCACTGACTATCAAAAAGAATAAGCGTTTCATAACGGTTCTAAAATACTGCAATCGTCATCATTTCCATACCTGTGACAAGTGCTGCGGGGTCAATATCAAAGCGCGGATGGTGAACTCCATACACAATTCCGCGTGCTTCATTGCGTACGCCGAGTCTCAAAAAGCAGACCGGAATTTCCCGGCTGTAAAATGAAAAGTCTTCTGACGTCAGACGAATTGGCAGATCGTGTACTTTTTCAACTCCAAGCAAGGCGACTGCTTTTTCACGCATACGTGCCGTTAATTCCGGATCGTTCTCCAAAACCGGGTATCCGCGACTGATCTCTACATCCGCCGTGGCACCGAATGCTGCTGCAATGTGTTCTGCCTGATCCCGAATGAGTTTCAGCGCCTCTTCCCGCCAGGGTTCATCCATCGTTCGAAAAGTTCCCTTGAGGTACACATCGGAGGGAATGATGTTCGTGGCTCCGAGCGCCTCGAAATGTCCGAAAGACAGGACACAGGGAATCTTCGGATCGCAGCGTCGACTCACGATCTGCTGCAGGGAAGTTACGATGGTAGCCGAGGCAAGTATCGAATCGATTGCCTGATGAGGCGTGGCACCGTGTCCGCCCTTTCCATGCACGTGAATATAGATCTCATCACAGGAAGCCATATACATGCCCTCGCGGAAGCCAACCTCTCCGACCGGCATATCCGGAAAGACATGTAAAGCGTACATTTCACGTACCTCCGGGTCGTGCAATACCCCGTCGCGAATCATCAGTGTGGCACCACCCGGATTTTTCTCTTCGCCCGGCTGAAAAATAAGTTTGACCGGATCGGGAAGTTCATCGCGTAATTCCGAAAGGATCGTGGCAGCTCCGAGTAAAACGGCTGTGTGCACATCGTGCCCGCAGGCATGCATCACGCCTTCCTTCTCGGAGCGATAAGGTACCTCATTCGCTTCCTGGATCGGCAGTGCGTCCATATCGGCACGAAGACCAATACAGGCTTGTCCGGCCGTGTGCTTTGCCGAACGGATCTCGGCTACAACCCCGGTTTCTCCCACGCCCGCAGTGTACGGAATATCCAGGGAATCGAGTACGGAGCACACAAACTCCATCGTTTCATACTCCGCGTATGAAAGTTCCGGGTTCCGGTGCAGGTGTTCGCGGTATTCGCGTACGGTATCGTATAATTCCGCAGCACGTTTTTGTATTTTAGTTCGAATGTTATCGTTCATATTTCAAATATCGGTTCCAAAACTAAAGTAAGGAATTGGTTTTTGGCTGATCTGCCCGTTCTCGATACCCCATCCAAGGTCAAAACGCATGAAGTAGCCAAAGAGTTTTGTTCGCAATCCGCCGCCGAAACCACCTACAATAGGTTCCCGGGCATTGAACAGTTTGATCGTTACGGGTTTATTGTAAATGATCTGCGTATTGAAATAGTTTTCGGGCGAAAACGGGGTCGGCCCGGTCCAGGCGGTACCCAGGTCAAAAAATGCCACGAGCTGAAAGGTACGCAACGGTTCATTGCGAACGGGATACTTTGAAAGTACGGTGAAAACAGGAATTCTGAATTCGCTGTTAAATACGACAAAGGAGTTTCCGTTACGTGCATTTCGAATGAATCCGCGCATGGGAGTGGCGAGCGTCTGATAGGCGAACTGCCCGTTGGGATCGACTGGCATCGTTGTATCAAAATTTTTCCCGGGCAGCCCGAACCAGTTATCAAGCCCGCCCATGTAGTAAAGCAGGCGATTTGTTCCGAGCGAGGTGGCAGCCGCCAGGCGATTCACCCAGATCATGTTCCGGAAAAGCCGTATTCCATGACGCACATCCATTCCCAGGTTGATCAGCGAACCGTTTCCGGTACCGATCGTTTGCAGCAGTTCGGTAAACACTTTTGCGCGCGTTCCGCTGACACAGTTGATCGTGTGCTCGTATGAATTGTCAAAAACAGCCGCCAGTTTCATTCCGGCCTGGTGCACGGGTTCTGTCTTACGTGCCAGCGAAGCGTCGTCTTCGGTGAGGTAATGATTCAGGTCGAGCCGGTAGGAAACCGTTGCCCGTAAACTGAGTACTTCGTTCACCGGAAAGGTTATCTCATCCCGCAGTTCCTGTGTTACCAGTTTGTAGAGTGCACCGGTTGTATTTCGATCGGAATAGGAACGTCTGTAAAAAAGTAATTCGTGATCAAGCCGCTTTCGGTGTAATTCCAGTCGCGTAAAAAACTCACTGGCTTTCGCAACTACGGGAACCCGGACGCCAAACGTAACGCGGTAATCTTCCATAACGTCACTGAAAGCGCTTGTGAACAACATGTTCGGACCTGGATTAAAATAGACCGAACCAGGGCCCGGATAACGCTGATAGGACGTATTCAGGAAATTATTTTCAAAATCGAGTTTTGCGTAATCCTTTGTAAAATTGACACGATACAGTTCCATACGCGGACGTTCGTAAGGTTTAAGGTCGCCGAAGCTCGCGGAATCCGCCCGTTTTTCATGATTATCGGCAAAAAGTACCAGTATTTCCTTTTCATACCCGGAACTGTCGCTGATCACTATTTCGCTGTAGGATACCGAATCTTCGTTGCGTTTACCCACAGTTGGAACTGCCGGAGCGGGACGTCGGTTAAAGTAATGCGTAAAAAAGGATACTTCCCCGGCGAAATCTCCCGAAGGCATGTCAACCAGGTGCGCGGCGGGCTCGTTGACCGCAAACAAGGTCAGTAGCACTTTATTACCCGAAACCGGTTCGTAGCTAAGGACGGGCTGACCAAAGTTACTGATGCGTTTTTCAGTGTAGACGTAGCGATAATGTACAAGCGTGTCGACAAATGAAACCGTGCTGTCGCGATTGATGGCGTAGAGTTGTGAAGACCCGGTGCGGTCGGACAGAAACAGGAAAAGGTCTTCGGAAAGCTGTCTGCCTTCCCGTTCGTTTCCTTCCCTTTTCGTTATGCGCTCGAGTACGACCCGGTGTTTTCCGGCCGATTCCAGTGGAAAGCGAAACAGGTCGAAGTCAGCCGGGTTTATTTCGACGTAATCCTGTTTTTTTTGAGGCAGCGTGTCCGAAAATCGGTTTGAACTAAAAATAACGGATTTGCCGTCCGGCGAAAAATGCGGATCGAGGTCGTCCCAAAAGTCATCTGTCATTTTTTCAACGGAATTCCCGGCAATGCGATAGCGGTAGAGGTCTGTTCTGGTATTGGAAACGCCACTAAAGATGAGTTGCTTCCCGTCGGGCGCGTATTCAAAGGACAACACCTGCTCGATATTTTTCAGGTCAATGACCGTGCGTTCCCGGTCGGAAAGTGTGTAAATGCACAGTTTAAGCTGACCCTTCGTTTCGTAAATAAATGCAAGTGCCTGTCCTTGCGGTTGCCAGGCCAGCAAGGGATAAACCAGGTCGGGGATCCGGCGCAATTTCGGATGAACACTGAAGATTTTCCGGCTACGCATTTCACCAGCCGGATATTCGAGGTAAATACGTACACGCCCATACTGCTTTGTTGCGTAAGCCAGAGTTTTACCGTCCGGACTTAAAGTGACAGCACGCAATTCACGCGTTCCACGTGTTTTTAGTTCCAATGCACTATCCGGATTCTCCGGTTCATCGTAGTAATTCCTGAACTGGCGCCGGTAGTATGCTAAAAATTCGGGATGCAGGTCCTTAAAAGTCTGCTGTAGCAAGTATTTCATCGAACGATCGATGTTTCCGCTCATGGCCGTAAAACGAACGATGTTGATCACCTGGTCATTTCCGTACACTTCTTCCAGGAAATGCCAGAAAGCAAACCCTGCTGCGAGTTGTTCCTCTCGACTTAATTGTGTAAAATCGTCAAAACGCCTGGAAGTGATGCCTTCCCGGATACGTGCTTCCAGTTCGCCGTCCCAGGGCCGGGAAAGATAGGCTGAAAAACCGTCGATAAACCAGGCCGGAAAATCGTTAAACCCGGATGTGGCGGACGCAGAGGCCCACTTTTCTCCGTAAAGCATGCGCTTGAGCAGGGCTATTGCCAGTACCCGGGCGATCTGTTGCCGAAAAGCAGCGTGATCACCGGGGTAATAGAAAATCAGTTTCCCGGAAACGACCTGAGCCTGTCCGCCGACCGCCGTTTGCGCACCGAAATTTCCGATATTGGACTGCCGGTAATCGTAAAGTGATTCAAAAAGTACGATCTCAAGGTGTTCTTCGGGTGCCTGCCCGAGTTTCTGCCCGATGGTATTCAATTCTTCCTGCACCGTTCGTGCTACGAATTCGGTCAGCTCGTCTCCTTCACTGTAATAGTACAGGCGAAAGTGCTCAAAATTTTGGGATTTCCAGCGAAAAGATCCTCCGTACTGGACCCGGTTTTTTCCGAAACCCACATCGCTGCCCGTATAGAACTGTTCCAACGACCAGGACGGTAGCAGCAGCAAACCAAGCAGAAATATCAGTTTACAGGACATGCGAATGCAGATTGAGACTCCTGTCAGTAAATATATCAATTATTCGCTGACGCGGAGCTGATTCACGAAACGAGAAGGTTACAGCCGCGGATATCCGAATTGTCGAAACGACCCATCAACTGGAAACGGTTACCGTCGGTACGACCAAGGTCCTGAGTCGAAATAAAGGAACAACTGTACACATTGGCGAGGTCGATGATGTTTACACCGCCCGTTTTATGCGCGTCCAGCCACGAAAAAGGATCATTTACGTCCCGGATCATCACGCGGAGCCAGGGTGGCACGGAAAACCAGCCGTCCTTTTCACTGTAAGCCTGCGAAAGTAATTCCGCCATTCCATACTCTGAAGAAATATACGAGGTTCCGAAACCAGCGTTCAGCGCAGCGTGTAATTCTTCTTTGGACAATTCCTTCCGGCGTCCTTTCATTCCCCCGGTTTCTATGATGAGCGCCTGCGAAAGGTCTGTTTTGAGTTCAGCGAGATCCAGCAAAGCATAAGAAACTCCGAAGATCAGGACCCTTTTGCCACTCGCGATGGCCATTCGATACCGTTCCGCAACTTCTTCCGGGCGATGCAAAAGAAATCCGGAAAGTTCCGACCTGCTCTGCTCAATAAGTCCGGAAACCATGTGCACGAGGCTCGACTGTCCCTGTTCAACATAACTGGGCAAAAGCGCCAGGATGACCTGTTCGGAAGGTTCACCGATAAACCGGCGGTAAATGGAACTAAATACGGCATCATACAGATCCGCCCGGTGAACGAGGTGTTTGCTGCGCTGCTGATTCCCTGTTCCGCTACTGAGGAACTCGAGTTCATGCGTTTCACGCGTCGTAACGCGATGCGTTTTAAAGAACGATACCGGGAGAAAGGGGATCTCACGAACAGACGCAGGATGCTTCCGCCCCAAAGCATCTACAAATGCTTTGTAAACAGTATTTTCGCGGTACTGAAAATGAAATACGTCGAGTGCCAACGCTTCGAAATCCTGTTCCGAACGGATGTTTTCCAGGTCGCGGATCGTGAGTTCCATAGTGCAAAAATACATCCTTCGGCGAAATGAAACGAAATGCAGTACATTGAAAAAAAGCGTATCTTCGATACATGCGCCGACTTTTATATGCATTCATACCCGGGCTTTTACTGTCTTCCTGCTTTAAGGATGCACATTACGAGAGTGTTCCGTTTGTTTCATATAAAGATTTTAAGATCACCGGGGATTCCGCACGCCTGACACTGACTTTCCGGGACGGCGAAGGTGACATAGGCCTGGCTGAAGACGAACAAAATGCGCCTTATAATCCCGGATCGGAATATTACAACAACCTGTACCTTGTTTACTATGAAAAAACGGATGAGTTCGGATGGCAACCTGGCCACGACCTCAACGGCGACACGATCGTTTTTCGTTACCGCTTATTGCCGATCTATTCGGGCAAGCCGCGTTCCATTTCGGGTGAGATCGAGGTACTGCTTGAACCGGTGTTCTACAATCCTTTTTCGCCGGACAGCGATACGATCCGTTACGGAATCCAGTTGATTGACCGGGAACTGCATAAAAGCAAATGGGTTTTTACGGATCCGATCACTCACTGATCAGAACAACATTCCCGCCAGGATCGCCGTTGACATGCAGGCAAGTGTTCCGCCGAGCAGTGCCAGGACACCATAACGGGCCAGCAGACTCTTTTTTTCCGGCACGAGTATGCCGATTCCGCCGACCTGTATCCCAATCGAAGCAATGTTCGCAAACCCGCAAAGCACATATGTACTCATGATCACTGTTTTCTCCGAAAGTTCATCCTGAATTCCACCCAGGTGCGGATACGCGATAAATTCGTTGAGAATGGTCTTTTCACCCAGCAATTGCCCGAAATACATGCAATCCTGCCATTCCACGCCCATGATCCAGGCAACCGGCGACAGCATGTAGCCCGCTATACTTTCAAAACTCAGGCTCGCGTACATGCCTCCCGAGGCAATCAGCCCGTTGAGCGCGGTAACATCGCCCACTTTCCCGAGAATGTAGTTGCAAAGTGCGACTAAACTGATAAAGACGATGAGCATGGCACCGACATTTACGGCGAGTTTCAATCCGTCGGTCGTACCGTTGGTAATTGCTTCCAGTGCATTGGCACCGATCTTTTCGCGGGAAACCTCGAGGTTCTCGTCGATCTTTTCCTCTTCCGGCACAAGCATTTTCGCAAATACGATCGCGGCCGGGGCCGACATAATCGATGCGGTAAGCAGGTGTTTGGCATAGAAAAGTTCTTTTGCCGTGTCCCCTTCGCCCAAAATACCGATCACAGCAGCAAGAACGCCACCGGCAATGGTTGCCATCCCGCCCACCATCAGGCAGAGGATCTCGGATTTGGTCATGCGCCCGAGGTACGGTTTAACAAGCAGCGGCGCCTCGGTTTGCCCGATAAATATGTTTGCAGCGGCCGCCACGGATTCGGCACCGGAAATGCCAAGTATTCTTTTCATGATCCAGGCCATTCCTTTTACAACGAGCTGTAGGATACCGAAATAGTAAAGCAGGCTCGAAAGGGCTGAAAAGAAAATCACGGACGGCAGGATCCAGAAGGCGAAGTTTTTCAGCATATCAGGCATTCCCTCACCTCCCCCGAAGAGGAATACCGCACCTTCGTGGGCAAATTCGATCACGCGCGCAAAAGCTTTCGCCAGCCATTCGAAGATCACCGAAAAGAAGGGAACTTTCAGGATCAGAACGGCCAGGATGAGCTGCAGCAATGTGCCGCGCACTACAATGTGCCAGTTGATCCGCCTGCGATTCCGGCTGAATAAGTAACCGACGACAAATAAGAAGAGCAGCCCAAGCAAACCGCGAAGTATCGACACAAAGGAGATTCCGATCTGTTGCGCGGAACTTTCTTCATCGTGAAACGAAAAGCGCGCGCCGTTCTTTACCAGCGTAATCTTATTATCGGAACTAAAAACGAGGTCGAGTTTTTCAGAAGCCGTCAGCGTATCCGACGTGGTGCCTTCAAGGATCAGTTTCCCGTTTTCGAGGTGCCAGTTGCCTTTTTTGTAAGTGCTGAGCAGGCTGTCCGTATTTTTAAAAGTACCATCCTTCCGCAGGCGAAGTTCAAAATTCCGACGTTTGTATACTTCGTCGTTGAACCCTTGCTGAGCAGTAGTCGAAAATGCCAGGAACAGGCAGGAAGCAATAGCAACGAAGTACTTAAGACTCGCGTTTATTGATCTCGTCCCGGATTTTGGAAGCAAGTTCATAGTTTTCGTTTTCAATAGCCTCGTTTAATTGTCTTTCGAGTTCTTCGGTGGAAAGCGACTGCATGGAATCTTTCGTTTCCGGTTCACTTTCGCTTTCGGCAGTGAGCGGCCCGGTCGTTTCTTCAGATTCATCGAGCAGAATTCCGGCACTGGAAAGAATACTTTCAAAGGTAAATATGGGGCAGTTAAACCGCACACCAATCGCAATGGCGTCTGAAGTGCGAGCGTCAATTTCGGTAATTTGTCCGTCCTTTTCGCAGATGAGCTTTGAATAAAAGATTCCTTCACTGAGGTTGTAGATCACAACTTCCTTGATGCGAATGGAGAATGAATTGGCGAAACTTTTAAAAAGGTCGTGTGTAAGCGGCCGCGTCGGCACCATTTTTTCGAGCTCGATAGCGATTGCCTGTGCTTCAAAACCTCCGATAATGATGGGTAGTCTTCGTTTGCCACCAACCTCGGAGAGAACTAAAGCATACGCGCCCGATTGAGTCTGACTGTATGATAATCCAACAATTTCAAGTTTTACTTTGTCCATTCTCCTGCGGGTTCAAAATTGACTTTTTTAAAAACAATTAAGGAAGCATTTCGTGCTTCCCTAACTGTAATTACGGTATAAAAATACTATTTCTAATCCAATTACTAATGGCTCGCTTTGAATTTTTTCACAGCTTCGGTGAGCCTTGGAACGACTTCAAAAGCATCTCCTACCACACCATAGTCGGCGGCTTTAAAGAAGGGTGCTTCCGGATCGGTATTGATCACCACGATCTTTTTTGAACCGTTTACACCGGCCAAATGCTGGATGGCTCCGGAGATCCCTACAGCGATATACAGGTTCGGGCGGATCGCCACTCCTGTTTGTCCCACGTGTTCATGATGCGGACGCCAGCCAATGTCTGCCACCGGGCGGGAGCAGGCTGTTGCAGCTCCGAGCGCATCGGCCAGTTCTTCGATCATACCCCAGTTTTCCGGGCCTTTCAGTCCGCGACCTCCGGATACGACGAGTTCTGCTTCCGGCAGCGGAATTTCACCTTCCGGAACTTTTGTTTCAAGCACTTTCACGCGTGATTCGCCCGCGTTGCTGTTAAACTCTTCCACGCTGCATGCACTTCCTGATTTTTCGGGCTGAAAGCTATTCGGAAGCAGCGAAATGATCTTGCGGTCTGAGTTTACTTTTACCGTTCCGAAAGCTTTCCCGGAAAATACGTTCACTTTCGTGCCGTTCTCACCCGGTACGTCGATCGCGCCGGATACGAGTCCTGCTTTCAGTCGTACGGAAAGACGCGGCGCCACCGCTTTTGCGATCAGATCGTGCGAAAAAACAACTGTTTTTGCTCCGGTATTTTCGGCAGCCGCAGCTACGAGTCGTGTAATTTGCTGAATATCATCGCTGTGGATCGAACGGTCCACGAGTACCTTCTCTGCTCCGTATTCACCCAGGCTTGCCAGGGCGCTTTCATCCGCCTTCCCGGAAGTGACGGCCACAACGGATTCACCGAGTTTGCGTGCATACGTAACGGCTTCGAGTGCGTTTTTCGGAAGGCCGTTCATGCTGTTGATATATACTAATACTGACATAATCTCTTAGAAAAAAATTTAAATCACTTTTGCTTCGTTGTGGAGCAATTCCACCAGTTCGTCCATGTTTTCAGGATCGATCATTTTCACGGCTTTTTTCGCTTCCGGTGTCGCATAAGAAACGAATGCAGTAAGATCATCGACCTGTTCTGCCGGAACCACGTTGAGCGGCTTGGTACGCGCAGCCATGATACCACGCATGTTCGGAATGCGTTGCTCGGCCATTCCTTTCGCACAGGATGCCACAAAGGGCAGGTCTACCTGAACGACCTGGATTCCTCCCACAATCTCACGCTCGAGGGTAGCCGTATTTCCGTTCATATCGAGTTTTGTCGCCAAAGAGATAAACGGCTGGTCGAGTGCTTCGGCAATCATTCCTCCTACCTGTGAACCATTGTAATTGATGGTTTCTTTCCCGGTCAGGATCATATCAAAGGAATTGGCTTTGGCATAAGCCGCGATCTGCATGGCCGTAAAATACGCATCTTTCGGATCGGCATCCACGCGAACGGCATCGTCTGCACCGATCGCGAGCGCTTTCCGGATGATGGACTCATCGGCTGCCGGTCCCACGGTGATAATGGTCACGTTTCCGCCATTGGCCTCCTTGAGTTCGAGTGCACGCACAAGCGCATACCATTCGTCGTACGGGTTCACAATGAACTGTACACCATTCTCATCGAAGCGGGTATTCCCGTCAGTAAAGGCTATTTTGGACGTCGTATCCGGCGCTTTACTGATGCATACTAATATTTTCATGTTTTTTCGTGTTTCAATAATTGTTCGCTAAAATACATATAATCTAAATTTTAGCGTTGTTCCGGGCGAAAAAATACCGAAAAATAATTAAGCATGCATAATAAATAAAACGCGTTGTGTGCTCGAAATCTGCCTATTTGATAAATGCCGGTGCATTCAAAAGGAAATGAATAAGGGATATACACCCACCGAAAAGATCAGCTGAACGGGATCACAGGCTATTTTATGCTTTAAGATATTGTCATGTGCTAATGGAAAATTCCTACATTTGCGTCCCGCATAGTCGAAAAATTGGTTTTGTTATGAAAACGGTACAGTTTAGAGAAGCACTCCGCGAAGCGATGTCCGAAGAGATGCGCCGCGACAACAACGTTTTTCTCATGGGAGAAGAAGTTGCAGAATACAACGGTGCTTATAAAGTTTCACAGGGAATGCTCGATGAATTCGGGCCTGACCGGATCCTTGACACTCCGATCGCCGAACTCGGTTTTGCCGGAATCGGTGTGGGTGCTTCGATGAACGGACTTCGTCCGATTGTTGAATTCATGACCTGGAACTTTGCGATCCTCGCAGCAGACCAGATTATTAACAGTGCGGCAAAAATGCTGCAAATGTCTGGCGGACAATATAACTGTCCCATCGTTTTTCGCGGTGGTAACGGACAGGCCGGTCAGCTGGCTGCAACGCACTCTCAAAGTTTCGAATCATTTTATGCACACGTTCCTGGCCTGAAAGTGATCACTCCTTCCACGCCTTACGATGCCAAAGGACTTTTGAAGTCAGCCATTCGTGATAACGACCCGGTTGTTTTCCTGGAATCCGAAAAAATGTACGGTGATAAGGGAGAGATCCCGGAGGGAGAATACCTGATCCCGATCGGAGTTGCCGATATCAAGCGAAAAGGAAGCGACGTGACCATTGTAACATTCGGTAAGATCATTAAAGTGGTACATGAAGCGGCCGAAGCACTCGCCAAGGAAAATATTTCCGTGGAGATCATCGACCTGCGTACCGTGCGACCGATCGATTACAAAACCGTGGTAGAATCCATCAAAAAAACCAATCGTTGCGTGTGTGTCGAGGAAAGCTGGCCTCTGGCTTCAATCTCTTCCGAAATGGCATACTACCTGCAACGATACGCTTTTGATTATTTAGATGCGCCGGTAATGCGTGTGACACAAACAGACACACCTTTTGCATTTTCACCCACCCTCATCGAGGAAGCGCTTCCGAATGTACAGCGCGTGGTAGATGCCGTAAAAGCTACTCTTTACAGAAATTAAGTAAGTCGCGCAACCGTGTTTCACGGATGTTTCGGAAATCCCTGAACTTCCGGGTTCAAAGATCCTGCTAACTTGCGGATGTAATCCGTTTTATATAAACCGCTTAATGATTTTTAACATTTTTGTTATTTTTGCAGAAACATGGTGAGTATACTTCTCATTATCGGATTCTGCATGCTGCTTATTGTGACGCGGAAACAGCGATGGAACTCGTTGGCTTTACGCTTTTCATTAGGCCTGCTGCTCGCTGCTTATGCTTTTTACAAAGTAAATACGATCGAGTTGGGAGTCTCTCACCGCATTCATTCGATCTATTCCGTTTTTTTAACTCCCCTGCTGATCTTTATTACCGAATGGGCACTGATGCGTTGGAGTATGCATGCCAACGGTCGCGACTTTCGCCTGAGTCCCAGTTTTATGAGTCCGAGGTACAATGAACCTGAAATTACCGTGACCGACCGTGTAATTTCGAACATACTCATTGTCAAGATCCTGCTTGTACCCTTTATCCTGTCTTACGCTTTTGCGATCGAGTAGAATCGCGCGATTTTTTTCCTGCGAACAACTCCCGGATGTAAATACACTCTTTTTACGTGCGAATCCGTTAAAAAACCGCATTAAATTTTTTTAATGTCGTAAATACCACTATTTTGAGGATTCATAAAACTTTAACTACATTACTATGAAAAAACAGTTACTCCGTAACAGCATTGCTTTTTGCCTGACCGCTATCGGGTTCACCGCACTTTCTCAAACATACACCACCGCTCCTTACAGTACCGGTTTTGAGTCGGGGCTCGATCCTTACTGGACGACAACGAGCAGTACTTCTACCGGGGAAATTACGACCTTTACTACCGGTACGCTTACCTTCGGCGGCACAACGGCTAATTCACACAGCGGCAATTATTTTATGGGGATGCACAATGCGCAACCTGCCGGCTCCTTTAACCTGAACGAGGCCGATCTGCACCTGGACCTTTCCGGCAACTCGGGATTGCGCCTGGGTTTCTGGTGGTCAGACTGGAACGACGAAACGCATCCACAGGACGGGATTTATGTTTCCGACAACGGCGGAACCAGTTTCACTAAAGTGCTCGACCTGAACGGCGACTCCTACACGGATCTCAGCTGGACACATTTTGACCTGAGCCTGGATAGTATCAATGCCCTTTACGGACTTTCATTCACTTCCACCTATGTCATTCGCCTTTCACAATACGACGATTACTATTTTGCCGGAGGAAATGACGGATTTTTATTCGACGATCTCGAAGTGTACAACGTCTGCAATACCGGTGCGGTCATTACAACATCCGCATGCAGCAGCTATACCGTACCAAGCGGAGATGAAACATATACTTCGGACGGAACTTACTACGACACGATTCCGAACAGTTCGGGGTGTGACAGCCTGCTGACGATCCACCTGACAATCGACAATTTTTCAGCTACTCTCGGACAAAATGCCTGCGACTCATTTACCTATAACGGAACGACCTATTACACGTCCGGAATGTATACGCACACCTTTACCAGCGCTTCCGGCTGCGATTCGATCATCACGCTGAGCCTCACAATTACGCAAAGTACGAATTCCAACACAATCGTAAGTGCCTGCGGTTCGTATACCTGGACGGACGGTAACAACTATACGCAATCCGGTATTTACACGCAAACACTCTCCAATGCCAATGGTTGTGATTCGATTGCGACACTGGACCTTACGATAGATCCCTTACCGGCAATGACTGTGAGTTCTTCGAACGGAATATCACTTACTGCCAACGGAACTGCGGACAGTTACACCTGGATCGACTGTGCCAGTCAGCAGAGCGTCGGAACCGGCGCCAGTTTCGAGGCGACGACAAACGGGAGTTATGCGGTGATCGGAACGAATTCCACGGGTTGCTCCGATACGTCAGCCTGTTTCTCGGTAAATACCGTCGGTATTGCGGAATATGGCGATCTGCAGGTTTCACTCTATCCGAATCCCGCACGGGACTATTTCTACATCGATGCTCCTGCGGTGGTTTCCGATGTTGAGATCATCTCGCTTTCAGGACAGACTGTGCTCCGCGAAACTTCGAAGCAAGTCAATGTCAGCGGACTGAGTAACGGGAGTTATCTCGTTCGGATCCGGTTTGAGAATGGCGCAACAATCAGACTGCCATTCGTAAAACAATAAAAAGAAGTCTTTGGGTCCGTAAGTAAAGTACTTGCGGACCCTTTTTTCAAATGTCTAAAATCACCGGAAAATCTTTCTTACCTGTAAACTTTTTCGGATCACAGCTGTTCTTTTTACCCGTAACTTCCTCAAAAGAATCGCGATGTACCAGTTTAAAGCAGAGCAATTTATTTCGGCCGAAATCGAACAATGCTGGGATTTTTTCTCGGATCCCGCAAACCTGAAACTAATCACTCCCGACTATATGGGTTTTGATATCCTGACCGAAGTTCCGGACGAGATGTATGAAGGCATGATGATCTCGTACCGCGTACGTCCGTTGATGGGGCTGCCGGTTAACTGGGTTACGGAAATCACGAAGATCGATCCGATGAATATGTTTATCGACGAGCAACGAAAAGGTCCTTACCGCTTTTGGCATCATGAACACTACTTCCGGAAAGTGGAAGGTGGCGTACTGATGAACGACCTGCTTTCGTATGATCTGCCGCTTGGCGTGATCGGGAAGATAGCACATCGCATGGTTCGCAAGCGCATTGAAGAAATATTCGATTACCGCTGCAAGAAAATCCGTGATATTTTCCCGGAAAAATCTATACCTGCTTAAAGTCCTCTTCGATACGATCCAGTAAGCGCCCGATTGCTGCATACACATGTTGTAATTGTTCGGACGTAAAACTGTAGGGCGGATTCAGGAACAAGGTATTTCCCAACGGACGAATAAACATCCCTTCATCCAGGAAAAAGCGGTGAATGTATTCGAAAAGCCGTGAAAAATAGCCATCCGGCTCCTTCATCACGATCTCAAAAGCGAGGATCGTACCGCGTTGCCTCAGGTTCGTTACGCGTTTGTCTGTTTTCAATTTTTCCAGGAACGCCGCATGTGCGTTACAGATCTGCTCAATGCGCTCAAAGGTTTCTTTCTCATCAAAAATGGAGAGATTCGCACAGGCTGCCGCGCAGGAAATCGCATTTCCCGTAAAGGAATGTCCGTGCAAGAGCGCTTTTGTTTTTTCCTCGTCCAGAAAAGCATCGAATACCTCCGTGGTTGCCACGGTAAGTCCGAGCGGGAGAATTCCGCCTGTAAGTCCTTTGGAAAGGCAAACGATGTCCGGAGCGATCGTACAATGATCCATCGCGAAAAGTTTCCCGGTACGTCCCCAGCCGGTCATGACCTCATCGAAGATCACGAGTACGCCGTGATTGCGTGCCAGCCTGCTCAGCGCTTCAAGGAAACTTACGGAATACATCCGCATGCCGGCGGATCCCTGTACCAGCGGTTCCAAGATGAGCGCCGCAAATTCTCCGGTTTTAAAAAGAACTTCCGCCTGTGAAAGTAACTCCTGTTCGTTTTCCGGTGTCGGGAAATCCAAAAAGTCCACTTCGAAAAAGAGGTGTTCGAATGGCTTGTTAAAATAACCGCGTTGCCCGACGGACATGGCGCCGAAAGTGTCTCCGTGATAAGCGCCGTCGAGCGCAAGTACCCGTTTTTTAACGGTTTCTTTATTGTACCAGTACTGAAAAGCCATTTTCAGAGCGACTTCCACAGAAGTAGACCCGTTATCGGAAAAAAATACTTTTTGGAGTGCGTCCGGAAGGAGTTTTACCACGCGTTCGCTGACCTCGATGGCCGCAGGATGTGTTGCTCCCGCGAAAATAATGTGATCCAGTTTTTGATATTGTTCGGCAATTGCCTTCCCGATTCGCGGTTCCCCGTGGCCGTGCACGTTGGTCCACCAGGAGGAATTACAGTCGAGGTATTTATTTCCGGCATCGTCAATGTAGTAAGAACCGGATGCGCCGGTAATTACCAGCGGACTGCCGGCGGTTTTCATTTGTGTAAAAGGATGCCAGACGTATTGCGCATCGCGCGCTAATAAATCGTTCATGAATTGATTTTTTTTCGGAATTCGGCAGCCTGTGACCGCACAAAGGCGGAATCTACCGAATCTGTTTCGGGAATGCGGTGTAGTATTTCCACGCCGGTGATCTGCCTGATTATCGATTCTGTTTCCGGGTTTTCATTGCCAACAAAGATGATCCCGGCAATTTCAAGTTTTTCGCGTTTAAGCAATTCGATGGTTAACAAAGTGTGATTGATGCTCCCGAGGTAATGGCGGGAAACGACGATCACCGGTAATTTCCATCGCATCGCCAGGTCGAGGAAGGTGTTCCCCTGCGCATTGAAGGGCACGAGCAATCCGCCGGCACCTTCAACGACGAGGTTATTTTCCGTGACAGGCAATTGCAACTGATCGACCGTTATTTCAACACCGTCCCGCGCCGCTGCTGCATGGGGGCTCATGGGCTGTGTTAAGCGGAATGCTTCGGGAAGAACGTTTGCAGCCGGCGCCAGTCTCTGCACTTTTAGCGAATCACTGTTTTCGAGATCACCGGCCTGTACCGGTTTCCAGTAATCGGCCTGTAATGCTTCGGACACGCAGGCACTGGCTACCGTTTTTCCGACATCCGTCCCGATCCCCGTAATAAAAAAGCGTTTTACCTGTGTCATATCAACGAAGTTGCGCCTGCAGTTTCTGTTCGAGTTCCCGGCGTATCTTATCCATAATGCGATCGACCTGGACATCGGTCAGCGTCTGCTCCGGGTCCTGGAACGTAAAGGAAACTGCGTACGATTTTTTGCCCGCCTCGAGGTTTTTGCCTTCGTAAACGTCAAACAAACCGACTTCCTTTAAGAGTTTTTTATCCTGTGCACGTGCCAGCGACTCGATTTCCGAGAAGCGCGTGTCTTTGTCGAGGAGCAATGAAAAATCCCTGCGAACGGCAAAGGTCTTCGGAAGTTCCGTGTATTTTGTTTTTGCAAATTGCAGACAACTCAGCAGGGCATCCCAATCAAGATCTGCGATAAAAACGTCCTGTTTGATTCCGAAATATTTTTTTTGTTCACCGGAGATCCATCCGATCTCGCCGATGTCGAATTTAAGTATTGAAAGTGCCGAGCCGTCTTCCAGGATCGACTCCGAAAGGGAGTTTTCTTTCTTAAGTCCATCCAGCCCGAGTTTCCGGAAAATCAGATCCACGACGCCTTTCAAAGTAAAATACGATACCTGCCCGGCAGACGCATTCCAGTTTTCGGCTTCCCGTTTTCCACTTAGGGCGATCAGCAGCCGTTTATTTTCGGCGTAGCCTTTCCCGGCTTTGCGATAGGTTTTTCCGAATTCAAAGATCTTCAGATCGGGATGCTGGCGGTTTTGATTGTGGGCAATCACCTGTAAACCAGAAAAGAGTAAGGTTTGCCGGAGTACGTTCAATTCCTGGCTGAGCGGGTTGAGAATCTCCACGTTTTCCGATTCTGAATATACGTTTCCGCCCAGTTTGCCGACATAGGCCGCAGCGGTCAGCGAATTATTGAGGGTTTCAAAGAAACCATTCGATACGAGGAGTTCGGAGATCGTGCGTTGTACTTTTTCCGGATCCTGTTTTCCCGAAAAACTCAGCGACGCATTTAATTTTTCCGGCAGCGGAACCTGGTTAAACCCGTAAATGCGCAATACCTCTTCCACCACATCTGCCTCGCGGGTCACATCTACGCGGTAAGGCGGAACTTCCAATGTTGCAACGCCGTCTTTTTCGGAAACAAGCCGGATATCGAGTGATTCAAGAATACGCATAACATCGGCTTTCGGGATATCGGTTCCAATCAGGCGGTTACAACGCTCAAATGAAAAAAGAACCTGCTGAGGAATTACCGGTTCGGGATAATAATCGACCGGGTTCATTGTGACTTTTCCTCCGGCAACTTCGCAGATCAGCAAAGCAGCGCGTCTCAGGGCATACATCGTCAAGTCCGGGTCAACGCCCCGTTCAAAACGAAAGCTGGCGTCGGTATTCAAGCCCTGTGAACGGGCTGTTTTACGTACGGATACCGCGTCAAACACAGCAGACTCGAGAAAAATGCCGTTTGTTTTCGAAGAAACCCCGGACTTTTGTCCGCCGAACACACCGGCAATACACATATTTTCCTGCGCATTCGCGATCATCAGGTCGTCTGCGTTTAGCGTTCTTTCAACCCCGTCCAGCGTGGTAAACTTCGCATTATCCTTCGCTGTTTTTACGAATACTTTATCCCCGACAACGTCCAGGTCAAAAGCGTGCAAAGGTGTTCCCAGTTCCCGCATGACAAAATTGGTCACATCCACGACATTATTCAGGGGCGACAGACCAACGGCGCGTAATTTTTTTTGCAGCCACGCAGGCGACGGACCAATCTGTACACCGCTGATCGTAAGTCCGCAATAGCGTTTGCATTTCTGAGCATCTTCTACTTCCACGTCCACCGTTCGGCTTGTATCGGCTACTTCAAATGCGCTTACATCCGGAAGTTCCATTTTGACATCGGAATTCTTGTGATAGCGCAGGTAGGCCGCAAGGTCGCGAGCTACCCCGATGTGTCCCATGGCATCCGCGCGGTTCGGAGTCAGTCCGATCTCAATTTCATAATCCGCTTCCAGCCCGAAGTACTCGGCTGCGGGCATTCCTACCGTTGTTTCCGCCGGAAGCACGAGAATTCCCGCATGCGATTCGCCCAGTCCGAGCTCATCTTCGGCACAAAGCATTCCGGCTGATTCGGCACCGCGTATCTTCGAACGTTTGATCTTAAACGGTTCGTCGGGATTCGGGTAAAGCGTTGTTCCGACGGTTGCCACAACCACTTTTTGTCCGGCTGCCACATTGGGCGCACCACAAACGATCTGCAGCGTTTCACCGCCGACAGAAACCTCCGTTATTTTGAGTTTATCGGCATCCGGATGTTTCTCGCAGGTAAGTACTTCCCCGACAACCACGCCGGCGAGTCCGCCTGCAACGGCTTCCTTTTTAACCACGCTTTCTACCTCGAGCCCGGTTTCGGTGAGGATGCGCCCGATTTCTTCTGCCGGCAGGTCCGTTCGGATGTATTCTTTTAGCCAGTTATATGAGATTTTCATGACTGAAGTTCTTTCGAAAAAATAAAGAGCGAAGTTAACCTTTTTTAATCGTTTAACCCGTTTAGCACGGGCATTTTTGCGTAACTTTCTCTGCAAAAAGAATATGTCAAAACCAGCTTATTATTTGCCCGTAATGCCCTATATGATCGTTGCGGACGCGCAGGCATTATATCGATTCGTTCAGCAGACTTTTACCGTGGAGGAACGCGCTTTGTTTTACCGGGACGACGATCAACAGGTGATTATGCACGGCGAATTCTCCATTGGGAAAGCGACTTTTATGTTTGCAGAGGCCACGGAAGAATGGAAAAGTGCAACATGCAGCATGTTCCTGCTCGTGAGCGATGTGGATGACATTCACCAAAAAGCCCTTGATGCCGGCGCCAAAGAACTTCAGGCTCCGTCGGATATGGATTACGGCCGTAGCTCGGGCTTTCAGGATCCGCAGGGAAATACCTGGTGGATCACACGTGAATAGGTCTGCGAAGAAAAAGCGGCTTAACTTTGTAGAAACGTGCATTTATGAACCGGATAGACCGTTTAACGGCCATATTAATTCAATTACAGTCGAAACCACTTGTGCGGGCACAGGAGATCGCCGATCGTTTCGATATTAGTTTGCGAACGGTTTACAGGGACATACGTGCACTGGAAGAAGCGGGTGTACCGCTGATCGGTGAAGCCGGAAGCGGGTATTCGCTTATGGAAGGATACCGCTTACCCCCGGTTATGTTCACACCCGCGGAAGCTCGTGCATTTTTAGCCGCTGAAAAGCTGATCGGAAAACTGACGGACAGCGGCATGCACAGTCAATATCAATCTGCGTTATTCAAAGTGAAAGCCGTTTTACGCCATTCTGAAAAAACGGCGCTAAATATGCTCGAAGAACAAATTCTCACCCGCAGCTTTTTACCGGCTGCGGATGAAACATCCGCACGGGATCACCTGCAACCCATCCTGGGCGCAATCTCGGGTAAACGCTTGATCCGCATGACTTACCATGCGATATCGAGACACCGCGCAGAGGTCCGGAGAATCGAACCGGTCGGCATTTACCTGGCAGATACCCACTGGTACCTGGTAGCTTTTTGCCAGTTGCGAAACGATTATCGCAATTTTCGCACGGATCGCATTACCGAATTGGCGGTTCTTCCGGAGATGATTCCGCGCGTTCACCCTCCGTTTAAGACACTGATGAAGCAATTCTCCCGGGATCGCGAAAAAAAGTCTGCTCAGGAAATCGTGATCCGCATTGAAAAAGACATCTATAAACATTTCGGCACGCAGAAATATTACATGGGTTACGTCTCGGAATCTGAAACCGAACAGTTCATAGAAATGCATTTCCTGTGTACGTCACTGGAGGGTTTTGCGCGTTGGTTCATGCTGTTTGGAGACCGTGCAGAGATCGTACGTCCCGATTCCCTGAAAAAAAGAATCAGTGAGTTATTGTCCGAAACAGCAGCCCGTTTAAAAGCAGACTTATTCCATGCCTGAACAATCTTCAGTACCACTGTGCTAAAGCTGTTCCGGAACAATGCTTAACCGAATTCACCTCCCGATTCGCCAAACCGGGATCGCTTTATTTCATCTCATTATTTAAAATTTTGAAAAACCTACTGACATAGGGTTGACACTGGTCGCCTGTACTTTTGGATTAAACTTTAAAAAACAAACACATGGAATTGATCGATTACATCCGGCAACAGTTTTCGGAAGAAATGGAAACCACGCGGAAAATGCTTCGTGTGGTGCCAATGGACAAACCGACCTGGAAGCCGCACGCTAAAAGTATGGAGCTTGCTCACCTCGTCGTACACATCGCCGACCTCCCGAGCTGGCCTGAAATGACACTGCGCACGGACGAACTTGACTTTGAAAACAATACGCATCACATACCCGAAGTCAAAACCCACGAAGAACTCATGGCCCTGTTCGAAAAAAGTGCACGATTGGGAATCGAATCACTGACGGATGACAGCGCTAAACTGTTCGAACGTGAATGGACATTGCGAAGCGGAAAAACGATTTACAGCAAAGGCCCGAAGATCGATGTGATCCGCATGGCGATGAGCCAGATCATTCATCACCGCGCACAACTTGGTGTGTATTTGCGTTTGCTTGAGATCCCGATCCCCGGTAGCTACGGACCCAGCGCCGACGATCAGTCATTTTAACCTGATCACAACTCGCTTTAAAGGCTTTTTCACTCCGAAGAAGCCTTTTTTTACGTGTACTTTTAAAACACTTTTGCATCCTCAAACCCAAATACAAACTCCTTTTTAGTACTTTTAAAGCGTATGGAACAGAAAGACAACAGGCTTACATTCCAGTTCATCAGCGAACCTTCGGATGTAAACTTTGGCGGCAAAGTGCATGGAGGCGTCGTCATGAAATGGATCGATCAGGCCGCTTATGCCTGTGCTTCAAACTGGTCGGAGACTTACGCCGTTACAGTATATGTAGGTGGAATCCGCTTTTACCGGCCCATTAAGATCGGAAGCATCGTGAAAGTAGAGGCGCGCATCATTTATACCGGCACGAGTTCGATGCACATCGCCGTGGACGTCCTGTCGAAAGAATTGCACGGAGCCGACTTCACAAAGACCACGCATTGTATCATCGTGTTCGCTGCCGTGGATGAATCCGGCCAAACAACACCTATACCCAAGTGGATTCCGACAAGTTCCGAAGACAAAAAACTCGAAACCTACGCCCGGCGACTCATGGACCTGCGCAAAAACATTGAAGATGAGATGAATCCTTTTCTTTAGTCATCCGGTGGTGAAGTTCCAATTCCTGTGAAAAATTAACATGCCCGGGAATAACTTCACGAATAGTCTGCCTGCGCTTTTCTTATTTTTGCACTTATGAACTATCGCTTGCTCCTGCTTTTATTGCTACTTGTCCGAACCGGACTTGCCCAGGAAAAATACACGATCAGCGGCTATATTACGGATAGCAGTACCGGTGAAACAGTCATCGGGGCAAAAGTATTCGTCGATTCCCTGAAGCAGGGCGCGATCAGCAACACCTACGGTTTTTATTCGCTCAATATTCCTGCCGGAGACTGGGAAGTTAAATACAGCGGGCTTGGTTATGACGATCAATATGTGCGCGTACAGTTAAGCCGGGACACGGTTATCGACGTGGAACTGGGAACAGCGGACCTGCAACTCAACCAGGTTGATGTAAACGCGAACCGCGGGGAACACGTAAAGAGCACACAACTGGGACAGATAGAACTGCAGGTTGAAAAGATCAAAACACTACCTGCTTTTATGGGAGAGGTGGATATCATTAAAACGATCCAGCTACTGCCCGGCGTGTCATCGGCTTCGGAAGGCGGACAGGGTTTTTACGTGCGTGGAGGTGGGCCGGATCAGAACCTCGTATTACTGGATGAAGCAACGGTTTACAATGCTTCTCACCTTTTCGGTTTCTTTTCGGTATTTAATGTGGACGCAGTTAAAAGTGTCAACCTCATCAAAGGAGGAATGCCCGCCAATTTCGGAGGAAGGCTTTCGTCTGTTCTGGAAGTCAATATGAACGAGGGAAATTACAAACAGGTTCGCGTAAAAGGGGGCGTCGGGCTGATCTCTTCGCGACTGACTGTTGAAGGTCCGCTCAAAAAAGACAAAGGTTCTTTCATTGTCTCGGCAAGACGTACCTACATCGACCTCATTATGAAAGCGGCTATTCCAAAATCCTCTCCTTTTTCCGGAACATCCTACTTTTTCTACGACATGAACCTGAAAATGAACTACAAGCTCGGCGAAAAGGATCGCATTTACCTGAGTGGGTATTACGGACAGGACAAATTCATCTATGCGAACCGGGAAGACGATTTTTCGGTAGATATGCCCTGGGGAAACGGGGTTGGATCTTTCCGGTGGAATCACCTTTTTTCGAGCAAACTTTTCGTGAATACTTCACTGACGTTCACCGATTATCGCTTTAGTTTCGGATCGGACCAGGACGAGTTCCAGTTCAAACTGCTTTCCGGCATTCGCGATTACGGCGCTAAAGTCGATTTTTCGTGGTTCCCGTCAACACGGCATAAGGTGAAGTTCGGCCTCAACTATACTTATCATACCTTTACACCGACCAGCGTGTCGGCGAAACAGGATGACGTGGTCTTTGATACCGGCGATGCCCAGAAACTTTTCAGCCATGAGTCGGCGGTCTATATACTCGATGAGTTCGATGTAAACGAAAACCTGCGTATCAACGCCGGATTGAGATACAGCAGCTACCAGCACGTCGGCCCTTTTAAACGGTTCGTGAAAGACGATATTTCGAATCCCGATTCGGTGATCACCTACGGACGGGGTGACCTGATAAAATCGTATGGCGGATTTGAGCCACGCGTGAGTCTGCGTTGGTTATTGTCGCCGGTAAGTTCCTTTAAAGCCGGGTATTCCTTCAATTACCAGTACGTACACCTTGCATCCATCAGTGCCGTATCTTTACCGACCGATATTTGGTACCCCGCCACAGACCGGGCAAAACCGGAACAGGGCTGGCAGGGTGCGGTGGGCTATTTTCACGATTTCGCAAAAGGGAAATATGAATCCTCCGTGGAAGTTTATTACAAGGGACTGAAGAACCTGGTGGAATTTAAAAACGGTGCACAACCTGCTGACAATGTAAGTGACAACACCGACAACCTGCTCACCTTCGGACGTGGCTGGAGTTATGGCGTGGAACTCTTCGTGAAGAAAACCAGTGGTAAGCTCACGGGCTGGATCGGTTATACCTGGTCGAAAACCGAACGCAAATTCGAGCAGATCAACGATGGGAATCCCTTTCCCGCCAAATACGACCGCCGGCACGACCTTTCGGTGGTTGCCAGTTACAAACTCAGTGATCGCTGGACATTCGGATCGGCTTTCATCTTCGCAAGCGGAAACACGCTCACGCTTCCGTCTTCCTGGTACGTGCAGGATCAAAACATCCTGTTTAAGTACGGACCTCGCAACTCCACCCGTATGGCGCCTTATCACCGCCTCGACATTTCTGCCACGCTGTACGACAAACCAACCAGGCAGGAAACGGATCCGGTGACCGGCGAAACGATCGAAGTTAAAAAACGCTTCCGGAGCAACTGGTCCTTTAGCATCTACAATGTTTACAACCGTGCAAATCCTTATTTTTTATACGTTGATCCGGACGGTGATCTGCTGAAAGGGGACTTTAAGATCTCGATAAAACAGGTAACGCTTTTCCCCATTATACCGGGAGTCACATGGAATTTTGAATTTTAAGCCGATGAAAATGCCCTACAAAATAACAGCGATCTTTTTCAGCGCATTTCTGCTGGTTTCCTGCACAAAAGAAGTCAAAGTGGATATCCCCGGGTTCGAGGAACAACTGGTCGTGGACGGAACGATTGAAACGGGGAATCCGCCGTTCGTGATCCTCTCGAAAAGTAAAGATATTTATGCTCCGACGGATACCGATGCCTTCCTGGCAGGCTTTGTTTCCGGCGCTACGGTTACCGTTTCCGACGGCACAACGACCTGGCAACTCGATGAAGTATGTACGGATAACCTCCCGCCGGGATACGAAGAACAGGCCGCTGCCGTTTTCGGCGTCCCTCCTTCGGAAGTAAGCAATTATCATTTGTGTGCCTACACCAAACTGGACGGATCGCTTTTGGGAGAGGTTGGAAAAACATATACGCTAACAGTCGAGGTAGAAGGGAAAACGTATTCCGGTTCCACGACGATCCTGCCACCCACTCCGCTCGACAGCGTTTACTGGAAACCGGAGAACGGTACGAATGACCGCGGTTTTTCATATGCCTTCCTCACTGATCCGCAAGCGCCAAATGACGCTTATTTTTGGGAAGTAAAGCGTATCAACACAGTAAACGGTGAACCGATAGACGGTTTTTTCACCCCGACTTACAGCCCGGTGTTTGACGACGAATTTTTCAATGGACTGAGTTTTGAATTTTACTATGAAAACCCGATGAGCTACGAAGATTCGGTACCTGATGGATACCGCGGATATTATCAACTCGGCGACACCGTGGTTATCAAGTTTTCAAAGATCGATTCATCCGTTTACGAATACATGGAGAAAAAATACACGCAAATGGCAACCGGTGGCAGCCCGTTCTCAACGCCGACCAACATTCCTTCGAACATGAATAACGGTGCGCTGGGCGTTTGGGCAGGATTCAGTCCTTCCTACGATACCTTGATTTGCGCTCCCTAATCGAGCATTTACCTTCTTTCGCTCCAAAGGATCAATACCACAAGCAGGGCAAAGAATACGTTTACACCAATATCCGAAAGTTCATCTCTCGAAATGTGAAATGCTGCTGCGAAAATCATCAGGAGGAGGATGCCGACTCCCGCGATGTAAGTCCAAGGGGGACGCATCTTGAATAATACGGGGAATAACAATCCAAGCGCACCAAGCAGGTCCAGAACGCCGGTAAAACGCACAAATTCCGGAGATAGTTCACCAGCCCACGGCCACATCTTCGCAAGTGCGTCGACCGGTTGCGTCAACTTCATGAAAACTGCCCAGCCCAGCCCCGCGATCACCAACATGCGTGCGATCAGTCCTGCTATTTTCCATGCGCGTAACGTTTGTATTCGTTCCATTTTAAAGATTTTGATATCGTCAAAAGTAGCTATGTTTGCTATCCGGAATAAAGTACTTTCCTCCCGGATAGCACTATCCGAGAAGGTAGTAACACTTATATTCAATTCATTAAGATGCTCACGAACGAAGATTGCCCGGAAAACGTACTCGCCATCAAGGATGCCTTGGAAGCCCTGGAAGGGCGCTGGAAATTATTAATTCTGCTCTCACTTTCGGAAAGTGACAAGCGCTTTCGGGAACTAACAAGACAGGTGCGCGGAATCACGGATAAAATGCTGTCCAAGGAACTGAAGGCACTCGAAGCCAACAAACTCGTAAAACGCGAAGTGCTCGATCGCTTCCCTCCGGCGGTGATTTATTCGATCACCAACCACGGCCGTTCACTCCAGCCGCTGTTCAATGAATTGTACCGGTGGGGACAGCTGCACCGCGAGGTGGTACTCAGCAGCTAGCGCACGACATCCATTTTTACAACTCCGCTCCATGTCAGGTTTTATCAGGTTTTGTCAGCCTATTTGATCTTTGTTACAAAGCCTGCTTTCGTAAACGGATTTCCATCCTTCAAAACACCTTCAAGCTGGTAAAAATAGGTTCCCTCCGTACAATCTTCTCCCTGGTCCGTGAGGCCGTCCCATAAAACGGTTCCCGTTACATTCGTACCCTGGTGAATCACGTTCCCCCACCGGTTCTGGATAATGATATTGAACGATTTGAAAATATCCGCCTTGATCGAAAACACGTCGTTTACCCCGTCTCCGTTCATAGTAAGCACGTTCGGAATCTCGAACTGGTTGGTCACTTCAATAACAATGCTGTATTTATCCTTACAGCCGTTAGCATCTGTAACAGTAAGGGTGATCGTATAATTCCCGGCCGTATAATATTGCTGGAAACCGTCCGCATCTGTCGTATTATTGTCAAAGTTGCCGTTCCCGTAGGTCCAGTCCCAGGCAACGATCGGTGTTATAAAAGCAGACTGATCATCGAACAGGAAACTAAAAGCAAGGCCGCCGACTGTCTGGTTCGGAACAAAATAAGCGTCCAGCCCATTATCGGGAATGACAATCGGATCCATCGGATAGATTACCGCACACCCCAGGCTGTCGAAGATCGTTGCCGTAGGCGTAAATGTGTTAATGCTTTCGTAAACATGAGTCACAATTGCCGAATCCGACGAGGTATTACCGTCCCCGAAGTTCCAGGTTACGCCGGTTACATTCTGCGCATTGGTTAATGTAAACGTTACTTCCTGCGCGCAAAGCGAACCGAACTGGGAGTAGACCGGTTCTGCTGTCGGACCGAAAATGGTCAGGAAATCGATCAGTGCGGTATCGGCTGTACACCCGAATTCGTCGGTAATCGTCAGTGAAGCGGAATAGGTTCCCGGGAAAACATAGGTATTATCCGGATCCTGCAAGGTGGACGATTTTCCGTCGCCAAAATTCCAGGCCCAGTTCGTGAGGTCCCCGTAACTATTCGAATTGTCGGTAAACCCGGCAAACACTGGTGGACAGGTAAACTCCCCGGCGGCATTCACATTCGCACCATCCAAATCGTAGCCGATCTGAGGATAGGGCATCGATACATTGATCGGCTGGCTCAGGCTATCTATACAGCCGTTCTCATCGGTGACGATCAGTTGAATAATATGTGGAACGAAGGTATATCCGGGGCTGTTTGTTTCGTCGAACGATCCCGAATAATTTTGTGACGTGGACACGGAACTCTGATCTACCAGCCATTCGTAGCTTAAATTGCCGGCACCGGTCGATGCATTCGACGTGGTGAATTGTTCGAGGTCGCAGACCACAGAGTCCACTGTGAAATCAACTGTCGGTTTGGTGATCAACACATTCGCATAAGCCGGTGCCGAAACACATCCAAACTGGTCGGTCGCTACGAGCGTAGTCGAAAAACTGCCTTGCGTAGTATACGTGTGCGAAACCGTCGCACCGATCGTTGAGGTTGTTTGCGTGGTATTATCGTCATTGAAAGTCCAGTTGAACGTATCAAGCGGAACACCATTTCCCTGCGGAGACGACTGATTTGTAAAAACAACCGTGAGCGGAGCGCAACCTGCCGTTTGACTTGCGCTAAGTGCCGCCTGCGGTAGTTCAAGCACTTTGATACTTTGCACCGGACTGGTACCCGTACAGCCTACAGCATTTGTCGCGATCAGCGTTATCGGAAAAGTTCCGGAAGTCGGATAGGTATACGTTGGGTCGGGGCCGGATGTAATATTCGCTCCGTTCCCCATGATGTAATTATACGTGAGCGGCGGATGCGTACTCGTTGATGTGCTCGTTAACTGCAGCGTCCCGTTTTTACAGATCGAATCGTTCGGGATCGTGAAGTTTGCCAGCGTTCGTGAAATATACACCGTTTGCGTGATACTGTCTGAACAGCCGGTTGTATTGTTATAGATCACCTGACGAATCGTATACGTTCCGTAGGTGGAATAATTATGACTGGTATCTCCTTTGTTGGCATCGTCTAGCTGCGGATCGTCCATAAAATAGTTCGTATTATCGCCCCAGCGCCAGATCATTTCAATGTCATCGCTCGTTTCACCGTGAATGGCCTGGTCCGTTACAGCAATATTCACCGGCAAACTCGACGGATTACAAATTAAAGTAGTTGAAGGCGCGAATTTCGCGATTGGTGCTTTAATGTAAACGGCATTCGGTTCGATCAGGGTGTCTGAACAACCGCGCCAGGTAACGATCAGTTGCACGTTGAAATACCCGGTGTCGACAGCGTACTGATAGTTTGGATTCTCCGCCGTGGAGGTTCCGCCGTCACCAAAATTCCAAAAGTATTCCACTTCATTCGGATCGTGCGGTGTATTGATAACCGATTCATTGGTGAAGGTAATATTGTTTTTTGCACAACTTACCTGCGGCGTCCAGCTGAAATCAACGAGATCTACCTGGCCGACCTGGATGTACTCCGGAAGGGTGAGTGTATTGGTACAACCGTTTTGAGTAGTTACCGTGAGCGTTATATCGTACACACCCAGGTCAAATGAATGCACAGGCGGCGTTTGGCCGTCAAAAGTGGTGCCGTCTCCAAAATCCCAGTGCCAGTTGCTAATCGGATCTGCTCCCGGGTTCGGGGAAACCGAACTTTCGGAAAACTGGACAGGCAGAGGAGCACAACCACTCGTATCATTTGCCACAAAATCAACGGTTGGTGCCGTGAGATTGATCAGGCTGTAAAGCGTAACGGTGTTGCTGCAACCACCGGGACTGGTCATGCTGAGCGTCACATCATAAGAGCCGAGCGAAGAATAGGTGTGCGGTGGTGGTGTTTGGCCGGAATAACTCGTACCGTCACCAAAATACCATACAAAAGTCCCGTTGCCGGAAGTATTCGTAAAATTAACCACCTGTGGTGCACAACCGGTTAATGGTGTCGCCGTAAACGAAGGTGTTGGCAAGGGATTTACGGTAATTTGCTGCGTGGTCGTGGATGCACACCCACTCCCGGTGTTTTGAGCAGTAAGCGTGATCGTATAGGTGCCGGGGCTGTTGTAGGTAACCGAAGGATTTTGCTGTGTGGAAGACTGCCCGTTTCCAAAAACCCAGTTCCAGTTGTTGGCACCGGTTGTTGAATTATCCGCTAGCGAAACCGGCTGCCCGACACAGGCTGTGGCCGGAGCATTGATACCCGCAGTAAAATTAGATACGACAATCGTTTTCGTGGACGTATTTGTACAGCCGGTCGAAGGGTTTGTAACGGTTAAAGTCACCGTATAATTTCCGGCGGTATTATATGTAACGGCTGCCGGCGTTTGTTGCGTGGAAGTTTGACCATTCCCGAAATTCCAGTTATAAGTCAGGTTGGAACCGCCGGTAGATGTATTCGTGAAACTCACGCTGAACGGTACGGTACAACCGTTTCCGGAAGTCGTGAATTGTGAAACGGGATTCGGATTGACGGTAATGTAATTGGTCTTGACCTCAGGATCCGCCTGGCCGTTTGAATTGGTCACCACGAGCGTAATGGTATACGTGCCGGCTGCAGCGTAGGCATGTGACGGATTTTGTTGGGTCGATGAGAAGCCGTCGCCGAAATCCCAGGCATACTGCACGATCGCGGGGCCGCCATTGGCCGAAGATTGGTTTGTAAAGTTCACATTGCTTCCGACGCACACCTGGAGGGGCGAGGCCGAAAATTGCGCAATTGGCACCTGGGCGAATACGGAGGCAGCAAACAGCAACGAAATTAGCGAAACGATAGCTTTCATACGTAGGTCGAATTTTTCTGAAATTTATACTATTTAGACGTGTACCTTTCTGAAAAAGACGCCTGAACCTGAAAAATTCGGCAAACGCTCTGAATTATTCGACGAAGCGGATTAATTTGCCATTTCGCTCATAAATTTGATCCGCATCAATCTCAACTCCTCTTCGGAATAGTCCCCGTCAAACTCGTGATAAGCCGTTGTAAGATCGTCCGTTTCGGCTTCGCGGAAATAGTCGAAGATCTCTTCCTGGTTTTCAAAATCGAGAATATCGTCGATGTAATAATTGATATTCACGCGGGTTCCGGAAGCTACGATCGCTTCGATCTCATCGATTACTTCATCCATGGATTTGCCCTGGCTGCGTCCGATGTCTTCCAAAGGCAATTTGCGGTCGATATTCTGGATCAACTGCACTTTCAGCCCGGATTTATTTACAAGGGATTTCACCACGAGGTCCTGCGGACGGTCAATTTCGTTGGCTTCCACGTATTCCCGGATCAGGGCAACAAACGGAGCGCCGTAACGCGTTGCCTTTCCCTGGCCCACGCCCTGGATGGCAGTCAGTTCCTCAATCGTTACCGGATACTGGAAACACATGTCTTTCAGCGACGGCTCCTGGAAGATCACGAAAGGCGGAATGTTTCGCTGGCGTGAAATGGATTTGCGCAGGTCGATAAGCATGTTGTAAAGTGTATCGTCGAACGCACCCTTTCCGGAACTCATGAGCTGTGTATCTTCTTCATCGGAAGCTGAGTAATCATGCTCTTTGATCAGCATGAACGAGTGCGGATTTTCAAGGAATTCGCGTCCTTTCTCGGTCATTTTCAAAACGCCGTAACTTTCGATATCCTTCGTCAGCAAACCGGCCACGATGCATTGCCTGATCACGGCATTCCAGAAATTTTCATCCTTTTCTTTTCCGACGCCGAAATCGGGATGGCTGTTCTGGTTGTAATTTTTGATATCTGCGGTAATATTGCCGGCCACAAAGGCACAAATGTGCTTGGCTTTGTGCATTTCTTTAAGTTTATCAACTGCCGAGAGTAAGGTCAGCGCATAATCCTGGCCTTCGTAGCGTTCCCGTGGATTGCGACAGTTGTCACACATATCGCTGCACCCCCGTTCATCGAATTGTTCCCCAAAATAATGCAGGATGAATTTCCTCCGGCAAACGGATGTTTCGGCATACGACACGATCTCGTTGAGCAGTTGTTTGCCGATCTCCTGTTCGGCAACGGGTTTGCCCTGCAGGAATTTCTCGAGTTTTTCGATGTCTTTGTAACTGTAGAACGAAATACACTGTCCTTCTCCTCCATCCCGTCCGGCACGACCGGTTTCCTGGTAATAACTTTCAAGCGATTTCGGGATATCGTGGTGAATCACAAAGCGCACGTCCGGCTTATCGATCCCCATTCCGAAGGCGATGGTCGCAACAATCACGTTCACTTCTTCCATCAGGAACATGTCCTGGTGGCGTGCCCGGGTGGTAGCGTCAAGGCCTGCGTGATATGCAAGCGCATTGATCCCGTTGACCTGCAACAGTTCGGCAAGTTCCTCCACTTTTTTACGGCTCAGGCAATAAATGATCCCGCTCTTTCCTTCCATTGTGCGGATGTAGCGGATAATTTCTTTCTCAACATTGCGCTTCGGCCGGATCTCGTAATAGAGGTTGTCGCGGTTGAAGGAAGATTTGAACACTTTCGCGTCGAGCATGTTCAGGTTCTTCTGAATATCGTATTGGACCTTTGGCGTGGCCGTTGCGGTGAGCGCAATGATCGGCACGTCGGAGATCTTTTCAAAGATTTCGCGCAGGCGCCGGTATTCCGGGCGAAAGTCGTGTCCCCACTCGGAGATACAGTGCGCTTCATCGATTGCGAAAAAAGAAACGTTTACCGAGGTCAGGAAGTCGATGTTTTCCTGTTTGGTAAGCGATTCGGGTGCCACGTACAGCAATTTGGTCTTTCCGGCGGAAATATCGCTTTTCACGCGATTGATCTCCGTTTTGGTGAGCGAAGAGTTCAGGAAATGTGCGATCGCTTCGTTATCGCTGACATTGCGAATCGCGTCCACCTGATTTTTCATCAGTGCGATCAGCGGGGAAACAACGATGGCTGTTCCTTCAAGCAAAAGCGCCGGCAGCTGGTAACACATGGATTTTCCACCGCCTGTGGGCATGATCACAAACGTGTTGTTACCGGCCAGTACATTGCTGATTATTTCCTCCTGTTCTCCTTTAAAATTGTCAAAGCCAAAAAACGTGCGTAAAGCAGACTTCAGATCTTCTTTAACCATTTATTTGATTGTTAGAACTTTACCCTAAGGTACAAAAAAAACGGGAACGAAGATACGCATTTTAATCTTTTTAAAGTAAACTAATCGCTCACCGCCTCGATTTCAGGGATCAACGATCCGTTTACAGCCATGAAATAATCCGGGTTGTGAATTCACAGAGTTTTGAAGCTTATCGTTATTTTTGCAGGAAATTATGAAAGCGGAAGAAGAAGATAACGAAATGTCGTTCCTGGACCACCTGGAAGAACTGCGTTGGCGCATCGTACGCTCGGCCATCGCCATTCTAGTGATCGCGATCGCCATGTGGTTCGTAAAGGAATGGATCATAGACAACCTTTTTCTTTCAATGCGCAATCACAACTTCGTTACTTATCGCTTCATGTGCCGGTATTTTGGCGTCTGTACGGATGATATTCCGATCAAAATGCAAAGCACAACGATGGGCGGACAGTTTTCTTATGCTCTGATGATGTGTTTCCTCGGCGGAGTGGTACTGGCCTTCCCATACGTCTTCTACCAGTTGTGGTCTTTCGTAAAACCCGGCCTGAAGAAAAATGAAAAAGCGGTAGCCAATGGAATTGTGTTCTATATCAGTATTCTTTTCGGGCTCGGAATTCTTTTTGGCTATTTTGTAATTGCCCCGCTTTGCGTACAATTCTTCGGAAACTTCCATACCAGCAGCGAAATTCAAAACGACTTCACGATCAACTCGTACATGAGTACGATTCTCTCCACCGTATTTTACAGCGGATTGCTTTTCCTGTTGCCGGTCGTCGCCTACCTGCTCACCAAGATCGGGATCATCACGCCGGAATTCCTACGCAAATACCGCAAACACGCCATTGTGGGAGTTTTGATCCTTTCCGCCGTCATCACTCCGCCCGACCTCATCAGCCAGGTTATCGTGGCAATCCCCATCACGATCCTTTATGAAATCGGCATCCTCGTTTCGGCACGGGTTCACAAAAAAAGTTTACAGGCCTGAATTTCATTTTAGATTCTGAATTTTCTTAGTTAGATTTACAGCAACCTATGAAGGCGCTGTACATTGTATTCCTTTTCTTTTTTTTCCTGCCTGCACTGGGTCAACAAACCAGGGTATCCGGAATTGTGACGGATGCGGAAAACGGTGAAGCACTCCCTTTTGTAAAAGTGCATTTTCTCGATTCGAAGATCGGGACCTTCACGGATGAATCAGGGTACTATGAAATCAGTACGTATTATGCTACGGACACCCTGCTTTTTTCGTTCAGCGGATACGTGACCGAAAAACGATTCGTCCAACTGGAAACGGATCAGACCATCGATGTAAGCCTGTCTTTCCTTTCGACGGATATGGAGGAGGTTACGGTCCGTCCGCCGGATGAGTACCCTTCCACCACACTGCATAAAAAAATGGTGCGCAACAAGCCGATCAATGACCGGGAAAAACTAGAATCGTACGACTACGAAGTGTACAACAAGATCCAGTTCGACCTTAACAACATCGGTGAAAAGTTCGAGAACCGCGATGTCGTCAAACGGCTCGACTTCATTCTCGATTACCTCGATTCGACCGACCAGGGCGAAACCTATTTGCCGGTCATTCTCAGTGAAACGATCTCGGAATACAGCTATCAGAAAAGTCCGAAAAAGAAGAAAGAGGTCATCAAGGCAACGCACATCAGCGGAATCGATAATTTTCAGCTGAACCAGTTACTGGGCGATATGTACCTGGATGTAAACATATACGACAATTACATCAACCTCTTCAACCTGGCTTTTATCAGTCCGGCGGCTGACAACGCTCGTTCGTTTTACAAATTTTACCTCGAGGACTCGACTTTTATCGATAGCCAGTGGTGCTTTAAACTGCGCTTCGTTCCAAAGCGCACGGGAGATCTCGCCTTCAAAGGTGAAATGTGGATCCATGACACGACTTACGCCATTAAACTCGTAAAGGCATCCATTTCCGAAAGTGCAAACATCAACTACATCCAGAATATCTATTTCGAGCACAAGTTTGATATGGTTGCACCGGAAGTCTGGATGCTCACCGAAGAGCGGATGATCGCCGACGTGAAACTCACGCAAAATTCGAAATTGTATGGTTTCTTCGGCCGGAAGTATTCATCACGCAGTAAATTCCACATTAACGAGCCACATCCGGATGGTTTTTACAAAACGAGTGACAACGTGGAGATCCTCGACGACGCGAAGGATAAACCCGATTCGTTCTGGGTCGAACACCGGCCCAAACCACTTTCGGCCACGGAGCAGGGCATTAACGACATGGTCGACTCGCTGAATCACACGCGTTTTTTCAAAACACTGAAAAACCTCACGTATTTCGTATCGACCGGCTATTATCCCCTCAATAAGATCGAGATCGGGAACGCTTACAACCTGGTGAGCTTTAATCCTGTCGAGCATTTCCGGACGGCACTTGCGCTGCGTACTTCGAACAATTTTTCGCGGCGCATCGAACTCTCCGGAAAGGTGGCATACGGTTTTTACGACGAGCGTTTCAAATATGGTGCGGGGATCCGCTATAACGTGACGCCCAAAAAGCGCGGCATGCTCACCGTTTTTTACAATTACGATATCGAGCAGATCGGGCAGTCACCCACGGCAGCAGCGGTCGGATCGACATTCGGAAACGTTTTCCGTACCGGTCCGCTCGACAAACTGACTTTTGTCAAAAAAACCGGACTGAACTTTGAAAAAGATGTCAAAAAGGACCTGATCCTTTACGGCGGTTTCGAATGGAAGGAATATAAAGCACTCGGAAAAGCCAATTACGTCAGGCAAACGGCAGAAGGTGCACTGGATACGATCTCCCGGATCCGGACGACCGAATTTACGGCGCGTATTCGCTGGACGAAGGACGAAGAGTTCATTTCGGGTGCGTTTGACCGTGTGAGCACCGGTTCAAAATATCCCGTTTTTGCCTTACAGGGGATTTTCGGGGTCAAGGGCCTGCTCGGTGCCGATTACAATTACCAAAAGATCGAGTTTACGATCGACCATTCGCGAAACGTCGGTTTCCTGGGCCGCATTCGCTACGGTTTCAACGGCGGTTACATTTTCGGATCTGCCGCGTATCCTTTTCTTAAGGTGCATCCCGGGAACCAGTCGTACTGGCTCTTAACAAGTGCTTTCAACAAACTAAACTATTTCGAATTTGTTTCCGATAAGTACGTCGGTGCGTATCTCGAACATCATTTCCAGGGGCTGATTCTCGACCGCGTGCCCCTGATCAAAAAACTCAAGTGGCGACTGATAGCCGGCGGAAGGACCGTTTACGGAGACATAGACAACAGGCACACGGCTGAGATGCTTTTGCCTGACTTTACGAAAAAATTCGGCAAAGTTCCGTACGCAGAAGCTAACTTTGGCATTGAGAATATTTTCAAAGTGGGTCGCGTGGACCTGGTCTGGCGGATCACGCACCTCGATCCGGGAATGAATCCCCTGGGGATACGGGCTCGCTGGACTTTTATATTTTAGCATTGTGAAACTGTATACCAACAATATCCAGAAATCGTATAAAGGCCGACAGGTGGTCAAGGGTGTTTCCGTGGAAGTAAACCAGGGAGAGATCGTGGGGCTACTCGGACCGAACGGCGCCGGAAAAACGACTTCCTTTTACATGATCGTCGGCCTGGTCAAACCCGACGCCGGTACGGTTCATCTCGATTCCAAGAACATTACCGGTTTGCCGATGTACAAACGTTCGCAACTCGGGATCGGTTACCTGCCCCAGGAGGTTTCCGTATTTCGAAAACTCAGCGTGGAGGACAACATCATGGCGATCCTCGAAATGACCGATCTCAATAAGGTACAACGGCACGAGCGCCTCGAGCAACTCCTCGATGAATTCAGTCTGAACCACGTGCGTAAAAACCTTGGAAATCGCTTATCCGGTGGAGAAAAGCGACGTACGGAAATTGCCCGCGCACTGGCTACAAACCCAAAGTTCGTGTTGCTGGACGAACCTTTTGCAGGAGTTGACCCGATCGCCGTGGAAGACATCCAAAGCATTGTCGCCGACCTTCGAAAGCGCAACATCGGTATCCTGATTACCGATCACAATGTCCAGGAAACACTTTCCATTACGGATCGTGCATACCTGCTGTTTGAAGGAAGCATTTTAAAGTCGGGCACAGCCGAAGATCTGGCGAGCGACGAGCAGGTGCGAAAGGTCTACCTGGGGCAAAACTTCGAATTACGGCGGAAATAAATCTTTGATTTTTAAAGCAAAAAGCATAATTTTAACGTTCAAAACAATTCATCTATGGCTACTAAACATGCGCTTATAACCACTTTTATCGGATGTGCGATCGTATTGGCTTCCTGCGGCAAGAAATGCAAGCTGGAAAAAGAAGATATCAATCAGGGTGTAATTGTTCCGGACGTGATCGTTTATCAAACGCATACCTTCGGTGAAAAAGTTGTTATTGACGGTACCACGGCCGATTCGAACCAGTTGGAACTGAGTTTTGACGGAGGCTACACGCGCGTCCCGGTGGATTATTCGAAATACACGCTGCTCAATTTCCCGATAACCACGCATTGTGATGCGGCATTTACGCGAAAAGTAGAATTTAACGATGTGGACGATATTGTAAAGTACACCATCTCCGTGGAGGAATGTGACAAATGTAATAACGGGATTCTTACGGATAATTTTGTGGTGGTTCCGAAGTTCCCGGCAAGCTATTCGGTTACTTACAAAAAGGAGTAATCAGGCTTTGGGTCCGGGGATATTATTAAAAAAGGTCATCTGCAAAGCAAATGACCTTCATTTTTTAATGCAATAACCGGTTATCTGGAAGCGAGATCGCCATTTTCAACAGGCTGGTCAACGCTAGAATAAGCATCACAATGTCCGTGAGAAGATCCACAAGATGCAGCTATCATTGCTAATGTCATTACCGTTACGGTCAGTACCAAAAATTTCTTCATAGTTGTTGTTATTAGTTTTGGTGAATTCCTTACACTGAACAAATATATTATAAAATACGAGATTTTGCTAAAATTATTTTCCACATTTACAACTATTTTCGATCAAAATAAAGCAAAAATCTTTGCGTTTCCCTGAGCGTATGAAATTGGTTTCGGCACTTTTTTTCCTGCTTACGGCACAGGTTCTCTTCGGTCAGAACAGCCGTACACTGGTGCTTACAAATCCTTCATACAGAACGATCAAAAAACATCCGCAGACAAAATTCCGGGATTCTTCGGAAGTGATTGCCTATGTTGATAACCTCCGTTTTTCAGCCATCAAAAAAGGATATTTACTGGCCTCCATCGATTCGATACGCTTTCACGGCGATACGATTTTCGTCGGTCCGTACCTCGGCCCGGTCTTCGGGCAAGCCGAGTTGTCCATTTCACCGGAAGACCTCGAATTTTTGCGCCCATACCTGCACGTATCCGAAAAGTTCTTTACCGGGATCCCGTTTCGCCCGGCCGAAATAAGCCAGGTACTCCGACGCATTCACCGTTCGCTTGAAAACAACGGTTATCCTTTCGCTTCCGTACACCTCGATGAAATTGATGTGCGCGGGCACGAACTGTCCGCACGGCTGAATATCGAACATTACAAAGAGTATCGCTGGTCCGATATTCACATTCGGGGCGACAGTAGTATCTTTTCGGGCTATATTTCAGGGATCATACGCATTCGCGAAGGAGATCTTTTCAACCAGTCGGAACTCGACCTGATCTCCCAACGCATCGCTCAAATTAATTTTATTCGTGAGATCCGGCCTTACGAGATCCTGTTCACGCAAACGGGTTGCGAACTTTACCTCTACCTCGAATCAAACCCGGTTTCTTCGGCCAACGGGATCGTCGGGCTACAGCAAAATGCGGCCACAGGAAAAGTATCGCTGACGGGGGACGTTGCCCTGAAACTGCTGAACGTATTGCACCGGGGCGAACTGCTAAACTTTAACTGGCGCAGTATCCGCGACCAGACACAATCCCTTGATGCGCGCCTGAACTTTCCATTCCTGTTTAAAACGCCTTTCGGCGTGGACGGAACTTTTAAATTGTACAAGCGCGACAGTAGTTTTCTCGAACTGAACTCTTCGATCGGGATCCAGTACTTCCTGAAAGGCGGGAACTACCTGAAGGTTTTCTATTCGGCCCAGTCCTCGAATGTGCTGGCAGGTGGTAGTTCCAACCCGTCTTTTTCGAACCTGCAGTCCGTTTCTTCCAACAATTACGGGATCAGTATTTTCAGGCAACGAATCGATTACGTACCCAATCCTTCGAAGGGATTCATCAGTCTCTTTACGGGTTCTGTCGGTACGCGCAGCTCCCGTAGTGCGGATTCGAACCAGGTGATCCGGAATACGGTTTTTCGCGTACAAACCGACCTGAACTGGTATGTCCCGGTGGCACGCAGACATGTGATCCGACTGGGAAATCATTCGGAAAGTTATTTCGCTCCGCAGATTTACGAGAATGAAGTAAGCCGTTTCGGTGGATTGCAAAGTCAGCGCGGTTTTAATGAAGAAGAATTATACGCGACCACCTACAGCACCTTTTCCCTCGAATATCGCTTTCTCGTGGATCGCAATTCACGGGCATTTGTCTTTTTCGATCAAACTTTTTACGAAAATGTATCGACTGCCTATTACAACGACCACCCGTATGGGTTCGGCGGCGGCTTTGCTTTTGGGACGGGCTTTGGGATCTTTACGATCAGTTATGCACTCGGAAAACAGATGAATAACCCGATCTTATTGCGAAACGGAAAGGTGCATTTCGGCTACGTTGCTTACTTCTGACCTTTTTGCTCTTCGCGCATATTGTCTTTGATCTCTTTCATAAAGTCAGACGCATACACGAAATCGTTGATCTCCTGGTTATCCGTATTGATGATCGAGCGACGGTCGCCCTGCCACCAGTTTTGCCCTTTATAAATGAACATGATGTTATCAGCGATCTCGATCACGGAGTTCATATCATGCGTAATGACAATGGTTGTAATTTCGTTTTCGTAGGTAATTTCCCGGATCAGGTTATCGATCACGATCGAAGTCTGCGGGTCGAGGCCCGAGTTCGGTTCATCGCAAAAGAGGTATTTCGGCTTCATGGCGATGGCACGCGCAATGGCGATCCGTTTTTGCATCCCCCCGGAACATTCGGCCGGAAGGAGTTTGTTTTTACCACTGAGATTTACACGTTCCAGGCATTCATTAGCGCGGTCCAGCTGCTGTTTTTTGGACATTTTCGTAAACATCGACAGTGGGAACATGACATTCTCCTCCACGGTCATCGAATCGAATAAGGCTGAACCCTGGAAGAGCATCCCGATCTCCTGACGAAGGACACGGCGTTCTTCCCGCGGCATTTCCGTAAAATTCCGGTTATCGTAGATCACGTTTCCCGAATCCACTTCGTGCAGCCCAACGATGCATTTGGCCAGTACGGATTTCCCGGAACCCGATTGCCCGATGATCATGTTCACCTTTCCCGTTTCGAATTTCGCGCTGATATCGAAAAGGATCTGGTTTCCGTTGAACGATTTATTTATGGAGTTTACCTCGATCATTAGAGAAGCAGCATTTGAGTAAGGAAGAAGTTACAAATGAGGATCACAATGGAACTGCTTACCACGGCCTGCGTGGAAGATTTCCCGACGTCAAGCGCTCCTCCCTTGGTGTAATATCCGTAAAACGAGGAAACCGATACGATGATAAAGCCGAAAACGACGCATTTCACCAGTGCGTAAACGATGTCACTGTTCCGGTAAAAAAAGCGGATACCCGTGAGGTAGGTTTCCGTGGAAGCCAGTCCTGAAAGAATCAATGACAACCAGCCACCGATGAGCGACAGACCGATCGAAAAAATGATGAGGAACGGGAAAAACAGGATCGCTGCACACACCTTCGGCAGAACAATGTAAGTCAGGGAGTTTACCCCCATAATTTCGAGGGCATCGATCTGTTCGGTAACGCGCATCGTTCCGATTTCCGAGGCGATATTGGAACCCACTTTCCCGGCCAGGATCAGTGAAATGATCGTCGGCGAGAATTCCAGGATCGTACTGGAGCGTGTGATATACCCGATTGTGTATTCCGGAAGGAAAGGCGAATCCATATTCGAGGCGGTCTGCAGCGAGATTACAGCCCCCATAAAGACGGAAAGCAAAGCCACGATCGCAATGGAATTAATACCGATCAACTGGATCTCATCAAAGAGCCGCTGGCGAAAAATGCGCATCTTCGTTGGCTTCGAAAAAACGATCCAAAGCATGATGAAGTAACGCCCGATATTGGTCAGTATATTCATAGTTCCCCGCTAAATTAACGGATATTTCCTTTATAAACGGCATGCGGTTCGAAACTTTCAGCAGAATCTGCCCTGAAAAACTGTAATTTTGGGGAAGCGAATGAGTGCTAACACGCGTAAAGAAAGAGACAAAGCGATATTCGGGCGCTTCCTGCCGGAGGCCGCCACGGACTATGTTCTTAACCTTTTTTATCAATTTCCGGTTCGCTTTAAGATCGTCAACGGACGTCGCTCGAAACTCGGTGATTTCAGGGCCGGAAGACCCGGGGAGAAACACCAGATCAGTATCAACGGCGATCTGAACCCGTATTCTTTTTTAATAACGACCGTGCATGAGTTTGCGCACCTGGTCACTTATGACAAATTCGGGCATTCCGTGGCACCGCATGGCGAAGAATGGAAACGCGCCTACCGAAACCTGTTGCTACCCGTCCTGGAAGCGCGCATGGTTCCGCCGGACCTTGAAAAAGCACTCATGCGTTCAATGGTCTCGACCCGGGCCAGTTCATGCAGTGATACGCAGCTTGCGCGCGCGCTGCAGCGTTACGATCGTCACCCGGAAGGAATGCTTCCGCTTGAGAAATTAGCAAAAAACACTACTTTTACGTTGAATAACCGTGTTTTCAGAAAAGGCGAGTTGCGAAGAAACCGCTTTTTGTGCGAAGAACTACACACGAAAAAACGATACACAGTCAACTGTTTGGCACTGGTGAAACCCATTGAAACTGTACACGCATGAACCCGAATAATTACTGCATCATTATGGCCGGCGGGATCGGAAGCCGCTTCTGGCCCATGTCTACGCCGCAACGCCCGAAACAATTCCTGGATGTCCTGGGCATTGGCAAATCGCTGCTGCGCATGACTTTCGAACGCCTTTCCCGCATTGCCCCGGAAGAAAATATTTATGTCGTAACGAACGAAGCCTATTTCCAGCTCGTAAAGGAACAGGTACCGGAACTCTCGGATGCACAAATTCTCACCGAGCCGCTCCGCAAAAATACGGCTCCCTGCATCGCGTATGCTGCAGCAAAGATCTATTCCCAAAACCCGGAAGCCGTTTTAGTGACGGCTCCTTCCGATCACCTGATCCTGAAGGAAGATAAGTTTGAGGAAACGGTCAGTATCGCGATCGATGCGGCTTCACGTGATGAAAAACTGTTGACCATCGGGATCAAGCCAACCCGCCCTGATACCGGCTACGGCTATATCGAATTTTCGGAAGAAAGCGACCTCGTACCGGGACAGGTGACGCCGGTTAAACATTTCCGGGAAAAACCTAGCCGTGAGATCGCGGAACTCTTCTTAAAAAGCGGGAATTATTACTGGAACTCCGGTATTTTCGTGTGGCAGGCAAAAACAATCCTGCACTCGCTTGAAAAGTTTAAGCCTGAACTGCACGAATTGTTTGCCGGAGACCTGAGTGTATACGGAAGTTCCGGGGAAAAGGCGCATGTACAACACAGTTTTGAAGTGTGTGAGGATATTTCGATCGATTTCGCGATTATGGAACATGCCCGGAATGCGGAAGTCGTGCTGGCCAACTTCGACTGGTCTGACCTCGGTACGTGGAGCAGCCTCTACACGCATCTCGAAAAGGATTACAACGGCAATGCGGTGATCGGTAAAAATGTGTATATGATCAATTCCTCGAACTGCATTGTGAACCTGCCGGATGATAAACTGGCACTTATCGAAGGACTGAACGATCACATCGTGGTGGAATCGGACAACATGCTGATGATCCTGAATAAGAATGACGAGCAAAACCTTAAAAAATATATGAGCCCGATGGAAGAATCGAGCCCACATTTTTTTGATAAGAAAAATTGATGGTGGTTGGATATTAACGTTTTCTATTCCTGAACAGCCGTTCCCTGCCCTAGCATCCAGGCGCGGTAAAGGTCGAAGTAACTTTTTGTTTCCATCACGACCACTCCTCCGAGCGTATCGCCGTACTTGGCCGGAAGTCCGCCGGAATATACTTTCACGCGCCCGATTGCAACACTGGGCACCTGGCTGATCTCACGCGATTTGATCCCGTCAATCATGTAAATCATATCTCCTTTCCGCGCTCCGCGAAAAACCAGTTCCCCGTCATCCGTGCGTTTCACACCGGAATCCATCCCCGCCACCAGGCTGCTCATATCGAATTTTACCGGACTGCGCGCGATCTCTTTAGCGGTCATTTCCGGGACCGGCAATTCTCCGTACACCAGGCGAATCCGGTTGGGATCGTATCCGGGTACATCAATTGCCATCATCTCCTGGAAACCACTTTCAAACATAATTTCACCAAGATTGTCGTATCCGTCGATCGGGACATTCACGGCAACTTCTTTCAGCGTATCTCCCATGTAAATGATGTTCATTTTATACTGTCCCGAAGGTACTGCACTGATACGGAAGCTTCCGTCGACATCCGTAATGGCATAATAGCGGCTTCCGTTGTTATCGTCGATGTAGGGTTTTGCTCCCACGATCGGTTCATGGAGGGAATCTGCGGATACCACGATTCCGACAACGTCTCCCAGCGCAACCTGTCCGAACGAAGCGGAGCCAAGTGCCAGGCAAATAAGTGTGATTAAATTTTTCATGCTGATCTGTTTTATTGTTTCTCTTGAGATGCAGCACTTCACCGAATTCCATAAAAAAATCCCGCATTTTCAAAAAAAGTGCGGGATTCGAATTATTTTTTCCTGTCTATTCAATCGTGGCGCTCGAACACGGAAATGCGCGGTCCACTTTTTTAAAGAGTCCCTGCAATACTTTTCCGGGTCCCACTTCGATCACTTCGGTAGCACCATCCGCGATCATTTGCTGCATAGTCTGTGTCCAACGCACAGGCGCAGTCAGCTGATCGATCAGGTTTTTCTGTATTTCTGCGGGATCAGTTACCGCGCGCGCAATTACGTTCTGGTAGACCGGGCATTTCGGTTTCGCGAACTCAGTTGCTTCAATCGCACTGGCGAGTTCTTCGCGCGCCGGTTCCATCAGCGGAGAATGGAAAGCTCCTCCCACCGGCAGGATCAGCGCACGTTTTGCACCTGCTTCCGTCAGTTTTTCACACGCTTTCTCGACTGCAGGCACGCTTCCCGAGATCACGAGTTGTCCAGGACAGTTGTAATTGGCTGCCACCACGGTTCCTTCCGTTTCTTCACAGATCCTTTCGACCACATCGTCTTCAAGGCCGAGAATGGCTGCCATGGTTGACGGTTCGGCCTCGCAGGCTTTTTGCATGGCTAACGCTCTTTTATGAACCAGGCGAAGTCCGTCTTCGAAGCGCAGCGTCCCACTGGCCACGAGTGCCGATATTTCTCCGAGTGAATGGCCTGCTGTCATATCCGGTTTGAACGCATCTCCGAGACACGCGGCAAGGATGGTCGAATGGAGAAATATCGCGGGCTGCGTCACTTTCGTCTGCTTCAGTTCTTCGTCCGAGCCACTGAACATGATCTGCTGGATATCGAAACCAAGTATATCGTTGGCCTGTGCAAACAGGGCTTTTGCTTTATCCGAAGAATCGTAAAGGTCCTTCCCCATTCCTGAAAATTGTGCTCCCTGACCGGGAAAAACGTATGCTTTCATGATTCAAAATTTGAGTGCAAAGGTAAAAAAACACGGGTTCGGGAAACCCATTCGGTTGCAATTTTAGTCTTCCGATGTATGGAAATCGAAATACGGATAGCACAAAGGGCCTCCGAAAACGGAAGCCCTTCGCTGAAAAAATATTATGAAAGCGGTGTATCTTATTTGATAACCACGCGCTCTGTTTTGCGACCTTTCTCGTTAGAGATCGTCACCATGTACACTCCTTTACCGTAAGCGGAAAGGTCAATTGCAGCTGCAGCAGTTGCGCTGGTAGTTGTTACAACTTTACCAGTGATATCTGTAACTGTGATCGTGTTGCTGAAGTGATTGTCGTTCGAGATGTTCACCAGACCGTTTGACGGGTTCGGGTAAACGCTCACTCCTTCCATGGTTGTTTCATCAAGACCTGTAGTACCTGCCAGCAGACGGATCGCAGTTGCTTCTCCGTTTGTGTAAGTACCGTCACCCGGGATGTAGATCACAGATGCAAGCGGCGGCTGGCTTACTGTCTGGTCATCAAGGATACGAATATCGCTTGTATTTCCGAAAGAGCTCAGCGTTACTGCTGCATAGTAGCAACCCGGTGAAAGCGTCATTGAAGACGTAAACGGAATAACCATGTACCCGTTTGTGATATCGGCAGCTGTTACGTTGTAGATATCAGAGATTACGAGCGGCTGTGTTCCGTCTGCGAGGAGTTCCGTTGTATCGATGATGGAAGCTGAAACTTCTGCTCCTTCTACCGTACCGTTAGCGAGTTCAATACGAACACCATAGAAATCCTGTGCCTGTTTTACGTGGTACCAGGAAGCCATCAGGAAGTTATCCTCACCACCTGTAAAGCTGTTTGTTCCGAGGGAAGACAGTTTGAGGTCTGCTGCCGGGTAGATATCGATACCGTCAATTGAGTAAACATCGTTTGTTACTGCAAAAGAACGGTTGTAGGTGTTGTCATCGAAGTAATCTCCTGAAGTTTCTTCTGCAGACGTTGCTGTAAACACACCGTCGTACTGACCTACTGCGAGTGTCGGAGTTTCCGTGTTCTCGAGGTTGATCGTATCCTGCGGTGCGATGCTTGCTGCGGAGAAATTAGAAGTAAACGAACCGAAATCCGCTGTTGCGGTGATGGCAGTTTGCGTAAGCACACCTGTGTTGGTGATGTCAAGACCCACGAGGTAAGCATCATCCAACTGCATCATCGGCGTACGACCGTACTCTGTACCTTCATTGTTCTCACCTGAGAAGTAAGCTGTTGTGATCTCGATGTTGTTATCCGGCTGCGCGAAGATCTTTACATCGTCAACTGCCCACAGGTAATCCCATGAACCACGGTAGTTAAAACGGATCAGTACGGAAGACTGTCCACCCGCTGCTGAAGAAATGTTCACAGCGATTTGCTCTTCGTAAGTCACACTTACGGGTTTTGCCGCATTCACTTCGAAATCCGTCCAGGTAGCACCGTTATCCGAGCTCACCTGCACAAACGTTTCGGTATTCGTAAACTTGCGAATACGCTGGTAAAACTGGATGATCACGTTTGCGTTGGCAGAGAGATCGAAAGCCGTTGCATTGGTGATGTACGCGTCCTGCATTCCACCGTCGGATCCAACTCCGTCCGAGTTAAAGAGTGCATAACCGTTCTCATTCGATACTACATCTGAAGCATCTACCCAGGGCCCGGTATTGTAACCGATCGAAGGGTCTGTTGTAGTTGTAATCTCCCAGTTTTGGTTATCCCCGGTGTTGTTGGAGATTACCCAGTCGGAAGCGTTTGAAAAATCATTCTGCCACAGTGGAGTAGCTTTCGCTGAAAACTGCGGTTGAATTGAGGTCGGGATTTTTTCGGAGAACCCACGCGCTTTACGCGACACGATGGAGTGTTGCTCCTGTGCAAGGGCTGCCACGGAAAATCCTGCCAGTACAATAGATAAGTAAGCTTTTTTCATAAAAATTTGAATTATAAATAATTACATCCATAAAATTACGCAAAAACACACGCTTTTCCAAAAAAATCGTGCCTATGCTTCATTTTAATAGACAGGGCAAATATGTGAAAAATGCCTTTTTTTTAAAAATGTAATTCTTTAAAAGAAGTTAACGGAGTTACTCAAAGCAACTGATAAGCAGTCAAATCGAGCGCGTGAGATTCCAAGACCTGATTTATCTCCTCCCGGAAGTTGTTCAGTTATTTTCATACGGTATTCATGCGGTATCTATGCGGTATTCATAGGGTATTCATGCGTTATATGTACACGATCCGTACTGCCTTATGAAGCTCAAAATTCGCCTGAATGTAGGTACTTACGAAATTTGTGAAAGTACTGAAAACAACTTCTACCTCATCGGTATACTTTAAAGATTTCAAGCAAAACAGTTTTAAAACACTATCCATCAATAAATTAACTAAAAAAACAACAAGCAGACTCGATGCGATAACCGTTAGGAAACGGCTATAGGATTCCAAGATTAAACTGCCGTGAAAAATTTTTATTTTTTTTTGCGCAGGTATGCACGAATGTAAGCACTGACCTCTTCGGCCTCTTCGAGCACCATGAAGTGACCGGCCTTTTTTATAAGCAGGTCCGCTTTTACGAAGTTCGCGGGAAGTAAACGGTCCTTTTCTCCGTGAATGAGTACATGTTCCTTCGCATGAACACGTTGCCAGGTAAGGATGCATCGAATCGCCCAACGCAGGTATTGCGGATCGCATTCTTTTAAAAAAGTACGCAGCAATTGCTTTGACTGTGGTGTGTTCGCTCCAAACAGCCAATCCTTGAACCGGGACGGATGCCGAAGTAATGTCAGCGGAATCAGTTTATCCAGGCCCAGCCTGCCCGCCCAGCGAAAATAAAAGGGCAATTCGTGGCGATTTCCTGCGGAAGAGATTAAAATGACAGCCGCGGGAGGTACGATCCGGGCAATTTCCAGTGCCATCATGCCACCGAATGATAGACCGATATACACAGTGTCCTCTGCCGGGATCTGTGTTGCCAGCCTTTGCGCATACGATTGCATGGATTCTTTCTCAAGCGGTTGGATCCATCGGATATGGTGAATTTCAGCGTTTCCGAGATCCAGGTTTTCGAAGATGCGCTCATCGGCACCCAGTCCGCTGAAAAGACAGATTGTCTGCATCACTTTGTCTCTTTTTAACCGAAAGATAGTTATTCAACGGCGCTTCAAATGATAACAAATGTAAAAAGGCGGACCTGCCGGCCCGCCTTCTGCTTATTAACTAATGTATGGCTTATTTATCCGCCGTTCCGTTTAATTTTTGATCACCCGGATAACGGTTGCCGCTTTTTCTCCCTGGATCGTGAGCATATAAACTCCCGATTCGAAAGAAGAAAGGTCGAGTTGATACGTTTTACCGTTGTTAAAATCAACCTGATCGGCGAACACAACTGCTCCGCGTATGTCCACCAGTTTCAGGGAAGCATTTACTCCTGCTCCTTCATACGAAACGGAAACAAAATCGCTGGTCGGGTTCGGGTAGAGTGCAAATCCTTCGAGTTGCTGCTCATCGATTCCCGCACAGTCCTGGAGCTGAACCTCCACGGTTGCCGTATCTTCGGGGCAGATGTTGTTGCTGGTAATGTAATCGTAATTATAGCTTCCGGCGAGTTCCCCGTTGAAGTTCACGAGTGCCCCGTCAAGTGCTGTACCGCTGGCATCATACCAGGTACCACCAAGGTCAACCGTTCCGCCCAGTGCGTCAAAGAGGTTGAACGGACCGTAGTTACAGCTTGCTACCGACCCGCCGGTTCCGGCATGGGAAGGATCGAAGACGTTCACTACCGCAACGGTCGTATCCGAAGTACATGCAGTTGTAACGATGTAATTGACTTCGTATGTTCCGGATGCAATTCCCACAATGTTCAGATCCGAACCGGAAACGCGCTGTGGATCTGTCTCGAATGTCCAGGTTCCGTTAGGCTCACCTGCCGTAATGATTGCACTCAGGTCCACGCTGTTGTCGAGTCGGCAAACGTCTGCTGTCCCGTCGATTCCCGGAGCCGGTGTACAAATATCAAAACATACCTGGTCAATGTACAGTCGGTATCCGTCCGCTCCGCCTGCAGGCACGTGGAATGCAATAAATACGTCTCCTGTGAACGCGCTCAGGTCGATCGACGTGTCCATGTAGCTCGTGTTATCATACGAGTCGAGGTGCATCAATGTATCCGTAAAGTCAGCCGCATCCATACTTGTGGTGGAAAGCAACACTTCGAAGTCGTTAGGTTCCGTTGAACTCTGAACGCGGTAGAAGAAGTTGAGGACTTCATTCCCTGTCAGGGTGATGTTCGGCGTAATGAGCCAGTCGTCGTTATCTCCGTCATTGTAGTCGGTGTAAAGCATGGCCGCCTCGTCCCCGTCGTACGGGTTGGTCGCATAATCCAGGTTCCAGGAGTCGTTATCGTCGTTCCCGTTGATCACCGTCCAGCACCCTTCATTCGCCGACGTCGGCTCGAAACTTTCACAGAGATCAGTAGCATTCATCGGAACGCAAGGCGTATGGAACGCAAACGGTCCAGCCCAGGTACTTTCGTCTCCGCCTCCGCAGTCTGCTTTTACGTAGAACTCGTAATCCGAATCCGGGGTAAGTGAGCTTAGACCAAAGGGATTGGCATTCGCATTCTCTGTTATTCCCGATCCCTGTGTGAATCCCTGCGGACCGTATTCAATGATCCAGCTTGTTTCCGTACCGTTCACAGTCCAGAAAACATCTGCTGTTGTGGAGAGCACATTCATCACACCGAGGTCCGATACCGGAAGGCAGGACGGGGCAGCTTCAACATGCAGGGTAAAGTCAACCGTTGATCCGAAGGACGTTTCTCCGCAAGGCTGCGGGTCTGCAGAAGAACCGTATTTTCCACGGAAACGAATGCGATAGTCGCCGACGCTTACACCGGACGGTACGCTGATCGTTCCTGTTTTGGTTGCCGAAGAGCTTGCCTCGTAGAATACCACTTCACTGGCTTCGAAATCGAGGTTATCGTTCCAGTCTACCCAAATTTTCACACCGTTTCCTCCTCCGACATACTCTGTTTCGAAGTCGAATGATCCACCGGCATAGGTTGACACGATCTGCGCAGATTCATCTGCATATCCTGTTCCCGGTATCGAGGCCGTTGAGTACGAAACATTCTGCGTTCCGCCGGAAGTCGTAATCCCTTCCAGGTAATCACTGGTGTATTCGGATGAAGGTACGCAGTACGCGATGAATACATTCAACGGACCTGCCCAGGTACTCTGATCACCTCCGCCGCAATCGGCCATCACGTAAAAATCGTAATCCGAACCGAAGGTCAGCCCGTTGATCACGGCAAAGGTATCGGTCGGAGCGGGACTGAGCACTGTTCCTGTTCCGGGTGTGTATCCGGCCGGGCCGTACTCCACGTTCCACGCCGTTTCGGAACCACCGGCAACCCAGCTGATATTTGCCGAAGAAGAAGTTAGTTCATTCACTACGAGTCCTGTGACCGGCACACAACTCGGTACGGGGATCACTGTAAAGGTGTAGTCTTCTACCTCGCCGTTGATATCATTCGTGCAGGACTGGGGATCCGTATCGTTATAATCTGCAGCCACACGCATGGTGTAGTTTCCGACAGGTGTTCCGACAGGCACGGAAATAGTTCCTGTGGCATGCGACGTGTAGCCTCCGGTTGCAAAAACTTCTTCGGAAGCATCAAATTGCAAATCGTTATTCCAGTCTATCCAGATATTACAGCCAAAGGTATAACCGGAACTCAGTCCGAAAGTAATGTCCACATCCACGTCTGCACCTTCGTACTGCGATACGGTCATGGAAGTATAATCTCCGTAGCCGTTCGTCGCGATACCGCTCGCAGTGTTCGAGATGTTTGAAGCACCGTTGCTTGTCACGAAATTGTCGATGTAATAATCGGTTTCATCCGTACTGAAGACACAGTAACCGGTGTACACGGTGAGCGGTCCCGACCAGGTGCTCAGGTCACCGCTTCCGCAATCCGCCTGAACATACATGTCGTAGGAAGTATTTACAGAAAGTCCGCTGATCACGGCGAAGGTATCGGCAGGAGCCGGACTCAGCATGGTACCGTTTCCGGGTGTGTAGCCTGCAGGGCCATATTCCACGTTCCAGGCTGTCTCCGAACCGCCGGCAATCCAGCTGATATTTGCAGAGTTAGCGGTCATGCTATTCACGACGAGTCCCGTGATTGCCGGGCATGTAGGTGCTTCTGCGACTACAACGTCATCGACGGTCGGGTTTGTATTGTCATATTCACTTGTTCCGCGGAAAGCAATGGTTACGGTTGAAGAACCGGCGTATGCCGAAAGGTCAACGGTAAATTGCGTCCAGGGATCAACGGATTCGGGAGTGGTAAACACCGGTGTGTAGTTGGTGCCATCCGTCGAAACGAGGATCTGTACGGTATCGGGATCATCCTCATCGAAGTACCAGAAGGTTAGTTGTGGCGAGCTCGCTGTTTGCAGATCGATCGCCGGAGTGATCATGTCCGCAGTGGTGCCGGAGTTAAAAGAAAAATCATTGAAATAAGCACAGTAAGTTCCACTGTGTGCAGCACCCGGACCGTAATCGGTACCGTCACCGATCTGCCAGTCGTCCGTTCCGTTGGTGAGTGTCCATCCCGAAGGGAAAGTTCCACCGTTCTCAAAATCTTCGTTAAAGTACTGTGCTCCCGCAGGTGTTGCCAGCAGGCAAAAGAGAGGCAACAGGCCCGCAAGCATGCACTTGTAAAGTTTTCTCATAAAATGTTTATTTAATTGAACTAATACCAGCACGTTCCGGCAACTGTTCAGAGATTCGGGCTTTGTAAGATGTGCGCAAATAACGCCCTGTGAACGGTCAGATTCCGGCTATACTGATTACTACTTTTCACAAATATAGCCGTCACATGTTAAAAAAACATTCATTTCACCATTCAAAAGCCGCTCCATTGAGTAAAGTGTTGTTTTTTTAAAGTTAACCGAACGATCAACGAACCGAACGCCCGTTTCAACAGAATGATGCACACACCATCGAAACGGATCCTTTAGCGGATCAATCAATCGGTTTACATTCCGGAACAAATCAGCCATCCAACGGCTATCAACAGTATAAGACCTGTTGCAATACCCGCCAGCCTGAAACTTGCATGATCAGCACGTTTAGAAAATGATCGTATTTTCGGATACTCCAGCGTTCCAAAAGTAAAAAGCACATCAGCAACCGGGTAAAAACGGCGGGGGTCAGGGCAGCCGTAAAACCGGCACTAAAAAAGAGTTCTGCATGCTTCATTCGAGTACTGCTAAGATACACGTTCCGGTTGTTCCGGCTATGTCTTTTGGGATAAAAAAAAGCCCGCGTTGTAAAGCGGGCTTCGGGTGTGTGGAGAGGTTGTAATTCCCATTTCGTTATTTCAGCGGGTCCGATCTCCGGGTTTAGTTGTATTTTAAAAATGAAGGAGGTAATGTGTGTATTCTCTTAATAACTATTTATCAAAAACTAAGTTTCTTTCCTGATTCAAAAGTACCGGGTATGATTTTGGTCAGACATGACCACTGTCAGCATTTTTCCTGATGCTCGTCAGTTTCTGCTTCCTCCTGAAAGAGTAAAACGCGTTCGTACATAAGCGGTACGTGTGCTTTCCAGCCGTAAGTTTCCCGGATCTTTGCGGAAAGACTCAGTGCGGCCGCCGGTTCGCCATGGGTAATGAAGATCTGTCGGGGAGTTTGTGAGAGTTCGGATAACCAGCCGATCAGTTCAGCCTGATCCGCGTGCGCGGAAAGTCCTTCGATCTGCCTAATCTTTGCATGTACCTTGCAGATTTTGCCGAATATTTTCAGTTGGCGCACTCCTTCCAGTAATTGTCGTCCGCGTGTTCCTTCGGCCTGGTAGCCGGTAAAAAGAACGGCGGTCTCCGGATCTCCGAGCAAGTGCCAGAAGTACGTCAGTATTCGGCCTCCGGAAGCCATACCACTACCGGCGATTACGATCTTCGCTCCCCGGGACGCTGCCAGTTGGTTTGTTTCGCGGACGGAGGTGACGCGCCTGATCCAGCGGACGACCTGTTGCAGTTCATCGGCGGGTATGATGTGCCAGGACTGATACCTGATAAATACCTCAAGGGCGCTCGCACCCATCGGGCTGTCAAAATAAACGGGTACGGCAGGAATGAGGTTCTGACGCTGTAGTTTCCAGAGCAGGTACATCAGGGTTTGCGCACGCTCAACGGCAAAACCGGGAATAAGCAGCGTTCCGTGCCTGGCCAGGGCGTCGCATACCAGGCCCGCGATATTCGGAAGAACGTCGCCGGGATGCAGGCGATCGCCATAAGTTGATTCAAGGATGAGCACATCGGCCTTTGCAGGTTTTTCGGGTGCTGACAGGAGCCAGTCAACCGGTCTGCCGACATCTCCGCTAAATACAACGATTTTCCCATCCAGTTCGAGTTCGATAAAGGTTGCCCCGATGATGTGTCCGTTATAACGAAAACGGCAACGTATCCCCGGGAAGAGTTCATTCCAGTCATACGGATCGCAGGGCCTGAAATGCGCATTGACCTGCCCGGCTTCGGCAAGTGTGTACAGCGGAAGTGCCGGTTTGTGTTTTGAAAAACCATTGCGGTTGGCACGTTCGGCATCTTCTTCCTGGATCTTTGCACTGTCTGCAAGCACGATCTTAGCCACGTCGATCGTGGGCCGGGTCGCCCATATTTCCCCCTTAAATCCTGCTTTTACAAATCTCGGTAAATATCCGCAGTGATCGAGGTGCCCGTGTGTGAGCAGCACGATGTCCACTTCTGAGGGTGAAAGCGGGAAATCCTCCCAGTTGCGGGCGCGCAATTCTTTTAGACCCTGGAAAAGACCGCAGTCGACCAGGATTTTCTTCCCGGCGTGAGAAAGCAGGTACCTGGAACCGGTAACCGTACCGGCAGCACCAAAGAAGTCAAGGCTTGTCTGATTTGTTTTCACTGGTTTTCAGATTACATAACTGACGAATTTCCCGGAGTACCTGATCCCTGCGCTCCACTCCCACTCCCGCTTTTGAAAGCAACTCCGCATTCTCTACAAGTCCCGAGGCGAGTACAAGCTGTTTTTCCAGAAGCCACTGTTTCTCCTGGCGGGTAAGTGTTGTCAGGCAGGTAAGCGGGTAAAGCCCCAGGCGATCGATCTGTTCACGCAGGCTGTTCCCGGAAGGATAATCCCAACTCTGCATGTGTAAACCGGCACAGGTTCCGTAAGTCAGGGCATCTTTGGAAAACCGGGTATTGGTAACCAGCCAGCCCTCGTAGCTTCGCTGATGATTCGCGCTTTTTTCCGTGTGGCTCCGCAGGTCATTGAAGCGTGCGTGAATGTACAGGGGAACCTTCACATCACAGAGAATTCCCTGCCGGTTGTGGTATTTGCATTCCACGAAACAGACTTGTCGTTCCCGTTGCGCAAGCACGTCGACCTCATGCGGTACGCAGACGCCCGGCACAATGACTCCTGTTTGTACCTCAAAGTGTTGCGCATGCATCACTGCGGCAATAAATTTTTCGAAAGGATAGCCGGAAGGCCCCAGTTCCATAATACCGCGCTTGAGGTGATAGCGGGCCGCGACATGAACCGCTTGTTTCTTCAGCAGACGTTGTGCGATGCGATAGATCTCGCGGGTTGTAATGCCCGAATAGATGCGTGACCTCAGACCGGCAAGAACCTCTTCGGCCTGTACTTTTGTAGCTCCTGCCCTGCGCAGTGAGTGCAGCAGTTTTTCGGGTGCAAAAGGTACTTGTTCGCCCGAAGCCTTTATGACATGTGCCGATCTCAGTGAATCCATAGTTTTGCAATTGTGAGACAACCTGTGAAAAGAATAAAAAGCAGTACGATTCTCCGGAAGCGTTCGCGGGAAATGTACTCAAGCAGTTTTTTGCCGATGAAAGTACCGAGTATGCTAACGCCGAGCAATATCGGGATGAGATACAGGTCGTGGCGATGCATAAAGCCATTTGCAAAATAAACGACGCTGCGACTCAGGTCCACACCCATATCGATCAGGGCAGAGGTAGCGATGAAAACGTCTTTGGAAAGTGCGAAGGCGGCCAGTGTTAAGCCACGAATCGCCCCCCCGGTACCGAGCAGGCCGGCGGCAAAACCCGAAAGCGCTCCACCAAGCCACGAATTACCGCGTGTTGCAGGAATTACCAGGTCTTTGGCAAGCAGGAATACGGCGCTGAGTGTTACGAGGAAGACCCCGAGCATGAGTTCGAGCAGGTTTCCTGTCACAAAGCGACTGAGTGCGGCTCCGGCGATCACGAAGAGGACGGCGGGAATCCCGATATTGAGCACGAGTTTCAGGTCGAAGCCCTTGCGAAACAGCACGATTTTCGAGAGGTTGCTCGACAGGTGAAAGAGTGCCGTAATGCCGAGCACGGAGTAAAAGTCAAAGAACAGCCCGGCTACCGGTACAAAAAAAAGGGATGAACCGAAACCTCCGACGGTACCGAGTACCTCGGCCAGCAATGCAAGCAATATGAACCATACCAGGAATTCCAAGCTGACTTATTTCGTTCAAGAACAAAGACCGGCCGTCCCTGCGACAGACGTGCCGGTCTTACTGCCCTTGAATCAGGAGATTTTGATCTCCTTTTTAGGCTGAGACTTCTGTTCTTTCAGTTTTGGTATATTGAGTGTAAGGATACCGTTGGTGTAGGAAGCGTCGATCTTGTCTGAGTGGACATTTTCGGGCAGGGTGAATGAGCGGACAAATGCCTTACTGGAGAATTCCCTCCGTGTATAGCGCTCGTCTTCCGTATTCTTTTCTTCTTCCTGCTCGGCACTGATGGTTAACAGGTTGTTTTCCACATTGACCTTCATCTGGTCTTTTTTGAAGCCCGGTACGGCACACTCAATATCGAATGACTTTTCATTCTCGCGGATATTGACCGGCGGCAGCGATTCTTCGAATGCACGGTCTAACCAGGAGGCTGCCGGAAAGCGTTCGCCTTCGAAGAAGTCTGATAAAAGGGCGGGCAGGAGGTTGCGTCTGGTGTTTGTTTTTGCGGGTGTCATAACTAATTAATTTAAAGTTAAACAATGATTACCTGAGCAAGTTACGACGCTACCGCGCCACTTTTTATGAGGATGGTCAGCCGGGGAGTTGACCCGTATCAGTTCCACCCGAAAAGCCCGTGCTAAGTGCATGTCCCTGCCTGTTCTGTTCTTCCAGCGACCAGTCTTCGGTGAGCCGGGTTTCCAGCCATACTTTGCCGGACTTCCTCCAGACCTGCACACCGAGTGCGTAACAGGATCGGAAATAGCCCACGAGTTCTGCCACCGTGGTGTCCGGACCAATGTAAAAATTCATGCCGCGCATGCCCTCTAGCCGGAACGAACTGAGCGGCGCAAAACGGCGCGGAGCATTCGCTGCGGCATCTTCGTCCTGCATTTCGGGGCGAATAAAAAACTCCATTCGCAAGTATGGGAACTCTGCGCTGAAGGCTTCCTGAATGTCACGGAGTTTGCTGTTATCGTCAATATAAATCTGCATTCTGAATTGCGGTTAGAATAAAATGGAATCCACCAGGAACACATTCCATGCGGGCGGAACGCACAGCAGGAAGGTGAGCAGGACCAACCTTGGAAAGACATGGCGTGTATCCCACATGGCGGTATGCATACCAAAACCGACGGCTGCGATAAGCAGGTTAAGTGCCAGCAGGAAGAGCGCCGGGTAATAGAACAATCCGAGTACGAGGAGTATTCCGCAGAGCAGTTCACTCCAGGAAGTATACCAGGCTGCCAATGCGATCAGTTGCCGTGGGACGCCCTTCATGGTGAATGCCTCGAGGTATGTTTGCTGTACATTTTTCAGCCCGACACCGAAGAGTGCGTCGTAGCCCTGGAACGCGAAGAGAACTCCGAGGAAGAGTCTGACGAGCAGAACGGCTGCTTCGACGTGATGTGTTTGCAAGTAGTCCATGGCTTAAACATTATAAAGTTCAAAGTTAGGACGGTTGTGACGCTCCCGCACTGAGGGTCGTCAGTGCAGAGGCTGACGTGCGTCAGTTTTGGGGATACCGTGGCAGGACGGTTTAGGTTGGGATGCAGTTGTCCTTCGGCTTTCGCTCCTTCAGCAGGATCAGCCTCTGTCTTTACGAGCTGTTCTCGTTCTTTCAGTTCAATTTGCTGACTTTTGAAAAGGCGACCTGCATAGGTACATGCGGATTGCTTCGTATTTGAGCTTATAGTTTTTATGAAGTTGCTGCATGGTGTAAAGTAAGCGGTGAGGCTTCGGGAGAATGGTTTTGCTGTATATAGAGTTTATTGCATCCTACTTTTTCCCATTACAGCAAAAAGTAGCAAAAAGTGCTAGCGCTACGTTGCAGCTGCCACCCAACTGGCATTTGTTCCGGAACGTTTTACCAAACTTTCCGCCTGGGGGC
>CAYMEW010000022.1:63049-74834 GCA_964389755.1 uncultured Flavobacteriales bacterium | reverse complement strand
AAAAACGACCGGTCATGAAAAAAATCGCAATTTATTCCCTCCTCTGCTTTGTGCTGTTCAGTTCTTCCTGTAAGAAGGATAAGCCCGGCACGGCTGACGATGAGCAGGGAGATTATTTTACCTGTTACGTGAATGGGGAGTTTTGGGAGGCTTATTCGGATGCACAAAGCAGTCAGGAAAATCCAGATATTTATGCTCAATTTAACGTAACAGACGGATATCTCAATTTACAGGTTTTAAAAAATACAGGGGTATTAGTTCAGGAAATAAAAATGTATGTTCATGAGATTGATAAACCTGGTTCATTTGAAATGGCTACAGGAAATGGTCATTTAAAACTGTTTTATGATTATAGTTCTTCTGATTGCAATAGCTACTTCGCAGATACACTAAATCCCGGCTCATTTAACTTAACTTACTGGAACCAGCAGGAACACCACATGAAAGGAACCTTTTCGATGACTTTGCGCAATCCGGATTGTCCCGATTCACTATTATACATTACCAACGGGAAATTTTCATTTTTTTACTATTGAACCTCAAAACGTAACATATATGAAAACATTTTTACAACTGTTAAAATAAGTGAAATGAATGATTTTATTTTTTTAATTCACTAAAAACCGGTAATTTGTCCGGTATTCCACTTAAGAAACATGAAAAAAATCGCAATTTATTCCCTTCTTTGTTTTTTGCTATTCAGTTCTTCCTGTAAGAAGGATAAGCCCGGCACGGCTGACGATGAGCAGGGCGATTATTTTACCTGTTACGTGAATGGGGAGTATTGGGAGGCTTATTCGGATGCAGCTGGTCCACAATCCGGATCGCCTGTTTATGCTGAGAAAGACAATGAGTTTCTAACTCTAAACGTGAGTAGGCTCTTGGGCAGTTTTTATCACCAAAAAATGTTCTTAATTATTAAAAATGTCTCAGCATTGGATACTTATCCATTCTATGTTGAACACGATGAAGTTGTTGGATTTCGATATTATGATAATTGCGATAAATATTATTATGATAGTTTGAACCCTGGATCATTTAACTTAACTTACTGGGATCAGCAGGAACACCGTATGAAAGGAACCTTTTCGATGACCCTGCGCAACCCGGATTGTCCCGACTCACTTTTGTACATTACCAACGGTAAATTTTCATTTTTTTATTATTAAACGCTAAAAGACACAGAACCTAAATTAGACACACATGAAAAAGCTACTACTCTTCGTGGGCATCGGCCTTCTGAAAACACTTTGTTTCGCCCAAACCGTAACTGTCGTCGACAGCATGGATCAAAGTTACCATGAGCAGATCGATCACCTCTTTGAATTTACGGATCTCTCACTCGTGCCGAACGGCATCCTGCAGGAATACGGCATTCCCTTCCAGGACCTGTCGCTTTTCGACGGAAGCGCGAACAACCCGACCCGCGCGAGCCTGACCAATTTCAGCCTCGCCTACGCCTCCCTGTACGACATGGCAATTTACGACAGTGTGCGCCTGCCCGATCCGGGGGCCTACATGGATTTGACCGATAACTGGGAGCCGGGGGAGCCGGTAGACCTGGTCGGAATTTTTGAGCAGTATTATACGATCGATACGAATGCCCTGGACAGTAACTGGTTTTACTTAAGTGGCGGGCAGCTTTATGACGTATTGCCGCGCACAAATCCCTACATAGCGCACGACCTCTTCATCGTGGCACCGGTCCGCGAACGGGTGCGCGCATCGGCCTTAACGTTCCGCTTCGATTTTGAAAAGCTGTTCGGCCATACCGGCAAAACGATCGATTCGTGCTGGATCAATACGGATGACGGACAGGGCGACGTATTGATCGCGTCCAACGAGGTCCTTGAAAGTGCCAGTGCGACCGAGGGTGTGCGAAACATCCGCATCCGGATCCGCTTTGGGGACGGTACCATTGTGGCCGGTGAATTCGGGGTTTATTTTGAACTGGAAAATACCGCGTATATTCAGTTTCCGGACTTCAGTAAAACAATTTCGGCCACGGAGCCTTACCTCGATGAAACGACGACTGCAAAGGTCTTTGTGAATTACGCCTGCGGACACACCTCCATTCAAAAACCCTTTATCTGGCTGGAAGGGTATAACCCGAAAGTAGGTAATTTGGATTTAGAGTTGTTTTATAATGATGCAATTGATCGTTTAGGCTACTTGAGCGCTACGATTGGGTCAAAATCTTTAATTGACTACCTCGACCAGGAAGGTTACGACCTGATAATCGTGGACTATGAAGACGGTGGTGATTATATTCAGCGCAACGCCTATGCCTTCGAGGAAGTGCTGCGCTGGGTGAACGCTGAAAAGCATAAGAACGGCAGTCACGAAAAAAATGTCGTGATGGGGCAGAGTATGGGCGGAATGATCGCGCGTTACGCCCTGCGCCGGATGGAAGTGAACGGGGAAGATCACGAAACGGAAACCTATATCAGTTTCGACACCGGTCACCTCGGGGACAATGTTCCGCTAGGTGCGCAGTATGCACTCAAACACATTGCCAACATTGAAAACCGTTTCGGTAACAGGCTGAAGTACTTTGTCGGAATCTTACGCGACGCCCTGGACCTGGTTCAGCTCCCGGCATCCCGGCAAATGCTGATCTATCAGCCGGCGCAAACGTTTGCGGGAGATCACTGGACACAGGAGAATGGGTATAATTCCCTCCACGAACAGTATTACAACGAACAAAACAACATCCTCGGCATGCCGCAGAATTGTGAGATCCTGTGTATTGCCAACGGCTCGGGAAAAGGCACTGCCGGAAAGCAAAATTTTGTAGACAGTGATTTTCTACTCAAGAGTTCTATTAATACCGATCTGATCAATTCGAATGCGCTCATCCAAATGGATGCTCTTCAGCAGGTGGTTACTATTGCCGGGCAAATGTGGCTCAGCTTTTCCGGCAGCAAGGTTCAATCGAACATTCAAATTATTTCAGTACCCGAATCACCACCTTCGCCATACGTTATTTACAATGCTGATATTAGCATTCGTCTGTTTAACTTGCAGTATGTCCTTTCCAAAACGCACGTTAAAGTGGGTAGCACAGTCGGCCTCGATTCAGCCCCCGGTGGCTTTGTCGGTGAAACGCCGATCAACCTCGCATTGTCCGGTTTTGTAAGTTTCATAGAACCCGAAACATTCAAACTGAATGCCTGGAGCTTCACACCGACGGTAAGCACACTCAACTATTACGGCGGCGATCCGAATAATTACACGGAAATTATTGATCAGAACCACAACTTTGAGAACATGGCCTACATCCTTCAAAATAACATTTTACGGGATGTCGACAACTACTCCATGGTGACGGTGCCACGTCCATATGGAACAAGTACGTACTACAATGGAAGTCCGCACACCTTCTTTAATTCTGAAAATGCGCCGTTCATGGTGTATCACCTGATCGGTACGGACGACCTTGCCACGATGACTTCGCTCAGTTACGATTCGTACAATTTCGGGAAGTTCGGAACGCATTATACCATGAATTGCGCAACCTCCGCACCGCGCAGAACAGGCAGTAAGATCGATCATTCGATCACGGTCGAAAATTTCAGCGGACTCGGTGTAAATGCCTTCGCAGGCATCGGCTATGACCTGACGCCAACGGGCGATTTTTCGGTAAATGAGATTAGTCACTTCTCCGTGGATGTCGACAATAGCTGCGGTGAAACGGATGCGATCGAAATATCTGTGAAAAATTTTAGTCAGTTGCGCCTCGGAGATGATGATGGCCGAACCGGTGAAATGCACGTATACGACGGGCACACGATCCGCATTGACGGAACCAGTTCGCTCGTGATCAACGAAGGTAGTACATTTACCCTGAAATACGGTTCAAGGCTAATCCTCGAAGATGGAGCAGCAATCGTTTTACACGACAAAGCCCACCTGATCATCGAAGAGAATGCCATCGTGGAATACGGTGTGGGTTGCCAGATCATTTCGCAGGGGCCGGATAATGAAATTCGCATTGCCGGGCAAATACAGGTAGCCGCCGGTGCTGATTTTACGATTGACCTGAGTAGTTCAACGACCTCGGGAACCATTGTGTTCGAAGGCTGGTACAATGCTTTTCAACTCGGTACGGGCGCGTCGCTGACCCTGCAGGGAAAATACGACAGCGATCCCTTTATTGAAATACGGGAGAACGCGCTTTTGGGAGTCAGCGGCTCCGGGAACAATACCTTTCTGCTGAAATATTGCCGGCTCGACCTGCAGGAGAATGCAAAGATCAGCAGTAGCATCCCGACAACCCTGCAATACGCGAAATTTGTAAGTCCGAATACGAACCAGGGCTTTATTGCCACTGACAAACTAACCGTTTATCATTCCGACCTGGTAAACGTGCCCTTGGTCTGGAATACGCTTGGAACCACGGGCCCGAAACTTTCGGTAACGAACAGTTCCTTTATCCAGGAATCGGAAATCGATTCAGCCGAAGATTACCTGCTTTCTGTATCCGGAAGAGGTTTCGTCATCCAGTACAGCGAGTTCTACGGCTCCGGGCTCGGATGTATTTATTCGGAAAACATGATCTACAGTTCAAAACTAAGCGATTGTTCACTGGAACATGCCGATTCCAATCCTTCAGGGAATTCGCTCATCGGCTTACTGGATGTTTCAAATGTGGAAATTCAGTGCAATTCAAATACGTTCTACGGATTACATACCGGCTTGTATAAAATTTCCGGGAAGGCGACACTCCGGTGTAATGAATTTTCCGGGAATACACTTTACAATATTGTGAGTGTGAATAACGGAGAACTGAACCTGAGTACGGATGACGGAGGAGGATACAACATACTGGAAACAGTCGGAAATGCGAGCATTTACCTGTCTGATGGCGCTATGAGCCTGAACAACGGGCGCAATTACATTCACGAAGGGCCTTATACGATCTATGGAAATACGGTGGGTTTCTGTTCCGGCTGCTCTTATTTTGCGACACGCAACCAGTGGAATGCTTCCAATAGCCTGCCCAATGCATCCTACATTGATTTGGAGGATCAGTATGGAAATGCGTATGTGGTGAGTACTAATCCTACCGAAGCGTTACCTTCCTGCGGTTATTACGACGACCAGGAGACGGATCCTGATCCGGGAGGAGGAGGTTCGACCGGCAAAAGCATGGTGCAGGAGCCAATCATCGATTTTTACGGGGATTCGATCAGCCTCACCGAAGCCCATCGACTTGCGGTTGATCAAATGGAATATCCGGATTCAACAGGAAACGATCTGATTGCACTGGAGCACTTCCATGAGATCTTTAAAAACGACCTGCCGCTCGAGGATTCAACTACGAGCATTCAGTTGCATACGGCTTTATCCCAAATGAAAACGGCGCTGGAGAACGCATTTTCCAATGAATTAATTACACCTTCACAAAATCAGTCGGCATACGAGCCGCATGTACAGTATTATGTAAATGCACTGATGCAATTCACACAGGGTTCTGTAGTGCCCGAAAATTATAAATTACGTTTCTATCATGAACTGGATAAAGCGCATCTGTTCCGACTTCTCGGACATTCGGAACTCTCAGTGGAAATTCTGGAACACATCGAAAGTTGCGGGCTTGACTCTGCAGAACAGGCTCATCTGAATTACTGGAAGAAACAATACCTGACAGATCTGGCATTTATCAGTTTGCCCGATTCAGTTGATCCGGAAATGATCCTGATTGATACCTCGGGTTTTTTAACACCTCAAAACCAGTCTTTGGCAAATGTGAATTTCGGAGCGGACATCAGTACGCTTTTCAACGTCATCTACCCCGGTTGTAATTCTTCCGAACTTGCAGGGATGAAAAAGGAAGCCATTGGCCACGGCGTGTTGGCTATTCCAAACCCGGCACGCGATCAGATTCGCTTTATATTTAGCGATGAGATTCCTGTTTCACGCGTGGTGATCAGGAATTCGGACGGAAGGATACTATATGACCTGGCGAATTCAGAAGGCTCACGGCAACTTGCCTGTGATGTTTCGGAACTGGCTTCCGGCACTTACTTTTTTACGGTTTTTGACTCCGCCGAAAACGCGGTTCACGGGAAATTCGAGGTGATACATTAAAAGGGCAACTATCCAATACTCTCCTCCAGGTACTGCCCGAAGCGGTAACAGTCCTCGAACGAATTGTAGAGCGGTGCCGGGGCAATGCGGATCACGTTCGGTTCGCGCCAGTCGGCGACCACGCCGCGCTCTGAGAGTTTGTTGAAGAGTTCGCGTCCTTTTCCATGAACGAGAATGGACAACTGCGCTCCGCGTTTGGCAGGGTCTTCCGGGGTAATGATCTCGAAAGTACATTTTTCGTGGTTGCGTTCGGAAATATCCCGGATCACGAATTCGAGGTATGCTGTGAGTTTGTCGCGTTTTTCACCGATTCGTTTCATGCCCGCTTCATCGAAGATTTCCAGGGACGCGAGGTGCGCTGCCATTCCTAAAACCGGAGCATTGCTCAGCTGCCATCCTTCGGCGCCGGGAATCGGATCGAAACCGGGTTCCATCCGGAAACGTTTTTCTTTGTTATAGCCCCACCACCCGGCAAAGCGCGGAAGTTCGGGATTGTGCGCGTGACGTTCGTGTACAAACATCCCGGAAACACCGCCCGGCGAAGAATTTAAGTATTTGTAACCGCACCAGGCTGCAAAATCGACGTTCCAGTCGTGCAATTGCAGGTTTACGTTCCCGGCGGCATGCGCCAGGTCGAAGCCAACGACCGCTCCCACGGCATGTCCGGCTTTCGTAATGCGTTCCATGTCGAATAACTGGCCAGTGTAATAATTCACCCCGCCGATCATCACGAGCGCCAGTGAATCGCCCAGTTCTTCGATCTTTGCGAGAATATCTTCTTCGCAGATGAGGTGTTCGCCTTCGCGTGGGAAGATCTCCACGAGGTTGTCTTCAACATTCAGCCCGTGAAATTTAACCTGGGATTCAAGCGCATACTGATCACTCGGAAATGCTTTTCCTTCACACAGGATTTTCGTGCGTTTTCCATCCGCTGAAGGGCGGTAAAACGAAACCATGAGCAGGTGCAGGTTCGTGGTCAGGGAATGGGTGATTACTACTTCGATGGGCTTGGCACCCACAATTTTAGCAGCCTTTTCAGTCAGGAATTCATGATACGAAAACCACGGACGACGTGCTTCAAAATGTCCTTCGACTCCGTATTTGTGCCAGTCTTCGAGTTCCTCGAGAAGGAGTTCACGTGTACGTTTGGGCTGCAGTCCGAGCGAGTTCCCGGTGAGGTATACCACTTCATTCGCGGTGAAGGTCGGGAAGAGGAAGCGTTCACGAAACGATCGCAGCGGATCTGCACTGTCAAGCTGACGGGCAAAGTCGCGGGTGTTTTCAAAAGTCATTCTGATGCTATTATGAATTGCCGCAAAATTACAAAAATGTTATGGAACGGGCTTAAGTCCGATGCTAACGCAAAAGAGGAAGAACGAAAGTCCGGGCACCTTATTTATTTTCTTTTTCTTCCAGGGAAAGCATGTACTCTGCGTTTTCCCGGATACTTTGTTCTAATGGTATCTCTTTTTCAAGGGCTTGTTGCCTTACGTTTTCAAGCCATTCCGGAGTGGTTTTTATCGATTGAATGTAATGCAGTAAACGCTCCCGACGGTATTGCTCAAGCGAAAGCTGAACTTTGTCATAGTATGCGACGTACAGCCGGTCAATAAAACCAAATGCAAATCGAAAAAGATTTCCTTCCGTACACAGGATTACCACGACATCATTTTCTTCAACCTCCTGTTGGATGTTCACATCTTCAACACGATTGCTGATCAGGCCATCGGCCGGATGAATCGTCTCATTATAATACCAAAAGCGGCCGTGTCCGAGTACTTTATCGGAGAAACCCTGATTAAACAATCCCCAGTAAAAGCTATCGGATATAACAAGTACTTTCGGAGACTTGTTACCTCGTGGATTACGCACGTGCCAACTCGGATAGGCCATCGGATAAACCGGCAAATCAAAAAGCAGGTTCATTCCTTCGCCAATATCATAGTCGCCCTGCTCATTTTTCTGTTTCACAACCAGTTTGTCAAGCACCAGTTCCGGCATGGGGCGTCCAATGAGTTCGCCGATGCGTTTTGTGATTGAATCGGCAGCCAGGAATTCGCCGTATTTACTCCAGTGAATGCCGGCTTTTGCAAAAAGCGGATGCGGTGTGTTTTTCCTCTTTTGGTGAAACCAGTGATTAAAATCGATAAAAGGAATACCGGCGTCGGAGATTGCTTTCCTGTAAACTGCGTAATTGGTCGGTCCGACAGGTTTGTTGGGATACGCGTCCGGGATGTATTCCGGGAAATAGGATGCCTTGCCGGGTGCAAAGACAACCAGGATCTGTTTGTTCAGTTTACGCAGTGTATCCGCCACTTTTTGCAGGCGGTCAACACGCTGACGAATACTGTCTTCCCCGATAAAATCCAGCCCGAGGTAAGCGCGAATGTAGTTTTCTTCGAAGAGATACCCTTCTTTCCCGATTATGACGTCCTTCGCACGGGCTGTTCGAAAAGCGCTGTAATATAGTTGATTATTCATCCGAACCAGCGCGTTGCGAAAGCCGAACCGCTGGTTTATGTATGCTTCATTTTGAAACTGATACTCTTCCTTCAGCCAGCTCTTTACATTAAATTCGGGCCGGGCAATGACTTTCAGGGAACCATTCAGCGGTTTTTCATGTACCAGGTTCAGTTTCATCTGAAGCATTGGTATCCACAGCATTAACATAATGATCGCAAGCAGGATTTTTTTGATATGTGCCGGATTTTTCATCAGAAACGGAAATAGATGAATGGATTGAAATCAGCAGTAGTGACGAAACTGAGGCAGAGTATGTAAAAAAAGATTGAAAGAACGCCAAAACCGAGGTACCAGCGCAAGGGTGGAAATTCATAACTAAAAGTGATGCGTTCCAGCTTTCGGCCAACTGGAAGCAAGGTAATAAACGAAAATAGAACGGCAACCGGGAGCACTGCGAGGAATACCGGTTGTAATTCAACCGTTTCGCCGGAACGGAAACCGTACAATGCTTTTATGAATTGCGTGGCCTCATGCAGGTTTTCAATTCGGAAAAATACCCAGCCGGTCATTACGATTACAAATGTTAGCAACACGGAAGGGATCTTCCCGATCTGCTCAAGCCATTTTAGCAAAAACAAACGATCCAGTACGAGAAAAAGTCCGTGAAAAGCACCCCAGATCACGAAATTCCAGGAAGGTCCGTGCCACAGTCCGCTTAGCAAAAACACGATCCACAGGTTGAAGAACATCCGATAACGGGGAACACGGTTTCCGCCGAGCGGAATGTAGAGGTAATACTTCATGAACTCACCGAGCGTAATGTGCCATCGCCGCCAGAATTCGGAAATACTGCGCGAGGTATACGGACTGTCGAAATTTTCCGGAAAGTGAAAGCCCATCATACGACCGAGGCCTATGGCCATGTCCGAATAGCCTGAGAAATCGAAGTAAATCTGAAACGTGTAAGCTGTTATGCCGATCCAGGCGCTGGAAGTAGACAGGTTTGCAAAATCCTGCTGAAAGATCAGGTCTGCCTGTTCCCCGATGAGGTTAGCGATCAGCACTTTTTTGGAAAGCCCGATCACAAAGCGAATGAAACCCTGGAGCTTGTCATCCACCGTATCACGCCTGTTAATGATCTCGTCTGCGATCTGGTTAAAACGCACAATGGGACCGGCAATCATCTGTGGGAAAGACATTATGTAGAGCAGGTAATTTCCGAGTTTGTCAAAAGGCTTGTGCGCGTTTCGATAAACATCGATCGAATAGGTAAGGGTCTGAAAAGTGTAAAACGAGATGCCAATTGGAAGCACGACCTGTGTCCACCCGACCATTTCCATGCCGAAATGGTATAGAAAAGCATTGACATTTTCAACAAAGAAATTGGCGTATTTGAAATAGATGAGCAGTCCGAGGTTCAGAATTACGGAAAGGCTCAGGAAGATCCGTTTTTGCCTCCGTTCGCGACTTTGGTAGAGCATCCCGACCAGGTAATAATCAATGATCGTGGAAGCAAGCAGTATAAAAACAAAGCGCGGTGCTCCGTAGGCGTAAAAATAAATACTCGCCGCGAGGATCAGGAGGTTTTTAAAACGTTTGTCGGCCAGCATGTACAACCCAAAGAAAACCGGGAGGAAGATAACCAGGAAGTAAATACTGCTGAATACCATAGATTAAGATTGAGCAGGCAAATTTATATTATTTTGTTAAGTCATCCGGACTACTTTTCAGGTGTAAGCAACTAAAAACACAAAGGTCGCCCGGAAACCCGGGCGACCTTTGCTTTGGTTAACATAAAGAGGGGTTTATTCCTCGCTGCCGGCCTGTTGCAACAACTGGTTGACCTGTTGCTGCAGGGCCTGCATTTGGGTTTGCAATTGCTGCAAAGTCTGTAATTCTCCTTCAAGTGTCTGAACCTCGCTTTCAAGCGCCTTCACCTGTGCATCAAGTTCTTTGATGGCCTCGAGTAAAACGGGGATAAGCTGTGTGTATTCCACGGTTTTGTAGATCGTTTCGTCCCCGCTGTTAATGAAGATGGCCTTTTCGGAAACCATTTCGGGGAAAACGGCCTGTACTTCCTGTGCAATGACGCCGTATTGTACACGTGTCTGATAACTCACCGTTCCGTCGGATAAGGTCATCGGCGTTCGGATGGTATAATGCGTTCCGCGCAGGAGGCTGAGCTTGTCGAGTGCACTTTCTATTGGAACAATGTTCGACTTCAAACGCAGGTCAGAAACAGTGTTCCAGCCGCCCACGGAATATCCGGTACCTTCCACACCAAGATCCGCTGTAAAATACCCGGACCAGCCGTTCGTCGGATCGGTCGTTTGTCCGTAAACTCCGTTGAAACCGACACCATAAGTTCCGATCCCAAGACTCCCCGGGCCGCCTGTAGCAGCACCCGAGTTCGCGCCGTAAACGCCAAATCCCCCTGCAAATGCCGAACTTCCGGAAACTCCGTTTACTCCGACTCCTTCTACACCGATTCCGCCACCTGTGCGTAAGTTCAGTCCGCGCACGGCAACGTCTGCCGTTGCACTTGCCTCTACCTGACCGGCGATGGCGCGTGCCCCACCGGTAGATTGTCCGAAAATAGCGCTATTGCTGGTTGCGGAACTATTGGTTGAAGCCTGGAGTGTCGCAAAGGTATTTGCACTATTGGATGAAAGCGCCTGCAATGCATTGCCTGTACCGCTGAAATTGATTCCCAGGCCTGCGGTATTCGTACCGCTATGACTGATCAAAAGTCCGATATTTCCGCCGCCGCTTCCGCTTCCGTTAATAGTAACCGGGCCGCTGTCGGCTGTAATTGTTTTTCCTGCTCCGGGACCTCCCTGGTCGTAGGCCTGGTCAAGTGTATTTCCACCGCTTCCGCCGGTACCATCCTGTGCCAATATTTGCCAGCTCGATCCATTCCAGATGTATGAAATTCCGTCGGTGCTGTTGTAATAAGCATTGTTTAATGTCGGTGATCCGGGTGCGGCTGTCATGGTTCCCAACCAGGTAATCGAGATGCCGTTTGTGCCGTTTGCACCGGCGGGTCCTGCCGGTCCCTGCGGTCCTGTTGCACCCACTGGTCCCTGTGGTCCGGTTGCTCCTGCGGCTCCCGCCGGCCCTTGCGGTCCGGTAGCTCCCGCGGGTCCTTGCGGTCCTGTTGGACCCTGGAGATTCGAGGTTGTAAATGTGGATGCATCGGTATAAGTGAATGTGAAAGTTCCATCGCCGT
>CAYMEW010000022.1:0-62949 GCA_964389755.1 uncultured Flavobacteriales bacterium | reverse complement strand
TATCGGTTGTGGAAACAATTCCGTTACCATTCGTCCCTGCGGGTCCCTGTGGTCCGGTTGCGCCCGCTGTTCCTGCCGGCCCTTGTGGACCTGCTGGTCCCTGTAAGTTTGGCGTTGTAAATGTAGAACCGTCGGTATAGGTAAATGTCAGTGTTCCGTCGCCGTTATCGGTTGTGGAAACAATTCCGTTACCATTCGTCCCTGCGGGTCCCTGTGGTCCAGTTGCGCCCGCCGTTCCGGCTGGTCCTTGCGAACCTGCCGGTCCCTGGAGGTTAGGCGTTGTAAATGTAGAACCGTCGGTATAGGTAAATGTCAGTGTTCCGTCACCGTTATCAGTTGTGGAAACAATTCCGTTACCGTCTGCGCCTGCCGGTCCCTGTGGTCCGGTGGCTCCCGCTGTTCCGGCTGGTCCTTGTGGCCCGGCGGGACCCTGTGGCCCGGTTGTACTGGCGATCGTATAAACCGTGCCGTCGACAAGCATAACAGTGGATGTACCGTCGCCATTGTCGACAATACTTTGAATTCCGTTGGCTGCTTCTTTGGTATAAAGCGCATAAGGAACGCTTAACAGTTGTTGCGTACCCATATCTTTAAAGGCGCTGCCTCCTTCCGGATCAAGTTCTACTTTCAGATAATGCTTGCCACTTCCCCAGTCGATATCCGGAAAAAGGCCGGTCCCGCCATTCGGCGTCCCAAAACCGATCACCAGGTTGAAAAGTCCGTGCCTATCGGTATTTGCCAGGTGAGTTTCCCGGTACACAAGCGTACCGGAAGGAGCACCGGCAAGGATGGAAAACTGGACACTTATTTCCCGGTCTGCGAGTGGCTGTCCATTTACGTCCGTCCCGACGATTTCTTTACCGCTTTCGTCCAGGGCAACGGCCTGGTAGTTGATTCCCTGAGGAGGAGCCTGGGAGAATGCCGGAAGTGTGAACAAACAGGCAAATAAAATGAGGATTCTGTTTTTCATAGTATGATGTAGTAAGTTCTTAATTAGTTCAGTCGAATACCAATACCAAGCAATGCAGCTTGGTAAATGTTCCTGGATTTTTGGGAGTTGATGTCATTTTCGATCTGCACAAGACCCATTCCGAAGCGGTATTCGAGGGACAGGCTGATCGTTTCGGAAAGTGTAGCCCTGAAATTGGCGATTCCGTGTGCCGTAAGATCAAAGCGTTTCAAGGTTTTGTTCTCCACGATCGAATACCGCGCGTCCCCGATGTATTGCTCGCCTTTTAGCAAGTATCCGGCACCAATGGCGATTCCGGGTGAAACGGAAAAGCGTTCGGTTTGCAAAAGCCGGTACAGGTAACCCGCATTGAGGTCCACATAGTTCAGCTTCCAGCTGAGTGAAGTTCCGTTGAAAGTAGATTGTGCACCTCCCTGACGAAACATCAGTTCCGGGCGAAGAACATGTTTTCCGGCTTCGAGCGCGAGGTTTATTCCGAATGAATTATTCATGGTGTATTCAAGGGTTTTATCTTTTTCGGAATCGGAATTCCGGAAGAGAAAAGAACTGAAGTTTTTTCCGCCCATCAGCGTCACTTCAGTCGGTTCAAGACCCTGGGAATTCCCGTGGAAAACTGCAGAAAACCCAAGGAGAAGCAGGGTGAGTTGAGTTAATTTCATAGCGCTTTTGAATTTAATGGATAACAATGATCTCGGTACTGCCCGACAATTTTCCGGTTTGAACCCTAATGTAATACGTGCCTGAAGCCGTTGCTTCGGAAAGTGTTACAAAGCACTCTTCCTGTCCGTTCCCTTTACCGGAATAAAGATCTTTCCCGGCGCCGTCGTGAATCGAGTACGCAAAGGTATCATCGCGGGGAAGGTCTGCCGCGAATGAAAAAGAACCGTTATTCGGGTTGGGATACACGGTAATGGTAATCAGTTGACTTTCCGCACCGGAAGCGAGCATTAAAGGTTGCTGAAAACCCTGCCTCAGCGTTGTCTTGTCGTCTCCGGAAGTAGTGTATGCCGATGCCTGTCCGGCGGTTTGGGACAGGTATATTCCGTTCGTCGAACCGCTCGTGCCGTATGGCGAGATCACCGAACGTGCTATTTCCTGCGAATAGCCGAAAGAAATCGTAAGCAGGGTGAAGAGCAGGCAAAGACCTGACAATCCGGGTAAAATGCGCGTGTTTTTTATCATTGAAGTAGCAGTAAAATGCAATCATGCGAATGCAGGCACCAAATTACACAATATTAACCGAATGTGAAATCGGCCGGATTAAATTCGTCGGTTTTTCGTTCGTTTACGTGTAGCGTGCAACATTCTTTCCTCAGACGTAAGATTAAACGTAAAGGTTGTGCCTCGGAATAAAATAAGGTGAATTCCTATCTAAAAAACGAAGTGACCGCAGTTTTACGACGGCTAAAGCCGATCGGTGAAATCGATTCAGACCAGGAACACGGCCAGTACCAGCAGGGCAAATACGGTAAATGTAATGATGGTCGCAATCCGTTTCTTTTTGGACATGCGTGGTTTTGGTTCTTCCGGTTCTTCCACAACTTCCGGTTCTTCCACAATGACCGTTTTCTGTGGTTTTCGCGTAAAAAAGTAAATAGCAAGGAATAAGAATAAGATGAATAGTACGACGGCCGGTAAAAAAAGCAATATTAAGATTACAGCAATAATAAGTTGAGAACCAGCTCCCAAGAGCAACGAGACAAAAGCCACCACAATAAAAATGGCCAGGAAAAGGAACAGTATACCCAGGGAGAGTGAACCTGCGTCGCTGGGCTTTTGTAAACGACTCACCTCAGCCGTGGATTTGTGAGAATTCGTTGAACTGGATATTTCCGCAGGTTTGGTTACACGAGGTTTTGATTCGGAGATATGTCGTAGTAGTGGATTGGGCGTTTGTAACTGCTGATCTTCTTCCGCAGGCTTAAAATCTCCCGATTCATACTGTTGGTGCACAGAGTGCACGCCGGTGGTCAGCGAATGTTCCTTATTTTCCGGAGGTGTTAATACCTCTTGCAATGCTTGATTTTCGGCCTTTTCTTCCTTTGTTCGCTCCGCATCGGCCGACTCTTTTTTATGAAAGGAAGTGTGGCGAACGACGTGATAACCTTTTAGGTGACGGCGTTTCTGGATTGTGCAGGCCGGAACAATAAAAAGCACGATCAGCGCAAAAAGAATAGAACGATTTATCATGATGATTCAAGGTTTGACCTTAAATGTACAAATAAATCCGATTTTTGCCTATGCGGAATTAACGAAAATAGCGGTACACGACCTGTCCCTTCGCTTTCCCGATTACTTTGGCTATGTCTGCCTCACTTGCGGCTTTTACGGCGCTCACGGTTTTAAATGCCTGCATAAGCAATTCGTGGCTTTTCGCGCCGATCCCCGGAATTCCGGCAATCTCAGATACAAAGGCGTTTTTACTACGCCGGTTGCGGTGATGCGTGATCCCGAAACGGTGCGCCTCGTTGCGCATGTGCTGGATGACTTTCAGGCTTTCCGATCGCTTGTCGAGGTAGATCGGAAGTGAATCTCCCGGGAAAAAGATCTCTTCCAGGCGTTTAGCGATACCCACGATGGCAACTTCACCGCGCAGGTCCAGGGCATCGAGTGCTTTCAGCGCCGCACTCAACTGGCCTTTTCCGCCGTCGATCACGATCAATTGGGGAAGCCCGGAGCCCTCATCAACCAGGCGCTTATAACGACGATAAACAACTTCTTCCATCGTTGCAAAATCATCGGGGCCTTCCACGGTTCGCACATTGAAGTGGCGGTAATCTTTCTTACTTGGTTTCCCCTCCCTGAAAACGACGCATGCCGAAACGGGATTCGTTCCCTGGATGTTCGAGTTATCAAAACATTCGATGTGCACGGGCAGTTCACTCAGTCGAAAATCCTTTTGGATCTGTTCAAGAATACGCTGTGTCGCTTTTTCCGGATTCTTAATACGTTCCTGTTTGAGTTTCTCGAGCCGGTAGAATTTCACATTACGCAGTGACAAATCCACGAGTTGTTTTTTATCACCCCGCTGCGGAACAAAAAATTGCAGGCCTTCTATCTCGAGGTCTACCGGGTTTTCGAGTATGACCTCGCGCGAAGTACTCTGGTAGCGTTCGCGCAGTTCCGGCAAAACGAAACTGATAATGTCTTCCGGGCTTTCATCGAGTTTTTTGCGAACTTCGGCGGTATATCCGTGGATGATCGCGCCGTTGTGAATGACGAGGTAATTGACAAATACCGATTTGTCGTCCTGGATCATCGTGAAAACATCGACCTGGTGAATGGTCGGTGAAACAACGGTCGATTTCGCCTGGTAGCGGTCGAGCAGTACGATCTTATTTTTGATCTCCTGCGCCTCTTCGAACTGGTAAGCGGATGCGTGTTCCTGCATCATTTTTTTCAAAATGGCCTGTACCGAGGAAATGTTCCCCTTCACGATGTGTTCGATGTTCGCGATATACTGATCGTATTCGTCCATCGCTTGGTTCCCGACGCAGGGACCGAGGCAATTCCCGAGGTGATACTCGAGGCAGACCTTGTAGCGTCCTTCTGCAATTTTGTGCGGGGAAAGGTCGAGCCGGCAGGTACGAAGCGGGTAAAGTTCGCGGATGAGCGACAAAAGTGTTTTCATCACGGTGACACTTGCATACGGACCGTAATATTTCGAGCCGTCCCGAACGACCAGCCGGGTTGGGAAAACGCGCGGAAAAGGTTCTTTTTTAATACAGATCCACGGGTAGGTTTTGTCATCCTTTAACTGGATGTTGTAGCGCGGTTTGTATTTCTTGATGAGGTTATTCTCCAGCAGGAGTGCATCCATCTCGGTTCCCACAACAATGTACTGTATGTCGGCAATACGCCGGACGAGCAAACGGGTTTTTCCGCTGTCCAGGTTTTTGTTGAAATAGGAACTGACGCGTTTTTTCAGGCTTTTGGCCTTACCCACATAAATAATCTTCCCGTCACTGTCGAAGTACTGGTACACACCCGGTTTGTCGGGCAAAGACCTTATTTTTAGCTGAAGGGATTCCGAATGGGCCGCCATGCTGCAAAATTAGTGATTTTTGAACTGTTTACGTGCATGTTTAGCATTGCCGCCGATTAGCCGAAAATGGGCTAATAAGCATTTCATAACCGTTTTTAACGGCTAATAAGCGAAAATAAACAATCACCTTTGGGGCCGTATGACATCAATCCTGCCCGTCCTGGCTGATAATGTTGAACAACTCGTTCAGATTCGGAGAAATGATAATTTCAATACGTCGGTTTTTGGCCTTGTTTGCAGGATCCACAGGATGAAACTCCGAACGGCCCGCAGCCATCAACTGTTTCGGATCCATCTTCGAGTTGGCGAGCAGGATCTCCACCACGGAGGTGGCGCGTAAAACGGAGAGCTCCCAGTTGTTATGCGGGTACGAAGAACTGTTCAGCTTGTCGGTGTCCGTGTGACCTTCCACTACGATCTCGAGTTCTTTTTCGTCCTGCAATACTTTTGCCAGTTCGACGAGTGCCTTTTTCCCTTCCGGGTCAACAGCCGTACTTCCGGACGGAAATAATAATTTGGCTTCCAGGCTCACGTATATTTTACCGTCTTTCTGGACTACAGATAATCCCTTGTTTTCAAATCCTTTGAGGGCGGCGGCCACCTTGTCTTTCAACATGCGCTGTGCCTCATCCTTGCGACGGATCGCCTCTTCGAGTTCGTTCACGCGTTTTTCCCGCTCGGCGAGCAGTTGCTGTTTTTGAAGCAGTTCCGTCTCGAGGGAATTCAGCGCATCTTCCTTGCGTTGTAATTCGATGTTCTTGGCTTCCAGGTCGGCCTGTAATTCGGCGGTTTCCCGAGCGCCATTGATGCGCAGTTTGTCAAAGCTCTTTTCAAGGATCTCGTTTTGCGCAGCCATTTTATCATACTGCGTTTGCATAAAGCGGTATTTGTTCCCGAGTTCGGTTGTATCCGCTTTTAATTTCGCCACATCTTTCTGAAGATTCGTAAATTTCGCTTCAAATTCCTTTGCACGACCTTCGTATAGCTGGGAATTGCTTTTGTACTTTTCCAGTTCTTCGCTACAGGTTTGCTCGCGCAAAAGCAGGTCGTTGTATTTTTTGGCCGGAACGCAGGCTGCGAATAACAATACCAGGGAATACAGGGCAATACGGGTCTTCATAAAAAATGCTTTTTACAAAAGTGCGGAAGTTTGCCTTGCGCAAAACAGATGTCAGCCGGAATTATCAACAGGCTAAAGTGGACTTTAGGTCCTTGCTCATTATTCGAATAACGGACAGGAATACGTGGAGGATGACGGGCGCTTGCAACCCGAGTAGATCAGCGAAAATTCATGCGTGTTGATCGTGCCGGGCCGGAGCGAAGAAAGTACGTAATCGAATGAATAATTGATCGAAAACTGCCCTTTGAACTTAAAACTTGCAAATACGATCAGTGCGTCGGTATTTCGGTAACCCAGCCCGAAAGCAACCTGGTTTTTGAAGTCTGCCATCACATTCAGGTCAATGCTTGGCGGACCTGCCGGCGGGATGCGAGCGATAAATCCGGGTAGCAGCGATACGTTTTCGGAAGCACGGTAGCGGTAACCGCCATTCAGCGTTGTGTGAAAGCGAAAGCGGGAATCCGTACCCGGGGCCGGCCATTTGTAAGGAATGAGGTTTTGAAGAATGAGCCCGAAGTAATAATTTTTGCCGTTCCACCAGGCGCCGAAACTGGCATCCGGGGCTATGAAATTCGCTTCATTCTGCACGGTCGGGTCCGGATCAATAGTGACCGAGTTGGCGTGGTTGTAGCTGAATTGTACAAATCCGCCGTAAATGCCCAGCGAAAGCCGGTTGTCTACCGTAAAATTAAAATGAGCGGCATAAGCGACATTCAGGCGGTGTGTTAAAAATTGCCCGATTTGGTCCCGCTCAAATTTAATACCCGTTCCGTGCCGCGCACTCAGGAATTTGTTTCGCCTGGAGCGCAATGGAATGGAAGCCGTAATAAAACCGGACTGCGGCGCGCCGTCGAAGCCATACCATTGCGCGCGGGCAAGAGCATGTACATCCACGCACTTCTTAATGCCTGCATGGGCCGGGTTGAGTGAAAACTGGTGCAACGACCACTGGCTGTACTGGGGCAACTGTTGTGCACCTGCAGACAAAATGCAGAATAAAACACCGGTATACAGAAGGAACTGCCGCATCATCGAACGAGTGTTATGGAACCTTTCAGGTGCTGATCGTCTGCATCCCGCAAGTCGAGCGTGTAAAAATAAACGCCTTCGGAAAGCGGCCTGCCATTGTGCCGTCCGTCCCACGCTTTCTGATAATTATACCCGCTGGCCTGGTAAATAATTTGTCCCCAGCGATCGTAAATTTTAAGCTGGTTATCCGGGAATTGTTCAATTCCCTCGATTTCCCAGACATCGTTGCTGCCGTCGTTATTGGGCGAAAAGGTAGTAGGGATGGTAAGTGCATTGTCCACGATTACGGTCACCTGGTCATACAGTGTGCAGCCGTTCATCGTCGCGGCCAGTGTGTAGACCGTTGTTTGGTGTGGACTTGCGTAAGGTGTCAGCGTATTTGTATTGCTCAGTTCGATGTTCGGGCTCCAGGTATACTGCGGAGCGCTTGTAAAACCGTTTAGCTGTACCGAACTACCCGGCTTGATTTGCTGATCCGGCCCGGCGTCTACCGGGAAAGAAAAAACAGTGATCGGCCCGATCGCGTTGTTAACCGTTACCGGGCAATCCTGAAAACAGGATACGTCAACCTGGATCACGTCACCGTCCTGAAGTTCGGAAGTGACCCATTGCGCATCGATCGTTTCGGCCGCAAGCGTACCGTTTACATACCACAGGTAAGTACTCGTATCCGTACAGTTTGAGACCGCAGCACTCAGTGTAACTGCTTCATCCTGGCAGGCGTTGTTCGTACTACTTCCGAGTACGACAAAAGGCGCCGGACGGTTAATGGCCGTTCCGCTGATATTCACATCGAAGGCGCACTCGGCCGGGGAAGTAATTCCGGCTCCTGCATTGTCGCCACTTACGATCACATAATACGTGGTGGATGCCGGCAATCCGTTTGCATTTAAAGAAAAAGGACCGCCCTGGTTCGTAGCACAATTACCAACTGAGGTGTAAGAAGCGGCGTCGCAGGGAACCGTTGCTTCCAGCATCGTGGCGTTGAGTTCCTGGTCCTGACCGGCATTATTACTGAAAACGAGGTTTGTGAAATCAAGCTGTACATCGCCTCCGGTAGAATTTGTTGTGAAGGTGAGCCAGATCGAATTGGCGGAAGTGAGGCAGAAGGTCAGATCGTCTTCGCAATTCGGGCATACCGTTGCCGTGGCAGCGATATTATTGAGCGAATACGATGTATTTGGACACAGCTGAAGTGCATTCCCGCAGTTGTCATAAGTCTCCTGGGCCAGGAACGTTCCCGGACATACAATTGTCATTAACAAATAAATAACAGAAATGCGGAGAAAAGACGAAAAAGCCATATCTGACGGTGAAGGTAGGAATATTTCAACAAACAAAAAATTGGAAAATAAGTGATTTAAACAGCAATTTGATCCGAATGTTCAAAATTTTCTGAAATTTGGCACAGTATTCGTTTTTCGGCCAAAAAATAAACTTACGGCATATGAATAAGATTTTTACTTTCATTTTAAGCCTTCTCCTTACATCATCTGCTTTCAGCCAGTTGAACAACTACGATGAAGATTCGAAGTGGTTCCTCGGACTCAACGCCGGCGCCACCTGGCAAACAACCGATGTAAAAAACAAATTTGACGGGGGCTATGGCTTTACCCTCGGGAAATCCTTTAATTACAATTACGGCAGGAAGGTCAGCTTTGACCTGCGTGCACGATTTCTGCGAGGTTACTGGTACGGACAGGATTATGATTCAACAGGATTCAATTATCCGAATACCGCACTGAGTTCCGGCAAAACCGACTACCAGGATTCCATGGGATTCATGGTTAACAATTTCCAGACGGATGTATACCGGCTTTCACTCGAACTGGTCCTTCACGCCAATGGTATCCGCGAACGGACCCGCTGGGATCCGTATATTTTCGGAGGGATCGGGATCACCTGGAGTCAAACATACGGGAACCTCCTTTTTTATGATTCCACCGGAACGAATACCATGTACCGCTACGACCAACTGTCGTCGCTAGACAAAGCATCGATCGATAACCTGCTGGACAATACTTACGACACACCGCTGGACGGAACCAATGCAAATTCTTACACGGCAACCGTGATGCCGAGCATCGGTTTCGGGATCGGGTACCAGGTCGGAAAGCGCGTAACGATCGGGCTTGAACACAAGACAACCTTCACACGTAATGACCTGTTCGACGGCTATGCCAACCCGAACAGTAAAAATACGAACGACATCTATCACTACACCAGTGCATATATCCAGTTCCGTTTTAAAGCGCGCAAAGAAAAAACGCCTCCTCCGGTAGACAATACCAACGATAACAGCCTGAACAACCTGCCGAACTACACCGAAAACCGAAACGATCCGCCGGTCGTCAACTTTACAGATCCGGCAAGTTCCGGCAGAACGGTTAACTCTCCCGCTTACACCATTCGTGGGGAAGTGCGAAACGTTTCCGGAAGAGAGAATATCAACTTCACGCAAAACGGCAATTATAACGGAACCTTTAGCTACGATCCGGCTTCACATCAGTTTACTTCGAATGTGACGCTCGTTCCCGGCCAAAACGTATTCCAGCTTACCGGAACGAATCCGTACGGAAGTGACCAGGAATCGACCATTATCATTTACCAGCGCGAACAACAGGCCGTTCCGCCCGTCGTGACGATTACAAACCCGGCAAGCTCACCACAACAAACAAGCGATCCGGTATTCCCGTTCCGTGCCACTGTACTGAACGTATCTCAAAAGAGCCAGATCACGTTTACCTTCAACGGGCAAACGACGAATAACTTTACCTATGATCCGGCTACCAGCGCTGTTTCCGCTTCGCTGAACCTCACACCCGGCACGAATATCGTAACAGTTACGGGAACCAATGATGCCGGTTCTGATTCGGAGTCAACAACAATCATCTATCGTCAGAATGCTGCAGAGCAACCGCCGGTCGTCTATTACCTCGACCCGGCATCCACACCGTATACCGTGCAAAATCCGAACTTTACGATCAACGCAACGATCCTGAACGTTTCCGGAAGCCAGTACGTAACCTTCCGTCAAAACGGTTCGGTGAACAACAGTTTCACGTTCAACCCAGCTGCAAATGCCTTCCAAAGCAACGTGGTCCTCGTTCCCGGTCAAAACGTATTCGAGATCATCGGGACCAATAACGCGGGAAGTGCGTCTGCAACCACGATCATTGTTTATGAACGCGCTGCTCCGAAACCGCCGGTGGTAACGATCACCAATCCGAACGTAAGTCCGTATTCGGTGAGCAATCAATCATTCAACCTCGCGGCAACTGTACTGAACGTATCTCAAAAAAGTCAGGTTAACGTCAAGTTGAACGGTCAGAATCTCGCGAATTTCTCTTACGACAATTCGACAAACGGGGTGGCCGCAGTGCTCAGCCTCGTGGAAGGATCAAATACCGTAACCGTTACAGGAACGAATAACGACGGTACCGACAGCAAACAGACGATCATTATTTATCGTCCGGTTCAAACAGAACAGCCGCCGGTAGTGACCTTTGTAAACCCGAACGTGAATCCGTACACGACCGATCAGGCGACTTTTAATGTCCTCGCAACCGTGCTGAATGTTGCATCGCAAAGCGGGGTAAACGTGAACGTGAACGGCGCGAACTATACTGCTTTCAATTTCAACGCCGTAACAAAAATGACCAGCTTCAGCGTCAACCTGATCGAAGGAGCGAACATCATTACCGTTACCGGAACCAATACAGCGGGAACCGATACGAAAACGCAGACGATCATTTACCGCAAACAGCAAACGCTTCTGCCACCGGTGGTTACTTTCACAGATCCGGTAACCAATCCGATTACCGTTTTCGATCCGGTTTACGATGTACAGACACGCGTGCGCTATGTGAATGGTTCACAAAACATCCAGTTGCGCATTAACGGCGTGCTCTCCACGAATTTCAGCTATAGCGTTTCATCTGAAATGATGAACTTCACGACTTCGCTCATGCCCGGTGCAAATATTATTGAAGTGCGTGGTACCAATGCAGTGGGAACGGACATAGCTTCCACAACGATCATCTATCGCAAGCCGCAACCGCAAAATCCACCGGTTGTAACGATCACCACGCCGCAGGCAGATCCGTATACGGTAACTTCCGCTTCAACGGTGATCAATGCGACTGTTCTGAATATTGAGGGAGCACAAAATGTAAGTGTTACCGTAAACGGGAACAATTTCGGCGGCTTTATTTACAACGCGGCTACGAAGATAGTTGCGTTCACGATGCCGCTTGTAGAAGGAAGCAACAGTGTGATCGTCACCGGAACGAATAACGCCGGACAGGCATCCGACCAGACAACGATCATTTACCGTAAAGAAAGCCTTCCGCTTCCGCACGTAACTTTTACAAATCCGTCACAACCGGGAACCACGGTTTCAACACCGGGTTATCAAATGCGCGCGATCATACAAAATGTAGACAGCAAGCAGGGCATCCTCGTGAAACAGGACGGCCAGACAGTGAATCCGAACCTGTATAGTTTCAATGCGGGGAATCACGAGGTCATCTTTAATACGAGCTTAAATGCCGGAAGCACTATTTTCTATGTTTCGGGAACAAATACGGCCGGTACACATTCCGCATCCACGCAGGTGAATTATCAGCGTGCGGCCTGTAAAGGTCCGGAAGTAACGATTGTAAACCCGGCCGCTGCAGGAACAAGCACCGAAACGGCGAGTTTTAACTTCAGTGCAAAACTACTCGGGGTAGATGATCTGCAACACATTGTGTTTAAGGTGAACGGAATCGCTGTAAACGGCGGAAGTTTCAATGCTTCAACCAAACTGTTTTCGCATACCGTACTGCTCAATGAAGGAAGTAATTCACTGGAGATCTCCGGTACAAACGAATGCGGTACAGCCTCGGCTTCCACGATCGTGACGTATACTCCGGCCGCGCAGCCATGCATTGCACCGGGTGTTACAGCGATCGTTCCGTCGACGCAGCAGTTCACGACTGACCAGCAAAGCGTTACCGTGAAAGTTGCTACGGTCAATATTGAAAACGCATCACAGGTTATCTTCCAGGTAAACAACACTGTACAGCAGTTTAGCTTCGACAGCGGATCGCACATTGTAAGTGCACAGGTACCGCTCAACGAAGGCGCCAACACCATTTCCGTAACCGTTGCAAACGACTGTGGGCGCGATAAGTACACCTGGACGATCACGCGAAAAGTGTGTCAGCCGCCATTCCTTGCGATTACTGGAAGTACCGTTCCGAACGGATCCACGACCACCGGAAATGCGATTACGATCACGGCGTCTGTAGACAATGTCGCAAGTATGTCCCAGATCACTGCGACGCAAAACGGACAGCCCGTTAACTTCATTTACAACCCGCAAACAAAAACGTTTTCATTAAACCGCGAACTGGTGATCGGAGTGAATACTCTGGTTATGATGGCGACCAACGAATGCGGAAAAGACTCGGAAACGATCAAAGTAGTCCGAAAAGAAGTGAACATCGTAAAACCGCCACTTTTGAAGTTCATTGCTCCGCTGACATCTCCTTATAATACAGACGAGGCTTCCATGGATGTGAAAGTGAATGTTCAGAACGTGTCGGCTGCCAACCAGATCTCCGTGACGGTTAACGGACAGCCGGTAAACTTCAATTTTAATGCTTCGAACGGGGATGTGCAGTTGCACGCGAACTGGAGTGAAGGAGCCAATGTCATTGTTGCCACGGCCGTAAATTCAGCAGGAACGGCCAGCGATACGCGTACGGTGGTATATCGTAAGAAAGTAACCGAACAGCCGCCGGTTGTGAGCTTTACCTCTCCGGGACGTTGTCCGTCGAGCGCCCCTCCGGGTAACTATACCATCTCAGGTAACATTCAGAATGTTTCCTCTTCCGGGCAGGTAAGCATCACTGTTAACGGACAGGCGATCACCAATTACACAACCACCGTATCCGGTAACGTCATGAGTTATTCATTCGTAACCAATATGGTTGCCGGTGCACAAATGACAGTTGTGGTGACCGCTACCAATACGGCCGGTTCTGATACGCAAACCTGTGTGATCAACGTACACCAGGCTTCCGTGGAAGGAAACAGTAACATGAACAGCGGTTCGCTCAATGGTGGCGGACTGATCAACAAAGGGTCCGGATCATCCGGTTCAGAAGAAGACGACGATAACGATGACCAAAACAACGGAGGCAACTCCGGAAGAACAATTAATACCGGTTCAGGTGGTACAAAAACCGGGACGCGTCCTGTGAACGGGAACACACGCACCACCACGCCGGGCAGAAGACCCTGATAATGCATACAATCCGGAAACCGCTCGCCACCTGGTGAGCGGTTTTTTGTTTTTGGAATGATAAATTTTTAAAAGTCGATTCATCTGATTATATTCGCACCCTTAAATCAAATGTTCAGATGGCATTAATCGGTAAAATTCGAGAGAAATCCGCCTTGATCGTAATCATTGTCGGCGTGGCACTTTTAGCATTCATCCTGGGAGACTGGAAATTTATTTCCGGAGCATCAGGACCTGAATACGGCATTGGTACCGTAGATGGTGAAATGATCGATGTGCAAACCTACAACACAGCGGTACAGAATTTTCAGCAGCAGGATGAAGGTCAGGCGCGTCAGGCAGGGCGTGAATACGGCCCGAAAGAACGCGAAGCTTCCGAAACGAAAGCATTTAACTATACAGCCGAACGCGCAATTCTTCAAAAGGAATTCGAAGCGCTCGGTATCCGCGTGGGAGATAACGAATTTGATGCTTATTTCTATGGCGATTCAACTGAAGGATTCTCGGTACTTCCGGAACTCGCTCAGGCTTTCCGCGATTCGATTACAGGTCAGTTTAGCCGCAAAATGCTGCAACAACGTGTGGAGCAAATGCAGAATTCAGATGACCCGCAGATGCAGAAAAGCTGGGAAGACTCACGCAGCTATTACATTGAACAACGCGAACGCGAAAAATACTTCACGATCCTTAATCAGGGCGTGTACGTAACAAAACTGGAAGCCAAAGAAGAGTATACCGCACAGAAGAAAATGAAAACGATTTCATTCGTTTATCGCAGCTACCGCGAACTTCCGGATGATGAGTTCAAAGTGACCGACGAAGACATGAAAAAGTACTTCGACGAGCACAAACACGAAGCGCGTTTCAAGCCGAATGCAAATACACGCACAGTGCGCTATTTCGACATAGCGATCCGCCCTTCGGGTAAAGACTCCTCAACATTCAGCGAATCGCTGACGAAACTCAAAGCCGATTTCGAGAAGACGAAAAATGACTCTGCTTTCGTCATGCGTAACGGCGGATTCTATACTTCCGGTAAACGCGCAACTGCCGTACCGATGGGAAGTCCGAAGTCAAACCAGTACGCCACTTACCCGATGGCGATGGATACCGTTTTCAAATCGGCAACAATCGGCCAGATCGTGGGGCCATACAATGATAACGGAACCATGAAAGTTTCCAAAGTTGTTGGTTTTACACCGCGCGAGATCACTGCCCGTCACATTCTGCTCAGCGTGCCACAGGGAGATGCGGAAGCAGATGCGCGTCAGAAAAAACTCGCAGATAGCATTATGCGCGTGATCAACAGCAAGAACTTCGAAGAGTTTGTTGAAAAATACAGTGAAGACCCGGGAAGCAAAGCTACCGGTGGAAAATACGAAGACTTCCTCGAAGGAGACATGGTCCCTGAATTCGGAACTTTTGCAGCGAACGAGCCGATCGGGAAAATTGGTCTCGTGAAAACGGATTTCGGTTACCACATCATGGAAGTACTCGAAAGAAGTTCCGAAAAGTACCCGGTACTCGTATCCGTATCACGCACGCTTTCACCGAGTGATATGACCCGCGAAGATCGCGAGAAAGAAGCGGATGACCTGCTTTACGAACTCGATGACAAACTGTCTGAAAAAGAATCAGGTCGTGCACGTGTGGCAGCCTTCGATACACTGGCAAAAGAAAAAGGATACTTCGTTCGTCAGACGACGATCAACGACCGAAACCCGCTTGTAAATGCTTTTGAAACCCAACTGGCAGAAGATAAACTCATCGAACTGGCTTACCAGGATGGTGCCGAAGTGGGGCAGTTGATCGGTTCACCGATCCGTGACAAAGAACGTTACGTGATCGCGATCGTTTCACAGATCCAGGATAAAGACAACCCGAAATGGGAAGACTTTGAAGCGGTTCTCAAATCAGAGGTAATTCGCGATAAGAAAGCGGAGAAAATGATCAAGGAAATGAGCGAGGTGAAAGACCTGAATGCACTTTCACAACGCTTTAGCGTAAAAGTGATGGAATCAAACATCACCTTCGCTAACCCGCAATTACAGGGAGCAGGCGTTGAGCCGGAGATCGTGGGGTCGCTTTACTCCGGTATTGCCGACGGTAAGATCACCAAACCGCTGAAAGGAATGAGTGGCGTGTTCGTGATCAAAGTTGAAAAAACAACCGATGCACCGGCAACAACGAATTACGATAGTGAGCAGGAAAAACTGATGAACACCCGTCTGTCAAGCCTGCGAAACGAAGCACTTCAGGCATTGAAAGAATACTACAATGTGATCGACAACCGTCGCTTCTCACGCATTGGAGTAAGATTATAATCAAGATCAAGAAATTGAAACCCTCTGTCGATTCGGCGGAGGGTTTTTTTATGCAATGCGGTAGCGTTTTCCGGGCAGGCATTTAATGACACCGTCCATTTCGAGTTTCAGCAAAAGTAAATTGAGAGCTCCGGGTTTTTGTTGTTGCCGATGAGCGATGAGGTCCACGTGCTGATCTCCTTCAACGGTCAACTGCTCGAGGATCGCGCGTTCCTCCGGGGAATGCTCGTGAAACAGTTTTTTCTGAGGAACAACCTGCGTTGTCGGTTCTTCCCAGTTCATCCAGCGAAACAGGTCCGCACTCCCGGTGATCAGGTGCGCTAGCTGATCCTGAATAAGTCGGTTACAGCCTTCCGAAAGCAGGCGTCCGGCATTCCCGGGATATGCGAAAACATCGCGGTTATAATCGTTAGCCAGTTTTGCCGTGATCAGTGAACCGCCCGATTTTCGGCTTTCAATAACGACCGTGGCGTCGGCCATGCCGGCCACGATCCGGTTTCGCATCGGGAAATGCTCGCGATCGGGTTTTGTGCCGGGTAGGTATTCTGTGAGCATTCCACCGTTTTCACACATGCTCAGCGCGGTTTTTCGATGCAACGCCGGGTAAACTCGGTCCAATCCGTGACCCAGTACACCCACGGTTGGGATTCCGTGTGCAACGCATTGTTCATGTACGTGAATATCGATGCCGTAAGCCAGTCCGCTTACAACCAGCACGTTCTTTCCACGCAGATCCGCAACGAGTTCATCGCACAGGCGTTTGCCGTAGGACGTAGCTTCGCGTGTTCCGACAATGGCAAGGATACGTGCGTGATTCACTGAAAAATTCCCCGTATAATAAAGCATTAGCGGTGCATCCGGACATTGCTTCAGCCGGCGCGGATAATCCGGATCGTGGTAAAAGAGCGATTTTACTCCTTTTTTTTCATGAACCTGTGCCTGTTTGACGGCTTCGGCAAGTGCCTCTTTACGATTCATGTCCTTTAAAATTCGCAGGCTGATACCGCTGCTTGCGTGCAAGCGGGTATAGTCTTCCTGAAAAATACTGGAAATATCCGGGCAACTCGCCAGGAGGTGACGCGCCTTTTTCGGCCCGATGCCGCGCAGTAATGTCAGCGCGATGCGGTAGTGTAAATCGGTATAGTGCAAAATAATTGGTATTTTCGGCTTTACTAAATGTAGTGTTTTTTTATGAAAACTACTCTACTTACAGCCGTCTTTTTTCCGGCAATACTTTCTGCACAGTTGCTGAAAGGCAAAGTAAACGATGCAGAAACGGGTGATCCGGTGTTCGGCGCGAAACTGTTTTTTTCATCGGGACAGAAGTTACTCAGTGACCCGAATGGTGAATTCCGGGCGGAGCCAGTGTATTTTCCCTTACAGATCATTTATTCGGCGATCGGTTATGAAACGGATACGCTTCTCATTTCAGATCCGGTTGATTTTATCGCTATTGCCCTGGAGCCCGTTGTTCAAACGGAAGAAAGTGTGGTGATCACGGCAGGACGACATCAGCAGGATGTTACGGATGTCCCGGTCTCCATGGAAATTCTTAAACCGGAATTGTACGACAACAAAGGCCTGACCAATGTAGAGCAGGTAGTGGACCAGGCGCCCGGAGCCTATGCGATGGACGGACAGATCAGCATTCGTGGAGGTAGTGGATTTTCGTACGGAGCCGGCAGCAGGGTGTTATTACTATCGAACGGTATTCCCTTGCTTTCCGCAGATGCGGGTGATGCGAAGTGGACGTCGCTCCCGATGGAAAGCGCTTCGCAAATCGAGATCATCAAGGGAGCTTCTTCGGTGTTGTATGGAAGCGGAGCACTAAACGGGATCATTTCGTTGACTGAACGTGAGCCGACGCCGGAAGGAAAACTACGCGTGAAAGTTCAGAGCGGATTATACGACAGTCCGAAACGAAGTTCGTTGAAATGGTGGAATACCAGTCCGCTGTTTCACCAGGCTGACGTGTATTACGGTAAAATGTACAAACGTTTCGGCTTTACTGTAGCTGCATACGGCTTTCACAATGATGGCTACCGCGAGGGAGAAACCGAAGATCGGGCACGCATGAGCGGAACCGTTTTCTGGAAACCACAAAAGATCAGTAATCTGAAAGCTGGGGTAGGATACAATTTGCAATATCAGAAGATCGGAACGTTCATCATCTGGCAAAGCGATACTTTTGCCTACCAGCCGCTCGGCGGAGCAGATACGTCTCAGGCCGGCTCCACACTGGGCATCTCCGGTGGTGTTCGCTTCAACATTGATCCGTATGTGAAATACATTGACAAACACAAGAATATCCACGAACTCAAAACGCGCTATTACCTCGTTCAAAACAATAATTACACGAATGAAGACCAAAGTTCGAAAGCCTACACGTATTACGCGGATTATCAGTTCCAAAAACGGCTTTCCGTATGGGGGAGGGTCACCGCCGGTGCCACGGCAACACATAATGAAGTTCGTTCCGGCCTTTACGGTGATCACAGTTCACTGAACCTCGCGGGATATGTGCAATACGAACAAAAAATCGGTTCGCGCCTCGATATAACCGGCGGCCTGCGCTTTGAATATTTCGAACAGGACACCATCCGTGGAGACAGCGACTTTTACCTCAACAGCGATTCAACCAAAAAGATCCCGGTATATCCCATTGCACGCTTCGGACTTCATTACCAGGCAGCAAAATTTACGCACCTCCGCGCTTCGTTCGGACAGGGGATCCGTTATCCGACGGTTGCGGAACGCTTTACGCAAACGGCTGTCGGCAGCCTCATTATTTTTCCGAATCCAAACCTCAGACCCGAGATCGGATGGGCCGCAGAGATCGGCGTTAAACAGGGTGTAAAATTAGGAAAGTGGATGGGGTATGTGGACGTCGCCGGTTTCGTGAACCAGTACGATAACATGATGGAATTCGCGTTCGGCAACTACAAACCGGACTCGATCCCCGGCTCTTTGAACCCGAACGCTCCCGGCTACATCCTGAAATGGCTCGGTTTCCGGGCGCAGAATGCGGAAAAAGCGCGGATCGCAGGGGTCGAATTCTCGTTTAACAGCCAGGGAAAGATCGGTCCCGTGGAAGTACAGTCACTGATCGGTTACACCTACATGGATCCCGTAAGTCTGAATACGGATTCTACTTATCGTCAGACCTTCAGTGATACGAATACGAACCTACTGAAATACCGCTTTCGGCACCTCGCTAAAGCAGATGTTCAGCTGACCTGGAAGAATTTCAGCCTGGGTGGCTCCATGCGCTACAACAGCTATATGTCGAACATAGATCGTATCTTTGAGGACGAAGTACTTCCGGGAATAAACATCGTGCCTGGCCTCAAGCAATACCGCGCCGATCATGCTACCGGAAGTCTCGTGTTCGATATGCGGATCGGGTATCGCTTCCTCGATCATTACCGTGTCGGATTTATGATTAATAACATTTTTAACCGGGAATACATGGGCCGGCCTGCCGATATTCAGCCGCCGCGCAGCTTTGTGGCCCAGGTCCGGCTCGATTTTTAAAACATGTCAGAAACTCAAAACATACTGGCTATTATCCCGGCGCGCTATGGTTCGTCCCGGTTTCCGGGAAAACCGCTGATCGACCTGAAAGGAAAGACAATGATCCGGCGCGTCTACGAAGGAGTGCAGCGCTCCGATCGCTTTTCGGAGATCGTAGTGGCCACGGATGATCCGCGCATTGTGGATGAAGTCACGCATTTCGGTGGAAAAGTAGTCATGACAGCGGCACATCACCCGAGTGGCACCGATCGCTGCGGTGAAGTACTCGCGCATTTCCCGGAAACCGATATCGTCGTAAACATCCAGGGTGACGAACCGCTCGTGGATTACAGGCAACTAAATGAACTGATCGCCGCTTTTAACGATCGTGACACACAAATAGCCACGCTCGGAATCCGCGACATCACAGCCGGTGATCTCGAAAATCCGAACCGGATCAAGATCGTGTGTGATCAGCATGATAATGCACTCTACTTTTCGCGCAGCGCTATTCCGAATGCACATCACTTTAAAGGCGATGCGATCGGGTTTTATCCCTTTTTACGGCACATCGGGCTGTATGCTTATCGTGCAGAGGTGTTGCGTGAACTCATTGCCCTGGAGCCCACGAAACTCGAACAGACCGAATCACTCGAACAGTTACGCTGGCTCTATTACGGGTATCGCATCCGGGTGCGTGAAACAACAATTGAAACACCCAACATCGATGTGCCTGCAGATGTGGAAAAAGTACTGGCCTACCTGTAACGCTTTTCGCGCACTTACGTAGTTTGTAGAACACACGAATTTTAATACCTTTGTAAGGATGTCTATGGAACTCATTATCGGCAATTTACTGATTCGGCACAATTGTGTCGTAATCCCTGCATTCGGCGGTTTCGTCGCGCGAAAGGTAAGTGCTTCCATAGATTATCGCAACGGGATCATGCAGCCGCCGCGTAAGTCGGTGCTTTTCAACGCACAACTGATCAATAACGACGGTCTGTTAGTTACGGAACTCGCACGAGAAAAAGGAATTCCGTACACGGAAGCGCTTACAGAAGTTTCGGATACCGTGCGCAGTTGGCAGGATCAGCTTAACAACGGCATGCGTATCACGCTCGATAAGATCGGTTATCTTTTCCTGGATGCCGAACGCAACATGTGTTTTGAACAGGATCGTTTTTTCAACCTCCTGATGGAATCTTACGGTCTTGCTAAAGTACATTTCATTCCGGAAGAAGATGTGGCACTCGTACAGCATCGCATGAGCGAAAGAGAGGTGTACATTGAAGAGCGTACGCAAACGGCAACGGCGCAGGAAAGGGAAGAAGAACCTGTAATGCAGGAAGAAACGCCTGTAATTACGCTAAATGCAAAGGAACGAATCCGTGCGATTTCTAAAGATGAAGCGACAGTCGAGGCGCCACACAAACAAAGTTCCGATTCGCGCAAACGCCTTTGGAAATACGTGGCTGCGGCTGCGCTGTTACCCGTGGTCTTTTATTCTTACTGGCTCCCGATGGAAACACGTGTACTCGAATCCGGGGTTTTATCATTACGGGATTTCAATCCGCTTTATAAAGCCGGTGAAGGGCAGTACAAGCCGCAAAAACCGGAATTAAAGAGTCACTTCCCGGAAGAACGACCCTCCTTTGAAGAAGAGATCGAAAAGTTACCGGAACATGTTTCCGTATACCGCTTCCAGTACGATCCGGACCTGAGTATGACGGTTCGCGTTCAGCCGGATGTGCCAACCGCAAATGAGACTCAGTCCACTGTACTGCCGGTTGAAAGTACAACCTCAGTTACCGGGAAAAAATACCATTTTATCGTAGGGTGTTTCAGCGACCATGCAAATGCGGAAAACCTGGTTCAAACGTTAACACAATCCGGCTTTGCTGCTCGTATTGTCGATAAACACGGCGGGTTGTACCGCGTTTCAGTCGGTGATGCCGACTCGGAGTCCGGACTTTCTTCGATTCGTACACGTTCAGCCGCTGATGGTTACGAAGGTTGGGTATTGAAGACGAAATAGACCATTCCTCCGCTTTCCCGGGCTGTTTTTTCCCAATCGTTCATTATCTTTACGGGAAACAAACAGATTATGAAAAAGAAAATTCTATTTCTTGCCTTTACGGGTCTCTCCACATTTCTTTTTGCCCAGGACAAGATCACGAACGTTGAAGAGAGTGATTATAACTTCCAGGAAATCGTGCGCCTCGACGCTACACCGGTTTGCAGCCAGGGATATACCGGCACTTGCTGGAGCTTTAGCGCTTTGTCCTTTTTCGAATCCGAACTGATCCGAATGGGAAATAAAGATGGTTTAACACTGTCGCAAATGTACATCGTACGTAAAGCTTACGAAGATAAAGCAGAAAAATACCTGCGCATGGACGGAAAGATCAACTTTGGCGAGGGCGGTGCCTTTCATGATATTCCGAACATTATCGAAAAGTACGGGATTGTGCCGCGTGAGGCCTACACAGGCTTGCTCAATGATGCCACGGCTTACAACCACAGCGAACTCTACAATGTTCTCGAAGGATTTATGGACGGACTGATGGAACAGTTGCGCTCGAACGGTTCACACGGGATCTCGAATCACTGGCATGCAGCTTTCAGCGGAATCCTGGACGCGTACATCGGCAAAGATGTAAAAGAGTTCGAATACAAAGGGAAAAAATATACGCCGAAGTCCTTTGCGGAATCACTCAAACTCGACATGGATAACTACATTTCACTGACATCGTTCACGAATCATGATATGTACGAAAAATGCATGCTCGCAATTCCGGATAACTGGAACTGGGGCTGGAGTTACAATGTCGCACTGGAAGACCTCGTGGACGCCTGCGAAACAGCTCTTAAGAACGGGTATACCGTGGCATGGGGCGCCGACGTTTCCGAGAAAGGTTTTAGCTTTAAAAACGGAATTGCGCTCGTTCCCGAAGATCCTTCGACGATCGTTGTGAGTGGTCGGGACAATAAAAACTTCTCCGATGCCGGTGCTGATAAATCAAGTAACGCATTTTTGTATCCAGTGAAAGAAATGGTGATCACTCCGCAAATTCGCCAGGAAGCGTATGATAATAAAACCACGACTGATGACCACGGAATGCACATCGTGGGACTGTACAAAGATCAGAACGGGAAACGCTATTTCCTGGTTAAAAACTCCTGGGGAACAGGAAACTATCCCGAAGGATACCTGTATGTTTCCGAAAACTATTTCCGTTACAAAACGATTAACATCTACCTGCACAAGGATGCGCTGTCTTCAGGGTTAACTAAAAAACTAAGTATATAAATTGCATTAATTTAACAAAATAGGTAATAAGTGTTTGCCCTTAAAAACACTGAATGAACTATTTTTGAAGTCGCGTTAACCGCAATATTATCATTTAGCTCAAAAATTATGGACAGATTAACACCCGCTGAGGAGCAGGTTATGTTGAAACTCTGGAAGTTGGAAAAGGCTACGGTAAAGGAAATGGTAGAGCTCTACAAAAAACCGCAACCGGCTTACAACACAGTTTCAACGATCGTGCGCATCCTCGAAAACAAGAAATTTATCAAGCACAAGGCAGTTGGACGTGGATACGTTTACCAGCCGCGTATTTCCCGCGAAAAATACCGGGATTACCTGCTGGACTATCTGCTTAAGAACTACGTCGACAATGAGAAAGCAACATTGATCGACCTTGTGAATGCCAAAAAGTAACAATTTTAGTTACCCCTGAAATTACAAGCCATCCGTTTTTCGGATGGCTTTTTTAGTTCCTGCTCAACAGGGCATACACAGCAAAAGATGCCAGCCAGTGTTCACCCATGTAATTTCCGTCGGTAATGGCAGGAAGTGAAAAAGCCAAATGCCGGTCGGCCAGCTTTCGTAAGTGCGCATATTCGGTTCCGCTACCTGCAATACCGTATAAACACCAGGCGCGGCTAAAGTTAAGGCCGTCGAGGTGTACCAGTTTGCCATCTGTCCGGTCCGATACTTTTCCGGGCTCCCACGTGAATTCCGGATCTGTGAGTTCCGGTAAAAAACGATGTGTCCAGGTCGAGAATTCCGTTTCGGAGAGCACGCGACGCATTAGATCCGCTTCTTCCAGACCGGGAGATAAAAAATCAGAGCCGCCCGGTTCAAAGCGCAGTGGATACAGGCTGTCGGAAACGTAATAATCACGGGCGCGGCTGCACAGCAGCTTTTCGAAATCGGTGTTTCCGGCGGTGCGTGCATAGTCAAGAGCAAAGCTCATTCCGAAGGCCGTATTCACATGCTCGCCGGTCCTGTTCGGGTAATATTGCTTCGGAAGGAAATCCACGTATTTTTCAACGATAAAATCGGCCAGCGGTTGCAACTGTTTTGCCCATTGCTGCGCTTGCGGATCCTGCCAGTTTATTAATTCTTCCTGCAATTTCAATAGCCACGCCCAGCCATAAGTTCGCTCGAACGATTCGTTGTAACGCGTTCTGAAAAAATCCGTTTCCTGTTTCACCTTTTCAGCGGTAAATTGCGTATTTAACAGTGCCCGGATCTCACCGGCTTTCGACATATCGGGAAATTCCCGAAGCAAGCGGACAAGGAGCCAGTGCCCGTGTACGCTACTGTGCCAGTCGAAGCAACCGTAAAAGATGGGGTGAAGCGCTTCCGGGCCCTGCAGTTCCGCGGGATTGTTCAATACCTGCCCGAGTTTGTTCGGATATTCCTGTGTGATGCAGCGAAGCGGTAACTCTGCAAGTTGGGCGGCACGTTTGCTCGTCAGAGAAAGGCTGTCACCGGGAAGTGCAAGTGCCCTGTTTTCAAGAATAGACAGCAGGATAAAAAAGAGTAGTAAGCGTTTCATAACGGTTATTTTTGACAAAGAGAACGTGCTTTTTCACGAGCCAGGCGGTCTGTCTCCACAAAATCTTCCAACTCCGGCTTACCGATACATGGCGCTTCGTGCATAACAGCCTCATTGATGCGTGCAATATCCATAAAGCTGATCCGCTTTTCGAGGAAGGCGCTTACGCATACTTCGTTTGCAGCGTTGAGTGCACAGGCAGCCGTTCCTTCACGTTCCATGGCGTCATAGGCGAGTTGCAGGTTGCGAAAGACTTCTTTACGCGGTTGTTCGAACGTCAATTGGGGATAATCCATGAAGTTAAAGCGCGGGAAGTCCGTCTGGAGCCGGTCCGGGTAAGTCAGTGCGTACTGGATCGGAAGTTTCATGTCCGGAAGGCCCATTTGTGCTTTCATACTGCCGTCCTGAAACTGAACAAGCGAATGTACAATAGATTGCGGGTGAACAATTACATCGATCTGATCGGGACGGAGCCCGAAAAGCCACTTCGCCTCGATGACCTCCAGTCCCTTGTTCATCAGGGAGGCTGAATCAATGGTGATTTTTGCACCCATTTCCCAGTTCGGGTGTTTCAGTGCCTGTTCAACGCTTACGCTATGTAGCTCTTCTTCGCTGAAGGTGCGGAAAGGCCCTCCGGAAGCCGTCAGGTAAATCTTTTCGATCGGGTTGTGAAATTCTCCTGCGAGACACTGAAAAATAGCGCTGTGTTCGGAATCCACCGGGTAAATGTTGATGCCTTTCTCGCGTGCTTCGCGCGTTACGAGTTCGCCGGCTACAACAAGCGTTTCTTTGTTTGCCAGGGCAATGTCCTTTCCGGCGGAAATGGCCGCAAGCGTCGGTTTGAGCCCGGCGTAGCCGACCAGCGCTGTCAGAACGATATCTATTTCGGTAGCCTCCACAACCTGGCACAGACTTTCCTCCCCGAAATAGACGTGAATGCCTTCGTCCCACAATTTATCCTTTACGTGCTGATACACGCTTTCGTCACCGATGACCACCGTATTCGGACGGTAGCGCAGGGCCTGTTCGATCAGCAAGGTCGCATTTTTATGCGCCGTAATGACCTGCAGGTCGAATTTGTCCGGGTAAGCGGCAATAACCTCCAGTGCCTGTGTTCCGATCGAACCGGTTGAGCCGAGAATGGCAATTCCTTTTTTGTTTTCCACGCGTTGTATTTTGAAAGCGGATCCATACAAAGGTATTTCTTTCAGGTTACAAGCGTCCTTTTCAGCCCGAAATTCACGTTATTTAAAGCCATATCTTTGCAAGCAATACGAAAAACAACTATGAAATACCGTTTTTTAAGCGACGAAGAACTGATCCATTTTGAGGAAGATCTGAAGCACTTCCTGATTATGAATGACGTTACGAATGAAGCCTGGGAACTGATGAATCAAAAGGCACCGGAAAAAGCGCGCGAGCTTGTGGGGATATTCTCCGATTCGGTTCTGCAAAAAGTGTATGAAAAAATTAAGTTTCTTGAATTCCGGAGTGAGGACTCGTGCATGGTGTTTCACTTCGCGCCCGAACAGGTTGAAGTGATCAGTCTGCAGCGTATCGCCGGCAGTCATGCGGATCTTTCGGATGCGCATAAAATTCATGAGGCGCTATCAGAAAAGGCCGCCGAACTCAAAGCATTCAGGAGTTCAAAGCCATATACCGAAGGGCGCGAAGCAGAATTACATAAAATGCTGGAACAGGGCTGCATTGTATCCTCCGAAAGGTTCTGGAACGCCCTGTTAGAAATCCTCTGATACGCGATAGCTGGGAAACGCCCGTGCACTTTATTTGCTTACTTTTAAGCAAAAATACTTCTATGAAATTCGGAAAAATACCAGTAATCCTGCTGGCTGCGATCAGCACCTCTGCTTTCGGGCAGATCAAAACACCCCAGGCGAGTCCTTCTGCAAACGTGGAACAAACCGTGGGGCTCACGAACCTGGAGGTTTCTTACTCCCGTCCCGGGAAACGCGGACGTACGATCTTCGGTGACCTCGTTCCTTATAACCAGGTTTGGCGTACGGGAGCCAATCAGAACACCCTTTTTATGACCAGTGACGATCTCGTGATCGGGAAAGACACCCTGCATGCCGGAACGTATGCCGTGTACACCAAACCCATGGAAAAAAGCTGGGAAGTGTACTTTTACACGCAAACGGATAACTGGGGAAATCCGGATAAATGGGACGACTCCAAAGTGGCGCTCAAAACATCTGCTTCGGTGATGAAGACCCCGGCCGTTACGGAATCCTTCACCATTTCGTTTGAAAACCTGACAAGTTCCTCTGCAGACCTCGTTTTTGCATGGGACCAGGTACGCGTGGCTGTTCCGATGAAATTCCTGACGGAAATGAAGACCATGCAGAGTATCGAACGCACCATGGCCGGTCCGGCAGCTGTAGATTATTACGCGGCAGCACGTTATTATTACGAAGAGAAAAAAGACCTCGGTAAAGCGCTCGAATGGATCAACACATCGATCAAGATGCAACAGGATGCACCGTTTTACTATTACCGTTTAAAATCTTTGATCCAGGCTGAAAACGGAGATAAAAAAGGAGCAATTGAATCGGCAAAAATTTCCATGCAAAAAGCCGAAAAGGCAGGAAATCGCGATTACATCGAGATGAACCGAAAATCCATTGAAGAATGGAGTAAATAAAAATACCGGCAGTTATGGGAGGCCCGTTGCTTTGCAACGGGCCTTTCTTTTTACATTGCTTCCCGGGATTTGTTGTTTATTTTTGCAGCATGACGCCAATACAGCAGGCACTCGAAGCGCGTTTCGGCCACGAACAGGTGCGAAAAGCAGAGCATACCGGAACACAGGATCTTTTACTGGTCGAAATACGCAATGTGCGCACGCCGGTCACGATCCTTGTAACAAACGGTCTTTCAGACTATAAAATGCAGGTTCCCGAAAACCTGGAAGAAGAGGCGCATGTCGAACTTTACTTTTGCCTGCCAAGTTACTGGGATCCCAACGATCACGACAATCCGCAGATGAACTGGATCTATCCCTGGATCGAGCGACTGGCAGTGTATGTACGGGAAAAACAAACCTGGTTCGGACACGGTCACACGATGGCCTGCGGTGCGGAAATGGCTTCGCTTTCTGAAACAATGCGCGAAAATCATTTCTTTCTGACCCGGCCGATACTGCTCGAAGAAGCGCTCCGGAAAATCGAGTTGCCGGACGGACGCATCGTGCATTTCCTGGCCATCATTCCAATCTTTGAGGATGAAATGGATTACAAGCAGGGAAAAGGGACGCTGAAACTCCTGAAAAAACTCGTTGGTCGCGAAGTGGATGAAAAACTGGACGACTACCGAAAAAGCGTGCTGCGAAGCAACTGGCGTTGGAACCGCTAGGCTTAATGCAGTTTGTGTTCCAGTAAGTACTCTGCAATCTGAACGGTATTCGTAGCCGCCCCTTTGCGCAGGTTGTCAGCCACGATCCACAGGTTGAGGCTTTTCGGCAAGCTTTCATCCCGGCGAATGCGTCCGACAAACACATCATTTTTCCCCTCTGCGTATTTGGGCATCGGGTATTCTTTCTTCGTCGGATCGTCCTGTAAAACCACTCCCGGCGTACGTGCTAAGATCTCGCGTACTTCCTTCAGGTCGAATTCATTTTTAAACGTGATGTTCACGGCCTCCGAATGCCCGCCCACCACGGGTACACGAACCGCAGTTGCACTCACCCGGATCTCCGGATCGAGAATTTTTTTCGTTTCATTCGTAAGCTTCATCTCTTCCTTCGTGTAGCCGTTTTCCAGGAAGTCGTCACATTGCGGGATGCAATTCTTATCGATCGGGTAAGCATAGGCCATTTCCCCGGAAATTCCCTGGCGCTCGTTTTCCATTTGCTGCACGGCCTTCACACCGGTTCCGGTAATGGACTGATAGGTCGAGACCAGTACGCGATCGATCGAGTAAATGCGGTGAAGCGGGGCAAGCACCATCAGTAACTGGATTGTGCTGCAGTTCGGATTCGCAATGATCCGGTCTTCCTTGGTAAGCACGTTCCCGTTAATTTCCGGGATCACAAGTTTTTTATCCGGATCCATGCGCCATGCGGAAGAATTGTCGATCACGGTTGTTCCGGCGTCTGCAAAACGTGGTGCCCATTCCAGCGAAACGGATCCGCCGGCGGAAAAAAGCGCGATGTCCGGGCGCAAACTGACTGCCTGTGCCAGACCGACAACTTTGTAATCTTTCCCGTTGAATGCAAGGCTTGTTCCGATCGTCTTTTCAGAAGCTACCGGTATGAGTTCCGTTACAGGGAAATTCATTTCTTTGAGGACCTGCAACATCACATTGCCTACCATACCCGTCGCGCCGACTACTGCTACTTTCATGCTTCCGATTTTTTTAAGATACTGACGTAAAATTACATATTTCGGAATTCGCAGAACGGTTAGAAAACGATTAATATTTAACGCTTCAATGCAAAAATTCGGCGAAAGCATTGAAATGATTATCTTTAAACATTCTGAAACTAATCTTTCATGAAATACTTCTACTGCATTTTCAGCTTATTAATAACCCTGTCCGCGCGTACCCAGATCTCTGATGATTTTTCCGACGGTGATTTTATCAATGCTCCTGCCTGGAGTGGGAACGATAGCGAATTCATTGTAAATGCTTCCGGACAACTGCAACTGAACGCATCGGTTGCGGGAGACTCTTACCTATCTTTACCGCATAATTTAACTGATTTAAACGATAAAGAGTGGCGATTTTATGTGAAGCAAACTTTTTCGCCGTCGGGAAGTAATTTTGGACGGATTTATCTTTCGGCCGCTTCCGCGGACCTGACCTCCGATCCGGATGGTTTTTTCCTGCAACTCGGTGAAGCCGGATCCGGAGACGCCATTCGCCTGATCAAATCGGTAGGTGGAAGCCAGACGGAAATTTTTGCCGGTTCGTCAGGACAGATCGCATCGTCTTTTACACTTTCTATTCGCGTGGTGCGAGATAATTCCGGCCTTTGGTCGCTCTATGTAGATCCGGCGGCGGGAGATAACTTCAGCTTTGTAAACTCCGGAACGGATGCCGCCACGTTCGGCACACACACCGGATACCTGTGCGTATATACAGCTTCGAATGCTACGAAATTTTACCTCGATAATGTATATGCGGGCAACGAAATACTCGACGTGGCAGCACCGGTATTACTGGCAGCAACAGCCACCTCCGCAACAGCAGTTGATGTACTTTTCAATGAAGCCCTGGCGCAGGCGCCCGCTGAATCGATTTCAAACTACGTCCTGTCACCTGCGGTACCGATCGCTTCAGTCACGCTGGATGCGGCTAATAATGCACTCGTTCACCTTACTACGGCTAATTCGTTGACAAATGGGACAAACTATACTTTAAGCGTGTCAAATATTGCGGATCTGTCCGGAAATGACAGCACTTTACAGTCCGCGGCCTTTACGTATTTAGTGCCGGAGGTGCCGCTGCCGGGGGATGTGCTCATTAATGAGTTTTTCTGCGACCCTTCGCCGGTTGTGGGGCTTCCGGAACTGGAATTCATTGAAGTCTTTAATAACAGTACCAAGTATTTTGACCTGACCGACTGGAAGATCGGTGACGCGTCGGCTGATGGTACCATTAGCGCTGGAACGCTCGCACCGGGGGAATACCGCGTACTGTGCGCAACGTCTTCGACGACGGAATATCCCGGAAGCAGTGCGGTAACTTCTTTTCCGTCGCTCAATAATTCGGGTGACGACATTGTGTTGAAAGATGCTTCCGGAAATGTCATTGATAAGATCAGTTACACCGACGAATGGTACAATGATCCGGATAGAAATGACGGCGGATATACCATTGAGCGCATCAATCCGGCCGATCCCTGCCCGGGAAAAGACAACTGGCGGGCGAGTACGGCTGCTTCCGGCGGAACACCGGGAGTTGAGAACAGCGTGAATGATCTGACGCCGGACACGGATTCGCCGTCACTTGTGGAACTCATTGCTTTAGCTCCGAACTTCCTGACACTTGTGTTTGACGAACCGATGGATTCCCTTTCCCTCATGAACGCAGGGATCAGCGTGGTAAGTCCGCCGTTCACGGAACAGGACCGCTACGTTACGAATCAGTATCCGCAGGAATTTACGGTCGCATTCATGGAGAATTTCGTTCCGAGCCAGGAGTACACGCTGACACTCACTAACGCGAAAGATTGCTGGCAGAATCCGCTGGGCGCCGTGCGCGCTTTTACATTGCCGGAGGAACCCGCAACGGGTGATATTGTGATTAACGAGATTCTTTCCGATCCGTTAACGGGAGCTTCGGATTACATTGAACTTTACAATAATTCGGATAAAACGATCAATCTGAATGGGCTGCAGATTGCAAACTTTGATAATGACACGATCTCTTCGATCAAGCAGATCCCGGAAAACCTCTTGCTGCACGCTAATTCGTACATGCTTATCACGACTGATCTGAACAGCGTACTCGCCAATTACCCGATGGCGGTAGCTGCCAACTGTTACGAGATTGCGTCGCTACCGACCTATGCGAACGATGAAGGGACGGTGATCATCCTGTTCAATAACGAAATGCTCGATCGTGTGGATTACACATCCGACTGGCATTTCCAGCTTCTCGACGATACGGACGGCAAGGCACTCGAACGCCTGGATCCGGCCGGGATGTCCAACGACGGTTCGAACTGGCACACGGCTGCGGAATCTGTGGCCTTCGGCACGCCAGGAACAAAAAATTCGCAATTCTATCCGGCGATTCAAAACGGTGATTTTTCGTACTCTTCCGATGTGATATCGCCCGATAACGACGGATACCAGGATGTCCTGCAGATCAATTACCAATTGGCAGCACCTTCCTCGGTCGGAACCTTCACGATTTACGATGACCAGGGACGGGAAGTGATCAGGTTAATGCAATCCGAACTACTCGGAACGAAGGGCTCTTTCACCTGGAATGGCCTTACCAACGACCAGTCGAAGGCCGGTATTGGTGTGTATGTAGGTGTATTTGAGGTTTATAACCTGGACGACGGGTTAACTTATGTTAAAAGAAAAGCCTTCACAGTGGCGGGAAAATTATGATCGCTTATCTTAGCGTTATTAAAATCTCCAAACTATGAAAAAAGTACTTGTTACATTATTATTGGCCGTATCCTGTATCTATTCAAACGCACAGGAATACAATACTGCGATCGGTTTTAAAGGTGCATTCCCGGGATGGGGCGCACTGAGTGTTAAACATTTCTTTGCAGGTCAGTCTGCCATTGAAGGAAACCTCGGAATCGGGCGCAATGCCTTCTGGTTACAATTGCTTTACGAGCGCAACCAGTCGATCGCCGGTGCTGAAGGGCTCGATTGGTACTGGGGTGTAGGTGGCGATCTCGGAGCATGGGATCACTATTACTTCGATCGCTATTATCATGACCGGGTGTATAACGGAGACTTTTTCCTCGGAGCTGACGCCGTTGTCGGGCTTGAATACACCATCCCGACCGTTCCGCTGAATTTCGCACTGGATGTCGGACCAACACTGCGTGTGTTACCGTACACATCCCTGTACTTCGGTGCATCGTTCGCTATTCGCTTCGCAATCCGATAAGAACATTCCCTATTCATTTGCAAAATAAAAACCCGGGGCCGTCACATGATGGCCCCGGGTTTTTTTATGATCTTTCGTTCAGTTATTTCGGGAGGCTTATTGTCGAAGTTCGAGGTACAAGCCCTGTTGGGGATCATTGAGAATCAATTTGTCTCCGGAACGGACGAATTTAAAGTCAAGTTGTGTGCGATCGGAGTAAAAGCGGACGGTGTCGCTCTCAGATGTGTAAGCGGAAAACGCATGCATTTCATAGTGATTCCCGTGCAGTGTGAAATCGAGATTGGCCATGCAGAGTGAAGAGCCGGGAAAGCGCAGCGAAAAATGACGAAAGTCCGTTCTTACATTGCGTTCATTGAGGTAAGCTTTGTGCACCTGCCATTCACCCAGGCTTCCGGCCGAAATTCGTTCCGCTTTATTGAATGCGAACACGGTAAACAATATGGCTCCGATGATACCGACGGAAATACCTGCTCTTTTCATATTCTGTTATTCTGTTTTTTCAGCAAGTCCTAGCCATTATCCTGCCAAAGCGGAAAAAGCCGTTTTAGGCGCAAAAAAAATGCCCGAACCGAAAGGCTGGGCAATAAATTCCACAATTTAGTATTCTTCTTGCGTCAGGAGTTGAGATCGATGCCGTAAGCCGTGATCTTATTGTAAAGCGTTTTACGGTCTACTTTCAGAATTTCGGCGGTCTTGCTCTTGTTATAACCCGTTTTCGCAAGGATCGACAAAATTGCTTTGCGTTCGGCCTGCTCGGCGACGGACTTCAGATCTGTTATTGGCTGGTCACCCTCGGTTTCCTGTTCCTGGAAGAAGGAAGGATGAACGATCTCATCCGGAAGGTCCGACAGTTCGATCTGTTTCCCGTTACTCAGCAATGCAGCGCGTTTAATTACGTTTTTCATCTCGCGCAGGTTTCCGGGCCAGTAGTAATCGCGGAAGCGTGAAATGACATCGTCCGAGAATCCCTGGATGTCGCGATCGAGTTCGCGGTTTGACAGTTCCAGGAAGTGGCCCGCAAAATCGCTCAGGTCGCCCTTTCGCTCTTTTAAAGAAGGAAGTTCAATTTTAAATTCGTTGATCCGGAAGAAAATGTCTTCCCTGAAATTACCTTCTTTTACGGCTTTTTTGAGGTCTTCATTGGTTGCTACGATTATCCGCACATCCAACGGAATGTCTTTGGTGTCCCCGATGCGTTTGACCTTGCGCTCCTGGAGTACGCGTAACAGCTTGACCTGGTTCTCATAACTGAGGTTTCCGATCTCATCGAGGAAAAGTGTACCGCCGTTAGCCGACTCGAAATGTCCCACCTTGTCGTTGATTGCCCCGGTAAATGATCCTTTTTTATGACCGAAAAGTTCGCTGGCCGCGAGTTCTCTGGGCAAAGCTCCACAGTCCACTGCTACGAAAGGTTCATTTTTTCGTTTGCTGAGCTGGTGAATGGTTTTGGCCATCACTTCTTTACCCGTACCGCTTTCTCCGAGGATCAGCACCGTCATATCGGTGGGAGCCACCAGGTTTACAAGCTGGTAAAGTTGCTTGGCGGAAGGACTGCTTCCTTTCACCGGAGTCAGGTCGTCCGTAAGTACGGGTTTCGTTTCGCTTTTTACTTTTTCGGATCGTTCGCTCTTTTCAGTGACATTTTGAGGCTCTGCGGCTGATTTCGCACTTTCGAGCGCTGCCTTGATTGTAATGAGGATTTCTTCCGGATGGATCGGTTTGATGACGTATTCAAAAGCGCCGTATTTAATAGCTTTAACAGCGATCTTTACGTCCGAATAGCCGGTTATAACAATGATCGGTAGTTGTGGACGAATATCTTTAATCGCGCGGATCATATCCAGACCTTCTTTATCCGGGAGCCGGAAATCGCAAAGGACCAGATCGATCTTTTCCGTTTCGATCTTTTTTAGTCCGTTCAGACCATTAAAAGCCGTTTCGACCTCGTAACCGTTTTTGCCCAGGTAGCGACTTAGCAGCAGGCAGATATCCGGATCGTCATCAATGCATAAAATCCTTTTCATTCAAGTAACCTTTCGTTAAAAACCGGGTCAGACTAAACCAGTATGCAATTATACGCGATCGCCTGAAGGATGTCCAGTTAGTCGTGTTAATTAATTTTAAAAGCGCATTGAAAAAATGAAAACACCTCAAAAACAGTTCGAATATTGTTAATAAAACTAAAATTCTTCGCGCTTGTCGTCGGGTCTCTCTTTTTTCGGAGCCGGTTCGCTTGCAGAGGGGTTCGTATGATCTTCTTCGCGGAAGGGTCTTTTTTTCTTCGGGTTAAAATTGGGATCGAGATGCTGGTCTTTGGCTGCGCTGACATTTTTTTGCGGTTTATCAGACGGATCGCTTCCGCCAAAACCGGATTTCGGGATGACGTCACTGAGTTTTTCTCCGCCTTTGATCCCGAAGTCAAGTGTTCTAATTGGGAAGGGAATCGTGATTCCTTCGGCATCGTACGCACGTTTGATCGCCATAATGGCTTCGCTTTTGCCGGAAAGGAATTGCGAATTGTGCGTGTATTCCACCCAAAAGCGTGCGTCCAGGTTAATGCTGCTGTCGCCAAAGCCCGTAAAAAATACTTCCGGTTCCTTGTCCGGAAGAATGAAGGTAAGTGATTTAAGTGCTTTTAGAGTTACTTCGCGCACATGATCGAGGTCTTCTCCGTAAGAAACCCCGACTTCTACCGTAATTCGTCGAGCGGCGGTCGTAAAGTAATTGACGATGGGGTTCTGAAAAATATCTTTGTTGGGAATGATCACGTCGTTTCCTTCGAATGTACGTAACTCGGTAGTCCGCAGGTTGAGGTGGGTGATGGTTCCCTGGTAATCTTTCACTTCAACAATATCCCCGACGTAAAACGGTTTTTTGACAGCCATGAAGAACCCGGAAATGAAATTGGAGGCAATGTCCTGAAATGCAAATCCCAGTGCCAGACCGATAATCCCGACGCTAGCGAGAATGGAGGTAACGGTTTTTTCGAGTTCGAGGACGGAAAGTGAAGTCATCAACCCGATGATCATGACCAGGAAGTAGAGGATTTTGGAAATGATCTTTTTTAACTCGTTGTTCTTTAGGGCGCGTAGGAATACGCGAACAGTGAGCCACTGGAAAAGACGGGCCAGAAAGTAAAAGGCGATAATGATAATTATCGCCAGTACAAAGTTCGGAAGCATCGAAGTGGCCAGTTCATACCACTTCTGAAGCTTTCCGTAAATGATCTCTGATTCGTTTTGAAATCGTGTAGTTACATCCATATTATTCTTCTAAAAAGCTGCGGAGCATCCAAGAGGCCTTTTCGTGCACGATCAGCCTTTCTGTGAGCAGGTCAGAAGTAGCTTCGTCGCTGGCCTCATCTGCAATCGGTACGGCTTTGCGAATCATGCGAACAAGTATCTCGTTGCTTTCGAGCAGGTCTTTTACCATTTCGCGGTCGCTTCCCGTTGAATCGGGTTCTTTGACCGAACTGTGTTCTGCAAAATAACTGATCGACGCCGAAACGAGCAGCCCGAGCGTGCGAATGCGCTCTGCAATAACATCTGTAGCTGCAAATAGTTCATTGTACTGATCCTCGGTTAGTTCGTGGATCGGCTTGAAACTTGTTCCGCGAATGTTCCAGTGATAATTATGTGTTTTAATAAGCAAAGCGTAGGTGTTCGTAAGGATCTCGAGCAGGGATTTCCCGATCTTTTCAAGATTTGCGCTGCTGATACCGAGATTGGGGGTAATTGCCGAATGTTTTGGTGTTTTGGTTTTTGTCTTTGCCATAATCCTGAATTTAGTGAATTTAATTGTTTTCATCCGAACCGGAGGAATTTTGTGCCAAAATTTAAGGTCAGATTAGTTTGTTATTAATCAGTAAATTGTGATTTTGAGTGGTTTGGGTGATCACTGAAATTGTAGACCATATTCCACAAAAAAGCCCACTGCTGCTGCAATGGGCTTTTCTGGTGGTACTTAATCGTACCGGTCTTATTTGGTTGCTTTGATAACTTTGATCGTGGAAACATTGTCTGTTCCGATCGCGCGGATGTAGAATGCACCCGGTGCGATTGATGTGATATCAAGGTTGAAAGAAGTTGTTCCGTTCACGGCATGTGTTGCAACAACGCGACCTGAAGCATCGAGCAATTCGATTGTAGTTGCTCCGTCGTTAGCGAGGTCAACATTTACGCTGTTAATAGCCGGGTTCGGGTATACTCCTGCAATTACTTCCGGAGTTTCTTCCACTGCGAGCGTAGACTCACTGTCGTTGATCGCAAACGGGCTCAGGCTGCTGATGTCCTGACGAGTCAGCTGGAACATTCCGTTCGCGTTTGTTGTGGCGCTACCGTATGCATAGCTGTCCCAGTTTCCGTCTGTGTAGTGAGAGATGCGTGCGTCCGTGCGGTCAAAACCGTTTACTTCCATAGACTGGCTCCACATCAGTGTCAAATCGATATCCGTTTCAGAACCGTTCTCTGAACTTACGTTCCATGTGCGGTTTACAACTGATTCAGTCAGTGCCAGATCCGTACCGAATGTTCCTGCGTCCATTACACCGTCCATGGTGTTTACACCGAAGTTACCGGTAGAACCGCTGTTCAGTTCGATCACTGCCGGAGCATAAGAAGTGCTTGTTCCTACGGGGAACATCGTTCCGCTGGTGTTTCCGCTTTCTACCTCCATCATGAGTGAACCGCTTCCGTTGATCATCACGTAGTTGTCTTCATCGGCACCAGAGAAAGATCCGCCGGAAGCAAGGATGATCGTGTTATCGGTAATCACCACGTGACCGTTTGTAAAGTTGATTTCCTGGAATATAGCGTTGTTACCGATTACCACGTCACCACCACTTGTGATATCCACGTTGAGTTGATTTACCTGGTTTCCGTTTTCTGCGAACATCAGTGTGTCTGCAAGCGAGATAGCCGTGTTTATGTTGATGTTCGATCCTGTAGTGGAATAGATCATTCCGTCTTCGCTGGAAGAGAAATCTCCTGAAAGTGTCAGGTTGTTGTCGCTCAGTACGAGTGTACCGTTCTCGAGGTTCAGTGAACCGTTTGAGTTCAGGTCGCTGTCAAGTGTGATCTGATCGTCCGAATCATCGAGCATCAGTGTCAGTTCATTGAGTCCTGATCCGCTCAGTTCGATTCCGCTTGTCATTCCGCCTTCACCTTCGTACATCACGTTGTAGCTGTTAGATCCTTCGAAAGTTCCGTTCGAAACGGTCATCATTCCCTGGTTAACAATTACTGTAGAATTGTTTTCCATGGTCAGGGTAATTCCGTTCATCAGGTTCAGTGAAGAAGAGTCAAGACGAAGTCCGCCGTGAATGTTCAGGTCGCTCATCAGGTCGATCTGAGAATCGTTTGAAGTTGCGATCATGAGTGTGTCGAGGTCTTCTGATCCGGAATTGAACATCAGTCCGCTTGTGGTAGAAGACGAAGACATGATCATCAGGCTGGAAGTTGCACTTCCCGAGATACCTGTTGATGAACTGTTGTCATAATCGCCCATCAGCGTGAGGTCGAAACCGTTCATGCTCAAAGAACCGCTTTCCTGCATCACATCTCCTGAAACAACCAGGTCAGATCCGAGAGCAACTGTTTGGTTGTCATCGTCGAGGTTGATGTGCAGGTTACGCATTCCCGTTCCTGAAAGTTCGAGACCGGTTGTGGCAGAACTTCCCACGTATAAAACGTCGTAATCGTTGGTAGCAGTCATCAATCCGCCGTTCAGCGCGATAGAACCACCGTTTACTTTGATTACGGCATCGGTAGCCATCTGGAAATCGGAACCGTTTCCGAGTGTCAGTACACCTGCTGAGAGTGTCAGTGTATCTAATACGGTTGTCTCTGCATACACATCAAGTGCAAGTGCAATGGAGTTACTGTTAAACTCGTTCACATTTGCCTGACCTGTAAAAGACATGGTAGAAAGGTTGTTAAACTCGAGTACATCGATCGAGATCGTACCGTTTCCCGCGAGGTCACCACCGTTCATGATGAGGTCGCTGTTGTTATCTGAATCCAGTGTTCCCTGAACTGTAAACGTAGCTGTTCCGAGCAGGTTCTGATCGAATGTTACGTCCATGTCCAGATTCACTGTAAAACCTGCCCCGATGATGATCTCATCGTTCGTCAGGTTGTTCCCCGGTGCTGTTCCTCCCTGCCAGGTTGAGGAAGCACTAAAATCACCGCTTGCTACTGCGGTGTACGTCGTCGCGTAAGCATTCGCGGAAGCGGTGAGTCCGGCTGCCACGAGTAGCATTTTTGTAGCGTAAAAAATTCTTTTCATATGTTTCTTGTTTTTGAATGATTGCTTAAGGGGATTGTGAAAACCTTACCAAAATTCCCAATTGTTATTAAGTGATTGATATAGAATACTTTAAAAAATTAATTTTAAACAGGGGCAGCCCGTTTTCTGAGCAAATTATTTCCCAGCCGGGCAAATCGGGCCACACTAATCTTTTTTCTTTTTCTCGGCTTTGCGTTCTTCACGTCGTTCCTGGCGCAATTCCTTTTTGGATTTATGCGTATTTCCAAGGTCAACATCCCGGTCGAGACTGGAAGAAAGGGCACGAATGAGCCAGTTTCGGAATAATTCACGCAGGGTGGGCCAAATCGCTGCTTTCGGTGCACTGATATCCCCTTCGATCGGAATTTTGGTTGCTACCTGGTCGTGGCGCCAGTTCTCGACGAGTTTTGTAACACCTCCCACTACTGCCTGCCATACGATATTCGGGAATTTATCATGTTTTAGGCTGACCAGTTTCAGATTTTTGAGAAGTGGCTTGAAGTAACCGCGACACTGACCGCTTTGTACCGCCAACTCCACGAAAAAATCGAGCGTTCCGCCCTCGGCATCGGTGTACGTATAAGCCATAAGGTAATCGTTTGTTTTGGGAACGGGCAAACCGCGCATTTCAAAGTTCGCATCCAGCGTGATCTTCTTGTCGTAAGGGTCAAATTTCCCGTACAGACGCATCGGAGCTGCTTTCATGGCACTCGCTCGAATATCGTAATCCGCGATCATGTCGCCTGCTTTTTCTTCCTTGTTGGTCAGGTGACTGATGCGCCCGTTGATATCCGCCACGTAAACGTCGACCTGCGGGGAGGTGGAGCGATCGATGAAGTGCACTTCGCACTGATCAAACTGGATGTAGTTGATCTTTAATGGCATCAGGTTTAACAGCGCTTCGCGCCAGTCTGTCGGTTCCACATCATCAAAGTTGTTGGTAGTTTTTTCAGATTTGACGTTCTCGAAATTGACGATTGCGCGCTCAAATACAACTTCTCCCACGATGCGGCCCTGGAAAATCGCGTGCCACTGCACGGAAAGATCGATCGCGCGACAATCGAGGATCGGCACCTTTTTGCCCATTTCATCGGAGTAAATGTGGATTCCTTTGATAACATACGCTCCGCGAATAAGCGCAATGTCGATATCTTCCACATAGCCCGAATAACCGTCAAGTTCGTTGATCGTTTTGTTCACGTAGCGTTTTACAATAAAAGGAAGGGCAATACGCAGACAAATGATCAGGACGATCAGGCTCGTAAGTGTAATTTTCAGCCATTTCGGCCATTTTCGGATCCGTTGAAACGAGCGCATAGTTCTTTTTTTTTAAAATGCGAAATTTGCAATGAAAGAAGTATGCCCGGGTGTAATTGGTTTGTTTATAATTTATTACAGCAATTGTTGGTAGTGAGTTCTGCGGATTATAAAACAGTTTTGGGTAAAAAATTCCACAAAAAAGGTGTTCCCGGAAGTGAGAACACCTGTTATGCGGTTCATTAAAAGTCTTAATGGACGTTTGCCATATCCAGATTGGCTTTCCGGCGTTTCATGATGAGCATCACAAACGGAATGCAAAGCAAAAATACCACACCGATGCCGAGAAACACATCCATATAGGAAAGTACGGTGGCCTGTTTCGTAACTCCGAGATCGAGCATGCGAAGTGCTTTTTCACGCGCAACTTCCGGTGAAAAACCGTTCCCGATAAATCTCCGGGTCATTCCGGCAATTCTGCTTTGTGTCGTCAGGTCCACGGAGGACAGGTTTGTGATCAGGTCACCACGGTGTTGTGCCTGCGTCCGGGTAATGTACGTCGTAATAAGTGCAATTCCGAAAGATCCCCCGAGTTGGCGCATCATACCGGTAAAAGCAGCACCCTCACCGATTTCGCGTCCGCTGAGTGTAGAAAGCGAATAGGTGGTGATCGGTACGAAAAGGAGTCCGAGGCCCACGCCGCGCACAATGAGGATCCAGAAGAAATTCTCTTCTCCCGTGTCCGGCGTCAGGATCGTGTATGACACGAAACTGTAAATGAAAAAGATCAGGAAGCCTGCTGAAATAAGGTATTTCTGGTTGACCCCGCTTTGGAGTAATCGCCCGATCAGCGGCATCATCATCCCCGTGGCAATGGAACTCGGAATGAGCAATAAACCCGCATCGGTAGCTGTCCAGCCCATGATCGACTGGGTGTAGAGCGGGATGATGAAAGTCGATCCGAAAAGTCCGAAGCCAAGTACGAAGGTCAGGATTGTGCCGACGGTCAGCTGTTTGTTCTTGAGTACCCGCAGGTTCACGATCGGGTACTGGTACGTGAGTTCGCGCCAGATAAAGAAATAAAACCCGAGAAAAGATGCCACAGTCGCGTAGATGATCAGACGGCTGTTGAACCAGTCTTCTTCCTGGCCTTTCTCAAGCAGGAACTGGAGGAACCCGATCCCCACTACCAGGAAAATGATTCCGAGCCAGTCCACCTGGTTGGCCTTGAGTTTGGCGGAAAACTTCGGGCTTTTGATAAAAATAAGCGTCAGGATGAATGCAAGGATACCGATCGGGATGTTGATGTAGAAAATATTCGGCCAGGAAAAATTGTCCACGATGTACCCGCCGAGCGGTGGTCCGAGTGTCGGCCCCACGATCACGCCCATTCCGTAGATCGCCTGTGCCATTCCGCGCTTTGCTTTGGGATAACTTTCCGTAATGATCGTTTGGGCCGTTACCAGCAGGGCGCCCCCGCCAAGTCCCTGGATGAACCGGAAAAGCACGAGTTCCCAGATGGAAGAGGCATTTCCGCACAGGAAGGAGGCGATTGTAAAGATCAGGATGGAAGCGGCAAAGTAATTTTTACGACCGAACTGTTGCGAAAGCCAGCTGGTCATCGGGATGATGATCACGTTCGCGATCGCATACGCGGTAATTACCCAGCTGATCTCGCTGAGGCTCGCACCGAGGTTTCCCTTCATGTCGTTCAGTGCCACGTTTACGATCGTCGTATCGATGATTTCCAGCAGGGCACAGAGTATCGCCGTCATGGTGATTATGAACCTGCGGAAACCATATTCGACCATTTCTTCTTCTGAGGTCATTTGGTATGTTTTTGATCCGCCTTTCGACGGAAATTCTTAAATCACTACTTGGTAGTTACCGTCACTTCGGCACTCAGTCCGGGACGGAGTTTTTTGAAAGCATCGGCATTTCCGCTGATGGAGATCTTCACGGGAACACGCTGAACGATCTTCACGAAGTTACCTGTGGAATTATCCGGGGGAAGCAGTGTAAAGAGCGAACCGGTTCCGGGTGAGATCGACAGGATTTCGCCTTTGAATTCGGCATCCGGGAAGGCATCGATCTCAACATCCACGTGCTGACCTTCCTGCATGTGCTCGATCTGCGTTTCCTTGAAGTTTGCGATGATCCAGATATCGTTGCTCAAAACGATGTTGAACAGCGACTGCCCGGCCTGTACAAGTTGCCCGGCTACCACGTTGACATCCGAAACCTGTCCGTCCGCCTGGGCAATGATCACGCAATAGGAAAGATTTAATTTCGCTTCGTCGACCATCGCCTGGCTTTGTTCAATGCGTCCCTGCGAAACGTTTACCTGGCTTTCCACCACGCGCGACTGCGACAGGGAAGATCCTTTCTGGCTCGCTGCGATCTCTTTCTGACGTTTGAGCAATTCGAGTTGCTTCTCGGCCATTTCTTTTTCGGCTTTGGCCTGTTCGAATTGCTGTTCGGTAATTACGTTTTCCTCCAACAGGTTGTTGTAGCGTTCGTAATCCTTATTGGCACGCCACAAGCGCACTTCGGCACTTTCGATACTTGTTTCGGCACTTCCGACCGACTGGTTAGCGGTTACGACCTGGCTTTGTGAAAGCGATACGTTTTCCTTTGTCACATTCAGGTTGCTCTGGGCAATGGCCAGGTTTGCTTCGGCCTCTTTCAGGCGCAGGGTGTACTCACGATCGTCGATGACGAGTAAGGTGTCTCCCTTTTTAACGAACTGGTTGTCCTTCACGTATACTTTGCTAATGTACCCCGAAACGTGCGGAATGACCGGCGTAACGTTCGCTTCGATCTGGGCGTTGTCCGTTGACTCGTGGCTCAGGGAGTAAACGTATTTATATGCGCCGAAACTGCCTCCCACAACAAGCAGGATAATTAGTACCAGTAAAAAACGCTTGTTGAGTTTCTTTTTTCCTTTTTTCTCTTGTGTTTCCATCTTTTTATTGAAGTTAAATGCGATATCTTATTGAATTGATCGTAACTGGTCGAGGTTTCCGGTTACATTGAGGTAATTACACCAGGCCAGGAAGGCATCGGCCTGTGCGAGTTGCTCATTGATCTGTGATTGTAAAAGGGTAACCTCTGCTTCGAGCAGATCGCTGGTGCTCGCGAGATTGTTATTGAATTTTTCCTGTACACTTCGGAAGTTTTCCGTCGCCTGCTCCGTGATCTTTTCGGATAAGGCGGTTTTGGACTGCGCCGTCTGGTAGTCGAGGTAGCCCTTTTGCACTTCGATGCGGATCTTGTCTTCCAGTTGCGAAAGTTGCTCATTGAGCTGTTTCGATTGCTGTTCACGAATGGCTACCGCAGCCGGGTTTTTGTAAAGCGAGGAAATATCGAAGGAAACGCTCAGCCCGAGGTTCACCATATTCCCGATCGTCAGGGTGTTGGGTACGTACATAGAAACGTACATCCCGGAAACGTTCACATGCGGGTAATACTTGTTGCGCTGCAACTGAATGGCATATTCCGAAGCATTGTACTGGTGTTCGAGTGCGGCATAATCCCGGCGGGATGTCATGCTTTCCTCCGCGGTGGATGCGCGCGCAAGTCCGGGTAAGGCAAAAATGGCGGATGAATCGGCTTCGAAACTCGTTGTCGGTTCGAGTCCTGCCAGGATGTTCAGGTTGTATTGCGCCAGGGCCTCCTTATTTTGTACGTCCACGAGCGACATTTCGAGTTGTGAGACCTGGAGTTGCGCTTTCAGAAAGTCGTTTTGGGATAGCAGGCCGTTCTCCTTCATTTTTTCAAAATCGGAAACGCGTTTGCGGGCAGCTTCGATGCTTTGTTCAATGATCTTTTTGGACTGCTGCGCCTTGTATAAGCTGATGTAAGAATCGATCAGTTGCACGACAACCACGGTGGAGTCAACGCTTTCGCGCTCCATGCCCGCGAGTGCGATTTCCTGTTTCATACGCACGTTGTTGCGCAACTGAAAGCCGTTAAAAACGGGTACGGAAAGATTTCCGAGTACAAAAGCGGCATTTTTCGGGCTTTCCATTTGCGAGGATTGTCCCATGAAGCGGATGTCCGGACTGTTGAGCAGTGCACCCTGGCCCTGAACACTGAGATTCGGGAGGTAAGCCATTTTTGCCTCTTTGACCGCGTATTCGTTTTCGGCACGTTCCGCTTCGTTAATCTTCATGGTGTGGCTGTTCTGCAGCCCGAGTTCCAGGATGTCGTGCAGTCCGTAGCTTTGCTGCGCCGACGCCTCCTGTGCGGAACATACAAGCAAGGCGAACAGTCCTGCTGAAAGCTGTTTAATTTGTTTCTTCATTGAGGATGTAATTGAAAATTGTTTTTAAGTAATCTTTTACCTGTTCCAGGAGAATGTCGTCACGGTCCGGGCGGTCGGTAATGCCGAGGAGCCTGTAATAATACTCATCGGCGAAATACACTTGTTTCAGCAAACCGATCACCGTTCCGTGCATGAGCGGGACGTTCACATCCTTGCGAAACAGGCCGTTTTCCTGTCCTTCTCCGATAATGCGTGCAAACTGCTGAAAGCGACTTTCGCGCAGGCTGTAAATAATGGCCTTTAGTTCGGGGTTCTCCCGGAAATGCTGCTCCCGGATGAGAATTTTGTACATTTCGCGGTTCTTCCAAAACTTCGTTACGATCTCATCACAGATGATCCCGACCTTTTCACGCGGGGTCGACACAGCATCCACGAGTATTTTTTCCAGTTCGATCGAGAGCATATCGACATGCGCGGCAATGAGTGCTTTGAGCAAACCGTCCTTTCCACCGAAATAGTAGGAAATCATTGATACATTGACCTTTGCGGCATCGGCAATGTTGCGAACCGAAGTAGCCGAATATCCCTGCTTTGCAAACAATTGCTTGGCGGTTTTGAGGATGTGGAGTTGCTTTTCGGTGTATTTCATGGCCGCAAAGGTACCGCTTTTTTCAAAATTCAAACAAACGTTTGATTAATTTTTAGTTAAATAATCTTTTTAAATGAACCTGCACCGGCCCTGCCATCGAACGAATTCGAAAATGGCTTGTTATAACTCACAGTTAACAACCGAAGTTCTATGAAGAAATTAATGACGGGGATTCGCATGTTGTTTAAAGCGATCTCGGAAGACGGAGTAATGGCGTATAGTTCGTCCATTGCTTTCTACACGCTTTTTTCCTTGCCGGCGATGCTGCTTGTCGTGCTGTTCACTACCAATATCTTTATCGGTGAAAACACGATCAACTATAAGTTTTATAATGAAGTGGGAAAACTGATCGGGCAGGATTCGGCGCTGCAGCTGAAAGAATCGATCGGGTCCGTGAGTATCGAACATAAATCGTGGTTTAACGCAATCATCGGGATTGCCACGCTATTGTTTTCTGCGACCACGCTCTTTGCGACGCTTCAGTCATCGCTTAATACGATCTGGCATGTAAAGGCCAAGCCCAAACGCGGTTTGCTGAAAATCGTCATTAACCGGGTTATTTCCTTTTCCATGGTACTCATGCTCGGGTTCATTCTGCTTGCCTCGCTGCTGTTGGATGCCGTGTTCGGATACCTCGGATCATACCTGGAAGATCGCTGGCCGAATTTTTCTTCATTTTATGCCATGATCATTAACAATTCGATTTCCTTCTTTTCAATTACGCTGCTCTTCGGAGCTATCTTTAAGATCTTACCGGATGCGCACATCCGTTGGCGGAATATCTGGGTCGGGGCTTTGGTGACGGCACTGATGTTCGTGATCGGAAAATACGCGATCTCCTATTACCTCGGGACGAGTTCAATGGGTTCGACGTATGGTGCGGCCGGAGCATTGGTTATTTTGTTATTGTGGGTCTTTTACATAGTGACGATCCTGCTGATCGGTGCCGAATTTACGAAGGTGTATACCTACCTGAACGGAGACAAGATCATTCCGGCGAAAAACGCGGTCCGCATCGAGATGAAGGAAATCGAGTACGAGAATAAGGAATACATGCAGGAGGTCGTACAGAAAAAAATGCAGAAAGCCGAACCGGGTGATTCAAAAAAGAACAGCGACGAAGCCGGTGAACAGGATTCTCCGAAGGAAAAAAACTGATCATCCGATCAGTTCCAGTGCGACTTTTTCAGCCTCCGAATAACGTTCTTCTATCGAATGTTCACTCTGCTCGATTAACGGGATTTGCTGTTCTTCGGCCGCTTCAAGAATAACGGGATGGATGTAATACTTGCGACAAACGCTCACAGTATTCCCGATCGAGTCGGCAACCAGTTTGATGAGTGTCGGAAGTAATTTTTTACGCGGATTTTCCGTACAGATCCGGAGTGCTTGCGGATAGTATTCAATGGCATTACGACAGGCTACCCAGGTCCGAAAATACTTACTCGAAATTTCAGGACTGAGGTGTTCGTGGATGAATTCGTTGATGTCCTGGCTATCCACATCTACCCAATTTGATCCTTCACGGTATTTAAAGATCTCGTAACCGGGTTTTTCACTGCATTCACGAATGAGTTCGGCCAGTTTCGGGTCGCTGACTGCAATGTCGAGGTACTGGTGGCTTTTACCCTTGAATTTCAGGTGAAGTTCATCGGATTCCATGTGCAGGTGTTTCCGGCGAATGGTGGCCAGTCCGTAGCTTTCATTACTGCGTGCATACTGCGCATTTCCAACACGAATCCCGTATTCGTCCAGGATCAGGCACACAATGCTCAGCACTTTTTTACGAGAAAGCGTTTTGCTTTTTAGATTTTGAAGGCAAAATGCGCGGAATTCCGGTAATTTTCGCACAAATGAACCTAATTTTTCGAATTTTTCGCGTTGCTGTTGTTCGGTCCAGGATTCATGGTAAATATATTGTTTCCGATTTTTCAGGTCACGTCCGACCGCCTGGATGTGTGTCCGCTCCTCGCAGGAAATCAGTACTTCATTCCACATCGGGGGGATCACCAGTTGGCGAATGCGTTTCAACGTTTCCCGGTCGCGGATCAGGGTATTTCCTTCCGCGTAATACGCAAAACCGCGCCCGCATTTGCGGCGGCAGATGGTCAGCATCGTTTCATCGGCAATGATCAGGTTTGTTTCCATAGTTCAGTTTATTCCGGACGGGTTTCGGTGCTTTGAACAACGTGTACATGGTCGCGGATACGAATATCCTGAACTCCGGTAGGCATTCCGAAACCATTTTTCATAAGGGCGTTTTTGACATTTCGCATAATCTCCATCCGCGTTTGGGCAGCGGTAATTTTAAAGTCGAGCGTTTTGATCCAAAAGAGAATTCGCAGGTTCACATTACTTCCGAAATCCTGGATCAGCACCATTGTCTTTTCATCTTCCGTTACCTCCGGATGTGCAATCACGGTTTCCGTAATGATATGTATGGCCTGATCGACATCTGCGGCATAATCGATCCCGATATTAAACTCAAGTCTTTGCAGCCCGTCCTGCGTATGATTGTAAACTTCGTTCTTAATAATGGCCCCGTTCGGAATGTAAATATCCGCTCCGTCCATGGCTTTGAGGTGGGTGGTCCGGAAGTTCAGTGCGCGGATCTTTCCCATATTTCCCTGGATGGTTACCGTATCACCTACGTTAAACGGCCGGTCAAACAATAGCAAGATTCCCGCCAGGAAATTTTCTCCGATCTCTTTAAAGGCAAAACCGAGTATGATGGCCCCCGCACCGGCACCTGCAAGCAACCCGCCTGCCAGGTTCGTAAATCCGAGCGTGTTAAGTGCCAGGATGATTCCGAAGAGAATGATGATGAATTTCGTAAGCCGGAGCACAAAGTTCAGCACGAGCCGGTTTTCCGTTTTCCGGGAAAAGCGGCGGCGAAGGAGGCGACTCAGGCCAATGGCAACCAGGACAAAGATCCCGATCAGGATTACAGACAGGCTGATCCGGGGAATGCTCAGTAAAATCGTTTCCCAGTAGGAAGCGAATTTTTCACGGATCTGGTCGTAGATATCGGTATGCATACGAGCGTTTTTAAAATTTCGAGCCTAAAAAAGGCCGTTGTTAGCAAAAACGAACGGCCTTGCAGATATATGCTAAACTAATTGTATCCTAAACGGCATTGAACGGTTCCTGAAGAAAGGGAACGGTTCCGCTGCTGATCGCTATAGTCTAAACACGTTCTCCGCGAATCACACGCAATAAAAATGCGACGAGCGCGATAACGAGCAAGATGTGAATAACTCCACCGGCACTATAGCCAAAAAATCCGATTGCCCAGCTTATTACGAGAATCACTGCGATGAAATAAAGTAAATTTCCCATGACGTTTCTTATTTATTAATTAATACTGTTTTTTTAAATTTCAGGGCGCTCTTGTTTTGAAAAGGTAGCGATATGAAATTTTGTTATGAATCCCCTGATCGAATTTGTTGCCAAAACCTCAAAATTATCACAATATATTGTTTTTCAGTGAATTAATATTTTTGAATAGCTGTTTTCGAAACGTTACAAACCGATATTGATAGGTAATATTTTTCCCATTTGTGGAGTTTCGCCCGCAACAAATTCCACTCAGAATAATTTTCTATATGTCTGGTAAGTCTGCCGGCCGATGTATAAGGTTGCGCTCACATTTTTGTCGCTTTTGTGGAAAAATGAACACAGATCGTCCGCAAATACACACACTTCATGCAGATCAGTCTGAATTTAAACGTTTGATTTTCAGTGGTCACTGTTCCGGGTACGATTTTGTCTGAGTGTCTGAAACAAAAAACAAATGGTTATGAAAAAATTTATCAAACACATATCATTAGTTGCAGCAGGATGCGCATTGATGATCGGAACAGGACAAACTTATGCACAGGATCTTTCCCTCGGTTTACGCGGAGGCGGACAATGGTCCCAATTCAGCAAATTCGCAACTGATCATGGTATCACAGGTGCCAATGTCGGAATTACGGCAGTTTACAGTACAAATGAGCATTTCGGGTTCGGTGGTGACCTGCTTTACTCGCGCCAGGGTGGTGACTACAACGTTCAGACGTATTCCCCGATCTACGGAAACGGAGTTACCAGCTACCGCGTACAGAACGATTACGTACGACTCGTACCGAAAGTAATGTGGTTTTTCCGCGATGTAGATGATCGTTTCCGTCCGAAAGTAACCGGTGGTGTAAACCTCGGGTTCATGACACGCTCGGAGGATATCGTACGCGGATATGACATGACTTCTGCTTTCAATACCTTTGACGTGGGAGCGCAACTCGGACTTGGTTTTAACTACCGCATCGCATCGCGTATCTGGTTGCAGTTCGACGCCGAATACATGCTCGGACTCATGCGCGCGAATGACATCAATACAAATTACCCGAACAACCTTGCAAACAACACACTTTCGCTGAATGGCGGGATCGCTTTCGGGATCAGTCACTAAGCAAACAGGTACTGGGATGAAAAATCCATAGAATCCATCATATATACTTCCAAAGAAAGGTATTCGCTACATTCGGATACCTTTCTTTCTTTTAACACAAGTTGTCTATTTCACGGAAACCCGCGGGCTGGCCTTTTTGTTTAATGGATAGATAAACACACACATTATGATTGAAAAATATAACCATAAGTATTCGATCGCTGCCGTTGAGCAGGATGATTACCTGCGCGAAGTGATCGAAAAGAAATTGCCGCAGATTTGCAAAGGAGCCAACTTCCCGGATATGCAGTTTGATTCCCGCATTTTTGAGAATATCGAAGATTTTGAAACGGACGAAAAAAAGGATATCGACATGCTCCTGATCGATTATCCGTTGCAGTCGGTGGATGCCGAATCGAATGATCTGCTCGACACACTGAACGATATTAACCGCAGGAAAAACCTGAACTCCGTAGTTGTGATCAGTGATTGTACGGATCCGGTTGTTATTGAGAATCTTAAAGAGGCCGGGGTAAAAGATGTCATCCAGAAGGATAATAATTTTGCAAACCGCATCTGGGCGATCGTGTACGATGATGTTCGGAAATTCAGCAACGTCGAAGATTACAAGACTAACCGCGAAACGGAGTAAATATGCTTCGTTTTCTAAAAAATGCGTTGCTTATCCTCTGCGACCTGATCGTTCTGCTCACCGTTGCGATGACAACCCTGTTCGTATTTATGGTGGAATCCCGCCTCCAGGAAATCGTGCGCATGCGTTTCGATGGTTTTTATACGCTTGAGTACGCGGAAATGAACTCAAACATCAACCCATTCGATCTGAACGTTACGATCACGGATGCAAAACTGACCTGTGATACCATTGATAAAAGTTTTCGAAACCGGTTGCCCTATCTGAATTTCAAAGCGCATAAGATTCGTCTTTCGGATATCGGTACCTGGAGCATCATCCTGCAGAAGGACGTCCGAATCGGGAAAATCGAATTTGAAGATCCGGATCTGGAGTACTTTCTCACGTCCACTAAGGATAGTATCCGAAACACGCAGTCCGGAAAGCAGAGTGGAAATCAAAAACTCAACCGTGATTTCGTGGTCGAACATTTCTCAATGAACCAGGGAAAACTCCGCGTCTACGGCGATGATAACTATAAAAAGCCGATTTTTAAAACCGATAAGATCGATATTAGTTTTCGCGACCTACGCGTTCTAAAACGGTTTAGCGAGGATATTTCTTACATCCAGTATAAGCAGGTAATCATGGCATCCCAAAAAGCCATTTACACGCCACTCGATTCAGATTATTATTACGACCTGGACTCCCTGAGGCTGGATAAAGAGAATAATTACATTTCCATAAAAGGAATCGATGCGCTGTGCCAGCAAACGCTCACCGAACATAGCTTTGATTTCAAAAACCGGAAATTGTTTGCGGAAAGTAAACTGAAGAACCTCGTTGCGCGCGGCGTGGACTTTAACCGCATCATGGATTACGGACAGGTCTACATCGAACGGCTTTACACCGATTCCTGCGCGATCAATATGCTCCAGAACTACCGCAAACAGCACGATAAAAACAAGCGTAAGCAGACTCTCCGTGAGATGGTCGCTGCCATTGATTTTCCGTTGATCGTGGATACGCTTTCTATTAAGCGGACAAAACTCACTTACAACATTTTCAGCGATTACGATAAAGCACTTTCAAAGATCTGGTTTACCGATTTGCACGGCGAAATCTATAATATTAACTCGATCGAAGGGAACAGCGATACGCTCGACGTGAATCTGACAGCCAATATCCTGGAAACGGGGAAAATTGTTTTCAAAACACACATGCCGCTGTCGGACACCACGAATTTCCACACATACAGTGGCAGTATTACGCACCTGGCTTTTTCCGACTTCAACACATTTTTTAAAGGACTTGCACCCGTGCGGTTAGACCAGGGTAAAATCGATAAAATAACCTTCGAGGGAGAAGCGACCGACTCCGAAACCTGGGGAACGGTCAGCATGTTTTACCACGACCTAAAATTCACGGTGCTCAAACCGGATTCAAATGAAAAGGCCGGCCTCAAAACGATGATCGCCAACTGGTTTGTCCGCAAGAAAAACGATCAGACGACGGACGACACGAACTGGGCGAATTATTACCACCGCAAACCCAAATATAAAGGAATGGTCGTGCTGTGGCTCGGAGGAATTCTTTCCGGTATGAAGGAAGTCATGCTGAATAACATGGCCGCCGGTATGGTCGGGAAGCAGATCGATAAAAAAATGTAAGCTTATTTTTTGCGCTGACGGCTCTTGCGGTGAAGGTCGTAAATAATTCCGTCGGAAAGCCCGATCTTCGGAACGATCATTTTTTTACGCTTCAGGGCTTTCATTATGTGAATGTAAATATCACAGGCCGGAACAATGACATCCGCACGGTCCGGTTTTAACTGAAATTTCTCAACGCGTTGCGCGATTGTCAATGCATGTAATTCGTCCCGCAGCTTTTGAATGGCTGAAATGGAAATGGGTTCCATGTGATACGCACCGAGGATCTTGTGGACCTTGTTGATGTTTCCGCCCGTGGCGAAGATCCGGTGCGCCGTTTTCAAATCGACGTGCGTACGGATCCAGCTGACGATATCGTCCCAGATGTCGCTGCGTACTTTTTCTTTCAGCAAACGAAGCGTCCCGATCTCGAAAGAGCGCGATGCGACGCGTTCACCACTTTCGAATACACTGACTTCCGTGCTTCCGCCACCCACATCGATCACGATAAACGGTATGGTCCGGTCGATGTCCAGCAGGAAAAAGGTTCCGAAGATCAGTTCCGCTTCCTCGTCCCCCGAAATCACCTCCAGTTCGATACCCGTGGATTCACGGATCTTTTCCCGTACCGCTTTGCTGTTTGATGCTTCCCGCATTGCGGAAGTGGCGCAGGCGCGTAATTGTCGTACTTCAAAAATTTCGGAGATCAGCCGGAAGGCCTGAATGGTTTTGATGAAATCTTCGGTTTTGCGTTTCGAGATACGTCCGGTGGTAAATACTTCCTCACCCAGGCGAAGCGGAACACGTGTGTAGGAAATTTTTTTGACAAAAGAATGACCGTTTTCCTTTGTCACCTCTCCAACCAGTAGCCTGGCGGCATTCGTTCCTATGTCGATCGCCCCGAATTTCAAACTGTGAAAAATTCACGTTAAAAATAGTAATAATCGGCATCTGCTCAAGGCCCGCAGGGCGGATGATTTGAACATATCCCGCCTTTTGTCAACAAAAAGCAGTCCGAATTAGCGTTTGAAACGGCGCGCATTTGAAGATGACAGCCGACTCCTTCTTCGCCGCCGCCCGATCAGCGCCAGCCCGGCCATGATCGGACCAAAGGCGAGTATACTGTAACCGCGCACCGGGAAATAAAACGTGCCGAGCGTCAGGCCCACGCCGCCGATCAAAAGCAAGGCGCCAATGACCAGCCGTTCGATTCCTTCCGAGGAACTTTCGATATCATCTGCGCGAACATCGTCGACGAGGTGGTTGTCGATGGCTCGTATGATCCGCTTGACTTCGTCACTGGTAAGTCCGCCATCAAATAGTTCTTTGCGGATTTGTGAAAAGTCCATGCCTTTCCTGCGTTGCTCGTAATAGTAATCAATAAGTTCTTCGCGCATCATCATGTGGTTGGCTGATTGTGTTTTTTTATTCGGACGGATCTTCTTTCTGTACGAGCGCATTGCCGTGGATCGGGCAATAATTCCAGGTCCCGTTCAGTTCTTCGCCGTCTTCCGGGCATATTTTGGGACGCGTCATGCAGGGGATGGGTGTATTCCATTCATAGGAATAGTCGAGTAGTTCCAGGCGGACCAGTCCCGGCTCGGCCGGATTCGAAAGGCGAACATTACCTGAGTTGAAATTCGAAAATACATACAGGTTCAGGTTTTCGCCCATTTGTCCCATCATTTGTTTGAAGATCGGGCGGATTACCTCAAGCACTAATTGTGCTTCATCCGTAAGACTCGATTCGTGGAGTGGTTTATAGCTTACACCGTTAGCCACGAAACGGATGCTTTTCCGGATCTTGCTTTCGGGTTGGTACGTGAAGGTCGTCCCCTCCGAACTACCGTCAATTACGGCAAACATGCAGTAAGGGGCAAGGGTCTCACAGAAGTCCTCAACTTCGTTTTCAGGAAGTCCGGCAGCCCTGAGAGACATTTCCCAAAACTCGATGGGAATCCACCAGCCGACCCGCATTTGCCCGTAATCACTGGAAGATTGCTGGGTTTGCTTTACAAAGTCGTTGAAGTTGATGTTTTCGGTTTGCGCGTGCGATGCACCGGCCAAAAACACGGTAAATAATGCGGCGATTAGTTTTCCGAAGGTTTTCATATATTTAATTGTGTGAAACAAAGATAGTTTTTCGGGGTAAGAAGAGCAACGGCAATGCCAACATAGTTGCGAAAAGTAAAAACACGAAGAGCGTCAAAAGGAGATTTCTTTTTCTGCGGGTTTTGAGTTTGAGTCGCATTTCCCGGATCACATGCTGTTGCTTTTCCGGGCTGACAGTTTTGAAACGCAACGCCGAATCAATGCTTTTCCCGTCGGAGGTATGCACGAGATGACCGTGTTGTTTGAATTCAGTTTTATTCGACGTCCGGGCATTCCTGTTTGCCTGCAAACGTTTGAGCATATCCATTATGTGGCCGCCTCCGCCTCCCATACTCCCAAAATACTAATTTTTTCCGAAGCTGAGAACTTTTTACTTCTTTCGGAAAAAGATTTTGACCGGCACGCCGCTGAAGTTAAATGCTTCGCGCATACGGTTTTCGAGAAAACGCTTGTAGCTATCCGGAATGTATTGCGGAAGGTTACAGAAAAACGCGAAAGCCGGAGTATGCGTCGGGAGTTGTTGCACAAATTTAATGCGGATGTATTTGCCCTTCATGGCCGGTGGCGGGTGGTGTGCAATGACGTCGAGCATGACATCGTTGAGTTGGGAAGTAGGAATTTTACGCGTCCGGTTCTCGAATACTTCCATGGTAGTCTCCAGCGCTTTGTGAATGCGTTGCTTGCTGATGGTCGAGGTAAAAATGACCGGTACATCATTAAAAGGTGCCAGTTCCTTCAGCAACTTTTCCTCGTAGGCTTTCATCGTATTCTGGTCTTTTTCAACAAGGTCCCACTTGTTAACGAGTACCACCACGCCTTTTGAGTTCTTGTGAATGATCGAATAGATGTGCAGGTCCTGTTTTTGCAGGCCTTCCTGGGCATCGATCATGAAAATACAGACGTCCGAACTTTCAATGGTGCGTACCGAGCGCAGTACGGAGTAAAATTCGATATCTTCGTTCACCTTGGCCTTTTTACGGATCCCGGCTGTGTCGATGAGCATGAAATCAAAGCCGAACGCGTTGTAGCGTGTATTGACCGAATCGCGCGTGGTCCCTGAAATTTCCGTAACGATATTACTTTCTTTGCCGGTAAGGGCATTCACAAGTGATGATTTTCCGACGTTTGGCTTCCCGACGATTGCAATGCGCGGCAGTTCGTCCGTTTCCCGGTTACCGTTGTCTTCTTTATCGAAATACTTCACGATTTCATCGAGTAATTCGCCCGTACCGCTTCCGTTGGTTGCAGAAAGGTCGAATACATCCCCTAGGCCGAGCGACCAGAATTCGGACGAGAGTCCGACGCGTTCGGTATTGTCCACTTTATTCGCCGCGATGAGCACCGGTTTTTTGGATTTGCGAAGCAGTGCAGCGACTGTTTCGTCCAGGTCGAGGATTCCCGTCATCACGTCTACCATGAAAACAATGACGCTGGCCTCGTCGATAGCCACTTCCACCTGTTTCCGGATCTCACCTTCAAACACGTCCTCCGAACCGTGAATATATCCGCCCGTATCGATGACGGAAAACTGGATACCGTTCCACTCGCCGCGTCCGTAAAGGCGGTCACGCGTTACGCCGCTCACTTCTTTCACGATGGCATCCCGCGACTCCGTAAGCCGGTTAAAAAGGGTCGATTTTCCCACGTTGGGCCTTCCGACGATCGCTACGATGTTACTCATATCTGTATGGTTGGAGAAATAATTAAGCTGCAAAGTTACGAATTCAAGTGCTACTTTCGGTATTTCCGTATGAGAGAAAAACGGAATGTCCCGAATTCCGTACCTTTGCCCAAAAAAGGAATCATGGCGCACAAGGCGGGATTTGTAAATATTGTCGGTAGCCCGAATGTCGGGAAGTCTACCCTGATGAATGAACTGATGGGTGAAAAACTGTCAATTGTAACCTCGAAAGCGCAAACGACGCGTCACCGCATACTCGGCATCGTCAACGATGAAGATTACCAGATCGTGTTTTCGGATACGCCCGGTGTGGTAAATGCTTCCTACAAGCTGCACGAGCAAATGATGGAGTATGTGAGCATGTCGCTGAAGGATGCGGATGTGCTCCTGTTTATCACCGACATCTTCGAATCCGAAATGAATCACCGTGAAACGCTGGAACGGATCTCCAAACTACGCGTTCCGGTATTGTGTCTCATCAACAAAGTAGACCTCGGCGACCAGCAAAAAGTGGAAGAGCGCCTGGAATACTGGAAAGAACGCCTGCCCAATGCGGAAGTGTATCCGATCTCCGCGCTGCACGGCTTTAACCTCGAGGGAATCCGGGATCGCATCCTGGAACTGATCCCGGAAAGTCCGCCCTATTACGACAAAGAAGAACTGTCCGATCGTCCGATGCGCTTTTTCGTTTCCGAACTGATCCGAGAAAAGATCTTCCTGCATTGTAAAAAAGAAGTTCCCTATTCATGCCAGGTGGAAGTGGAAGAATACCTCGAAGAACCGGATATTACGCGTATTCGTGCCCTGATCATCGTGGAACGCGATTCGCAGAAAGGCATTATTATCGGGAAAGGAGGGGAAATGCTCAAACGGATCGGGAAATCGGCCCGTATGGACATCGAAAAGTTCATTGACCAAAAAGTATTCCTTGAAACCTTTGTAAAAGTGGACAAGGACTGGCGTGCTTCGGAACAGAAATTAAAGCGTTACGGATATTAAAAACGATCCTCAACGGATCCCGAATTCGCGCTAAAAAAGGCGACAACTTTACCTTGTGTCACTTGTTTAGAGAATGATGAAACTCTATCCAGATAAAAGTGGAAATTCAGGAGTGCGTGCCTACGAATGTGGAGAGGATTTCATACTTGTCCTTTTCCGGCACGACGATGAGGTCTATCGCTACAGCTATGCGAGTGCGGGTCGTGAACACGTCGAACGGATGAAAGAACTCGCCGAAAAAGGAAAGGGCCTGGCCACGTACATCAACCGGTATACCTCTGAACACTTCGAAAAGTAAGTCAATAAGACAGCGCTATTGCTCCGCAATTTCTTCGATCTGTATTGTATGCACATGTTGACCTTCAAAAACCTGAGGCAACGTAAAGACTACTTGCATCCCGACGAGTTGGATGACATACAAACCAAACTGTAAAAGAATTTTCGGGATGAGTCCTGTATATTCGGACGGATAGAAGATACTGATAAAATCAACGAGTAAAACGGTGAGTAATTGAGCGAGTTGCTGCCATACGGCCAACAGTATAAAAGCAAGCACCAGGGAGGCCAGCAAGGTGTTTCGGAATTTTTTGAAATAGGCGCGGTCCAGTTTTCCGGTCAGGTAGAACTGCGTAAGCAGAAACGAAATGGTAATCAGTAGGATTGGCGTCAGTGAAGTCCACAATTTATTGATCCAGGTGCCGAACTGCAGTTTTAAACCGAAAGCATAATCAGAGTCGTAAAAAAAGTCGGAAGTTTCATTCTTAAGAAGCCATATTGATATCCCGGTGTAAAGTAATACCATGAATAGTACGAATACGATGTACGCGGGAATTTTGTCCCGGTAACTAAGACTCTTATTCGAAAGCTCGGTTCGCTTGAAATAATAAAGGCAATATACACCTGTCGCCGCGAAAGATATATGCCCGTAAAATACGACCAGGTAGAAGAGGAAATCGGGGCCGAAGAATTTTCCGATGAGGCCCGATCTGATCATTGAGCCCGCGAGTTCGAATATAAGTGCGAGTATGCATGCCGCAGCCAGTGACGCCGGCAATGCGAGAAGCGAAAAAACAACTGGTTTGTTCCAGGCCCTTGAAGAAGCAGTATACGATTCAAACAGCCTGTCGATCCCGGTCCTGAGGGATTTTGAAAAAGAAGCGGTCATGGTTTAAACGGATTGAACAGTGCTGTTATGTGATACTTTTGGTTATTCTTCTTCGGCTACTACTTCTTTTACTTCCGGTAAATGCGATTTAAGGAGGTTTTCGATCCCGCCTTTTAACGTGGCCGTGGAAGAAGGACATCCCGAACAGGAACCTTTTAGTACCACGGTTACAACGCCGTCTTCAAAACTGCGAAAATCAATGGCGCCGCCGTCGTTCTCTACAGCAGGACGCACATATTCATCCAGCAAATTCACGATTGCATCGTCAAACTCAGAAGGAGTATAGCTTTTTTGAGCACCCGGCGTGGTTTCCTTTTTCGACGCCACCGGTTTCGGTGCAGGCATCTGGACGAGCACATCTTTGCCTTCCATCAGGAAATTCTTCACGAATTCGCGGAGTTCCATAGTTACAAAATCCCAGGAAAGATCGGGTGTTTTGGTGATGGTTACAAAATTAGCCGCAATAAATACACCCTTAACAAAGGGAAAGCCGAAGAGCGCTTCTGCGAGCGGCGAATATCCTTTCGTTTCTGCCTGGCTCGTGAATTCAACGGAGTCGCCCGTCATGAGCAAATACTTGTTCGCAACGAACTTCATCGTGTTCGGGTTCGGCGTCATTTCTGCGTATACGGTAACCGGTACATTCATGGCAATACAATTTTACTGCAAAATTACGTTTATTTTCCCAAAGCATTTTCGATACCTTTGTAAATGTGAAAAAGCTCGTTTCAGTATTTCCGCTATTGTTGATCGTCCTGGTTTTGGGCGGGAACTTCGGGTTGCGCGAATTTATTCACAAATGTACCGTTAGCGGCGTTTCACACTCTTATATTCTCCCGGAAACGGATCATTGTCCCGATAAAAAGGAGGCTTCCTGCTGCAAAACAAAACAGGAGGTTCCGAAAGAGAAAAAGAGTTGCTGCCATTCCACCGAGAAGATTTACCAGCTTAAATTCGATGATTTTCGCCAGCACGTTCCGGCGTTTTCCATTGTAGCTATTGAAATTGCGACGGAACACACTTTTGTCAGCACGGAACGAAAAATCGTTTCTCAGAACGACTTTTCGGTGAATCCGGCAAACGGTCCGCCGCTAACCGGTTTTGAACGCTGCATCCGCTATTGCGTTTACCGCCTCTGATCTTTTCCGGACATTTAACTGAATTGTTAACGGAAAAATCTTAAATCAAACATGAAATTCATAATTGCAGGATTCTTCCTGCTGGTTTTCGGAAGTGTAAAGGCACAGCTTACAGGCATTGTCTATGGCTCGGATACCAAAAGCAAAGAATCCGTTATCGGAGCAAAGCTCTTCTTTTTACATGCACGGTCGGGTGCGATTACCGACAACGACGGGAAGTTTTCCCTGGAAATGCCCGCAGAACTGCCGGACTCACTCGTGGTAAGCGCCATGGGTTACCGTCCGGATACACTCGTTATCACAAAAAAGGACCGGTTTACGGCTTTGGAAATCACCTTGTTTTCAGATCTGCTGCTGGATGAGGTGGTCATTCAGGCACGACAGGACGGTCACGCAGTGTCACGTCTGAACCCCTTACTGGTGGAACAGATCAACTCGCATGAATTGCGAAAGGCCGCCTGTTGCAACCTGTCTGAATCGTTTGAAACCAACGCTTCGGTAGATGTCAATATTACCGATGCCGTAACAGGTGCCAAACGTATCCAGATGATGGGCCTCGACGGCGTGTATACGCAGATCCAGTTTGAAAACATTCCTGCATTGCGCGGGCTTGAGAGTGCGTTCGGACTGAATTCTATTCCGGGAACCTGGATCAACTCGATGCAAATTACCAAGGGAGCCGGAAATGCGGTGAACGGGTACGAGTCCATGGCCGGACTCATCAACATCGAGTTCAAGAAACCGCGCGAAATGGAACGGCTTTACCTGAACGGATACGCCAATCGTTTCGGCCGCTATGAATTCAACGCCGACGCCGGGCACATCCTGAACGATAAGTGGAGTACCGGGTGGTTTGTGCATGCATCTGCGAATACGCAGGAATTCGACCACAACGACGACGGCTTTCGCGATCTGCCGACCGGAAACCTGCTCACAGCCATGAATCGCTGGAAATACCAGGGTGAAAAGTTTGAATCCGTCTTTGGTGTCAGGGCCTACCTCGAAGATAAAACCGGCGGACAACTGGGCGCAACGCGCAGCAACATGTCCGAGCGATACGGGACTTTCCTGAACCAGGGAAGCGTGGAAGCTTTTGCGAAAACCGGGTTTTTATTCAAGCAGCCTTACCGCAGCCTTGGTGTGATCTACAATTACAAACAGCAATTCCTCGATTTCGACCTGAGCACGAATAGCTTTGCCGGGCGTGAAAAACGGGGGTACGTAAACCTGCTTTATGACGACATCATCGGTTCGACCATTCACAAGTACAAGGTCGGGGCCAGTTTTGTGTATGATGATATCAGTCAGAAGCTCGGCCAACTGCTGGCGGAACGCGTGGAACTGACGCCCGGAGTATACGGGGAGTACACCTACTCAGGCGTTCGGCTGACGGCAGTAGCCGGAGCACGCTTTGATTACGACAACCTCTTCGGAAGCCAGTTTTCTCCGCGTGTTCATGCGAAATACATTCTCACGGAGAATACGGACCTGCGTGTAACGGCCGGGCGGGGTTGGCGTGTCCCGAACTTCATCGTCGATAACCTCTCTTTACTGACGACATCGCGCAGTTGGGTGGTGGCGCAGACTTTACAACCGGAAATTGCCTACAATGCGGGAGCAAGCATCGTACAGCGTTTCAAAATGTTCGGCCATCCGTCTTCCCTCACGTTGGATTATTTCCACACCGACTTTCAGCAACAACTACTCGTGGACCGCGACCTGATCGTCAATGCGATCGTGTTCAGGAACCTGGAGGGGCGTTCATTTTCGAACAGCATTCAGGCCGAATGGCAGGTAGAACCGGTGCGGGACCTCGTGTTTCGCTTTGCGTACAAACTGCTCGACGTTCGCGCGGAATACGGAGGTGAATTGCAGCAAAAAGTAATGGTTCCGCGTCACCGTGGTTTTGCGAACGTGGCTTATCAGACCCGAAATAAGAAATGGGAGTTTGACCTTACCGGAAATATAATTGGGCAGTCGCGCCTTCCGGTTTCGCAATTGCCGGGTGGCACGCTTACGACCAAAAATACGAGTGATACGTATGCTTTGCTGAATGCGCAGATAACGTATATTCACAAACGCTTTAGCATATATCTTGGTGGAGAAAACCTCACGAATTACAAACAAAAAAATGCGATTATCGATGCACAGAACCCCTTCGGCCCGACCTTTGATGCAACACGTATCTGGGGACCGATCATGGGAGCCAATGTGTATGTCGGTTTCCGCTTTGAATTAAAACGTTTAAACAGTCAAAAATAAAGAACTATGAAAAAGTTAATGATGCTCTTTTTTGCCCTTTTTATGATCACGGGCACTTATGCACAACAGAAAAAAACAGAAACGGTGGTGATCCACACATCCGCCATTTGCGGCGATTGCAAAGAACGGATCGAAAATGCCCTGAATTATACAAAAGGCGTTGTCTTCGCCGAGTTGAACCTCGACACGAAGGACGTCACGGTGAAATACAAAACAAAAAAGATCACGAAGGAAGAGATCAAACAAAAGATCGTGGAAACCGGTTACGATGCCGATGAACTGAAGGCGAATCCCGAAGCGATCGAAGAACTACCGATGTGCTGCCGCCCGGGAGGAATGCCGGAAGAATAGTTGTCGGCCGCGCATAAAATAAAGAAAGGGAAGTTCGTAGAGCTTCCCTTTTTAGTTGGGATAAACGTGGTTTGGAGATCGGTTGCTTGTTTCTGAAGGTGAAAATGCCATCAAATCAGTATTAGTGCTTTGCCTTTTTCAGTTAACAGAAGCGTTTCATTTCGTTGCTCGATGAGTTCTTTTTGAATAAGGATTGTAATCCACGCCTTGAACTGTTCTTTTGTGAAGCTGGTTCTTTTCCCGGTAATTTTCGCGTTCATTTCCTGATTTTCAACCAGTGTGTTCAAAAGTAGCTTAATCGGCATACTAAATCCGGCTTTCTTTAAAATGGGAAGTATCAGGTTGCCCGTCGGATCACTGACAGGTTCCGTATCGAGTAGATACAGTGCCCCCGACATTTCTATTGTACAGGTAAGAGATTCTAATGTTCTAAGCCAAAATGCAATTTCGCGGTCTTCGTTATCGCCCGAATTGTAAAGCCTGAATTCCCGTTCTTTAAAACGCCATGCTCTTCCTAATTCCGAATCAGAGGCTTTCAATACATACGATTCCAACATTTTCTCCAGGTTCGATTTCAAAATTAGCAGACTTATTCCCTTGAGAATTATATCAAATTGCCGATCTAATAATGCCTTTTTTTCGGGAAGACCTTCGAATAGAGTCACCAGACGATTAAAGCGCTCATTATTTTCAACGTCAATATCAACACCACGATTTGCTTCAGGCCAGGCTATATGTATTGTTTTCATGATTTATTGTTTTAAAAAAATTACCCGCACATCATCTCTTTCTGGTCCAGGGACACTGACAACTTTACTTAAAACTAAGAATACAATTAAAATAATCGTGGCCGCAATTTTAAATTAATCTATTTTTTTATAACACCATCCTGGTATATATCCGCCGTTTTCATTTAGATCTTGCATAGATTTTAGAAACAATAAAATCATCATATATAGAAGCTTAGCGGTTTGGATGGATGATAAAATAAGCGTTCAGGAAATCGAAAATAAAGTGGTCATAATGTGCCTGATCAGAGCCACTTATAATGAAACAAACCGTGTTATCAATTGAAATATTAGCAATTTTTGATCTTTGTTTGATGGTTGATTCATCCGACAGGGCCAGATACATGGAATTCTCGACTCCATCATAGTGCTTTGCTATGTAAATTTCGTTTGTGTCATTTTCAGACAAATAGAATTTAGAATGCGTTTGTAATGCTATTTTAGCAAAGGTTGAAATTACCGTTTCTTTAGAAATTATTTCCGGTGCTAATAGAATGAGGCTCATTTCGAAAATGTGTCCAATTAATTAAATATGAATACCTTTTATTTCGCAGGAGTACCCCTTATTTTCCATTAGCTGTAAGGCGTGTTTTAAGGTTTCTCTATTCGCCGCGACTTCTTCAAGCGATAAGGTAAAATCGGGATATTTTTCGCCCCAGGGCTGAAAGGTGAAAAATTCTCTTCGAAACTCAAGCTGTATTTCTCCGATAGTTTTTGTGCCATTAAAGTTTAGGGAAATCGTTCCGGCATTATAGAGACGTTCGAATTTTTTCAATTCGTTTAGCTTGTATCTGAAATGAAACTCCACGATCTCTCCTAAAGGGTCTTCATTAAGTAATGGAACAACTGCATATTTATTCAAAATGTAATTTCTCCAGTTCTCATATGAACCATTTTCTATAGAAAAACTTCTATTACAGTCGTTTAAAATTTTTGGGGAATAGGGTAATGCAATAAAAGACGGGACTATCCATTTAAAAGATTGACAAATGTTGTCTAATAATTCAATTATAGTTCCATAAGTCTCCTCATTCCCTGAATAATTTTTTTCAAAGCGCATTACCAAAACTTCATTCGAGGTATTTTCAGCATACTGTTGAAACAATTTAAAAAATTTGTGACTTACAATTAGTTCCATTTTAGTTTAGTTTAGACATATCCAGATAAAAGAAACGTCCATCTCTTAAATAGACAGAGATACGCTTAATTATATTGTCGTTTTTTATTTTTCGGTTATTTGTGATGACAAATTTGTCATATCTATATTCCACATAATCGCGATCTATAGTTTGATAACCCTCTATATTGTTTTTGGTGTATTTCACCTTGTCAAAAGGAATTTTAATAAATGCTTCTACACCTTTCCATGTCGGTTCTAAGTTTTCGAGGGCTCCATACATTTCATTAATCCGTAAACCAAAATTATTCATATTAGACATTAACTCTTTCATTGTGAAAGGTGTTCCATCATCGAGAAATCCCTCAATCCCGGCGAGCCTTTCTTGAGGAAAAATACATTTTTTGCCTGTGGTTAGAT
>CAYMEW010000021.1:0-75672 GCA_964389755.1 uncultured Flavobacteriales bacterium | reverse complement strand
CGCAGGGAAAGGAGGCAACAAGAGCGAAAGTTCAGGCAGCGGGAATAGCCGATAGTCGTTTTTAACGGTTCGGGAGCCTGATTTGGCGGCGGATAAAGCTTTCCGGAAGGAATAAATGCTTACGAAAGATCCAGGTCCGTGGTCGAACTCACATCCGGGAGCACTTCCGATTTGATTCCGGGGTGCTTAACCTTCTCCGAACGTTGCTTGTAATATTCAAACAACTCCACCTGCGAGCGTACCAACATGGCGTTCGTTGCCGGTTGTACGTAAGCATTGCGCTGATCCGCGTCCACAATGCGAGCTTTGACATTATCGCTCCACTGGATCTCGAATATGCGATCGAGTTCCTTTTGGAGTGAACGCTCATAGACCGGGCAGCCCACCTCGATCCGTTTGTCGAGGTTGCGCTCCATCCAGTCGGCGCTGGTGAGGAAGTATACCGGATGTCCGCCATTTTCGAAGATCATAAAACGGGCATGCTCCAGAAAGCGGTCGATGATACTGATCACCCGGATATGCTCACTTTGATCTTTCACACCCGGTACCAGGCAACAGATCCCGCGTACGATCAGCTCGATGCGCACACCTGCATTGCTGGCTTCATACAGTTTCTCGATCAGTACGGCATCCACCAGGTTGTTGATCTTTAAACGGATACGCGCTTTCTCACCCCGGCGGGCATTAACAATTTCCTGGTCGATCAGCTTCTCCAGCCGGTGACGTGTGTTGATCGGGCTGACCAGTAACTCATTAAATGAATTCACGCGTCCTGCATTTTCAAGTAATTGAAAGACCTTGCGGACTTCCTTCGAGATTTCCTCATGAATCGTCAGCAAACCCAGATCAGTATAAATACGGGAAGTTTTTTCATTAAAGTTCCCCGTTCCGATATACGTGATCAGCTGTTCCCGTCCGCTGGAAAAACGCTGGATCTGGATCAGTTTCGAATGGACTTTCAGGTATTGCGTTCCGACCAGTACCGTTGCGCCGTTTTCCTTCATCCGGTTGGCCCAGTAAAGGTTGTTTTCCTCGTCAAAACGCGCCTGCAGTTCAAAAAACACGTAGACCTTTTTGCCATTGCGCACGGCATTCATCAGGGCATTCATCACTGTTGATTCCTTCGTAACTCGGTATACGTTGATCTTAATGCTTTTCACCTTCGGATCGATCGCCGCCTCGCGGATCAGGTCCACGACGTAATCGAATTGCTGGTAGGGGTAATGCAGGAGAATATCCTTATGAATAACGGCTTTTAGCAGGCTCTTGCGGTTTTCCAGTTGCGGATGAAGCAGCGCCTGGCGTTTCTTGTATACGAATTCAGGCCTCCCGAAATCCGGGTAACTCATGAAATCTTTGAAGTTATGATACCTTCCTCCCGCAATGACATTGCTTCCGCGTTTCAGGCGCAGCGCATTGAGCAGGTAATTCAGCATATCTTCCGGCATCTTTGCGTCGTATACGAAGCGGACCGGATCCCCTTTTTTTCGTAGCTTGATGCTCTTCTCGATCTTTTCAAACAGCGAAAGCGAAATGTCATCGTCGAGCGACAATTCCGCGTCGCGCGTAAACTTAAACGTAAAGGCTTCAACCGTATCGAAGGTGAAAATCGAAAAAATAGTGCTGAGGTGCAGGCGAATGATATCGTCCAGGAGGATCACATAATCCCGGTTCTCATCATGCATCTGGTAGAAACGCGAAAAATCAGTCGGGATCTGCAACATGGCGTAGCGCGACTTTCGCTTGTTCTCGAAGGTCATTTTTACGGCCAGGTAAACCCCGCTGTCCCGAAGCCCCGGAAACGGACTTTTCTTACTAAGCATGATCGGAACGATGGAATGCTTCAGCTGAAAGTTAAAGAAGCGGTAGAGTTCCCTTTTTTGGTCGTCATTCACTTCTTCCGGGTGCAGGTGATGGATGTTTTCCTGTTCGAGTTCATTCACAAGCTTATGATACGTTTCTTCGAACAGCCGTTGTTGCCGCGTGACGATCTTTTGTATTTCGTCGGAAAGCTGCGCCGGAGTGCCTTTGAACCCGGTGATCCGTTTGTTTTTCAGGGAGATCATCCGTTTGACGTTGGCCACGCGTACCCTGAAAAATTCGTCCTGGTTGTTGGAGTAAATCCCCAGGAATCGCATGCGTTCAATGAGCGGCACGCGTTCGTCCATCGCTTCCTGCAATACGCGTTCATTAAAAGAAAGCCAGCTTAGTTCGCGGTTAAAAAACTGCATGCAAGTTCTTTACGGGATGAGTGAATGCAAAAATAGGAAGACCGTCTGGTATAGGCGGTCTTCAAACATTATGGATTCGTTAATTTTTCTAAACTTTGATACCCTTTACAACACGGTCTTTGCGACGGGTTTTGTTCAGCTTTTTGAGCACGACCATCAGGTAGGCCGACCCGCTTTCGGGAGTCGCATAATAGGTTTTATTGCCGTAAGTGATCTCTCCGCCCTTGGATGGTTTCCAGTCGGCCACCAGGTAATATTTGTCGCTGCGCTGATTCTGGCGAACGGCAAACTTCAGTACTTTTCCGTCACCCACTTCGAAGCGGATAAAAACCTCGTCGTTTTCACCGAACTTTTCGAAAATACATTTCGTATTCACCGGGATGATGATCCGCTCTTTTTCACTGCTTCGGTTCGATACAAGCGTACCGTCGGAAGAAGTTCCCTGCGCGCCCGAACTCGTTTCCTGTTCAAGGATGATCGTTGATGAAACGTAAAACTGCACCTTTTTAATATTTTGCTCGGCATCGAGTGCATATTCCTCGCGGATCTGGTCCGTATAAGGAATGCGGGTTCCGCAACTGAATAAAAGAAGGGCCAAAAGTGATAAAACGACAATTTTCATAACGGATATTTTTGGGTTAAAGATAATGATTTGGCAAATTCCAAAAATTGTTCCGTTCCTGATTGCAGAAAATTTGAGGTATCTTTGATCCATGGTCAAAATTCAGGTCTTTACGTTTAATCCCTTCCAGGAAAACATGTATGTTCTTTCCGATGAAAAGGGAAATTGTGTGATCATCGACCCGGGATGCAGTTCGGCTCATGAACGTACGGTGCTCGACGAATACATCCGTGAAAACGGACTAAAGCCGCTGGCGCTGCTCAATACACACGCACACATCGATCACGTATTCGGAAATGAGCATGTTTTGCGCACGTACAACGTTCCCTTTTATTTGCATCCTTTGGACCTGCCTGTGCTCAAAATGGCAGGGAGGTCAGCCGAAGTGTATGGAATTCCCGGTTTTACCGAGTCGCCATTGCCGGATCACGAACTCGCTGACGGCCAGGAACTGGTCTTCGGTGACATCCGGCTGCGCGTATTGTTTGCACCCGGACATGCACCCGGACACGTGGTTTTCCACGATGCGGCGAATAAGTACCTGGTTAACGGCGATGTGCTGTTTAAAGGAAGTTTCGGGCGAACCGACCTGCCCGGCGGAGACCAGGCAACGCTAAAGCGATCCATCACCGAAGTACTTTTCAGACTTCCGGAAGACACGGTGGTTTTTACCGGTCACGGTCCCTCCACAACCATCGGGGAAGAGCAACAAAGCAACCCGATCTGGCACTACTGAGAGCCGCAAGTATATATACAAACTAAATAGCTGATTTTTACGTTAAGTCTTTAAAGGAGACTTTGGCATATCCTTTGCACTACACGTGACAATTAAAGCTGAAAAATTATGAAAAAGTGTGTGTATATCATCGGTTTACTGGCAGTTGTGATCGGCATGTCCAGCTCGGGTGTCGTGAAATACCCGACGGCTTCTAACCGGTCCTTCCAGGCAGGAGAAAAATTGCGTTATCGCGTAACTTATGGCTTCGTGGATGCCGGTGAAGCGGTACTGGAAGTTAAATCGACAAGTAAAAAAGGAGCGAGTAACCGCGACCTGTTGCACGTGGTGGGAACCGGGCGAACACTCGGCGCATTCAGTGCGTTTTTTAAAGTAGACGATACCTACGAAAGTTACCTCGATAAGTCAGGCGTTTTTCCCTGGTTCTTTAAACGTCGCGTCAATGAAGGCGGTTATAAGATCGAACAGGATTATACCTTTAAGCATGACAAGAACAAGGTCAATAACGGGGATGGCAAAGAGTTTAAGATCCCAATGGCGATCCAGGATATGATCTCCTCGTTCTATTATGCCCGAACGCTTGATTTTAAGAATATGAAAAAGGGTGACACCTTCGAGTTCAAATGCTTTATGGATGATGAGATCTGGCCTCTGAAAGTAAAATACGTCGGGGATGAAGTGATTCATATTCGCAAAGGGAAATTCAAATGTCACAAGTTCGTACCCGTTGTTCAGACAGGTCGTTATTTCGAAAATGAGAACGACGTAAACTTCTGGGTGACCAGTGATGAAAACCGGATTCCGATCCTCGTAAAAGCCAAAATTCCGGTAGGAACCATTAAAATGCACCTGGTTGAATGGAGCGGACTCAAAGCAGCACTCTCCAGCAAGGTTTAATAAACTTCATGTTTCTTAAGTGTAAGAAGGTCGTGCGCCCGATGGCGTGCGGCCTTTTTTGTTAATGGAATCGGTGGATGAACGTAGTTCACCGGTAGCGAAAAAAAAATTGTATAACTTTCAAAAAAATTCGTAGAATTGTCGATTTGATTTATTTTTGTCGCAGCATGGAAAAGGAGTTTTTACTGGTGCAAAAAGAGGAGGTGGCGGATTTCCATTTTCCCAAAAAGGAGGTTTTGACAAAAGATCAGGACATCAGTGCATTAAAGCAGGAGCTAAGCCGTGCCAATGCGCTCGGAAACCTCGAAAGACATAAGGTCGTGATTTATTTTGCGGATGATTCGGGTGATAAAAAAGTGAATACCACCATCTGGGGTATAACCGATACTGCCGTTCTGCTGAAAAAGAATGTCGTAATACCGATTAACAGAATATATAAATTAGAAATTTAAAGACGGTCATGACCAAGAAACGTGCGATAATTAGTTATGATAAACTGACGATCGATCAGAAGAAACAGATCCTGCGGGATTTTCCCGACGGATATGTCAATCACCTGACAACGATCAAAACACCTACCGGGGAGGTGCTCGATGCACTGATCTGGGAAACGGATGAGATCATTTACCTCGTAAAGATCAATAAAGTAATGCCACGTCCTTCGGCTGATGACGATGATGAGGAGGATTTTGAAGATGACGACTTCGGAAAATTCGGCAAGGACGACGAACTCGATTCGGATGATGACGAGGATGATTCAGACGAGGATTATGACGTCGCCGACGATAAGTCCGAAGATGATGATGACGATGAAGACTGACGGTTTTTTCCGTTCACGAACATAAAAAATAACCCGGCATTGCAAAGTGCCGGGTTTTATTTTGTTCACGATTTATAGCTTTGACTGAGCGCAGGTACCGAACCGGCGATGTCACAATATCGTTTTGATTAGTCGTTTAGTTTGAGCACGGCCAGGAAGGCTTCCTGCGGAACTTCTACTCTTCCGACCTGGCGCATCCGTTTCTTACCGGCTTTTTGCTTTTCGAGGAGTTTGCGCTTACGCGTGATGTCACCCCCGTAACATTTGGCAGTTACATCCTTACGGAGCGCTTTGATCGTTTCACGGGCGATGATCTTGGCGCCGATAGCGGCCTGGATAGGGATCTCGAACTGCTGACGCGGAATGAGTTCTTTTAGTTTCAGGCAAATGCGTTTACCGAGGTCGAAAGCATTGCTGCGGTGTACGAGTGCAGAAAGTGCATCTACCTGTTCGCCGTTGAGCAGCAGGTCCATTTTGATGAGGTCCGATTCGAGGTAACCGATCGGGTGGTAATCGAAGGAAGCATATCCGCGGGACACGGTCTTCAGCCGGTCGTAAAAGTCGAAAACGATCTCTGCGAGCGGCATTTCGAAGGTCAGTTCGACACGGTCCTGTGTAAGGTAAACCTGGTTTCGGAGTTCTCCGCGTTTTTCGATACACAGGGTCATGATCTGCCCGACGTACTCCGATTTCGTAATTACCTGCGCTTTGATGTACGGCTCTTCAATGCGGTCCATCGCTGCCGGATCGGGCAATTCCGAAGGGTTGTTCACGATCTGTTCCTTTTCGGGATCGCGCTTCATGTATGCTTTGTACGATACGTTCGGTACGGTGGTGATCACCGTCATGTTGAACTCCCGTTCGAGGCGTTCCTGGATGATCTCCATGTGCAGCATTCCGAGGAATCCGCAGCGGAAACCGAAACCGAGTGCCGCGGAAGATTCGGGTTCGAAAACCAGTGACGAATCGTTGAGTTGCAGCTTTTCCATCGAATAGCGCAGTTCTTCGTAATCTTCATTATCCACGGGATAGATTCCGGCAAACACCATCGGTTTCACGTCCTCAAAACCTTTAATGGCCTGGGAACAGGGATTTGCCATCGTGGTGATCGTATCACCGACCTTTACTTCATTGGCCTGCTTAATCCCGGAAATGATGTAACCCACGTCGCCGGCGCGAACTTCCTTACGCGGGTTGAGTTGCATTTTGAGGATACCGATCTCGTCGGCATCGTAAGTACGGCCTGTATTGAAGAACTTGACCTTTTCTCCTTTACGGATCACACCGTTGCGAACGCGGTAGTAAGCGATGATCCCGCGGAAAGGGTTGAAGACAGAGTCGAAGATCATGGCCTGCAATGGCGCATTTTCATCTCCTTTCGGATGTGGAATGCGGTTAATCACGGCTTCCAGGATCTCCTGCACACCGAGTCCTGTTTTCCCGGAGGCCGGAATGATGTCCGAGGGATCGCAACCGATGAGTTCGATGATCTGATCGGAAACTTCTTCGGGCATCGCCCCCGGAAGGTCCATTTTATTGAGTATCGGGATGATCTCCAGGTCGTGTTCAAGCGCAAGGTATAGGTTTGAGATCGTCTGGGCTTCGATTCCCTGGGAGGCATCCACGATCAGCAGGGCGCCTTCGCAGGCTGCGATCGAACGGGAAACTTCGTAGCTGAAATCCACGTGTCCCGGGGTGTCGATCAGGTTCAGGATGTAATCCTCGCCTTTATGGTGATAGTTCATTTGAATCGCGTGGCTTTTGATCGTAATTCCACGCTCGCGCTCCAGGTCCATATCGTCCAGTGCCTGATCCTGCATTTCACGGTCCGAAATGGTGCCGGTAACTTGCAGAAGACGGTCGGCCAGGGTACTTTTACCATGGTCAATGTGAGCGATAATACAGAAATTGCGTATGTTTTTCATAGTGCTGATCCGGAAAAAATAGATGCCGATCGATCGGGCTGCAAAAGTAAGTGATTTTTCGGAGATTACAGCGCGATACGACAGCGGCGCTCAAATTTATTCCTTCCCGGCTAAGTTTCCCGTTCAGAAGTAGCTGCAAAGCTTTATTTTTTGTAAATTGAATTCAAAACGGACAGATGAAAAGCCTGCAGGAATGGTTCGACGAATACGCGGTCAGTCACCGGAACATGACTAACCAACGCATTCATTATATCTGTGTTCCGCTGATCTTCTTTTCGATCGTGGGCCTGTTAATGAGTATTCCTCCCGGGCCGTTACACGCTTTGTTCCCCCGTGTTCCGTTTTACATCGCCAACTGGGCAGTTATCGTATTGATCCCGGTTCTGCTTTTCTACCTCCGGCTTTCTTTTTCCATGGCCGTTCGGATCCTGCTGTTTGCCGCCTTATGTGTCGCACTGTGCTATGCGATCTGGCTTTACCTGCCGCTGTGGCTTGTTTCACTCCTTATTTTTATCGTTGCCTGGATCGGCCAGTTTTACGGACACAAGGTGGAAGGACAAAAACCGTCTTTCCTGAAGGACCTGCAATTCCTGCTGATCGGTCCGGCGTGGGTCATCCATAAACTGAGCGGAGGCTCCGCATAGAACGGGTGTATAATTGCGCCTGTTGCGGGATTTCATTCCTTTGCGCTCGCCTGAACCCTGATCATTTACAGGACTGATATACTTTATCCATACGGATGGTATGCGGCGGGTATACTTGTGCATAGCCTTTAAGACGGTGCAAACACGGCTCAACCACGGCAGAACCCCGGGTGAATGTCATTTAAACTATAGAAATACGGGTGATGTGGTTTAGTACGGCCGGTTCCCATTAAAACGCAGTGGAAAGCAGTTTATTTTGCTCACTGCGTGGCTTCGAACCAGTTCGCCAGCAGTTTTGGAAGGTGGGTTTTTGCCTTTGTAAGATCAGCCCGATCTTTGATCAACAGTACGGCGCGGTCATTCGATTTCCAGGTCAACAGCCCGTAATCTTCGGACAGCAGTCGTTCTGCCGGTTCAGCCTGAACTTTGACACCTCTGTGAAACACCAGGTGCAGCGATTTGACTGGTAGTATTTTCAGCGATAGCCTGTCATACCCCATGATTGTGTAGTTCGGTCCGTTCCACTTGATGTTTTCCCGGATATCGTCACGACTTTCGAGGATGATACTGCGCAATTCTTCAATCAGGTCGCGGAGGGGATGATTCAGTTCGTCTAAAAAATGGCTTACTTCGGGATTCATGTTTAAATATTATTTATGGCACGAGTTACAAACTCGCGCCAGCATCTGGTTACAAACTCGTGCCAGCATCTAGTTACAAACTCGTGCCTGTACCCAGTTACAAACGACTAGCATTAACCGAAGTTGCTTTAATCGTTTCTTCGTTATCCACAAAATCCAAATCAATTGCTAACACGGTCTGGTCTCCGGCATAATTCCTTGCGCTACTGTATTTCCAGTCAATGGCTTTTGTAACGAGTCCTTCTTTTACGGGGTTGTTGTGAATGTAGTTGATTTTTTGTTCGATAATCCAATCGGTATACACTTCAATCGGTTTATTGTTTTGTTGCCAAAGTTGATATCCATTAACGCAACTGTTCTTTGTTCCGGCCACTTCGAACATCTTTAACAGGTATTCTTTTCTGCTTTCACCCGGGTTTTCCTTAATTGCTTTGACCAGGTGCTTTGAGGTATATTTTTTAAAATCGCGTATGAATCCGGAAGGATCTTCTTTTGTTGATCTAAATAGCAGGTGGACATGATTCGGCATAAACACGTATGCATATAACTCAATTCCCTTGTTCTTTCTGCAATAGGTCAGAGAATCGGCTAAAATACTCAAGTAAATTTGCCTTGTAAAAAGGTCAACCCAATTTACGGTAGCAAAGCTTACAAAATAAGCGCCTCCGGGTGTTTTGAATTTATATTTTCTGCTCATTTACTTTAAGTTAGTAAAAAAAGGCACGAGTTACAAACTCGCGCCAGCAATTACAAACTCGCACCAGTATCTAATTAAAGAAATTTAAGCATAAAAAAAGGACAACTTAATCCAGTTGTCCTTTCGTGGAGAATATCGGACTCGAACCGATCACCTCAACACTGCCAGCGTTGCGCTCTAGCCAGATGAGCTAATTCCCCGTTGTGGGGGCAATATTACTAAAAATTCCGCATAGTCGGTCGGTCGGCAAAACATTTTTATATTGAAAATACCTACCGTAACAAACTAAAGTGCCCGGTTTGTTCTTCCCAGCGGGCGCCGGCGGCACAGCTGATGTAGCGGATCTTCCAGGTGTATACGCCGGTCGGCATCAGTTTTCCCTGGTAAGTCCCGTCCCAGCCCACGTTCGGGTCTTTCGATTCGAAGAGGACCTGCCCCCAGCGGTCGTACACATAAAATTCCCATTCCACGGGTTCGAGGGCCACTTCGGCATCAAAGGTATTGTTGTGCTCGTCCTGGTCGGGGGTGAATGCATTTGGAATGAAAACGGTGTAGGGCGCGATGTATACGTGCTGCATGCTGGTGTCCGCACAGCCGTATTCGTTTCGGGCAATGAGCCGCGGATAATGGGAGCCGTCCGTAAAATAGGTGTGTGCCGTGTTCTCTTTGTCTGAAAATGAATTGACATCATCAAAGAAATAGCGGTAGAGGGTGGCATCGGTGGATTCATTGCTGAAGAAGACTACCGAGTTACAAATGTCGGTTTCTTCCGGACTCACGGAAAACTTGCTGACGGGTGTTGGTTTCACGTCCACCAGGTCGTTGCGGGTGAGGTGCAGGGTGTCCACGCAGCCGTCGTCCGTGCGCACGCTCAGTGTAATGGGATAAACGCCGGGTACGTCGAAGATGTGTACCGGATCCTGGTCGGTGGAAGTGCTGCCGTCGCCAAAATCCCACTGGTAATACAGGGGGGTATCAGAACTGCTGGAATCGATGAATTGTGCGGTAAAGGGCGCGCATTGCAGGCCGTCTATCATACCGAAGTGTATCGCGGGTTCTTTGAACAGGAATACCTGATCGTTGATGGTCTCGATGCAATCATTGAAGGTAGCACTGAAGGAGATCGGGATCACGCCTGGCTGCGAAAAGGAAACGTCGTGAACGCTCAGTTGAGTGGATGTCGGAACGGATGAAAGAGGTCCGAAATCCCAGGACCAGCTTGTATTGGGCGGACCGCTCACGCTGGCGTCGAAATCAAAACTGTTTCCCGTAATGCACAGGCTGTCGTTGTGTGTGATGGAGATGATGAGCGGCTCGAAGAATTCGAGGGATTTCACGGTTGTGTCCGAACAGCCTCCGTTGGCATGGGCAATGAGCGTGACATCGTATACGCCCGGAGTTGTATAGGTATAGACCGGGCTGTTGGCATTGCTCGTATCGGAAAGTATCCCGGGAACGCCGAAGTCCCAGAAGTAATTTTGCGCGAATTGGGTGCTGTTGGTAAAGGTTTGCGTCAGTCCGTCGCATTCGTAATCGGGCGACATGTCGAAATCCGCGATGGGTTTGGGCAGGATGTGTACATCGTAGGTCACCGAGTCGGAGCACACATTGTAGGTTCCCACGAGTTTGACCGGGAAGGTGCCGGCCGTGGTGAAGTGAACGCCGTTGACATTTTGCGTGGTGGCCGTCTGCGGGATGGCATCGCTGCCGAAATCCCAGGTGAACTGCGTGGCGGGATTTCCGTTGAGGGTTCCCGAAAAGTCGACGCTGTTGCCTTCGAAGCACAGGGAATCGGTATAAGTGAAATCGACGTCCAGTTCTTCGTAAATGATGTAGGGTTTGACCACCGTATCGGTGCAGGGAGATCCCGGGTTCACGATCAGGGTAATGTCATAAGTACCGGATTGCGGAAAGGTAAACGAAGGTTCGAAAGCGGTGCTTTGGTCGGTATTTGTGCCGGGCACGCCGAAATCCCACAGGTAGGTGGAGCCGCCGTAGGAATTGTTCTCGAACTGGATGCTGAGTCCTTCGCAATAGGATATGAACGAGGGAAGGTCCTCCTGGTCGGGGATGAGTGCCTGGAGCGTAATGTTGCAGGTGATGATGCGAAACAGGAAGTCGCGGATCGTTGAATTGATCAGGACGCCATTCCGGAATTCCTGTACACGAATACCGACCACGAACAGCCCGGTAAGTTGGGGTGTACCTGTCAGCAGACCTGTTTGCGGGTTGATCTGCAGGTTTGATCCTGCACCGAGCGGATTCGTTCCGGAAAAACCGTTGTCCCACACCACCGGACCGTAATTCAGGCTGGGGCCCGGTGTGATGGCCGGCTGAAAACTGGTAAGTCCGTTGTTGGGAGTTACCAGGCTGTATACGAGGCTGTCTCCGTCGGGATCGGTTGCTCCGTGGTCAAAGATGAGGTCGTCGTTATTACAGATCACCAGTGGCGGATAATTGTCGAATCGTGCACTGTTGTTGACGTGAAAGCTACTGGCGGAGGTCGGGATGTTGACAGTCAGTGTCAGTCCTTCATCGGCCGGGTTGGAAAGGTTCACGACGTTCGGCCCGCGGCAGCAGCGCTGGTAGCTGAGTACATATCCTCCGGGAATGGGTGGCAGGTTCACCGTGGTAATGTATTCTGCTTTTTCCGTGCATATCCCGGTCGGCGGGTTGATACAGGGATTGTTAAATGTGATGGGCAGAACGACGCTTCCGGGAAAGGGAACATCCACGGCCTGCACGAGTTGGTTGGAGGCATTGTAGATGCCGAGCGGCAGCGGACTGTCAAAAGCGGCCCCGCTGGAGGCACAGTCGCGGTAAATGATGATGTGAACTTCGTAATTATTGCTGCCCAGGTAATTGTAATAAATTTCTCCGCCCACGATGTGAGATGCCCGGGCCAGGCCGGAAATAAGAAGCAGAAGTATGATAATCAGCGTTCGCATGCAATGCTATAGACGAATTTTTTTTGAGAATGTTGTCTGTCTAAAGTTCATCTGTTCGGAAAATTACGGAAACTTTCAAAAACTGTTCCAGTCGAAGATCGATTTCCGGAAACGATAGGCGAGGGTTTCGACCAGGAAGGTGTTGTCAATGAATTTTTCGCTTTGCGCGCCGCTTTCGAATTCGGGAGGCGTTAAACCGAACTCACGGGCTGCAGCCGTATAGTAATCGCGCCGGGAAGGATGTTCGGAAGCGCAGGCGTTTACCGTGATACCGACCGTATTGTCGTGCAGCAGTTGCGTAATGAGCTCCACGCAATCCGTGAGTTGGATGAGGTTCACAGGGGCATCGCCGTCTTTGACACCTTTTCTTCCGGCCAGTGAACGGGCGGGATGTCTGCCCGGACCGATCAGTCCGCCGAAACGAACGATTGAAAGTGTTTCTGAGTAGCGTTCTTTCAGTGCTTTTTCGGTGTGCACGAGGATGTGATCCGCATCGGTTGGTGACTGTTCGTCGATCTTACCGGGACGAGCCGGGTACACGCCGGTCGAACTGATGAAGATGAGCTGTCCGCCGGGTTTGAGAAGTCCGGCGAGTTCGAGCATGGCATTGGCATAATGCGGTTTATCCGAGGGCGGAATGTTGAGGATGATGCGATCGTATAGTGTTTCAGGGAGCCGGTTGTTTGCGCCGCTTTGGTAAACAAAAGTCGGAATTCCTTCTTCTGTAAGCGTCCTGGCTTTTTCTTCGGTAGTGGTTGTTCCGTGTATCTCCGCGGAAAATTCACGCCTTAGTTTCCGGGCGAGCGGAAGTCCGAGCCAGCCGGTTCCGGCTACAAGTATTTTCATCGTGCAAAGATAATCAGCGCAGGTGAATCAGGATCTTTCGGTCCGATTCGAGTTTGATCGCCGCATCGTCAAAAGAGGGCGCGCTGAAGGTTGCGGGTGCGTCTTTTGAAAATCCGTACGATTCGGTAGGGATACCGACGAGGTTCTTATCGAGCTGGTAATTCTCATTTTTATCATGGAACACGGCAATCGCATATTTCCCGACAGGGAGGTCTTCGAACACGTATTCCGCCGTATTCCCGGAGATGGTCGCCACACCTTCGCGGTAGCGTTCTCCGTCGGGGAAGTCATCTGCCTTATTGTAAATGGCAACGAGTGCCTTTCCTTTTTCCGACTGGAAATCTTCCATGACCACGCGGAGGTCGGCTGTTTTTTCTTCGCCGCCACCAAACAATCCGAATATGAAAATTAGTACGAACATGCAATCATAACATTTTAGTTGCCGCCTTGTTCGGGAGCTCGTTCCATTTGTACGGGGATCTCCCTTTTTTGTGGCTGCGCTGTTTGTTTCCGGCGCAGGCGGCTGGTAGTGATCCAGATAATGGAAATAAGCAGGATCACGTAAATAACAATACGAATGACATAGCGCGGGCTAATGCGCGGCTGCTGGTATTTTTGCAGGTCAAAATGCCGTTCTTCCGGTTCTTCCATGGGCCTAAAAGTAGGAATTTAAAGGTGTCAATGCGTCCCGTACAAAGAAAAGCGGTCAATTGCGACGGGTTTGGATCAATGTGCGTACCTTTAGCGGCGCAAGCTGTTGTTGCGGTGAACATTCTGCCGTGGCGGCTGTTTTGCCTAATCAAGGTACAAAAACAATGCTGAAAAATTACGTATTTATTTTCCTGGTGCTGCTTGCGTATTCCGGTTTCGGACAATACGATGGCAAGGGCAAATATGAGATGTCGCGCTTCCGCCCGGGAATTATGTGGTATTACGAGGGTATCACACCGGCACGGCCGGGAATGACGCGTAAGTACGACCGCCTCATTTTCGATCTGACCTATAACGACTGGACAGGTAAAAAAGAGGAACCGTTCCGCACCGGAGGCTTTAACATTGGTTTCAATACCAACCTGATGTTCGACATCCCGCTGGTCGAAGGCAACCCGGTATCACTTGGTATCGGCGTGGCTTATTCGTTTTTCAAGTACCGGCATGACGGCATGTTCGGCAAGGACAGCCTGGGTTATGTGAGTTTTTCCGAGCAAAATACAACTCCCGGCTTTTACAAAAGCGCCATTGCGGGAAATAACTTCGGGATCCCGATCGAATTGCGTTTTAGGAATCCGTCGTGGCGGCACATAAAGCTGCATGTGGGTGCACGCATCGGTTACCAGGCCAACCTGTACGACAAAACCTACGTAAAACAAACCACCGGGCGCGCCATTGTGAAGAAATTCTTCGGGAGCGAGCGCAGCGAATTCACCTACAGTGCACATGTACGTCTTGGAATCCGCAATTATGCGCTCTTTGCATCATACAACCTGAACCCGCTCTTTCACAAAAAACAAAATGTTGATCTGCACATCCTGCAATTCGGGCTGAGCATTTCCCTTTATTAATATGTTGATCGATACGCACACGCACCTGTTTTCAGAAAAATACGAAGGAAAAAATGAAGAAGTCGTGCGCCGGGCACTGGCTGCCGGGGTAGGCAAACTGTTTTTACCGAATATAGACCGCGAAAGCATCGATCCGATGTACGCACTTTGCAAATCCTTTCCGGGACAGTGTTTCCCGATGATGGGGCTGCACCCGGGGTCGGTTGGTGCTGATTTCCGGGAAGAACTCGGGCACATCCGCGCTTATTTGTTCGACCCGGCAAAAAAGAATGTGGCCGTGGGGGAGATCGGGATGGATCTTTACTGGGACACCACATTTATCGAAGAACAACGCGAAGCCTTTACGCAACAGGTCCGCTGGGCCAAAGAATTGCATTTGCCGGTAGTCATTCATGCACGCGAGGCCTTCGAAGAGATCTTTGCGATCCTGGACCGGGAGAACGACGATACACTTTCAGGCGTATTCCATTGCTTTACGGGAACGCGCGAACAGGGAGAAAAGGTGCTGGCTTATGGAAACTTCAAACTCGGTATCGGCGGAGTGGTGACCTATAAAAAAAGCGGGCTTGCCGAAACGCTTGCTTCCTTTTCACCGGACGACCTGGTACTTGAAACCGATTCGCCCTATCTAAGCCCCGTTCCCTTTCGCGGAAAGACCAATGAGAGCAGTTATTTGTTGCACATTGCCGAAAAAGTAGCCGATATTTACGGGATGCCATTGGCCGAAATTTCGGAGATTACCACGCGCAATGCCCTGGATTTGTTTCCGCTGGCGGGGGATAACTCAACAGGCACTACCGTTTAATCAAAGTTTGGGCAGGCGACTGTTTTTTATTAATTTTCTTTCCTAATATTGATTTCAGTGATTCCGAAAATTCTATTGCTTTACACGGGGGGCACGATCGGTATGATCAACGATCCGCAAACCGGCGAATTGAGAAGTTTTGATTTTGACCTGGTCTACAACCATGTTCCGGAACTAAAGCGGCTGAATGTCCAACTGGATACTGTCAGCTTCGAGGAACCGGTCGATTCATCGGAAATGACCCCGAAGCTCTGGAAACGGATCGCGAAAACGCTCTTTGAGAATTATGATGCCTACGACGGGTTCGTGGTATTGCACGGTTCGGACACGATGGCCTATACGGCTTCCGCGCTGAGCTTTATGTTGCAGGGAATCCGAAAGCCGGTGATCCTGACAGGCTCGCAATTGCCGATCGGGACCATTCGCACGGACGGGAAGGAAAACCTGATCACTTCCATTGAGATCGCAGCGATGCGAAACAGCGCGGGTGAAAGCCTGGTGCAGGAGGTGGCAGTCTATTTCGAATATTCGCTGTACCGCGGGAACCGGAGTTCGAAGATCTCGGCGAACGAATTCGAGGCCTTTGCATCGCCCAACTACGAAGAACTGGCCGTTGCGGGAGTTCACATCCGTTATGCGGAGAACGCACTTTACCGTACAGCGCTGAGTTCACCGGAGTTGTTCACCGACTTTTCCGATGAGGTGGCATTGCTGAAGATCTTCCCGGGGTTTTCTCCGGAAATATACCGGGCCATGTTTGACGTCAGCAAGGTGCGCGGAGTGCTCATCGAAACGTATGGAAGCGGGAATGCACCGGGCGACAAGCGCTTCCAGGAACTAATCCGGGAGTATATGCAGGAAGGTGGTGTGGTGCTGAATATTACACAGTGTTCTTCCGGAACGGTCGAGCAGGGCAAATACCAGACGAGCAGCTTCTTTTCGAAGATCGGCGTGAGTTCCGGGGGCGACATGACAACCGAGGCCGGGATCACCAAGTTGATGTACCTGCTGGGGCGGGAAAAAGACCCGGCAAAGGTGAAAGAAGCACTGGAAATGCCGCTTTGCGGTGAAATGACAAAAAAATGAATTTGAAATCGAATTAAAGTGGGTTGTTTAAAAAAATTAGTACTTTAGCCCTCGCATTACGGAGAGGTGTCCGAGTGGCTGAAGGAGCACGCCTGGAAAGTGTGTATACGCCTAAAGCGTATCGAGGGTTCGAATCCCTCTCTCTCCGCAACTGTATTGTATAATTATATTACAGAATTTTTTTTATTTTTGGCTTAATTAAAACTTAAGAATTACGATTAAATTAATCTTTGGGAACATGAAAAAATTAATTAGTTCTTTAGCTCTGGCAGCGACAATGACCTTCGGTTTTGTAAGTGGAACGGTTGCACAGCCGGCCGGAGGAAACAATGCAGCGCAAACCACACAGACTGCCACAACAACCAAGAGTGAAGGCGAACAGGATTTCGTTCAGGAACTGAAACAAAAATACATCGAGGGGGATCCGCTGTGGATGACTCCCGTATTGATCTGTCTGGTTCTTGGTCTGGCACTGGCTATCGAACGAATCGTTTACCTGAACCTTTCCACGATCAATACGCGTCGTTTCATGGAAGACGTGGAAACCGCATTGAAGAACGGAGGAGTGGAAGCAGCAAAAGATGTGTGTCGCAATACCCGCGGACCGATCGCTTCTATCTATTACCAGGGTCTTGACCGTTCCGAAGAAGGGATTGACATGGTTGAGAAATCCGTTGTTTCCTACGGAGGTGTTCAGATGGGTCAGCTTGAAAAAGGACTTTCATGGATCTCGCTCTTTATCGCGCTTGCGCCGATGCTCGGGTTCCTCGGTACGGTAATCGGTATGATCCAGGCTTTCGACAAGATCGTTGAAGATGGTCAGGTTTCCCCGACAACCGTAGCAGGTGGTATCAAGGTATCACTCCTTACAACGGTATTCGGTCTGATCGCAGCGATCGTACTCCAGGTATTCTACAACTACATCGTATCCAAGATCGACGGTCTGGTGAACGATATGGAGGATGCATCCATTTCCCTGGTGGACATGATGCTCAAGAACAAGATTACATCTACGAGCGTAGCGTAATCCGAAGTAAATTTTTACTTAAAAAAGTTTAATAGGATGGATTCTAAGAAACTCAACATATTCATGAACGTGCTGAAATACGTTCTGGGTGCGGCGGGAGTAATTGCATGTATTTTCCTCTTCTTCGGCCCGAACGGTGAAGACACGACTCAGGCTCAGGAAGCATTCCGCGACGGAGCGGCAATGAATACAGCGATCTACTTTTCAATTGCAATCATCCTGATCTCACTGGTGCTGGTGCTGGCATTCTTTGCCGTGCAACTGGTGTCGAACCCCAAACGTACTTTCATGTCGATCGTCGGCGTGGTAGTTGCAGCGGTTCTGTTCTTCATCTTTTGGGGAATCGGTTCTTCCGATAACGCAGAAAGCATTGGTGTGGCCAGAGAATATAACTCTTCCATCAGCTGGATCTCAGCCGGTATCTACGTGACCTTCTTCGGAATCGTGATCGGGCTGCTTGCGGCTGTGATGGGGCTGTTTATGAGATTCAGAAAATAATCAGATTATGGCGAAAAGAGAAGTACCGGAAATAAATGCAGGGTCGATGGCGGATATCGCCTTCCTGCTGCTGATCTTCTTCCTGGTTACCACGACGATGGACAAGGACCAGGCGTACATCCGGACAATTCCGAAATTGCTGGAGAACCCGCCGCCACCGCCGCCAATTCAGAAACGGGACGTTCTGGAAATCCAGGCGAACCAGCAGAACAGGTTGATGGTACGCGGGCAGATCATCGAGCCCGATGACATCTCTGAAAAGGTGAAGGAGTTTTACCTCAGCAACCGCAGGGTGAATGACCTGAAAAGCGATTTCCCGCTCTATTCGGATGTAACCATTTCCTTCATGGAAGCCGAGATCGACCGTGTAACGAAGGAAGTGGAAGACCTGGAAGCCCAGGCGGCAACGGATATGGCAACGTACAAGCGTTCGATGCTGACTGAAATGGAGAAGAAACTCAAGGCGCTGAAGCTCTACAAGAAAAGCCCGATGCGTGAGATCTCTTCCCAGGCGAATATTCGTATCAAAACGCAGCAGCTTACCTCGTACAGCCTGTTTACGAAGATCCAGTCGGAAATTCAGGAAGCACTTTACGACCTCCGGAATGAGGAGTCGATGGAACTGTTCGGGATCTCTTACGGCGTGTTGAAAAAGCGTGCCGAAACGAACCTGGAGGATAAAGAATCCGCCGATCGTGTCGAACTCCTTAAAATCCTGTTCCCGGATCGTATTATTGAAGTAACTCCTGGTTAATAGAAGGAATTATGTCAAAGTTTAAAAAAGATACCAGCAAGTCGGTTCCCGGCGTAAACACATCCTCCCTCCCGGATATCGTGTTCATGCTCCTGTTCTTCTTCATGGTTGCAACAACCAGTAAGGAAAATGACCCGACTGTAAAATACACCCAGCCGAAAGGAAACTTTACGACGGATCTGACGCCGTACAAGCAACGGTCCGAAGTCGACTTTCTGTACCTGGGAGAACCGCGTAACCCGGCACGTAAGGCAGATTTCCGAATGGGATTCGCCCTGTCACTCGACAACGTCGTGCAGGCAACACCGGACGGACTCTACACCACGAATGCCGTGAGCCGCTGGAAACGCGATAAGTTCGAAGACAAACGTTCACGCGTAAAAGTAGGAATCGAGGGAGTCGTTACCTGTGTAAAAGCAGATGAGAACGCACCTGTCGCACTGATCTTTGATATCCGTAAGGAATTGCAACGGATCGATGCACTCACCATTGCCTACGCCGTGCGTGACCAGAGCAACATTTAATCCAATTCTTTGTTTTAATAAAAGACCCCGGCATTGTCGGGGTTTTTATGTTTATAACGATACATTCGCATTATGTCAGATTTCGAAGCATACAACCCCGTGCGCATTCTTTTTGGAAAAGACCAGCTCGGCAAACTTTCCGAACAGATCCGGAACTACTCTAAAGGCAATATCCTGCTTGTATATGGCGGCGGGAGCATTCATAAAACCGGGCTTTACGATCGGATCATGGAACAACTGGACGGAATGACGGTCACGGAGTTTTCCGGGGTGGAGGCCAATCCGCAATACAGTACCCTGATGAAAGGCGTTGAACTGGCGCGCGAAAAGCAGGTGGATTTCATCCTGGCGGTTGGTGGCGGATCGGTCATCGACGGAGTTAAGTTTATGTCGGGTGCTTTTTACTTCGACGGAGAGCCCTGGGATGTGCTTACTCACCGCGACGGTGCCGCGTTTGATAAAGCCTTGCCTTTCGGAACGATACTCACACTGCCTGCAACCGGTTCCGAAGCGAATTCCGGTGCTGTGATCAGCCGCAGTGAAATCCATGAAAAACGCACCGTGGGCGGACCGCAGTTCTTCCCGAAATTCTCTTTTTGCGATCCCTCGGTTGTGGCAACTTTACCGGACAGGCAGGTGGCCAACGGGATCATCGATGCCTACGTGCACGTACTCGAGCAATACCTGACGCGTCCGACCTGGAATAAATTGCAGGAACGACAGGCCGAAGCCATCCTGCAAACCCTGCGTGAAGTCGGGCCGGAAGTATTAAAAGACAAATCGGATTATGATGCAGCCGCGAACCTCATGTGGTGCGCCACGTATGCGCTGAACGGCAGTTTGCGTTCCGGCGTGGTGTACGACTGGGTGACGCACATGATCGGTCACGAACTGACGGCTATTTACGGCATTGATCATGCACGGACTCTTGCCATCGTGCTGCCGCGTTTGTATGAGAACCAGTTCGAATTCAAGCAGGCCAAGTTGGCACAGTATGGTAAGCGCGTAGTTGGGTTATCCGGGGATGACGAAAGCGTTGCACGGGAAGCGATCGCTGAAACAGAACGATTTTTTCAGTCACTGGGCACGGAGACGAAAGTATCGGCTTATTCCGACGACACCGGCAAACTCGCACAAACCATTCGCGAACGTTTCGAGGAACGCGGCTGGACTGCCATGGGAGAAAATGCGGCGATTCATCCTGCAGAGGTTGAAGAAATCGTGAAGCGTGCCATTTAGCGAACTGTCTGATGCGTTTGAAGTCCTTCCTTCAGCAACTGATGACCTGATCGATCTGCTGGACCGCACGGAACTGGGAACGAACGGAGCGCGCTACCGGCACCTCGATACCCGTGAAAAGATCGACGAGCTCGCAGATGATCCTGTATTCTTACTGCTCAGGCCCAAAGGCCGTTTGCTGGGGAATCTGACCTTTTGCCGGCGCGACAATGCCCTGTATATTCGCTACGTGGCTATGAACCCGTTGTTTCAAGGAAGCGGTAAAGCGCGCGGGAAAGGAAAATCTCTTCTGCGAAGCGAACTGTGTGCCCTGCTCGACCGACTTGCCGAAAACGCGACTTTGTATGCCTACATCGAACCGCGGAATGCACGCAGCCTCGTGATGGCCGAAACATTCGGATTTCGCAAACGTGCGTCTTTGGTATCTCAAACCTTTAGCCGGCTTTACCCGCGGAAACTCGACGGACTTAGCATTCACTCCGACTGGAACAGTGTTGCGACTTATTTTCGGGAATCCTTTTCAGATCACGCCTTTTATTTTGAAACCCATTTGAAGAAAGGTCCTTTCGCGGTCTGGTCCGGGCCTAAAGGAGTAAAAGCACTAGCCCGCGTGCATGAAGCCAACTGGGAGATCAGTCGTTTTCCGGGCAAATATGGCGGTGTTTTGCGAAAAACCATTCCGTACATTCCCCTGCTTCGCAAACTGATAAGGCCTGCTTCACATCGTTTTACAGTGGTCGATTCACTGGTCGTGTTACCGGGGAACGAAGCCGAAAGCGGTCGTTTCCTGGAAGGGATTCTGCACGCCAGTGGAACAAACATGCTGATGTGGTGGACAGACAGCCACGAAAAACTGTACCGCGTGATCCGGGATCAAACCAACTGGGGACTGGTTCATCGTTTCAGTGGTGCGGCGCATGTCGATTGCCTTATAAAGGGAAAGTCTCCGGGCGACGGTCCTGTTTATGTGAATGGCGGAGACCTGATCTGAATGCTTTGCCCGATCGCCCCAAAATCGTATTTTTGTCCGTGAACATCCCAACATGAAATATCTGATCGCAGGCCTGGGTAACCCGGGTACAAAATACGAACACACACGTCACAACATTGGTTTTAAGGTCCTGGAAGACTTTGCCCGTGAGCATGATGCCTCCTTCGAACTGAAAAAACTGGCAGAAGTAGCCGAAGTACGTTTCAAAGGGCGGACACTGGTACTGATCAAGCCAACCACTTTCATGAACCTTTCGGGAAAAGCGGTCAATTACTGGTTGCAATCCGAAAAGATCCCGCTGGAGAACCTGCTGGTCATTACCGATGACATCGCCCTGCCGTTTGGCAAACTGCGGATGAAAGGAAAGGGAAGTGACGGCGGACACAACGGTTTAAAAGATATACAGGCCACGTTGAATACTTCCGCTTATGCCCGTCTGCGTTTTGGTGTGGGCAATGATTTCCACCCCGGGCAGCAGGCAGATTATGTGCTCGGAGAATGGAGCCGCGAAGAAAACAAACAACTTCCCGAACGGATAAAAACGGCTACGGAATTCATCAAGGGTTTTTCAACCATCGGGTTGAACCTGACGATGACCAACTGGAACAATAAATGAATTTCATCGATATAATTATTGTAGTTCCCCTGATCTACGCCGGCTGGAAAGGCTTTTCCCACGGTTTTATCATCGAGGTATTCACTTTACTGGCGCTTTTTGTCGGACTCTATGCAGGAATCCATTTTTCAGATCACACGGCCAAATGGCTCAAAGAGAGTTTTGAATGGAATTCTCCCTACCTACCCACGATTTCCTTTACGATTACCTTCCTGGCAGTTGGTGCCATGGTCTATTTTGCAGGGAAAATGATCGAACAGATGGTGCGTGTCGTGAACCTCAGTCCGCTGAACAAGTTCCTCGGAATCCTCTTTGCCGTGATAAAAACGCTCTACATCGTCAGCATCTTTTTGGTCCTGATCGAATCGTATGATGAGAAAGGCGACTTCTTCCCGGAGAAAGCCAAAGAAAACTCCCTGCTTTACGAACCGGTTGCCGGTTTCAGTACAACGACCATTCCGGCGATTCACGAAAGCACGATTTTCATCCGAAATGCGTTTAAAGAAGAAAGCGACAGTACCGGCCTTACCGTGGAGCAGGTTATGCGCGCGAAGGAAATCGCCGACAGCCTGGGGGTGGATGCCGACGACGCCAGTGAACTGTCGCGCCTTTATGATGAATATGAGCGTTAGAATCCGGCTTTGTATACTCGCATTAGCTTTTGCAGGCGACCTGTCTGCTCAGCGTGATGAGGGCTTTCTGAAAGATCTGTTTGCGAAGAAAACCGAGGTGCGCATCGCGAAATACGGACCTTACATCGGTTTGCAGCGCGGAGCCTATACGGTGCTTGAACTCGGGGCCGAGTACCAGTGGAAACGGCTGAAACTCATCAAACCCGTTACGAATGCCGTTCACATGGGTTTTAATTACAACTTCCGATACAATGTGCTCGGGTACGATGTCGGTTACTGGTTTAAGCGCGGGCGGCTCAACCTGACCTATGGCATCAACCTCAATTACCGGACCGATTTCACGTATGATCGCTTTGGTTTTTCCCCCGTTTTAGGCTACAAACTGTTCCAGTTTCACTTACAAACAGGCTATCATTTCCTGACACGTTCCGGGGATTTTACGCAGACCAACTCCTTCTTCATCTCCCTGCACTGGGTACTGATACAGGATCGGGATCTGAATATCCGGCGTAAAAAACGCTGATTGATAGTAATTTTCCGACGGCTCTCTTTCGCGTCCCCACAAAAAGCAGGAATCCTTTTAAATCCTGACGTGAATTGTGTAAATTAGCAAGAAAAAATACAATGGTAAAACGTACACTTTATATGTTCGCCGCTGCAGCATTGCTGTTTCAGGCCTGCGGATCATCAGACAACGACCAGATGACGGAAGAACAAGGCGGGGAAAAAGTAAAATCCTGCTTTTATACCTTCAACCCGGAAAACACCACAGTGGGTTGGACCGCTTTCAAGTACACCGAAAAAACTGCTGTAAAAGGGGTGTTTGACAAATTCGAACTGAAGTCTTCTAAAAGCGGCGACGATCTCGAAAAATTATGTGCTGCGCTCAGCCTGTCAATCCCGGTAGAATCGGTGAATTCGGCGAACGAAGAACGCGACGGGAAACTGCGCGCCCAGTTCTTTGGAAATATGAACGGTGATATGATCGATGCGCGCGTTACGAAATTCGATAAGAACGGGAACGGTGAGATCGAACTGACCATGAACGGCGTTACCCGTACCGAAAAGGCAGAGATGAAACTGGAAGACAATGCCACCTTTACCATTCATGCTACTTTTGACATGATGGATTACAAACTCGATGAAAGCTACAAAGCACTTAGCGAGATCTGTCATGACCTGCACATCGGGAAAGACGGGAAAGCAAAATTGTGGACGGAAATGGAGATCGATTTTACGACTTCTTTCCTTTCCGATTGCGAGTAAGCCTTCGGGAGGCATATTTTCCAGTGATTTAGCGTTATATTTGCACGCTGAATAAAATAAACTTGTCGTTTTTCAGTTATTGAAGACCGTAAACCGTATTGCTCCATTCATGATGAAAATTGTTCGATATTCGTTGCTGCTTGCAGGAATAAGCCTGTTGATATGGGCCTGCTCAACGGAAAAGAACACCTTTGTAAATCGTAGTTATCACACGGTTACCGCGCATTATAACGGTTATTTTAATGCAACACTTCTCGTGGATGAAGCGATCAATTCCTACGAGAATTCCCTCCAGGAGAACTATTACGAGTTGTTGCCCATTGAGCCCGTGCCGGATGAAAAGGAAGTGATCGGCCTGTACCCGGCACTCGACACTGCGATAGCGAAGTGCACCGAAGTGATCAAGAAGCACAGTATGCCGAGCAATGACCGGCCTTCCAAAAAGAAGGAGGAGCACAACGGCTACATCGATGAAAACTGGACGCTGATCGGCATTGCGAGTTACTACCGTCGTGATTACGAGGGTGCGATGAAGAACTTTAAGTTCATTCGCAAGTTTTACGATAACGATCCTTCGTTGTACATCGGTGAACTGTGGATGGCCAAGACCAACCTCCGGATGGGCAACCTGACGGAAGCACAGTTTAATGTCGATAACCTCGATAAAGCCCTGAAAGAGCAGGAAGAAGAAGGTAAAAAGTTCTTTAATTTCAAGAAGGACAAGGACGAAGAGAAGGCGGAGTTTCCCAAAGAGATCCGTTTTGATTTTGAACTCACGAAAGCAGATCTGGCATTGGCCAAGAATCAGCCGGATGAAGCCATTACTTACCTGGAAAACTCATTGAAATTTGCGAAAAAATCGCAGGATAAGGCACGTGTGAACTTCATTCTCGGCCAACTCTATGAAAAGGCCGGGCGTCCGCAGGATGCCAAAAAGAAGTATAAAAAAGTGCTGCGCTACAACGGCCGTTTTGAAATGCTGTTCAATGCGCGTATTAAAAAAGCGGTGCTCGGCGGTACGGAAGACACGAAAAAAGAACTGAAGAAAATGCTCCGCGACGCTAAGAATGCGGAATATAAGGACCAGATCTATTACGGACTTGCCCAGATCGAACTAAACGAGGGCAACCGCGAGCAGGGAAAGGTTTACCTGACCCAGTCGGCCTTTTATTCCGTCTCCAACGGACGTCAGAAAGGCATGGCCTACGAAAAACTGGGCGACATGGCTTTCGAGGAACGAAACTACGTCAGCGCACAAAAATACTACGATTCCACGGCAAGCGTGATTCCCGAGGATTACCCGAATGCGGAAGGGATTCGCCGGAAAGCGGAGAACCTGTCGAACCTCGTGGTAGCCGTGGAGACCGCTGCTTTCGAAGACAGTGTGCAGCGCATTGCGCAGCTTTCCGAAGGGGAGCGCGAAAAGTTTGTGAAAGACGTGATCAAGCAGATCAAAGAAGAAGAAGCCGAACGCAAAAAACGCGAAGCCGAACGCTTACTTCAGTTGCAGCAAAATCAAAACCTCTTCGTTCAGAACCAGTCCGGGAACAAATGGTACTGGAACAATGCGAAAACCCGTGCAGAAGGCTACGATGAGTTCAAGCGCATGTGGGGTCAGCGTGAAAATGAAGACGACTGGCGACGCAGCCAGAAGATCAATTTCGCCAATGCATTCAACGAGATCGATGACTCGACCGCGTTCGAAGATACTTCAGCCATTGCCATGCAACAGGAGGACACGCTCACCGTGGATCGGCTCCTGCAAAATGTTCCGCTGACCGATTCGGCTATGACTGCCTCCAACGACCGCCTCGTAAAAGCATACTACGACGCCGGGATCATTTACAAGGATCAGCTGAACGAACCGAAGTTTGCAAGCTCGCAGTTCACTGCGGTCATTGATCACAATTACGAATCCGAATACAACGTAATGTCCGCCTTTCAACTCTATAAAATGAATGAAGTGCAGGATCCGGTGGTGGCCTCGACGCACAAAAGTTATATTCTGGACAATTATCCGAACTCCGATTACGCGAACTACCTGCGGGATCCGGACTTCTTTGTAAAACGCAAAGAGTTGCAGGCCCTGCAGGAACAGGAATACATTACCGTACTCGAAAGGTATAACCGCGGTTTGTATTACCCGGTGATCGCCCGGGCGAACGTGGTGATCGACGAAGAAAAGGACAACCGCTTCCGTGCGAAATACATGCTGTTGAAGGCTATGAGCCTCGGGCAGACATCTTCCAATAAGTTGATGCTGAAACCCGTACTGGAACAAGTGGTTGCCGAATACCCGGATACCGAGGAAGCCACGCGTGCCGGGGAAATGCTCGACATTATCGAAAACGGGTATTCGAAGAACATCGAAGCGAATTTTGAGAAGAGTTCGGTCTACACCTATGAAGACGACAAACATTATGTGATCATTTTCCTGGAGCCGAAAGCATCTTCCGCGTCACCGAGATCGAACGTTGTGAGTTTTAACCGGGAGTACTTCAGCCGCGATGGGCTCAATGCTTCCAGCAAGATCTATGACCTCGAAAACGATCAGAGTATCGTGCTTGTGCAGGAGTTCGAGACCGACCTCGACGCGATGGAATACATTCGAGTGTTCAAGTCGACCCGGAATCACGTGGGAAGCATGCACGACCTGAAAATATTTGCTATTTCGCCTAAAAACCTGCAAACATTATTCTCAACCAGAAAGCTAACGGAATACGAAACATTTTACGACGAATATTATTAGGACATGTTAGGTAAGAAAGAGAAAACTGGTTTTGAGAGTCCGAATCGTTTGAACACCTTCGTGGAAGGCACCCGTATCATCGGCTCGGTGAATTCCGAATCGAACATACGCATCGACGGGGACATTGAAGGAGACGTCTTTAGCGCCGGCAAAGTAGTAGTGGGCGAAAACGGAACGGTAAAAGGAAATCTCAATTGCAACGAAGCTGAAGTGCTCGGCAAGCTGGAAGGCGATCTCAGGGTAGATCAACTGCTGGTGCTTCGCGAAAAATCACTCATCCATGGAAATATCCGGACAAACCGCATCCTGGTCGAAGAAGGTGCGCAGTTCTTCGGGAACTGCGAGGTCGGTGGAAAGGTTCCGGAAAAAAAGAAACAAAAACCCACGGTAGTCGTAAACGATAACCCGGAGGATCTTGTTTATTGATTCATGGAGGAAGAAAAAGACAATCAGAAGAGTTTTTCGAAATTCGCACGCTTCAGTGCGCTCGGCATCCAGATGGGTGTGATCATCGGCTTTTTTGCCTGGCTGGGCACCTGGCTGGACAAAAAATATCAGTCGGCAACGGCCTGGTGGACCATCGGTCTGTCCCTCTTTGGCGTTACGGCAGCCCTGGTACTCGTGATCCGGGAAGTGATGAAAATGAGCAAAGACAACGATGACTAAATCCCGTATTTACACGACCCGTTTTTTATCGGCATTGCTGTTGATTTGCGGCCTGCACCTTTTGTTGGGAGGACTCGGCGTATTATCTCTCCCTGAAAAACGGGTGATCCTGATCGACGTCATTCTTTTGCTTATTTTCGGAGGCGGTATGTTGATTATCGCCCCGGGCCTGAACCGGACGGCAGAGAACTTCGTGGGGCGCTTTTTGATCCTCACGACCGTGCAGATGCTGTCTGCTCTTTCCGTAATTGCGGCCATCGTGTATAAAAAAGTGGAAATGGCCCGCCCGATGGGCTTTCACCTGATCGTTGTTTTCCTGGTACTGCTTACGATTCAGTCTGTACTCTTGATCAGGCTGGCAAACCGGAACTAAGAGCCGTACTGAGTATACAGTGAAAAGCAGGAGTCGCCCGGCATCCGAAACAAATTTCTTATACATTTTAACTTGTCACTTAAGAAAGTTTAAGTACCTTTGCGCAAAATTTTAAGGGGGTATTCAATCCTAATTAGATGAAAATGATTTTGAAAGGCATCGGAAGATCAGTTTTTTTAGCCGTTCTGGCTGTTTTCTCGATAAATGCGGTTCTTGCATCCTCTGTTGAACCACAACATTCCGCGGAGCACGAAGGGCATGAGAATGTGCAGGATGAGCATAATAAAGAATTTGAGGTCGGGAAATTTATCCTGGAACACATCGGAGATGCGCATCAATGGCATTTGTGGGGTCCGCATCACGGCGGAACGGTAATTCCACTCCCGATCATCCTGATCGACAACGGCTTTAAAATGTTTTCTTCTTCCGATTTCTATCACGGTCACAGTGCGGAAGCGGTAGATCATGCGACTTCTGAAAAGCTACACTATGTAAAAGGTGTAGAAGCTGCCGAAGGATATGCAATGTTTAAGGAAACCATTTATAAACTGAATGAGTCCGGAGAATTGGAAGTTGAGAACGGCGAAGTTATAGGAGCTGATGCACCGCTTGATTTTTCAATAACAAAGAATGTTGTTTCACTTATTTTTGCGTCCCTATTGATCCTGATCATGATGGGTTCGGTTGCCTCTTATTATAAAAAGAACGGTGCAGTTGCTCCGAAAGGCCTGGCTAAATTCATCGAGCCGCTTGTGCTGATGGTTCGGGACGATGTTGCCAAGTCAAACATTTCGGAGAAACATTACAAGCGCTTCGTGCCCTTTTTGCTGACGATCTTTTTCTTTATCTGGATCAATAACTTACTCGGACTCGTGCCAATTTTCCCTGGCGGTGCTAACCTTACAGGAAATATCGCGGTAACACTTTTCCTTGCTGTTGCGACCATGCTCGTGACAAACTTCTCAGGAAATCGTGCTTACTGGGGTCACATCTTCTGGATGCCGGGTGTGCCGGTAATTATGAAGATCTTTATGATGCCGATCGAGTTGCTGGGGGTTCTTACAAAGCCGTTTGCATTGATGATTCGTTTGTTTGCGAATATCACAGCAGGACACGTAATCGTACTCGCATTTATTTGTATCATTTTTATTAATCAAAATATTGGCTGGGCCGGCCTTTCCGTACCGATGGCTTTGTTTATCTCGGTGTTGGAATTGCTGGTGGCATTCCTGCAGGCGTACCTGTTTGCGATGCTTTCAGCCTTGTTTATCGGTGCGGCTGTTGAAGAGCACCACCATTAATTTGTAAATTTTTCAACTCAAATATAGTTATGATGACAGGAGTAGCAGCAATTGGAGCAGGTCTGGCCGTATTAGGCGCCGGATTGGGTATCGGACGTATCGGTGGTTCAGCAATGGACGCGATCGCTCGTCAGCCGGAAGCTTCAGGAAAAATTCAAACAGCTATGATTATCGCGGCGGCCCTCATTGAAGGGGTTGCACTCTTCGGGGTGGTTGTCGGATTCTTGGGTCTGTAAGATGTCTAAACCGGGAATGAACGGTTGGTTCATTTCCCGGTTTTAATTTGAAAAAAACAATATAAATAATACGATAACATGGATTTGATATTACCGGATTACGGCCTTTTGTTTTGGACAGGATTAGTGTTCATTCTCCTGCTGTTCATTCTTGCGAAGTTTGTTTGGAAGCCGATCCTCGGAGCGGTGAACACCCGTGAGCAAAAGATTTCGGATGCCCTCGAGTTGGCTGAGAAAACAAAAGCGGAAATGAAAGCGCTCCAGGCGCAAAACGAAACGCTGTTGAAGGAAGCGCGTGCAGAGCGCGATGCCATGATCAAAGATGCCCGTGAAACGGCGAACCGCATGGTCGAAGAAGCAAAAAGCACTGCGAAAGAAGAAGGTGAGAAGATGATTGCTTCTGCCCGTACTTCGATCAATGCTGAAAAAGCAGCGGCCCTCAGCGAACTCAAAACACAGGTTGCTGCATTCTCCCTCGAGATCGCGGAAAAACTGGTTCGCGGAGAACTTTCTTCCGATGACAAGCAAAAAGCGCTTGCGGAGAAACTGGTGGATGACATAAACCTGAACTAAGAAAGATGAAAGGGACTAAAGTTGCATCGCGTTACGCAAAATCATTGCTCGAACTGGCTATCGAACAGCAAAAGATCGATGCCGTACTGGGTGATATGAATTTCCTGCGCGAGGCGAATGAAAACCATGATTTCCAGTTGCTACTGAGTAGCCCGATTGTAAAAGCGGACAAAAAAATCGCTATTTTTAAGGAACTTTTCGGACAGTTCGAAGAACTCACGTCTTCTTTTGTGAACCTCATTACGAAGAACGGCCGGGAAGACCTGCTTCCGCAGATCGCAGAAGCCTACGAGGCAATGGTTAAGGAATACCGCGGCATCACCCCGGTAACGCTGATCTCTGCGAGCCCGCTTTCGGATGATGTTCGCAGGAAGATCCTGGATAAAGTCGGCAAATCGGTAGAAGGTGAACTGGAGGTAAAAGAAATGACGGATCCGTCGCTGATCGGCGGGTTTATTGTAAAAATGGGAGATAAGCAGATCGATGCATCCGTACTTTCCCAGATGAATAATTTAAAACAACGTTTAACGAGATAAGCGCCCCGCGTTTGTCTTTAAGCTAAGGTGATATAAGATGGCAGATGTAAAACCGGCAGAAGTTTCTGCAATTTTAAGAGAGCAGTTATCAGGATTTCGTTCTGAAGCTGAATTACAGGAGGTTGGTACCGTGTTACAAATTGGTGACGGTATTGCTCGTATCTACGGACTGAATGGAGTTCAGTACGGTGAATTGATCGAATTCGAAGGCGGACTGCAGGGTATCGCACTCAACCTCGAGGAAGATAACGTCGGAGCCGTATTGCTCGGCCGTTCTACAGACGTGAAAGAGGGTGACACCGTTAAACGTCTCGGACGCATTGCTTCCGTTCAGGTTGGTGAAGGAATGGTTGGCCGCGTGGTTGACACACTCGGTAACCCGATCGACGGTAAAGGCCCGATCGCCGGAGAACTGTATGAAATGCCGATCGAACGCAAGGCGCCGGGAGTAATCTTCCGTCAGCCGGTAAACGAACCGCTCCAAACGGGTATTAAAGCCGTTGATGCCATGATTCCGATCGGGCGTGGTCAGCGTGAGCTTATCATTGGTGACCGTCAAACAGGTAAAACGACCGTTGCAATCGATACGATCATCAACCAGCGTGAGTTCTACGACCGCGGTGAACCGGTTTTCTGTATCTATGTTGCCGTTGGACAAAAAGGTTCTACCGTTGCGGGAATCGTGAAAAAACTCGAGGATGCAGGTGCCATGGCGTACACCGTGGTGGTTGCTTCAAACGCATCCGATCCTGCACCAATGCAGTTCTACGCGCCGATGACTGGTGCCGCAATCGGTGAATACTTCCGTGATTCAGGACGTCCGGCACTGATCGTATTCGATGACCTTTCAAAACAGGCGGTGGCTTACCGAGAGGTATCTCTCTTGCTTCGTCGTCCGCCGGGTCGTGAGGCTTATCCGGGTGACGTGTTTTACCTGCACAGCCGTTTGCTCGAGCGTGCAGCGAAGATCATTGCAGACGATACGATCGCGAAGCAAATGAACGACCTTCCCGAGTCTATCAAAGGAATCGTAAAAGGGGGTGGTTCACTGACTGCCCTTCCGATCATTGAAACACAGGCCGGTGACGTTTCCGCATACATTCCGACCAACGTGATCTCGATCACCGACGGACAGATCTTCCTCGAATCGGATCTCTTTAACTCCGGTATTCGTCCGGCGATCAACGTGGGTATCTCCGTATCACGTGTAGGAGGTAACGCACAGATCAAATCCATGAAGAAAGTAGCAGGTACGCTGAAACTCGACCAGGCTCAGTACCGCGAACTCGAAGCGTTTGCGAAATTCGGTTCCGACCTCGATGCCGCCACAAAAGCAGTACTCGACAAAGGTGCGCGCAACGTGGAAGTGCTCAAGCAGCGCGAAGGAGACCCGTACCCGGTAGAAAAGCAGATTGCGATCATCTACGTGGGAACAAAAGGAATGATGCAAAAAGTTCCGGTAAACAAAGTGAAGGAATTCGAAAAAGAATACCTCGATTACCTCGAAGCAAAACATGCTGACGTACTCGTGGCACTGAAAGCCGGAAAATATACAGACGAATTAACCGATGTTCTCGGAAAAGTGGCAAAAGAAATTGCCGATAAATATTAGTCTGCATACTTAATTTGACACATGGCAAACTTAAAGGAAATACGAAACAGGATCACCTCGGTGGGGTCAACCATGCAGATCACATCCGCCATGAAAATGGTTTCGGCCGCTAAACTGAAGCGCGCTCAGGATGCGATTACGCAGATGAAGCCTTACGCTGAAAAGCTCCGGGAGATCCTGTCAAATGTGAGTGCAACACTCGACCTTTCGGAAAATGCGTTTTCCGAAGTACGTGAGGAAAAGAATGTGCTGATCATCGCCGTAACTTCCAATCGCGGCTTGTGTGGCGGGTTCAACAACAACATCCTCAAAAAGGTCAACCACCTGCTCTTTTCGGAGTATAAAAACGTGGACCCGCGAGTGATGACGCTCGGTAAAAAAGTGAAGGATGTTTATAAGAAAACTTCATTTTACTGCGTGAATGATAACATCGCACCGGTAGAGGATATTTTTTCCGACCTGACTTTTGAAAATGCAAATGTCATCGCGAAAGATGTCATGCGCATGTTCATCGAAAAAGAATTCGATAAGGTCGTGATCGTTTACAACAGCTTTGTGAACGCCGCATCCCAGGAAGTGAAAGTTGAGCAATTGCTCCCGATCGTTCCGAAAGCACAGGATGATACCAAAAAGACGGCTCCCGTGGATTACATCTTCGAACCTTCCAAGAAGGAAATCGTTGAGGACCTGATCCCGAAGTCACTTGCCATCCAATTGTTCAAGGCACTGCTCGATTCGCATGCAGCTGAACACGGTGCACGTATGACAGCGATGCACAAGGCGACGGATAACGCGAAAGAATTGCAGCGCAACCTGAAGTTGTCTTATAACAAAGCACGCCAGGCGGCCATTACCAATGAGATCCTTGAGATCGTCGGTGGTGCCGAAGCACTCAACAACTAAGATTTTTTAAGAAACAATTCAAAAGGAGCGTGAACATCATGCTCCTTTTTTGTTTTAGTATAATAAAACCCATGTTAAAGACCGCATTTCCTCCCATCGTTGCCGAAAACAGCCGGATACTGATCCTGGGCACAATGCCCGGTGAGCGTTCATTGCAACTCCAACAGTACTACGGGCACAGCGGAAACCATTTCTGGAAGATCCTTTTCGAACTCTTCGACGAGCCTTTTACAAAAGACTATGAGAAGCGGGAAGATCTTTTGCTGAGACATCGCATCGCTTTGTGGGACGTGCTCAGTCACTGCGAGTGCGAAGGAAGCGCAGACTCCAACATTCGCAACGAAGTGGTAAATGATTTTGCAGAATTCTACCGGATGTATCCCGACATTCGAACCGTCTTTTTTGACAGCACACATGCCGAGAAATTTTACCTGAAGCACGTCGGTCAAACCCCGGGGATCACCTATCACCGTTTGCCTTCACCAAGCGGAGCGAACGCCTGGAAAAGTTATGCGCAAAAAGTAGAGGAATGGAAAGCCATCCTGCCGTACCTGTCCTGAAAGAGCACGGGGAACAACGCAGTCGATTTCATAAATCGTTTAAACGGGGGTAAAACAGGCCTCATACAGGCGCGATAACTTTGCTGCAAACTTTTGTAGCAATGAGAAAATTACTGTTTTTACTTTTCACCGGCCTGTCCTCACTGACATTCGGCCAAACCATCAAACCCTACCTCCAGGCACCCACACCGGCATCGATTTACGTCAACTGGATCTCCGATAATGCCGGGAGCGTTTCTGTTTCCTACGGAACAAGTGCCACGAATCTTTCAGTGACCGTTACCGGTTCTCAAAACCAGTTCGTCGACGGAGGCACGAGCTATTATTACGCGACCACGCAACTGAGCGGACTCCAGGCGAATACTAAATATTACTATTGTGTGCACGAAGGTTCGGCTAATTCCGATACACTGAGTTTTAAGACACTTCCGCTTCCGGGTGAAGCAGCTTCTGCGGATGGCCATTTGCGTTTCCTGATCATGGGAGATAACCAGATCCAGGCTTCAGGACGTTACGACACGCTCGTGGCCCAGGCCAGACAAAAGATCTATGAGAAATGGGGAGGCGATCCCTCTGACTTCATAGCGCTGACCTTCATGGTGGGTGACCAGGTCGATCTCGGGAACCTCAACCAGTACCGGAACATTCATTTTGCCTACAACCAGGCGCTTTCCGGGTACATTCCGATCCAGACAACAGTGGGGAACCATGAAACTTACGGATCGATGGGAATGAATGCCTATTACGCCCATTTTTACCTCGACCAGTTCTCCTACCAGGGAATTAGTTCCGGTACGGAAAACTATTATGCCATGCAGGCTGGCAACGTGCTTTTTATAAGTCTGAGTTCCGAGCATACCGGTACAGCCCAGTATGACTGGCTCGAGCAGGTCATGAATGCGGCTCAGAACGACAACACCGTGGACTGGATACTTACGTTTAGTCACCGGCCCTACGAATCCGAGCAATACGTGGGCGATATTTCACCGTGGGTAAAAACACAGGCTGTTCCGCTTTGTATGAACTATGACAAATACCTGATGCACGTCGGGGCACATCATCACATCTATGCGCGCGGTCAGTTTAAAGATGCGCCGGTCTATAACATTATTTCGGGCGGTACCGCATGGGATCAGTACTGGGGCCAGTCTACCGAGCAGGATTTCGATTACATTCAGAAAACGATTTCAAACTGGTGCTACCAGATCATGGATGTGGATGTAACGAACGGAAAAGTAGACATCGAAACCTATTCTGTCGGAAGCCCGATCATGTTCTCCAATACCGAATGGAAACACAACGAACTGGTCGATGAATTTCACCGGTACCTCAATCAGCCGGCACCGGATCAACCCGAAATTCAGACCGTTTTGGGAGACAGTCTCGAACTTCCGTTCACCGTTGCATCATCGCCTTTTTCAACAGTTTCAGGTGAATTGCTGAATTCAACGGAATTCCAGATAGCACAAACCGACGATTTTTCGGTTACCGAGCTCGACGAACTGCGCGACTTTGAAAACCTCTACGGACAGGCACCGGGGCAGGCGGCCGATTCCACGCAGGACCTCAATGCGGGTGTTGATATTGAAAGTTACACGATTCCCGCTGGCTCTCTGCCCAACGGAACGCATTATTTGCGTGTGCGTCACCGCGACAGAAACCTGGAGTGGTCGCCGTGGAGTGAAACCGATACTTTTGTCGTGTATAACTCCTTCGTTTCCGGTCCTACGGTTTACATGGATCAGGATGAGTACGCAATGGGAAGCCCGATGGTGGCGACTTATCTGAACGGTCCGGGAAATGCTACCGACTGGATCGGGATCTACAACCTGGGAGACATTCCTGGAGTTACGGGTAATTCATCAACCTGGCAATATTGCAACGGCGGAAACGGAACACTGAACTTCAGCGGAACCGCGCTCACACAGTCCGACATGTATTTTGCTGCGTACTTTGAACTCGACGCTTACGGCGAAATTGCAGACCGCGACACCTTCTATTACGGGAACCTTCCGGTGATCACCTCCGATACCAATGCATACCCGGTCGGGCAGGCTATCCAGTTATATGTGAATAACGGGCCGATCGTTGCCGATTCGGTAGAAATCCTTAAAGTCGGGTATTCCCACGGTGCGCAACCTTCTGCCTTTTGGGGCAGCGTGGACCAGTTGCAGGATACACTGCTTATCAGCGGTTTGCCAAAAGGATATTACACGGCAAAATATTACTTTGAAGGAGCATACGTGATCGGCGATGCTTATTACTTTTCGGTAGGTGACACCATCACCAAACTGTGGATCAATGAGCCGGTCTATGATCTTGGCGAAGACATCGTGGCCACCTGGACGGACGCTCCGGGAATTGTAAAGGACTGGCTTGGAATTTATCATTCGGGAGACGATCCGGATAACGATCCGCTGCTGATCTACGCCTATTTTGACGGGGTGGCGCACGGAAGCAAAACGCTTACGGATACGCTCGTTCCGGATGCTGCCGGAGATTATTTTATTGTGATGTTTACCAACGATTCCTATACCGAAGTGTCTAACCGCGAGTATTTTTCAGTGATTGATCCGTCGACGGCCGGAGTAGAACAACTCGACAACGGCATCCAGGTTTATCCGAACCCGGTAAATAACGATAAACTCACGGTTTTCTCCTCGGATTACCCGATCGAATGGCTACAGATACTGGACATGACCGGGAACGTCGTTTACCGTACCGATAACGTGCAGGCTCAAAAGTACTCTCTTATATCCGAACAGCTTCCGGCAGGAACCTATTTCATAGAGATACAAACGCGCAAACTGTATCGTTACAAAGTGGTTGTGCAATAATTCCCTTAGGTATATCAGAAAAGCCGGTTTTCGTAAGAGAGCCGGCTTTTCCATTCGAGCAAACTGATGATGAAGATTTGCGGCCAAGTTACGACCTGGCGGCGGTTCTCCTGAAATAAAATGGCGAACCGGGCCCAAAGACGGGTGAACGGCATTCTTTTTAACGGAAGTGTGAAACAATGCGTCAAATCAGGTTGTTTATGAGGTATGAAATGGTATATCGGTTGTTCTGGCTTTTCGTATCGCGACTGGAAAGGTTCTTTTTACCCGGAAAAGCTGAAATCTTCTGAATGGCTCACTTACTACGCCGAACATTTTAATACCGTGGAGTTGAATGTGACATTTTACCGGATGCCACGCCTGAGCACCTTCGAAAAATGGTATGATCAGACACCCGACGGTTTTTTGTTCTCTGTGAAGGCACCCAGACTCGTGACCCATTACAAACAATTCAACGAAGTAGAAGAAGTACTGGAACCGTTTTACGAACGGGTTGAAACCGGTTTACGTGAAAAATGCGGACCTGTTCTTTTTCAGACCCCGCCTTCCTTTCAGTTTTCCGAAGAGCGACTCCAACGTATTCTGAGTTCAGTATCCGACCGGTTCACGAATGTACTCGAATTCCGTCACCCGAGCTGGTGGAACGAAGACGTTTTTACGGAATTAACAAAAGCCGGAATCCTGTTTTGCGGACAAAGTCATCCTTCGCCGGGATTGCCCGACGACGTGATCCGAACGGCGGATCCGGTTTATTATCGCTTTCACGGCGTGCCGATCCTTTACCGGTCTTCCTATTCGGAAGAGGACCTGAAAGAGGTGCGAGAAGCAATGAATGACAGCGAGGTTGCCTATGTCTATTTTAACAATACCTGGGGAGGCGCTGCTTTGGAGAATGCAAAGTTCCTTAAAAGTTTAAATTCCTGATTTTAAGAGAGAATAAGCGTTTCTTAACGGTTATGACACCTTTAATTGAAATACTCATTATCCGTTTTTAACCGCTACAATACTTACCTTTAAGCGATGATCTCTATCCTCACACCCTTTCGAAACGCTGCACCCTGGCTGGCACAGATGGTCGACAGTGTACTTGCACAATCGGATGCCGACTGGGAGTTGATTCTCGTGGATGATCACTCGACGGATGCTTCGCGTGAGATCGCTTCTGCCTATCATGCAAAAGATCCGCGGATTTATCTTTTGAGTAACACTGATCGTGGAATTATCTCTGCTTTGCAAACGGCACTTGGGGCGGCTGCCGGGGAATTCGTGACGCGCATGGATGCGGACGATATCATGCCGACTGATCGTCTGGAAGCAATGCGTCGCGCGATGATGAATGCTCCCGAACGTACACTCGTGACGGGGCAAGTACGGTATTTTTCGGAAGGGGAAGTTTCCCCCGGATACCGGAAATATGAGAACTGGCTCAACACGAGAGTTCACAACAGGGACCATTGGGATCACCTGTACCGTGAATGTGTGATCGCTTCGCCTAATTGGCTCGTACGTCGCAAGGAACTGCTCGCCGACTGTATTTTTGAAAAACTGCGTTACCCGGAAGATTATGATATGGTTTTTCGATGGTATGCGGCTGGCTACAAGGTTGTACCGCTGGATCAGGTCACCTTATACTGGCGCGAGCATCCAGCACGAACTTCCCGGAATTCCAAAATTTACGATCAGGCTTCTTTTTTTGAACTGAAACTGGGCTGGTTTATGAAATTGATGAAACCAAATAGTCCAATCGGCATTGTCGGCGCGGGACAAAAAGGAAAACGCTGTGCACGCTTTTTAAACCGGGAAAAGGTATTATTTCGTATTTATGATCTTAATTTTGCGGAAAATAAAAAGGTCATTGGTGCACCAATAGAAGATCCTGACTTATTAAAAGAAGAATTAATCCTGTTGGCCCGATATCCGGAAGACCCTACGAAACTTGAAGATTTTTTAAAGGGAAAAGGGTACGTAATCGGTAGAAATGCTTTTTGGCTATAAGTGCTCCTTTTCAACCTGAACATAAAAAAAGCGAAATCCGTAAGATTCCGCTTATAAGTAATAATGAATAGTTGTTTTTACTGGATGATTACATCATCTACATGGATCACCGGCTTCAATTTATATTCTCCGTTTCCGGTAAGCAGAATCGATTTCCCGGCATCGAAATCAAGCAGAATGTCGACAGTGCTGTTTGCTGCAATGTATTGATTGATGTTGATCTTAAGACCGGATTGTTCTCCACTCGGTACGGTTAGCGGCAGAGTCGTGCTGTCATTGAGCATAATGGAATTATTCGGGCCGAGTTTGAGTCGCATTTGTGAAACGTTTCCCACTGGCATTTGCGAGGTCGGTGCCAAAATCACATTTACGTTGTTCTGGAGATCAAGCAAATTGTAAATGCTGTCGTTCGTAGGTAAGGAAACCCAACCGTTTCCGTTGTCATAGTGCACTTCTACTTCGCGCACATCGACGTTTACCTGCAAATAATCACCCGGATCATCGGTCATGCGTACGCGCATGCTTCCCTCACCTTTATCTTTGTTACACGCCGTAAACAGGACTAGCACCATGGCAAGCCCCAGAGTTGAAAGTGAAATGAATTTTCTCATAATAATCTGATTTTTGAACGTGGTTGATGTGTCCAAAGAATGTTCCAAAAGGAAAAGTCACGCAATTCATATACATTTCGACCGGCGACCGTGTATACTATTGCTCAAAGTGTGGGGTTCTTTATCCTGTAAAGGGCTGATGGTGCGCCGTCTATAAAATGTCGATTCTTCCTGGAAGTATATTTTGTTCGTTCCCCGGGAATGTACCACCATTGTCAAAATGAATGGCCATTATCCAAAATGAAAAAGTGCTTATGAAAAAACCGGTGCCGCCAAATGCAAACACCGGTCTCCTTGCAGATACCGTTTTCTCAGTTTACGGTTTGCGTATTCCCTGAAGCCGTCTTGCACCCAGGAAAATGACAATTCGGACTTTGGGAATTTTGTTCCGGTATAGTGTTCTGCTGTCTGTTTGGCTAAAAACGCCAAGATAACTGTACAGACCGCGCTGCAGATCCCGGTATATTTTGCGTCGCTTTAATTGTGCCCGTACCAGTTCGAGGATTTGCGTATCCGTTAGCGGATCGAGTGGTACGTATTCAAAATCTTCCGATTTACGATCGTCTTTTGATCCTTTGTACAGGTTCAGGCCACCGCTGCTGCCTTTGCGATCATAGAAATAGTGATGCTTGTTGTGGTTAACTACCGGGACTTCGAAAGAGTAGGCCTGCAATATGCCGAAGTGACTTCTGATCTGGTGCATAGTACGTGCGAGCGCTTTCCGGATACGACGCAATTTTTTTCGCTCTTTAAAGTGGCGGTCCTTCCAGCTTGTTAAAGTGATGACGGCCAGGTGTTGGAGAACCCGGCTGTATTTTAATTGATTACGGCGCGACATTTCGTGTAACAGGGAGGCTGTTTTTGGCGAAAGCTGATCGCTGCTGTCGTCCTCCGCGTCGAAACTCAGGTCCAGCGGTTTGGATTCCGGAATCGCGTAGCTGCTGTCTTCGCTGCCGAACAACTCGTGTACTGCCAGCCGGTATTTCTCGGGCTGAGCCCAAACCGATCCGGTACACAAGAAGTAAAAAACAATATGAATGATCCGGAACTTCACGCGTTTAGGATCAGGTTACGGATCGTTTGTGCCGGCATGTCTTTGGTGTTAATCACACGTACGCGATACTCGCTTTTCGACTCTCCCGGTCGCCAGTTATCGACAACTGCCAGCTGGTCGTTCTCCAGGGGAATCAACAGGATGCACTGTTTTTCGTAGATCACAGGTACACGATCTTTCAGGGTCTCGAAATACGCATTGTCTTTCTTTATGACCAGGCGTACGCTCGGTGGAACGGCAAAGGATTTTCCGTCAGACGAATGAAGCGTATCGGGGAGATTTACTAAAATATCCGGACGGGTACGCGCAAAATAATCGCAGTTAAAAAGTCCGGTATTGCGTATTCCGAAGCGTAGTAATTCATTCCCGGTAAGTGGTGTAACGCCAAGGTCCTGTTCCCTGATGAATTTCATCCAGGCAATGGCCGTCGCTCGTTGGATGCGTAACGCTTCAGCCATTTTTTCGGTTTCTTCCTGTAGTTCTTTTTCCCGGCGCTCTTCTTTACGCAACTCGCGATTGCGTTCAAGGCTGTAGCGCTCGTAGAATTTTTTCTGACGTGCAATGGTGGCCCGGGGGTTCCGCGCATTTTCAAGGTAAACCGGGAGGTCAAATTCCTGACCGCAATATTTGAAACTCAGCCGGAAGTTATCCCGTTCAAAGTCCGGTGTAATTTGCAGATCCCTGAAAAGACGCGGTGAAAAAAAATAATCGGCGTCAACGAACTTAATTCCGCGCTGTCTTTTGCGCATATCTTTAAAGATACTGTCCAGCGTAGCTGTGGAAACACTGTCCATCAACCAGGTGTGTGAACAGATCTTTTTGGCGGCACGGCAATCCTGGCGGTAGTAGAGAATGGAGCCGTTGGATCTGAGTTTAGGAGTTCGGAAAGCATAACCGCGACTTGTGAAAGTCAGTACATACGGATCGTGGCGATGACGTTTAATATAGAGGGAGTAATTCGGTTGAATGGCCATGCGCGTCACGAGCTTGGAAGCGTCGATTTGATTCAGCGAATCAAGTGCCAGGCGAAACAGGCTGTCATAATTGCTTGCAACAGGCGTCCCGATGTTATTCCATGTATTCCGAACCGTGTCGTAGGCATACAGTGCGCCGCGTGTTTGCGGTTGTTGATCGCGCAATGTGATCTGGACGGGTTTTTCCGGGTCGATCTGTAGTTCATTGCCTTTCTCATCGGTTGCGCGAAATTCGATCATGCCGTTCGATGCAAAGAGTTCATCACCACGCGAAGACTGCGCGGTCATCGGTGCGCCAGCCAGTGCATTGAGCAGGGGATCCGTATACTCACGCAATTCTATGTTCACTTTACCCGCATACGGTTTTCCGTTTTCATCCAGGAAGGTGTTCTTTTCGATGCGGCATTCGGTATCTTCAAACTGCAGCAGGTTATCGCCCGCAGGATCGATCTGTTTTTCAACGGGCGCAACACGCACGATTGGTTCGAGGCGATTTTGGGCCATGGCTTCTGTCACCAGGGTTCGCTGCTGGTCGGTTTTTAATTTCGGATTGCCGGCGGAAATCGTTTTTAGCGCTTCAGACATGTCACGTTCACTGTCGGACCAGTTCAGTTCGGAAAGTTTCTTAAGCGGAAGAGTTTCCGGTGCTGCTACTTCCGAATTTTCGATGGTCAGTCGCTCGAGTTGTTTTAGTTGTTCGGTCTCTTTATAAACCGGCGTTTCATAGAAGCTGAGATCGTCGAGTTGCTCAATTCTTGAAAGCACGCGGTAAAAACGGGAAGGGAATACCAATTCACAATTTTCAAAGGAGACAGATCTCAGCGTCTTGTTCCTGCTTAGAAGTCCGTGTAGTTCCCGAATTTCAGTATCGGTGAAGACCAGGTTTTCGATCCCGGTTTGTTCCAGTGAATGCGCCATGGATTTGGTCACAGTGAGCGGTGAAAAACGAAGTGTGTGCAGGGAATCTTTAAAAGCGAGGTTCTGGAGAACGCTATTCAGATTCAGTGAATCGTTGTTGCTGATGTCGAGTTGGCGCAGCGACCAAAAATCTGAAAATGCATGATAAACGGGTTGCAGGTTGTTATCAGACAGGTCGAGTGTGAGCAATTTCACCGCACTCAGTTCCTGCGGAAACGCGCGGAGGCCATTGTGTTCCAGGTTCAGTTCGCGCAAACTTTTCAGATGACAGAACGCGTTTCCCAAGGCATAAATCGAACAATAAGAAAGGTTGAGTTTTTCAAGGGGAACCTCTTTTTGAAAGTGTTCGGAAAGTAGCAGCGTGTTGAATCCCGGGTTATGGGAAAGGTTGAGTTCCCGCAGTTTCGTATTGTGATCGAGGGAAGAATCGATACAGGCGATCTGGTTGAAAGAAAGGTCCAGGACCTCCAGGTTTTTCATTTCCGAAATGACTGCTGGAATCTGTTCCAGTCCGTGATTCGAAAGGTGCAGGCTGCGCACGGCCAATGGATCCTGTTGAGCCAGTTCGAGGTCGTAACAATCGCTGCACTGGGCAAGCGCGATGCCCGTATACATGGTCAGGGCACCCATGAGTATGGTTCTTAATTTCATGGTGATTAATTTAGAGAAGAATCGGATTTGAGGCAGTTATTTAAACTGTTGATCAATCGTAGGAAGAGCGGATCTTTCTGAAATTGTGTTGTGGTCAGCTGTCGTGTGCGCTTCCTACCGAACAATGGGATAAATGCATGTTTATCGCTGCGTTGCGACATATTCACCACAACGGGTATTTCGTATACATCGGCCGGTGTGTTTCCCCCGGAAATGAAATAGGCATAGAGTTCATCTACATTCGGCAGCGGGCAGTTCACACCGGTGAGCTTTTCTTTGGCAAAGGTGAAAAACTGTGCCCGTGCTTCCCCTGAAAGTTGTTCGGCTGCCAGTGAATCTACCCGGTAAAGAGGCTGATCGATATGGCGAATGTAGAATTTGAGAATCTCCTCTCCTTCGGGCATCAGGTGCATAAATTGTAGCCGTTCCTCAAAGTTTTCGGTGGCTACGAAGGTTTGCGCGAATTCAGGTTGATAGAGTGTCCGAATGTACATCGGTTCAATGGAGCAGGGAGCGAATTCGGGAGTGCCGGCTTTGTCAAAATCAACCTGGATAACCACGCGTTTTCGAGCGTTACAACGAACCTGGCAACGGATCAGCATGCCGTCTTCCCGGTGAAGATCGAACAGGTAGGTTTCCTTATGTCTAAAGACACGACTGATCTCAAAACTCCCGGTTTCATCGGTAATCACCTGCTTTAAAGGATCGTTTTTTATATTTACCCGAATTCCTTCCAGGGGTTCGTTTTGTCCGTCTACCAGGGTAATTTTCTGAAAGATCTGTGAGCCGGAAGTGCTCAGCGCATTATTGTAGTTACCTAATTTTAAAACTTCCGCCGGCTCCTGCCTGTTTTTTGTTCGGGAAAAGGAATAATAGAGGGACCGGATTTCAATTGTATTCCGAGTTCGGTATTTGTAGTGGGATTTTGCACTGGCTCTGAAGCGTTCGGGAACGAAGTTCAGGGAATCGAGCGGCACCAGGCTCAGAAAAGATTCGGGCGTTTCTTCCTCTGAAGCGGAGGATAATGCCGAATCCGCTGTAATTAACGGAATTTGAAGATCAGGAAATTCGAAAGCTGCTTCAAAGTCAGGAAAGTCATAATCGAAATTTAGTTCTGAACAATGATCCGTTAAATGCGCAGATAAGCAAAAACCAAAGTCAAGACCAAAGGGTTTTGCATGAAAAGAAGTATCTGCAAGCGGTGCAACAGCAATTATTGCTTCATTTTGTGGTTTTTGAGCCAGGTAATAGAAAACGGCTGCCGTACTCAGCGCAAGCCCGATCATCAGTCCGAAAAACCAGTTGCTCCATTTGCTTCCGCCCGCGTGAAATTCGAAAGCGATGTGATTGATCTCGTTGCGCAGCGCCTGCCTTTCGGATGCCTGCATAGCCAGTTGCTGAAATGAAATGAGATCTTCGACCCCGGGTTCCTGCAAAAACTGTTCGGCTTCCTCCACAGATAGCAATCCGAGCACGTAGCGCTCCGCACGTTCGAGTAATTCAAGCGATGCTCTCATGGGAAGTGGTTTTTAAGGATAATTTATACGCCTGCTCAAGACACTTGTATTTTTGAGTTTTCGCTGAATTCACACTCGCGTAATCCAGTTTGCCGGCGATTTCCTCCATCGACTTGCGTTCGAAATAGAACAGGCGGAAGATCTCGCGGCAGCGCTCCGAAATAAGTTGAAGGGTTTGCTCCATTTTACGCAGCTTTTCCTCTTTTTCGCGATCGTAGCCCAAATCATTTTCCGACAGGATGAGCGTGTCACTCCACTCAAGTTCAACGGTGCGCTGCTGCTTTCTCAGTTCATTCTTTACTAAAAAACGATTGATACCATACAGGTAAGTACTCAGTTTGGAGCTGAGTTCGAACTTCGGGTTTTGGATTTTTTCAACCAGGATGAGCAAACTGTCGTTAAAGATCTCGGTGGCCAGTACTTCATTACAACCCGAACTCACGATCAACGCGCGTACTTTCGGAAATTCACGGTACAAAAAGCGCAGTGCTTTCTCACGTTCTCCTTTTCGAATGCATCGTATGACTTCCCGGTCTGTCATGGTTGTTTTCTTCTTTTATGTCCCCTTTTGGAAAAGGTAACCCGGAAAGAATGAAAAAAATGCACTTTTATTTTGCATGAGGCTTTTTTCGGTTGACTTTACGACTCTTAAGGCCCGGAAGACCTTGTTTCTCTACGGAGTCATTCGGTTTTTAGCACCGAACGGCGGTATCGCTGTCCGTCATTCGTGAGAATTTCGATGATATACATTCCGTTTTCCAGGGCGCTTAATGATATTTCACTGCTTTCTTTTAAAGCAAGTGGAAAGGTCTTGCCATTCAGATCACTGATTCGAACCGAACGAATACCCGAAGATGCCTGCAGGAAAATGCGGTCGCTGGTCGGGTTGGGGTAAAGTTTGAAAGATTCTTTCGGAACCTGTTGAAGCCCCAGTACGGTGTTGCAATCTGCTTTGAGGCTGTCGAACCAGGCGAGTGCAAATTCATTGGCAGGCGGAAAGCAACTCGAGTGATTACCCGCCGGGTAAATGTCGATTGCATCAACATCCGTGGCTCCGAGCGCCTGCATGGTATCGCGTGCGGCAATGGAGTTTTGCGGATTTACCACATCATCGCTGCTGCAATAGATCATGCGTACAGGGGCGAGCGGAACCCAGTTGTGGAGGTCGTTATCACGCAGCGCCACATTGATCGGGTGAGCGGGATTTGAGAGCATTTGTTGCAACACGCTGTCCTGCATAAAATGATAGTAATTGGCCGGAAGCATCGCGCTCCACTGGTTGAAGGTGTAGTTGCCGTCGTTCAGGTAAGTTTGTATCTGGCTGTCGTAAGGCGAATCGTAGATTGCATCGAATGAATTGTAAATGTTTCCGTAAACAAGTTGAAACGAACCGAGGATGTATGGGAGGAACGCATTGTAAGCATAGGTCGAATCACCGTCGAAAATAAAATCGACCTGAGCCCCGGAAAGGTAATGCGCACCCGAAAGCGGGGCGGAGGCTACCACGTTGAATTCGGAAGAAGCATTTTGCTGGATGTATTTGTGCGTGGACATCGCAGCGTGTCCGCCCTGGGAGTAACCCGTCAGGAAAACCTGGCCGTTGTCCTGCAATCCGCCGTTTTGAGGCAAAAATTCGCGAACGGCACGCATCAGGTCCACGGCCGAAGTAGCCTGTGATCTCCAGTGCTGGTAAGGGTGAATTCCGGCATTACTTCCCATCCCGAGGTAATCCGGTAACACGGCGATGTAACCTGTCGTGGAGTAAAAAAGTCCCTGTCCGTTGTAATATCCGAGCGATGGCACATGTGTTTGTTCGAACTCCGTTCCGTGATGATAAGCCAACAATGGTAAATAATTACAGGTATCGATCTGCGGAATGTATACGGCACCGCTGGCAGTGGTAGAATCTCCGTTCGTGTCAATGGTCCGGTAAAGTATCCGGTAACTTTTGACCGCGTGCAGGTCCATGGATGCGGAACTCCAGCCGTAGGCCGCGAGGATGTTATGGATCTGTGAGACGTTATAGGTAGAGATCGGTGTTGCGCTGACCAGTTGCTGGGCGGACGCGCTTGTCGTCAGGGTCGAAAACAGGAATAGCAGGGTAAAGATCTTTTTCATAGCCGTGAAATAATTAAGTTCTAAAAATACAAAAAAGCATTTAGTGCGAAAGCAAATGATACAGAGTCATTTCAATTTGTATTGGGGTAGCTTCAAATCTTTTTTCAGGAATAATTTCGAAAAAATCGGTTTACCTTTTTCATTTTTGAACATCTAATCACAACGAACGGAAAACAAAACATTAAAAATGGAAGTACAAACCGTCACCGACCATGAATTAAAGCGCATTTACAAACGCTGGCCCGAAGTCCGGAATTTACTGCGCGGAATGGGCTGCGAGCGATCCCGGGCAGAAGATATTTTCCAGGAAGCGCTGATCATCCTGTGCCGCAAAACGGCAGAACCCGATTTTCACCTCGACACGGACCCCTTTTTCTATGTGTTGAAAACCTGCAAATTTCTGTGGTACAACCAGGCCCGCAAATTGCAAAAAGAATCGAAGCGGGAAATCTCAGAACCTTTACCCGAACCGGAAGAAGAGGAATGGTTACAACGTGAAACACGCCTGGCTCAAATGGAAAAGGCCATCCGCAAACTCGGTGATCAGTGTCGGAAATTATTGCACTTTTTCTATGCCTGCAGCATGAACATGGTTGACATTGCCCGTAAACTCGACCTGCGCAATGACAAAGTAGCCAAGGCACAAAAGTATCGCTGTCTGCAAAAAGCCAAAGAACTTGTAATCGAATCAACAGCAAACGAAGAATGGAACTGAACTCGCTCGCACTCACGCGCCTGATCGATCAGTTCCTGAACGGGGAACTCGATGAGCCGGATATGCAGAAAATACGGTCACGGATGGAAACCAATGAACAATTTCGGGAACAGGTGCAGTTGCAGCAAAATCTCTGCGAAGCGATCGTTCGTGCCGGAACACGCCTGCGCGTTCAAAAAGTAGCCCGAAGCTATCACTTCAAACGCCTGATGAAGTGGGTGCTGATCGGATTATCGCTATTGATAAGTGCTGTGGCGATCTGGGTGTATGCGAACGCTGCTTCCGGTGAAAGTCACTCGGCCAGTGTGGACATGGCGCTCCGCGAAAAACTCGATGAAAAACCGTCTTTTGATCGTACACCCGTGCAATTTTTTAAAGGTTCGGGGGCGGAAATATTCGTATCCGATAAAGGAATTTTACTGTCCGTGGTAGAAGGGTCCTTTTTGGAAAATGGTAAACCCTATTCGGGAGAATATGTGATTCGTTTGCAGGAAGCACTGGACGCTGCGGAAATTGTACGGGCAGGACTCAATACAAAGTCCGGTGAACGCAGTTTAAGGACTAAGGGAATGTTTGCCGTGCATGCTTTTAGCGACGAAGGAAAACCCCTGGAAATAAACCCGGAGAAAGGATTATATGTCCAGGTTCCCGTAGACGAATACGATGGAGATCTGCGTATTTTCAAGGGCGTCAAAAATGGAGAACTGATTGACTGGCAATCCGCAAAACACCTTGAAAAGTTACCGCTTCCGGCCGACATGGAGGAACTGGATTTCTATCCGCCCGGCTACGAACCGCTACTGGATTCGCTGCGCTGGTTGAAAGCCAAAAAATCGCGCGACAGCCTGTATCTGAGTTTCGAGGATTTCCGGGCCGTAAGCGAAGCGGCGATGATGTTTGCGGGTCGGGACACACTTAGTGCGGATATGGGCGGACAACTCTTCGACTTAAAATGTGCAAGCTGTCATCAGCTTCATAAAAACTCGACGGGACCGAAACTTGCCGGTGTACGTGTAAAGTGGCAAAAAGGTGGCGCAAAGCCCGGTTCGATCTATGACTGGGTGAGAAACTGGTCGATGGCTGCCGCGAATGATCCGTATGCCCAATATGCATCAACCTGGTCACCGACCGCCATGTCCTTTTTTGAGGACCTTTCCAATGAGGAGATCGATGCGATTTTCGATTATGTGGACGGAACCGGTAATTCAGAGTGTGGAATTCCGCCATCGCAGGTACTTGGTTTCTGGAAAAACGAATTTAACAACACGCTGCTGGCAACGAAAGATTTTGAAAAACGCATGCAGGTAATCCATGAAACGTCGGACCCAAAATTATTGAAACTTTACCTCGATAACCTGAAAGCATCCATGTGGCGCATCGACGAATTCGCGGCGGATATGGGATATCCGCAGTTCCTGGATTTTGCAGCTGAACAGGTTGGAATGGTAAACCCGGACAATCCGCACCTGGATAACCTGGCCAAACTTTACAGGAACTCGGTTAACTCCCTAAAGCAGTTGGATGAAACCCGGAAAAAATCAAAGAAACGCGTGGAAGACGCTTTTGACCGGAAAATTGCCGGCCTGCGTGAAAATGATGCCCGAACGGAACTCGCCCGAAATTTGGAAAATTTCCGTCAGGAATATAACCTGAATATGAACATTGTGTGTAAACAATTGGGGAAAAAGAACGGCATGGCGATCCGGACGTTGACTTCTGCATCCGTGGGAGCAACCGTTACGGGTGTGGGTGCCTATAACCTGGATGCCTTTGTCGCCAACGCAACGTTTACCCGAAAATCCGCGACTTACACCGATCCGGAAACGGGCCGCACGGCTAAATTATCCTATACGGAAACCCGGTTTGAAATTGAAAATACGGAAAAATTACTGAAGTTGTATGCTTACTTCGTCCCGGACAAACTCGCCAATTTTGAACGCATCGAAGCCGTTGACGGCACAATTACACGTTCTTTGAACGACTCCATTCACTACGACCTAATCATTGTGGGTGTCGGGGAAGATAAACTCTTCACACTTACATCCGGCGATCCATTTTCGCTGAACCGGCGCAAAGTTACATTACAGGCTGTTTCCGATAAACAACTCCGGGATCAGCTTGACAAGTTGCTAACAAACGGTTCGGATCATCACAACTTCAAAAGTCAGTTTAAATTCTGGAAAGGGGAGCAGGCCGATTATCTGGAGCAAAAGAAACGCCGTGAAGAACAACGTTTCAGGCAGCAGGTGCGGTCACGCGTATTTCCGGGTTGCTATAATTCGGAACAGGATTTTGATCAGTGAGTAAGCTTTCAATCGGCCAAGCCCTTCGGAATCTGAACTAAAAAAGTAAACAACGTAACCACCATAGCGGGGCCTTCTGTAAAACGGGGCTCCGCATTTTTTTCAGAACCACAGGCCCATGCCGAAGAGTACCTCGTAGCGCTGACTGGTGTACGATCCGTTTTGCAGGAAGATCATTTCGCCGGGTTCGGTGTTGAGTAAACGCCCTTCCAGCCTGACGTAGCTGTTTGGGATCGGTTTGAACTCCACACCGGCCGTGATCCCGAAAATGTCCAGGCCGATCAACTGGTGCAGTTCGTTTTCAACCGGTCCGGTGAGCATCTCGTCGGGATCGCTGAAATATTCCACACGCCCGTATCCGGCCCACTTTGTTGTAAAACGGTATTTGCCCGCGAGCAAGGTGCTGAACATCTGAGCCGTTTGTGTGCTGTCGGACAGTTTCGTATGCGATTGCAGGCCGTAATTGACCTCAAAACCGATCGTGGTGCGGTTCGAACGGAAGATCGAGATGAGGTTGGTGTAGCTGCGTGTCTGTGCCTGCGGAAAACCGTCCGGACTTTCGTCGCAGACCACGGAGCTCAGGGTAATGTTGAAGTTTTTGGTCGGATTGTGGGCCACCGAAACACCGAACATTTTGTTGGCGTTGTTATCCACGAAGTTGTTGAAGCCGTTAAAAGCATTCACCTGAAACGTCCACTTATCGGAAGGCTCGTAAGACAGTTTGGCTCCGCTCAGGTAATACGGTTCAAAATAGGTGGTTGTGGCCAGGGAGATGGCAATGTTTTCCCGCGGCTGGATCGATTCGAGCCCGATATGCGTCCGAAAAAAACCGGCATCGAGCCAGAACTTTCCGGCGATCCGGAATCCCGCATTTGCTTCCTGGATCATGTTGTATTTCGGTGACCAGGCTGAATTGGCGACATCTCCGAAAAAGACGGTTCCCACACCCCGAAAGCGCGCCGACTGGTATTTTGCCGATACCTGTGCGATATTCAGTCCGAATTGCCCGCTTCTCGGGGAAATCGTCGGGAACTTGACGTAGCCCGCAGTCGTTTCCTGATCACTGTAGTATCCATAATAGGTATCCACGTATGCGCTTACCAGTATTTTTCCGGTGGAATCGTATTCAATGGAGTACGGATTGATCCGCGTTCCGGTAAAAGTCAGGTCGGTACTGTCTTTCGGTTTGACCGTGATCTGTGTGAATGCGGCAGGCGAAACGATTAAAAACAGGGAAGCGAGTAGTTTACGCACGGATTTTTTTGATACAAAGAAACTTCTTTTTAGGAAAAAATGACACTTAAAAATCGACTGAAAACGGGACGAACGGGAATTCGGACAATTCCTGATCTTCATCAGTTTTCCGAAAATGAACTTTTAAAAATGAAGTATTGTTTATTATTTTAACAGATAACGTCAAAAGATTCGCAGCAATGCCCTACATCGATTATTACAAAATTCTGGGAGTGGACAAAAAAGCCAGTGAGCAGGACATTAAAAAAGCCTACCGCAAACTGGCGCGTAAATACCACCCGGACATCAATCCGAACGACGAGGAAGCAAAACGGAAATTCCAGGAGATCAACGAAGCGAACGAAGTGCTCGGAGATCCGGAGAAACGTAAAAAATACGACCAGTACGGTGAAAACTGGAAGCATGCCGACCAGTTCGAACAGGCCGGCTACGGCGGCGGTCCGCGTCCGGGTTCAGGCCAGGGCCGGCAAACTTATTCTTCTTCTGATTTTGAAGGTTTTTCAGATTTCTTCGAGTCCATGTTCGGTCAGGGCGGATTCTCCCAGGGTGGTTTTTCCGGTGGAGGAAGGTCAGGTTCCTATACGCGAAACCAGTTTAAAGGGCACGATCTGAGTGCAGAACTGAATCTCAACCTCGAAGACGTTTTTACCTCCGAAAAACGAACGCTTACCGTGAATGGCAAACAGATCCGGCTGACGATTCCGGCAGGTGTCGAGAACGGGCAGACCATTCGCATTAAGAATCACGGTGCACCCGGCATGAACGGCGGGCCGAACGGCGATCTTTACATTACTTTCTCCATCGCCAACCATTCGCGGTATAAACGGGAAGGAGACGACCTGTACATAACGGAGGAGATCGACCTTTACACAGCCGTTCTCGGCGGAGAGATCACACTCGAAACGCTGAGTGGTAAGGTGAAGCTGAAAGTTCCGGCCGAAACGCAGAACGGGACAAAGGTCAAGTTACGCGGAAAAGGCTTTACAAAGTATAAGAAGGAGAGCGAGCACGGCGATCTCTATGTGACCTACCAGGTGAAAATTCCTCAGAACCTGACCGATCGTGAAAAAGAATTATTCAGAGAACTCGCTAAAAAGAAATAAGCTATGGCAGAAGTAGAATGGATCAGGATAGACCAATTTTGTAAGTTGCACAATGTGGAACTGTCGCTTATTCGCGAACTGCGAAATTATGAACTAATCGAAATCACCGTACGTGAAAATACGGAATACCTCAGCGAGCGGGCACTGCGAAAGGCTGAAACCGTAATCGGCATGTATTACGAACTGAACGTGAACCCCGAAGGGATCGATATAATTCTTCGTTTGTTGAAGCGCCTCCAAAGACAGGAGGAAGAACTGAAGCGCCTGCAAAACAGGCTGAGGCGTTTTGAATAAGGGGAATCGTTGTATTCTTTCTGGAAGAAAAACAGAATTAGGGCTTTATCCGGGAATTTCATACTTTCGCTAAAACCTTCTGAAAGTGCTTAAACATCGATCGCATGCCGCGTAACCACGTACTTTTATTTTTGATGCTGATTTTCAGTTTGTTTGTTCCGAAATTGAATCTGGCAACTGTTGAAAAATGGCACTCTTGCATCAAAACGCCCGGACATTGTGAAAAATTTTACCTCCACAACGGCGGTTTTTCGTTGCGTCCACGGGTGTTTCGGCTGCCGTTGACACCGGAGGACCGCGGGAAGCTTCTTTTCGTAGACACGTATTATTGTCGTGTACGCGTTTATCAACTGGATTACGGTCAGCGAACAGCACTGGTGCCCGTCGCCCCCGGAATTTATTCCCTGGTCTCTGAAAAACCCATCATTCTCGTTGCTTCGGCAAACTCTATGTTGCGCTTTAAAGCCTCGATCTTCCGGGAGAGTGATTTTTTAATGTGGAAACAACGCGTCAACTACTTACGGATCCTGCTGCTGGCCGTTCACGGCCTCTGCTTTTTTGCGGCGCTGATGGGTTACATCTTCCTGCGACGGAAAACGTTTTTGTTCTTCGGTTTTTTTGTGATCACCTCCTTTTTGTCAGATTTGTTCGTTTCGGGCTATGCACAAAAGTGGTTTGTCAATGGTATGGATGCCTATTTTCAACTCACCTTCCTGTTGTTTTTCCTGGTAGCCGTGAGTATTTTCCTCTTTTCGCGTTCCTTTTTAGGCTATGGAGTCCGAAATATGCGTACCGTTATATTTACCGCTGTTTTGCTCGTTATCAGCCTTTTTTCCATCTTTTTCAGTCGCAATACGGGCATTTGGTTCTTCAGCGTTTTCCCGCTTTGTTTCGTACTCTACCTGTTCGTCATCGCAACCATTGACTTTTTCCGCAACAAGAAACCGTGGATCATGCTGTATATACTCGGATGGGCTTTTTACCTGGCGGGTATGTTGATGACCATGGCTTTAAACTGGGGATTTTCGCAACCTTCCACGCTGGCGGCCCAGGGATTGACGATCGGCATCATTTTGCAGCTTCTCTTTTTCCTGCTGGCTTTACTTCGCCGGTATTCCTGGAGACAAAAAACGGAGATGCGGTAAAATTTTCGGATACCTATCGTGATTTTTCCGGCGGAATCTTAATTTCGAACCTAAATCATGAGTCATGAAGTCCGTTTATACCATCCTGTTGCTGATTATGTCGAACATCTTTATGACCTTCGCCTGGTACGGGCACCTGAAATTTGCCGAATGGAAATGGTTTACCAAAGCCGGACTTTTTGTGATCATCCTCGTCAGCTGGGGAATTGCACTCTTCGAATATTTTTTCCAGGTGCCGGCCAATAAAATCGGTTTTCGTGAAAACGGCGGACCTTTCTCCCTCGTTCAGCTGAAAGTGCTCCAGGAAGTCATTACGCTTGTGGTTTTTACGGTATTCGCTCTGCTCTTCTTTAAAACAGAGACTTTCAGGATCAATCACCTGATCGGGTTCGCCTTCCTCGTACTGGCGGTCTACTTCATATTTAAGAAGTGATTTTTAAGGAATTTCTGAGGAAACGCTGAAATTTGTGAACTGCTCCTGCCGACCTTTTCACTAAGTAAAATCTTGCTATTTTTGCGGCAAAAGAAACCTCAATTTTTTGAAGATCATGAAACGGACGAAAATCGCCGACGTATTGAAGGACCAGCCGATCGGTTCAAAACTGGAAGTTAAAGGATGGGTACGCGCATTCCGAAGCAATCGCTTTATTCAACTGAATGACGGTTCCACGATCAATAATCTCCAGGCCGTTGTCGATTTTGAAAAACTGGAAGAGTCCGTTTTACGAAAAGTGACCGTCGGTTCCGCCGTTGGTCTTACGGGAACACTGGTCGCCTCACAGGGTTCGGGTCAGGCGGTAGAATTACTCGTAGATGAACTCGAACTGATCGGAGAAGCCAACCCGGATGAGGTACAGCGGACGGTTATGCAACCGAAAAAACATTCACTCGAATACCTGCGCGAACAGGCACACCTGCGCTTCCGTACCAATACCTTCGGAGCGGTTTTCCGAATTCGGCATGCCGTGGCATTCGCCGTTCATCAGTTCTTCAACGAACGCGGATTTTATTACCTGCATACCCCGGTAATCACCGGATCGGATGCCGAAGGTGCCGGTGAAATGTTTCGCGTAACCACACTCGATGCAAAAAATCCGCCGCTCAATGAGGCAGGAGAGATTGATTTCAAAGAAGACTTTTTCGGAAAGCCGGTAAATTTAACGGTGTCCGGACAGCTGGAGGCGGAACTCGCCGCTTTGGCGCTGGGGCAGGTATATACATTCGGACCGACCTTCCGAGCTGAAAATTCCAACACGTCGCGTCACCTGGCCGAATTCTGGATGATCGAACCGGAAGTGGCTTTCAACGACCTGAAGGATAACATGGACCTCACGGAGGAATTCCTGAAATACCTTTGTAACTACGTGCTCACGAACTGCAAGGACGATCTGCAGTTTCTCAACGAGCGCGATGAAAAAGAACAACAGTCTAAGCCGCAAAACGAACGCAATGAACTTTCGCTTATTGAACGATTGCAGTTTGTGGTGAATAACGATTTCAAACGCATCAGCTATACTGAAGCGATCGACATCCTCCAAAATTCGACGCCGTATAAAAAGAAGAAATTCAAATATGAAGTGTCCTGGGGAACGGACCTTCAAAGTGAACATGAGCGCTACCTCGTCGAGAAAGAGTTTAAGTGTCCGGTGATCATCACCGACTACCCGGCAGCTTTCAAAGCATTTTATATGCGCCGTAATGAAGACGGAAAAACCGTGGCCGCCATGGATGTTTTATTCCCCGGGATCGGCGAGATCGTGGGCGGCTCACAACGGGAAGAACGCCTCGACGTACTTCGTGAAAAATGTGCCGAATTTAACATTCCCGAGGAAGAACTCTGGTGGTACCTCGACACGCGTCGTTTCGGAAGCGTACCGCATGCCGGATTCGGACTGGGTTTCGAACGCATGATCATGTTTGTTACCGGTATGGGGAATATCCGGGATGTCATCCCTTTTCCGCGTACTCCGCTCAATGCCGAGTTCTGATGAAAAGCGCGTAAATGCTGAAATTTCGTTAAAAATTCCGGGACAAGTTCAAAAAAATGTAATTTTCGGAAATATTACCTGTACATGGCATTAAAACAACATCTGACGCAAAAATTGGAGCAGCGCCTCTCGCCGCAGCAAATCCAGCTTATGAAGTTGCTGCAGGTGCCAACCATGGAGCTCGATCAGCGCATCAAACAGGAAATTGAAGAAAACCCGGCATTGGAAGAAGGTGCCGAGGAGGATTTCGACAGCGACGACGATTACGACCAGGATTCGGATGATTCCGGGGACGATACGGAAGATTTCGACCTGTCCGATTACCTCGACGACGATACGCCGGATTACCGGACAAAGGCCAATAATCATAGTAAGGACGATGAAGAACGCGTTATCCCGCTCTCGGGTGAACGTTCGTTCCAGGAACGCATGACCGAACAGCTGCACTTGCTCGACCTGACGGAAAAAGAGTTTATCATAGCGGATGTTATCATCGGGAACCTCGATGAATCGGGTTACCTCAACCGCGAGATCGAAGCACTGGTAGACGACCTGGCGTTTTCACTGAATGTAATGGCCGATGAGGACGAGGTATTGAAAGTGCTGAAAATGATCCAGGACCTTGATCCGGCGGGAGTGGGAGCGCGTGACCTGCGAGAATGCCTGCTCATCCAGATCCATCGAAAGCAAAACGGCGATATTACGCGTTTCACTGCAAAGAAGATCCTCGAAGATTATTTTGACGAGTTTACCCGAAAGCATTACGATAAGATCCAGAAGAAACTTGAAATTGAGGATGACGACCTGCGTGCTGCGATCAACGAGATCATACGGCTGAATCCCAAGCCGGGAGGAAGTTCGAAAGAGGCGGCCCGCAATTTTCAGCAGATCATTCCCGACTTCCAGGTGTACGAAGTGGAAGGCAAACTCGAACTAACGCTCAATGGACGCAATGCGCCGGAACTGAAGATCAGCCGGGATTACGAAACGATGCTGCGCAATTATTCGGAGGGAGCGAAAACCTCAAAGTCCGATAAAGAAGCGTTGCAATTTGTCAGGCAGAAACTCGACGGCGCAAAATGGTTTATCGACGCGATCCGTCAACGTCAGCAAACCTTGCTGATGACTATGTCGGCCATTATGAACTACCAGCGCGAATACTTTCTGAGCGGTGATGAAACGAAGCTGAAACCGATGATCCTGAAGGATATTGCGGATATTGTTGGACTCGATATTTCCACGATCTCACGCGTGGCAAACAGCAAATATGTACAAACGGGCTTCGGGATCTTTTCTTTGAAATCATTCTTCTCCGAATCCATTGCACGCGAAGACGGTGAAGAAGTTTCAACCAGGGAAGTGAAAAAGATCCTTTCCGATGCGATCGAAGGCGAAGACAAACGCAGTCCGCTTACGGATGAACGTCTCGCCGAACTACTAAAAGAAAAAGGGTATTCGATTGCCCGCAGAACCGTGGCCAAATACAGGGAGCAACTAAACATCCCGGTAGCCCGAATGCGAAAAGAACTCTGATGCGCGAATTCTCGATTGCCATTAAATGGCTGGCATTACCACTGTTCATGCCGTTCTATGCCTTGTTGCTGGCTATGTACGTTCCCAACTCGATTGATTACGAAACGCAATACTATTCGCTTTATCATTATCCGCCACAGGCGAAATTATCGCTAATGATCGTATTCCTGATCTTAAGCTGTATTGCCCCGGCCTCTTCTTATTTCATTATGAGTCGCCGCGGAATGATTGCTTCGATTGACATGCGTACGCAGTTTGAGCGGCGTATCCCGATCATGCTCATGTTTGTCTATTGTTGTGCACTTTACGCCATTCTCCTGTTCCTGACGCGTCAGGCACCGGTTTCGAAATTTGTGTTTGCCCTGCCACTCTCGGGCATGGCCGTTTCAGGCGTTATCTGGCTGATCAACTTCCGAACCAAGGTAAGTCTGCACGGCGCCGGTGTTGGTATCCTGGCGGGGTTCATTTTCGCTTATGGCCTGTTTCAGCTCGATTTCCAGGTGTGGCAATATTACGCGGTGATCCTGTTCAGCGGGCTTGTGCTCAGCACGAGGTTGTACCTGCACGCGCATACGCCGACACAGGTTTTTATAGGCTGGACCGTCGGATTTGTGTTAACTTTTATTATCAATTTTTTCTATCCCGGCATTTCGCAGTTAGGTTGATATCCCTATTTTTGAGGTAGTTCAAACCAATAGACATGAAATATTTTAACAGACTCGGGATTTCACTCGCGTTCGGAATGGCCATTCTCGTTTCGGCCTGCGGTGTTTTCAATGAAAAGAACAAGGGAAAAGGCTTCAACCTGTTTACCGTTCAGGATGATAAGGCACTTGGCGCTCAGGTCGCACATGAGATCGACAGCAACACGCGTGAATATCCCCAACTGGATTCGGTGAAGTATAAAGGGGTGTACGATTACCTCTACAAGGTTCGCAATAACATCCTGAATTCAGGGAATGTTGATTTCAAGGATGAATTTCTCTGGCGCGTTCGCGTGATCCATGACGACAGTGTACTCAACGCCTTTTGTACACCGGGCGGATACATTTACATCTACACCGGTATTCTCAAGTTTTTGGATTCGGAAGAACAACTGGCCGGAGTGCTTGGTCATGAAATGGGACATGCCGATATGCGTCACTCGACGCGTCAGATGACACAAATGTTTGGAACAGAGTTGTTGCTAGAATTAATTGCCGGTGATCGTCAATACCTCAAACAGGTCACAGAAGCGCTCATCGGGCTGAAATATTCCCGCGACCATGAGTCGGAGGCAGATGCGCGCTCGGTATTGTATTTATGCCCCACTTCCTACAATGCTGCGGCAGGAGCGAAATTCTTTGAGAAGATCAGCGCCCAGGGAGGATCGAACCCGCCGGAATTCTTAAGTACGCACCCGAGTCCGGCCAATCGCATAGAGCATTTCAACGAAGAAAAGGACCGACTGAACTGTACGGGCAACCAAAGTTATCAAACGGAATACCAACGCATGGTTTCCATGCTTCCAAAATAATACCTCTACAATTCACAGGATGCCGGGATATGAATTTGTCCCGGCTTTTTTATATCTAAATACTGCGGTCTAAAATTCCCGACCATTGTTTATAAAACAAAGCCTGCGAAATGTTAAACAACATCCGTTAAAACAGCGCTTGTTTGCGCATTTCCCTTCCAAATAGTAAACGCGAGAGCTGTTTCTGCACATGTATTCGCATTCCAAACAAATGGACGGAAAATGTATATGCCCGAATTATAGCACCTTTCAGTGCTATCGAAACGTCATCAATGCTTTAGCCACGCTTCCACCTCCGGCAATTGCAGGGCCGGAATGTCAAGCTTGTTTTTCTTACGGTAGCCGTTCAGTTTTTGGTGGATCGCAGTGGGCTTTTGACTTTTTAATTCGTCCGTTGTATTAAAACCGGCACGCGCCACGTGTGGGATCCATTCTTCAGGCACGCCGATTTCACGGAAACTTGAAAGATCCGGTCCGGACTGGAATTTTTCAGGACGCATCTGCGGAAAGAACAACACTTCCTGGATGGACGAATTGTTGGTCAGCAGCATCACGAGCCGGTCAATACCGATGCCCATACCCGATGTTGGCGGCATTCCGTATTCCAGTGCCCGCAAAAAATCCTGGTCGATGAACATCGCCTCGTCGTCACCTTTTTCGGAAAGACGTAATTGTTCCTCGAAGCGCTCGCGTTGATCGATCGGGTCATTGAGCTCCGAATAGGCATTCGCGATTTCCTTCCCGTTGATCATTAGTTCGAATCGTTCGGTCAGTTCCGGATTTTCACGGTGACGTTTACACAGCGGTGACATTTCAATCGGGTAATCGGTAATGAAAGTTGGCTGGATGTAATTTCCCTCGCATTTTTCACCGAAGATTTCATCGATCAGTTTGCCTTTCCCCATCGCCGGCGTTGTTTCAATTCCCATTTCTGCACATGCTGCGCGTAATTCATCCTCATTTTTCCCGGAGATATCAAAACCAGTGAATTCGAGGATTGCCTGGCGCATGGTCACACGCTTGAACGGTGCTTTCAGAGAGATTTTACGCTCACCCACCTGGATTTCGGTTGTTCCGCACACGTCCATGGCAACACGCTCCAGTAACTGCTCGGTGAAGGTCATCATCCAGTTGTAATCCTTGTAGGCCACGTAAATCTCCATGACCGTAAACTCGGGATTATGCGTGCGGTCCATTCCTTCATTCCGAAAGTCTTTGGCAAATTCGTACACGCCCTCGAATCCGCCCACGATGAGCCGTTTGAGGTATAATTCGTTCGCGATGCGCAGGTAAAGCGGAACATCCAGTGCATTGTGATGCGTAATAAACGGGCGTGCCGTGGCACCACCCGGAATGGGTTGTAAGATCGGGGTTTCGACTTCCATATATCCCTGTTCATTGAAGAACGAGCGCATGGAATTGATCGTTTTCGAACGCTTTTCAAAGGTGCTTTTAACCTGTGAATTAACGATCAGGTCCACGTAACGCTGGCGGTAACGCATTTCAGGGTCTGTAAAAGCGTCGTGTACCTTTCCGTCGGCATCGGTTTTAGGCAGGGGAAGTGGTTTCACTGCCTTGCTTAAAAGAGTGAATTCCTTGACGTTTACGGAGATTTCCCCGACCTGGGTTTTAAAAAGTGTACCACGTACCCCGATGAAATCGCCGAGGTCAAGTAGCTTCTTAAAAACGTCATTGTAAAGTGATTTGTCCTCGTCCGGACAGATCTCGTCGCGGTTGAAGTAAACCTGGATCTTTCCTTTTGAATCCTGCAATTCGGCAAAAGAGGCTTTTCCCATAACCCGCTGGCTCATCATACGTCCCGCGAGACATACTTCTTTTCCCTCTTCAAAGTCTGATTTCAGATCGGTCGAATAATCCGTGGCGGGATAAAGTGCCGCCGGATAAGGTTCGATGCCCAAATCTCTGAGTTTCTGAAGAGTGTCCCTGCGTTGCAGTTCCTGGTCGGAAAGTTCCGTAAAGTTCATGCTGACAAATTTTTAGGCTGCAAAGTTAGTAAATCGCGAAAAATTGAGGCCGCTTTCCGCTGCAATTGTAGAATTTTAAACGGATTGGAACATCAGCACGCTGTTTTCGGACCTTCACCCCGGCTGATTTACCGGCATTCGCTTTTTTTAGCGCGGCGCTTTTATTACATTTGTCCGTTTATTTTTTGATTGAAACGCAGCAGAATGACAGTACACGTGCTCAATAAATCGGGACACTCCCTTCCGAAGTTCGAAACAGATCAGGCAGCAGGGGTGGACCTCAGGGCATTCATCCCGGAAACGGTAACGCTCCGACCTCTGGAACGGAAATTGATACCGACCGGTCTGTACCTCGAAATTCCCGCAGGATTCGAAGCACAGGTGCGTCCAAGAAGTGGATTGGCATTGAAGAAAGGCATTACGGTATTGAACGCGCCGGGAACGATCGATGCGGATTATCGCGGAGAGGTTGGCGTGATCCTGATTAATCTCTCGGAAGAAATTTTTACGGTGGAAAACGGCGATCGCATCGCACAACTCGTATTTGCCGCGGTAAGTCAGCCGGATCTAGTGCAGGTTGAAAACCTGTCGGAAACTGATCGCGGAACCGGCGGCTTCGGAAGTACAGGAACAAACTAATTGAAAAGAACATGAAAATCATTATTCCCATGGCAGGCCGCGGCAGCAGGCTTCGTCCGCATACACTGACCGTACCCAAACCACTCGTACCCGTGGGGGGGAAACCGATCGTTCACCGACTCGTGGAGGACATCGCGGCCGTCTGCTCCGAAGAGATTGAAGAAATTGGTTTCGTAACGGGTGATTTCGGTTCGGAGATCGAAAAAGAACTGATCGATGTCGCTAAAAAACTCGGTGCCAAAGGAAAGATCTATTACCAGGATAAACCGCTCGGAACGGCGCATGCCGTGCTGTGTGCCGGTGAAATGCTGGATGGTCCGGTGACTGTTGCATTCGCGGATACGCTTTTCCGTGCCGACTTTAAGATCGATCAGCAGGCGGACGGGATCCTGTGGGTAAAGCAGATCGAAGACCCCAGTGCGTTTGGTGTCGTAAAAATGAACGAAAAGGGAGAGATCGTGGACTTTGTCGAGAAACCGAAAGACTTTGTTTCGGACCTGGCCATGATCGGGATTTATTATTTTAAAGACGGAGCCGCACTGCGCAAAGAATTGCAGTACCTGATCGATAACGGGATCATCAAAGGCGGAGAATACCAGTTGCCGGATGCGCTTCGAAGACTGACCAACGCCGGAAAACGCTTCCTGCCTGGCGAGGTGTCCGAATGGCTCGACTGTGGAAACAAAGAAGTGACCGTGCATACCAATCAGCGGGTGCTCGAATACGACTTGGAGAAAAACCTGAAAATGGTCCACGAATCGGCGCAACTTGTTAATTCTGTGGTAATCCCGCCCTGTTATATTGGAAAAAACGTTAAACTGGAGAACTCAATCATCGGTCCGCATGTTTCATTGGGGAATGATGTGGTGATCAGGAATTCGATTATCCGGAATAGTATTTTGCAGCATAATGCCATGATCGTGGATGCAAATATCAAAAACTCCATGATCGGCAGTAATGCACGCTATACCGGGCTGGCACGTGATCTGAGCCTGAGCGATTACTCCATAATTGATTAAGAATGCACTTTTTTAGAATTCTTCTTCTGGTAGCACCGCTTACCTGCTTGGTTATTTCCTGCGGGACTAAAAAAGTTGCGGATAATACCGCAGAACCGGCAAAAAGTAAGGACCAGCGGAATGGTCTTTCCAAAAAAGATTTTGCATACATCGAAAAATTCCACGAAGGTGTACGCCTGAAAACACGGAAGCAGTATGACGAAGCGCTTAAAGCATTCACGTATTGCACCGATGCGCGCCAGGATGATGATGCGGTTTACTTCGCAATGGCTGAAATTTACCGCGCCCAAAATAACATTCCACAGGCTGCCACGCTGTTTGCCCGCGCCGCCGAACTGGATCCGAAAAACCGCTATTACCTCGAAGAGCTGGCCAATATCCAGTTTGAACAGGGCGAATTCGAAAAGTCTTCGGCCAATTTTCAAAAACTTGTAAAACTGGAACCGGATAATGTCCAGTGGTTGTACGCTTACGCGGAAACCTTACTGCGCTCCGGCAAAACGGCTGAATCGATAGCTGCACTGGACAAACTCGAAGAGCAGGTTGGCATGTATCCGGAACTCACGGTTCAGAAGTACCAGATGTACATGTCGATCAAACTGCCTTCAAAAGCGATCGCAGAGGTCAAAAAGGGACTTGAAAAATTTCCGGATGACGAAGTTTTGCTCGGAACACTGATCGATCATTATTTCAGAAACGGGGAAGAGGACAAAGCCATCGCGTTGTTGGCGGAACTTGTAAAAGCGGACCCTCAAAACGGCCGTGCACACCTGATACTCGGTCAGTACGAAATGGAGCAACAAAATCCGGAAGCAGCCTTAAAACATTTCCAGGTCGCTTTTGCCAGCGATGAAGTAGAACTGGATACCAAAATCCAGATCGCGCTCCGTTTCCTGGATGCTGATGATACGGTCAGCGTGGCCGAAGAAGAACTGGCCAGGGAACTAACCGATCGTCATCCCGAAAGTGCGGTAGCGTGGTCGGTGTATGGTGACTTCATGGTGCAGAAAGCAAACGAGGCTGAAGCATTGCGTGCTTACCGCAAGGCACTCGAATTTGAAAAGTCCGAATTTGCGGTATGGAACCAGGTGCTCATGTTGGAATACCAGTCGAAGAATTTCAAAGGGCTGTATGAAACTTCGCAGGAATGCCTCACTTATTTTCCGACCATGGCTCAGGTTTACCTGTTTCACGCTTTGGCGGCAAACCAGTTGCGTGAGTTCGATGAAGCACTTGCGACTACCGCTGCCGGGAAAGAATTTGTGGTGAATGATCCTTTCCTGAAAGCGGAAATACTCGGACAGGAGGCAGAGGCGTGGTTCGGACTGAAAGATTATCCAAAAGGAAAAGAAACGTTTGAAACGGCGCTGAAATTAACTCCGAACAATTACCTGCTGACCAACAATTACGCGTATCAACTGGCGTTGGCCGGTGAAGAACTCGACCGCGCCGAAGAACTCATCCGTTCCGTACTCGGAAATACGGAAGAAGAGGCATACATCCTCGACACATACGGTTATGTTCTTTTTCGGAAAAAAGACTACCAGGCAGCCTACGAGCAGTTTGAAAAAGCCTATGCAAAAGAATCCGGCGATGCAACGATTACCGAGCACCTCGGCGATGCAGCCATTAAAACCGGGCGCACGGCAGAAGCACTCAAATTTTGGAAAATGGCCAAAGAACAGGGTTCCACCAATAAAAAATTAGACCTCAAAATTGAAAAACAACAATTCTATGAACCGGAATATTAAAGTGCTGATCTGTTTATTATTGCTCGGGATCACGTATTCCTGTTCTAAAAAATTATACCCGGATTCGACCGAAAAAGTAGAAAAGCGAAAAACCCAGGAACTGGTGGATGCACTGGATTCGATGGCTATGCGAAAACCGGATTTTTTCTATTCGAAGATCGGTACACGCTTTCGGGACACGACCAAATCGATCAATTTCAAGACGTCTTTACGCATGGTAAAAGACAGCGCTATGAACTTCCTGATCACCTACCTCGCGATTCCTGTGGTGAATTCAACGGTTACTACGGACACGCTGACCATTGTGAATAAAAAAGATCGCTGCTACATCGTGCGTGACCTGGAATACATCAAGGACAATTTCGGGGTGGACTTCGATTATCGCAACCTGGAAGAACTCTTTCTGGGCCTTCCGCTCGATTATGACATCGAACAGAAATATTTCCAGATCCACGATAATTTTAATTACATCATTTCCTCGCATCGCAAACGCGAGATCCGCAGGATCGACCGAAAGGATAAAGAGGACATCGTGATCAAGTATTTCCTTCGAAACGACCTGAAAGGGCTGCGGTCCATGGAAATTGAAAGTCCGTCGGATACAACTTCCGTAAAAATTGACTATCGCGAACATGAAATGGTGGATGCTTACCTCGTCCCGAAGCTGGTCTACGTAACGATTTCGTCTCCAAATAACAATATATTGTTAGAATTATCTTATGAGCGTACGGAGATCAATGAACCCCAAACCTTATTTTTGGTCATACCGGAAGGATATGAACCGTGCGAATAAATACATTTGTCTTGTCCTGTTCCTGCTTGCAGGTCCATTTCTCTATGCCCAGTCGACCAGTGAAAAACTGAAAAAAGAGCAGGAAAAACTCGAAAAGAAAATTTCGGACACCCGTTCTTTGCTCGGAAAGTCGGAGGAACAAACGCAATCTTCGCTCAATGACCTGCGCGTGATCGAAAACCAGATCCGTTACCGGGAAGAATTACTTCGCAATTACGACAACCAGATTCGCGGTGCCGAACTGAAGATCTCCGAAAAGGAAAAGCAGGTGGAGGAATTGCGCCTCAAACTCGAAAAACTGAAAGCGCAGTATAAGGAACTGGTCATTTACGCCTACAAACACCGGAACAAGTATGGCAATATGATGTATATCTTTTCCGCAGAAACCTATTACGAGGCGCTCAAGCGGAAAAAATACCTCGAAAAGGTCGCCGAGATCCAGAAAAAACAATTTCTGATTATCAAACAACACCAGGAACTTATCCGGGAGGAAATTGCGGAGATCGAGAAGGAAAAGCATTATAAAACGGCTTTGCTCGGTGAAAAGAAAAGAGAAAAAGAAGTGATTCAGAAGGACCGCGAGAAGCAGCAGGTACTTTACGAACAATACAAACAGGAAGAAGCGCAATTACGTGCCCAGCTCCAGGCGGATGAGCGCAAAAAAGAGGTCCTGAAACAGCAGATCACCGCTGCGATACAAAAGGAAATTGCCGCGGCAGAAGCCGAACGAAAGAGGCGCGAGGCAGAGGCACGCAAAAAACGCGAAGCCGAAAACGCAAAAGCGGGGAACACGGCAAAAGCACCCGAAGTGAAAGAAGAAGTCTCCTTCGCAGAAACGAAAGAAAGTGCTGCTTTAAGCCGCAACTTCGAAGGGAACCGGGGAAAACTTCCCTGGCCTGTGGAAAAGGGAACGATCACGGAAGGCTACGGAAGAAATGCGCACCCGACCCTGCAAAATGTGTACACCAACAACAACGGGGTAGACATTGGCGCTCCGAAAAACAGCCAGGTACGAGCCGTTTTCGAAGGGGAAGTAACGAGTATTCTCAACATTCCGGGTGCCGGAAAAGTGGTGATCATTAAACACGGCAACTACCGCACGGTTTATGGAAACCTACAGGATGTCTACGTGACGGTCGGGATGAAAGTGAAGACGAAGCAGGCGATCGGTTCGTTGCTGTCGCCGGTGTCCGGGGCTATTTCCACTGCACACTTCGAGATCCACCAGGTAAACGGTACGGCCGTACAAAGCCTCAACCCGGCCCTCTGGATCGCTAACTGAGATGAAACGACAAACAGCGATACTTTTTTATGTGCTCGGCGCATACGTCGTGTTGCAATTCGGATGGTGGGGTTATCACCTGATCGAACTGACCTCGGAAGTGGAGGAAGGAGCACGCCGGATTATCATGATCATCGGGGAAGGCTCCGTTTTTTTTCTGATTCTGCTGCTCGGTCTCTGGCAGATCAGGCGCTCGATCCGGAAAGAACTCGAACTTTCAGAAAGGCAAAATAATTTCCTGCTTTCGGTAACGCATGAACTTAAAACACCGCTGGCGACCAATAAACTGTACCTGCAAACGCTTGAAAAGAGACAACTCGACGAGGAAAAACGCCGGGAGTTGCTGGCAAAGGCCATCGAGGAAAACCGGCGCCTCGAAATGATGATCGATAACATCCTGTATGCATCCCGTATCGAAAACCGCAAATTCCAGTTACACCGTGAAGAACTAAACCTCGATCACCTCATGGAACAGGTAGCTGCCCGCTTCGGGCGATACGTCGAACCACATACAATTAAACTGGAATGCAGAGGCGGATGTTTCATTCATGCCGATCCGTTCATGATGGAGATCGTGGTCACCAACTTACTCGAAAATGCCATTAAATACGGGGAAAAAGATGGCATTACGCTTTTTACGCACTGCGATGAGCAGCACGTGGCTTTCGGGGTGCGCAATGCCGGAACGCCGATTCCCAAAGAGCATCAAAAAGCAATCTTTCAGAAGTTTTTTCGCCTGCAAAATGAAGAAACGCGTTCCTCGAAAGGTACAGGCCTCGGGCTTTACATCGTGGCGCAGTTCGTACGTCTGCACGGTGCGCGCATTGAGCTGCGTTCTTCGGAAAACACAGGGACCGAATTCCGCGTTATTTTTTCAAAAGTCAACTGATTTGGGTCAGTAATTCTTAAAAACTGGTTCAACCCTGATCGATTTAGGGTGCTTTCCGGTATTTTTGTAGTATGAGAAATCGCATAGGACTTATAATTCTGGACGGATGGGGAATTGGTGACGGAACGCGCTCGGATGCGGTACACGCTGCGAACACGCCCGTCATGGATAAATTGTTACAGAACTATCCGCACGCTACCCTGAAGACTTTCGGTGAAAACGTCGGTTTGCCGGAAGGACAAATGGGAAATTCGGAGGTCGGTCACCTAAATATCGGCGCCGGACGTATCGTGTACCAGGAACTCACACGAATCAATAAATCCATTCGGGAGGGCGAATTCTTTAAAAATCCCGTTCTTCTCAAAGCCTTTGATGCAGTTCGCGAATCCGGAAAAACGCTGCACCTCATGGGGCTTGTTTCTGACGGCGGCGTACACAGCCATTACGAGCACCTCTTTGCCTTATGCGATATGGCCGTGAAACATCAGCTTGAAAAAGTGTGCATTCATGTGTTTACGGACGGCCGCGATTGCGATCCGAAAAGCGGAAAACACTTCATCAGCCTGCTTCAGGAAAAGATCAAAGGAACGAATATCCGCATTGCAAGCGTTTCCGGGCGCTATTACGCGATGGACCGTGACAATCGCTGGGAACGGATTGCAAAAGCGTATCATGCCATGGTAAATGCTGCCGGCGACCAATATACGGATGCGGAAGAAGCGATCGAAAAGCACTATGCCGAAGGCATTACGGATGAATTTATCGAGCCTTTCGTGCTGACCGAAGACGGGCAACCTGTTGCGAAAATTGAAAACGGTGATACGGTGATTAGTTTCAACTTCCGTACGGATCGTCCGAGGGAGATCGCGATTGCGCTCACTCAAAAGGATTTCCCGGAGCAAAATATGCACGCGCTTCGTCTTGATTACCTGACGATGACGAGTTACGACCCGACCTTTAAAAATGTCCGCGTTATTTTTGAGAAAGACAACCTGGTGAATACGCTCGGGGAGGTGCTTTCGAAACTCGATCGTACACAATTACGCGCGGCGGAAACCGAAAAATATCCGCACGTAACCTTCTTTTTTAGCGGTGGAAGAGAAGCCGTTTTTCCGAATGAATCACGTATTCTCGTAAATTCCCCCAAAGTCGCAACCTATGATTTGCAACCGGAAATGAGTGCGATCGAACTGAAAAACGAAGCGGTATCCTTTCTGCGTGAACAACAGCCCGACTTTTTTTGCCTGAACTTTGCCAATCCGGATATGGTAGGACATACAGGGGTCTATGAAGCGATCATAAAGGCAGTGGAAACGGTGGATTCCTGTTTGGGTGAACTCGTGGAAACCGGTCTGGAACTGGGATACGAGTTCGTAGTGATTGCCGACCACGGAAATGCGGATTATGCGGTAAACCACGATGGAACTCCGAATACCGCCCATTCGTTGAACCCGGTTCCGGTCGTACTTGTAACGAACGAAAAAGGACTGCAAATGTCTGACGGCATTCTTGCGGACGTTGCACCAACGATCCTGCGCAGGCTGCACATTGCCGCACCGGTTGAAATGACCGGGAAGAACCTGGTCTCCGTTGCGGAGAACTGATCCGCAAATTGTAAAAGGGAAATATTGGAATGTACTAAACGGACATTTTCCGGGTTATAACTAAAGAGAAGCCGTTTTTCGCACGATTATTGAAGCGATCGGGTAATTTTAGAAGATGAAGTACCTATTTTTCTGTTTGTTTCTATTGAGCATTCCCGTATTGCACGCGCAAATCGTATTCGATCGTACCCGGCACGATTTCGGAGAGCTGATGCCGTACGACGATCGGTTTATAGACATTGCATTGAAGAACACCGGTGAAAAGCAGGAATATATTCTGCGCGTTGTAAAACCGATGGAGGTCGTTTACATTTCATCCGGTCAGTTCATCGAAAAAGACAGTACGCGCCTGCTGCGTTTCCAGGTAAATCCGAAGCAAAAAGGACGATTTGCCTACGACATCGAAGTTTTTACCAGTGACCGCGCCGAACCGGTGAAAATACGCCTGACGGGAAACATGCGCGAGAAACCGGCCGGCGATCTGGCGTCCTTCCAGGATTGCCCCGACTTTTCACAGCAACCCGGAACGAATAATACGGATTTCAAACTGACGGTGGTAGTGATCGATAAGGCGACGCGCGCCGAACTTCCGGCTTCTACGGTCTCGCTGATTCAAAACGGCCGACCGCTGTTTACAAAAAAAACGGATAAAAACGGCTCCGTTGAACGTTCCGTGCCGCTCGGGTTCACGTATTTCTATGCGTCACATGATCAGTACCATCCGGCGGAAATGGCCGCGTATGTTAATTTTAAACGGAATTACATCGTCATCGAACTGGAGAAAGACCCGGCAGTTGGTCCGGAATTACCGCAGCGCGAACCGGAAATCGTAGTTTTGGATACTACTGAACTGATCGTGGAGACGAATCCGGAGCTGGAACTCGAGGAACAACTTTCCGAAAATGAAACCGCAGTCGAAGTGCCGGCTGACCTGGCCTCCCTGGATCCCGATAATTTTGATGAATCTTATTTTCGACCGGTCAATGTGGTTTTTGTGCTGGATGTATCCTCGTCCATGCGGCAGGCGGACAAGATCGAACTCATGAAATTTGCACTGGTACAGCTGGCTGAAATGCTACGTCCGCAGGATAAGATGGGAATCGTTACCTATTCCAGCGATGCCGAGGTATTACTCGAATCGGTGTCCGGCTCTGATAAAGAAACCATCTACAGGCAGGTAGAAGCCCTGAAAGCCGGAGGGATGACAGCCGGTGGAGATGGGATCAAACTCGGGTTTAAAGAAGCGAAAAGCGCGATGATCGAAGGCGGGGCCAATCATGTCATAATTATAACTGACGGTGCTTTCAACCGCAATTCGGATGACTATAAAAAGTACATTAAGAAGTATGCCCGTAAGGGATTTACGCTATCCGTTGTCGGAATTAAAAATAAGGAAAACGATGAAGCGGAAATGCGCGATGCGGCGGAACTGGCCAACGGACGTTACATCCCGATCTTCAGGCTTGCCGATGCGAAAAACAATCTGAAACAGGAAATTCGACTGATCACCTTCCGGGGAAGCAATTAAGCACAGCGATCATCAGTATGCCCGTTCGTTTTTGCCTTCCATCCAGTTGATAAATGCACGATTGACCACTTTGTTTCCACCCGGAGTTGGGTAGTCTCCTGTGAAATACCAGTCGCCGAGGTTATCCGGACAGGCCCGGTGCAGGTTGTCAACCGTCTGGTAAATGATTTCAACTTCGGCCTGAATACTTTCCGGTTTCAGCATTTTAGCGATCTGTGCGGAGATTTCGTCGTTTGTAAACGGTGCATAGATCTCTTTCACGTAATTCCGGATCTGTTCTTTCGGGATGTCGGATTGTTCCTTACACTTTCGGTAAACTTCGTGGATCACGGATTCTTTCCCGGTTGTTCTGAGCAACTCAATGGCCGCTTCGAAGGCAATGAAATCACCCATTTTAGCCATGTCGATCCCGTAACAGTCGGGGTAACGGATCTGCGGAGCGGAAGAAACGACGATGATCTTTTTCGGATCGAGCCGGTCGAGGATCCTGAAAATACTTTGCTTGAGTGTGGTTCCGCGTACGATGCTGTCGTCGATCACAACGAGGTTGTCTTTTCCGCGTTCCACGCTTCCGTAGGTAATGTCGTATACGTGCGCTACCAGGTCGTCCCGGCTGTCGTCCTGCGTAATAAACGTGCGCAGTTTGGCATCTTTTATCGCAATTTTTTCAGTACGCGCCCTGCGGTTCAGGATGGTACGGAGTTTTTCGGGATCCGGGTTACTTCCGAGTGCCATGATCTCCTCGAACTTTTGTTCGTTCATGTAGCTTTCCAGTCCTTTGATCATTCCGTAGAAAGAGACTTCAGCCGTATTCGGGATAAAAGAAAAAACCGAGTGATCGAGGTCGTAATTCACGGCCTCCAGGATCTGGGGAACGATGTATTTCCCGAGTCGTTTGCGTTCTTCGTAGATGTCTTTATCGTTTCCGCGCGAAAAGTAGATACGTTCGAACGAACACTTTTTCGGTTCGAGCGCTTCATTGATCCGGACTTCGTTGATCTCGCCGTCCTTTTTGAGGATCAGCGCACAACCCGGCGTCAACTCGCGGATATCGTCTGCTTTTAGGTTAAAGGCAGTCTGGATGACCGGTCGTTCGGAGGCCACCACGCATACTTCATCGTCCTCGTACCAGAAAGCCGGTCGGATCCCGGAAGGATCGCGCAACACGAATGCATCACCGTGTCCGAAGAGCCCGGCCATGGCATAACCGCCGTCCCAGTCTTCCGAAGCACGTTTCAGAATGCGTTCGATATCGAGTTTGCGGGCAATCCGCTCGTAGATCTCCTGGTTGCTGTAGCCCTGGGCTTTCAGCTGGCTGTGCATTTCTTCGTTTTCCATGTCGAGGAAATGCCCGATCTTTTCCATGACGGTAACCGTGTCGGACTTTTCTTTCGGATGTTGGCCGATGTGCAGCAGCACGTCAAAAAGTTCGTCGACATTGGTCAGGTTGAAGTTCCCCGCCACCACAAGGTTTCGCGTGATCCAGTTGTTCTGGCGCAGGAAAGGGTGACAACTTTCAATGGAATTTCGGCCGAAGGTACCGTAGCGCAGGTGTCCGAGGAAGAGCTCACCGGTAAAGCCGGCGTTACGCTTGAGGTAGTCGACATCTTTCAACAGGCTCGGGTTTTCTTCGCCGATCTGCCGGAACCGATCGTTAATCTGATCGAAAATGTCCTGGATCGGTTTACTGTCGATAGACCGGTGACGCGAAATATAGCGTTCGCCCGGTTGCATGTCGAATTTGATGTTGGCCACACCGGCGCCGTCCTGCCCGCGGTTGTGCTGCTTTTCCATCAGCAGGTGCAACTTGTTCAGGCCGTAAAAGGCCGTTCCGTATTTGTCGAGGTAAAACTGGAGGGGTTGTTTCAATCGCAAAAGCGCAATCCCACATTCGTGCTTGATCGAGTCGCTCATCCGTGTTTTCTGAAATGAGGTACAAAGGTACGCAATTTATCTGTTACGGCATGATTTGCGGCCGAAATGGAAAAGGGGATCAAAACTTTTTAAAATGCCAAAAATTACGTACTTTTCGAGGCAACCTTTTTGATAAAAAACGAGTTTAACTTGTTGAGAACATAAAGTTTTAAAGAACTGGCCCCGAATAGTGCACATACCTTATTCCGGCTACGAAAATTGGCATTGCTTTTTTCGCAGGTGTTTCTGTGTGCGTTCTCCTTTTCCCAGACTTCGGAAAAGATGTGGCTGCACCCCAATGCCGGGCAGTGGGACGAGCGCATCCGATGGCGCGCAGAGCTCAATTACGGAGAATTGTACGTGGAAAACGACGGACTGCTCTTCAACCTGAGTGATGCAGCCCATAAAGCACACGCAAGCCATGAAGGGGAGTCAGGCTCCGATTCTTATCACGGACATGTGATTCGTGCAACCTTTCTGAACAGTAACTGGCAGGGAGAATCCGAAACGTCCGATTCTTCCGGGTTTTACAGGAATTATTTTATCGGAAATGACCCGGCTCGCTGGAAAAGCGAATTGCGTTCCGTTCACCAGGTAAGCATGAAATCCTTTTATCCAGGCATTGACCTGGTTTATGAAGGGCTTGAACGCGGACTCAAATACAGTTTCATACTCCAACCGGGTAGCGATCCGACGCAGATCGTTACGAGTTACGAAGGAACCGACGGTATCCGGGTAAATGAAAAAGGGAACTTGCTCATACCGACCGATTTCGGCACAATCATCGAAGAAAAGCCGGTCGCCTGGAATGTGATCAACGGAAAAAAGAAAATGGTCCCCGCCGAATTTGTTGTCCGGGATAATCGCATCAGTTATCATTTTCCCGAAGGGTATGACTCGAATCAGCAACTAGTGATCGATCCCGTACTCGTTTTTTCTTCATTTACCGGGTCCTTTTCGGATAACTGGGGATTTACGGCTGCCCCGGACCCGCAGACAAACCTGGTCAGCGGAGGAATTGTTTTCGGGTCGAGTTATCCGACAACCACCGGCGCTTATGATAACTCATTCAATGGCGGAAGTTCGCACATTTCGATTGCCGGTTTTGACGTGGCGATATCCAAATTCAACGCTTCCGGAACGGCCCTGATCTACTCCACGTTTTTGGGCGGAAGTTCCAATGAAACACCGAATAGTATTGTGAGTGCGGAAAACGGGGAATTGTTTATTCTCGGGGTTACCGGATCGGCGGATTTCCCCATTCCCACGGGAGGCTTCGACAATACCTTCGGCGGAGGGAGCGCATACATTGCCAACGAATTGTACTTTCCGCAGGGTACGGATATCTATATTGCACGACTGAATCAGAACGGTTCCGCACTGCTGGCGTCTACCTATCTCGGCGGCGCCGGCAACGACGGTACCAATACGGAATGTCGTTTTAATTACGGCGACGATTACCGGGGCGAGATCATCGTGGATGATGCCGGAAGCGTGTACATCGCTTCGTCAACGAACTCCGTTAACTTTCCCGTTACCTCCGGACAGTCCGCACAGGGGAACCAGGATGCCGTGATCTGTAAATTACCCGTTGCGCTTAACTCGTTGACTTGGTCTTCGTATTTCGGCGGGAGCGGTGACGATTCCGGAAATGCACTCGAACTGAATTCTACAGGACAGTTGTACGTTGCGGGCGGTACCAAATCGACCGGGCTGTTTACTTCGGGCGAAGACCTGAGCTATAACGGCGGAATTATGGATGGCTACGTGGCGCGGTTCAATGCATCGACCGGAGCATCGATGTCCGGAACTTATATGGGAATGAATGAATTCGACCAGACCTATTTCGTGCAAATAGATTTGGATGATAATGTATACGTATTCGGACAAACCGAAAGCAACTGGCCCATAACACCGGGACATTACGGCAATCCGAACTCCGGGCAGTTTATTCGTAAGTACAACGGGGCTCTTTCCTCAACACTCTGGACAACGATGATCGGCGCGGGCTCCGGACACGCGGAAATTTCTCCGACGGCATTCCTGGTCAGTGATTGCTATGACATTTATTTTTCAGGCTGGGGCGGGCTGATCAACGTACAATTCAGTGATGCGGTCAACAGTTCATCCAACGGGTTTCCGCTTACTTCGGACGCTTACCAAAGCACGACGAACGGGAGTAACTTTTACATTGCCGTGCTTGATCATGACGCGATGAATTTGAAATATGCGACTTATTTCGGGGGATTGAGCACAAGTTCTAACCATGTGGACGGGGGCACAAGTCGTTTTGATAAGCAGGGACGAATCTATCACGCAGTTTGCGGGGCCTGTGGCGGACAGGATCACGGTTTTACAACCACACCGGGTGCTTTTTCGGAAACGAATAACAGTACGAATTGCAACATGGCCGTTTTTAAATTTAAACTGAATGAGATCGAGGCCATAGTGAGTACACCGAACACAATCGTCTGCATCCCGGACCCGGTAATTTTTGATAACAACAGTGCCAATGGGAACAGCTTTTTCTGGGATTTCGGCGATAACACCACCTCCACACTGGTAAATCCCACGCATTTTTACACGTCTCCCGGAAATTACGAGGTCACGCTAATCGTTTCGGATACGAACAACTGCTTCAGTTCGGACACGACGGTGTTTGATGTGGATATAAATGACTTCCAGGGTGGCGTTGTGCCGCCGGCATCCACGGTTTGTCCCGGCGAAGATTATCAACTGGAAGCCTTTGGAGGTTCGCACTATGCGTGGTCTCCCGGCAACGTACTGGATGATTCCACGAGTGCCACGCCGACCGCGACCATTTTCGAGACGACTTTATTCACCGTCATCATTTCAGATACGTGCGGAGTAGACACGGTGACCGTTCAGCTCGATGTTTTCCAGGGAATTTCGGATATTTCAAACGATACGTCGATCTGTATTGGCAACAGCGTGCCGCTTTTTGTTTCCGGCGGTACGACGTATAACTGGAGTCCGCCTGACTACCTCGACGATCCGACCTCGGCCACGCCCGTAAGTACGCCTGATCAAACCACGAATTACGTGGTAACGGTCACCACTGCCGATGGCTGTACCTTGCAGGAAACGGTAAATATACAGGTGTTTTTCACGCCGCCGGATCCGCAGATGCCGGATTCCATCGATTTGTGTTACGGTACCGAAACGGATGTTACCGTTTCCGGCGCGCAGAACTATTACTGGAATCCCAATTTTTACATTTTCCCGTTGAGCGGTCCGACGGTTTCCATGAATCCGCCGATCAGTACGTACTATTACTGCGACTTTGAAAACGCCTGCGCGACCGTCCGCGACAGTATGTTTGTGCGTGTAATCCGTCCGCATGTAACAGCTAGCCCGGATACGATCGTTTGTCCCGGAACACCGGTTCCGTTGATGGCAAACGGCGCGAATTCGTATCACTGGCAGCCTGCAGACTACGTTGTAAATCCGTCGGGGAATCCCGTGGTCGTGAAACCGGTTGTACCGACCGAGTTCATTGTAAGCGGAACCGACAATTTCGGATGCACTGACCACGATACGGTATTTGTCGATCTTTTCCCGAAACCGTTCGTACAGGCAAACCCGGACGTTTATGCTTTTCCGGGGGATGAGGTGCAGTTATACGCTACCGGTGGGACTTCGGGGAATTATGTATGGTCGCCCGGGGAGTTTTTAACCTGTGTAGTGTGTGATCAGCCGCTGGCGTCTCCGGATCAGAACTTTACGTATACTGTAACGTACATTGACGAAAACGGATGTAGAGCTTCCGATCAGACGACTATTCATTACGATGCGATCCTGTATGTGCCGAATACCTTTACACCCGGCGGTAATGATGGGTTTAACAACCTCTTCCGTGCAGAAGGGGGAAATATCCGGACATTCGAAATGCGCATTTTTAATCGGTGGGGTGAATTGATCTGTACGCTTGATTCGCTCGACGAATACTGGGATGGAACGTATAACGGTTTACCCTGCCCGGACGGAACCTATGTCTGGAAAGTCGTATATACCGATTTCAACGATCAGAAGTACATGCGAACGGGACATATTAACCTGTTGCGCTGATCTGTGTTTATTTAAGAGAAAATTATCCGCGGTTTACACGAAGCGGTCATCGGCTTCCATAACCGTACCGCATTTGGAGCAGGTTCGCATTTCCAGGGAGTTGTAAAATTCTCGGAATCGCGGAATAAAATCCTTTT
>CAYMEW010000020.1:72798-76950 GCA_964389755.1 uncultured Flavobacteriales bacterium | reverse complement strand
AAAACAAAGAAAAGAACTTAAATCCGTATTCCTCCCCAACAATTGGTCTTGATCCAAAATTCCACTGCGCAAAAACCTTGCGCACACCCTCCGAAACTTTGTATCATCAAATTGAAAACAGGCTCCCTCGCACAAGTTGGTGCGGGGGATTTCGAAAGGGAAACCTTTCCATAGTTCTTTAAAATATCGTGTTACGACACACAAGAAGTTGAGACGGTCACTGCATGAAGCCCACGATGCTGGTTTCAAACGGCCACATAGCCTGCTGCGACGCTGTCGTTACAGGTGCTGCTTATGTTTTGACGCTTAACGCCACGCTGCAGGTCGAAGGTTCGATTCCTTCCCCGCCATTGTGCGGGTAGTTCAGTTGGTAAGAACAACAGCCCAGGAGTTGTGGGTTCGAGTCCCGCTCCGTCAACAGGCGGATAGCTCAACTGGTAGAGCACTGAATTCTTAATTCAGTTTTCGCATGAAGTCGATTCATGACCGAAAGAAGAAGCTGATCACTTCCAAAAATGATCGCGTGAGGTGTTGTGACTTTTCAGTGTGTTCCCACGGGAGCAGACAACCCGGAAGTTGCCGGTTTGGCAGGATACCGTTTCGTGCAACTCTCGTCATCCCGTTGTTCGGAAGGAATTAAATTGCTCCGGATGGAAGGAGCGCGGAAGGGAATCGGAACTGAATGCGCAGATCCGCAGGTAAAGGGTGAACAGTCACAGCGCCTTTTGTAAGGCACAATTTAAATACAAATACAATGAAAAGAGTAAGAATTAATGCACAAAAAGTAGGTTTGACCTATCGAAACGGGGATTTCCAACGGATCTTGCTCGAAGGAAATCACTGGCTGAAATTCGGGGAAACGATGCAATTCTTTACACGATCGCAGATCTATGGCGTTTTTCCGGATATGGAACTCCTGCTTCAAAACAACTCGTTCGCGGAAAATACACGCATGATTCGGGTTCAGGCACATGAAATTGCGCTGATCTTCGTGAGAGGTATTTTCAACAACGTACTGACTCCCGGAAACTACTTCCTGTTCGAGGGAATGGTCGACATAGAAATTCGCATAGTTGATCTGAATTCCGAAGATCCCATTACTTCCGTGGACGGAACCACTTTGAAACACCCGTCGGTGGCACCTTATGTGCGAAATTTCAAGGTCGAGAATTATGAAAAGGGATTACTCTTCCGGGAAGGAAAATTCATAAAAGAAATTGCTGCCGGCAGCTACGTATACTGGTCCGGGTCGAAATCGGTGGAAGTCTCGAAAATCGACCTCCGCAATATGCAACTGGAGATCTCCGGCCAAGAGTTACTGACCAAGGATAAGGCTGCTTTGCGGATCAATTTTCAACTCGAGTTCCGGGTAACGGACTGCCTGAAAGCATTGCTTGAGAACAGGGATTATACAAAGCAACTCTATACGAAGGGACAGTTAGCCCTGCGGGAAGTAACGGGTTCCTTAACTCTTGACGAATTACTGGGATCCCGTGAACAGGTCGGTGAGTTCGTTTTGAAATCACTGAAAGCGCATTCGGAAGGTCTCGGTGTGAACGTATCGTCTGCCGGTATCCGCGACATCATTCTGCCCGGAGAAGTGCGGGAGATCATGAACCAGGTACTGGTTGCCGAAAAGAAAGCACAGGCTAATGCCATCGCACGCCGCGAAGAAAGTGCTTCGACGCGGACAATGCTCAACACGGCCAAAATGATGGAAGAGAACAGCGTCCTTTTTAAACTGAAGGAAATGGAATACATTGAGAAAATCGCCGATAAGATCGGTGAGATCAAACTGTCGGGAGGCGGTGCGGTCATCGATCAGCTGGCTCAACTCCTCGCCCGCTAAATTTCAACACTGAATAACCACCAATACATAAGGTCCGGCATACGTGTCGGACTTTTTTTGCATTCGCCCCGAAATGCCGCGTTCACTCCCCCACTTCCAGTTTTTTCACCGTTTCGAAACCGCTGCCGGAGATTCGCAAAAGATAAGTGCCGTTATCAAGTCCGCCGACGTCGATGTGATCCACCGTATTTCCGGAATATCTTTGAATTACCCTTCCCTGCATATCCGCAATCACAATTTCAGTGATCGGTCGGTCTTCAGGCATGCGAATGTACACGAGCCCGTCAGCAGGATTGGGCCAAATTTCGGGTTCCGATTGCTCCAGGTGTTGCACAAGTGCCGTTTCGGATCGGCTGTAACGACTGAAAAAACGCCAGGTTTCAATACTCGCATCAAAATCCATGCAGGTAATGTCATTCGAACCCGGCACCGGACTTCCCGGCCAGGTGTGTTCCCCACCGATTACGCGGAACAGTTCGACCGTGTGACCGTCAATACCGCCGGAATACACCAAATGCTCAGCCGTCGCACCGTCATTCGGATCGAGGTCAGGAACAGCACTTACCACCGGAGTCGTATCGCACGCGTTCCGATCCACCCAAAAACGCGTAACCGGATCCACGCCTTTCATGGTAGACGTTCCCTCATACGGATTCACGTTGTCTTCCGTGCCGTGAATGTGAATGACCGGTGTCGGATAAGCCGGAATACAGGAGTTGTACATATCAACAGACATCGAGCCGGTCACGGAACCTATTGCGGCAAAGCGATCACTCTGACAAGCCAGGTAATAGCTCATAAAACTGCCGTTGGACATGCCCGTACAATACACGCGCTGCGGATCGATCGCATAACTTGCCGCAATCGTATCGATCAGTGCTTCCAGGAAACCGACATCATCCACCGTGGAGCCTGCCACATTCCCGTAATTCCAGAATCGCTGACCGAGGATCTTGGAACCATCCGGATGCACCACGATAAAGTTCGCCGTATCGGCAATCGGGCGAAAATCGCGGTATTGAGCCTGGTAATCGCCGTCAGTCCCGAAGCCGTGCAGGTTTAATACCAAAGGAACCGCCTCACCGGGTATGTAAGTCGCCGGAACGTAGTAAGTGTAAGTCCGGTTGATTCCTCCGAAATCAAATGAACCGCTTACGGTGGTCTGCCCCCAAAGACCGCTCAGGCAAACAACGAATAAACCGAACAGGTATGTACGTATCATGTCTCTAAATTTAACACAAGATACGATTTTCCGATTTTAAATAAAAAGCAAAACATTCTCTTAAAATCTTTGAAAAGGAGAAATACCCGTCTGCTAATGTGCTCGAACACGTACATATACGCATTTTTGCATTTCAGGTATTTAAGCGCGAGCGCAGCCGTACTTATATACGTAGTTTTGAATATCCGCTTGAGAAAGATAAAAAAACCGCTATTTGAAAAAGAAAGCTAACGGACAATTCAGCGGACGGTCGTAATACATTTTAAGAACCCGACAGATCAGTCGAATTAAAAGATCCTTTTCGGATGACAGTGTCCGTACGGGAACGACCAGTCCCAATAATTCCATTTCACTTTTAACACTAAAAACTACTTCCCGGTTTGAAACGGGCCGACCCCCCGAACATGCAAATTACGACCAGGCGATGCCGTGCGCCTTCAAATTTCACGACAATTTTTTAACCTAAAATGAAATATAATGTCAAAAGCAAAATCTGAATTACTAAAGAACGATGCCGTTATCGAAGGTTTCGACAGGGCAGGAACAATTGAATGGTGTACACCCTCATTCATGGGATGCAACATGTGTATCTCCGCTTCAGCAGACGATGGAAAGGTAAGCCTGACCATTTCACTGAAAACGCCCTTTGGCAATGTCTCGAAAACCTTTGACTTCGACTCGGACGTGAACTTTACCTGGATGCCGTTTAGCCGTTTCAAAATTACGGTATCCATCACGGGACTTACAACGAATGATAATAAACTCAGTTTCGACCTGTCGGTATCTCCCTGTGTGGACATCCCGGTTTTGGGCTGGAAATGCTTCACGTTCAGTCATCACTTCTCAATTCCGACGACGATGAACGCCCTGAAAGGTGAAATCGACGATTCCACCTTCTCAAACCTGATGGCGCTTCATTATTCCGGCGCTATTTCGGATTCCGGTGCCGGAAACAAAATGCTCGAAGGAGATATTTACAACGCATATCTGCAGGGACAGAATGTGGGTTTCCCGACAATCCCGGTAGTTTCCTGCATTAAGTGTACGGACATCTCACCGATCTGCGCGGTTCAACAGCAAC
>CAYMEW010000020.1:53343-72698 GCA_964389755.1 uncultured Flavobacteriales bacterium | reverse complement strand
AATGTGGGTTTCCCGACAATCCCGGTAGTTTCCTGCATTAAGTGTACGGACATCTCACCGATCTGCGCGGTGCAACAGCAGCCGTCCCAAGGAAATGTGGGCTTCCCGACGATCCCGGTAGTTTCCTGCATTAAGTGCACGGACATCTCGCCGATCTGTATGGCCTGATCCAATGCAACATACATATCCTGTTCCGCTTCATCCGTGAATGCGGAACAGGTTTTTTGAAAATTGAGCAACTGCTCCAACCGAATACGCTTATGAAAATGACACCCGATAACGTATTGCACTACCTGCAAAAGCGCGGACTACTGGACGGCGAAGCACTGATTCGTGGAAAATACGCCATTTACCCGCTGAAAACGCGCAACCGGATCCTCCAGGTCGTCACACCTGATAAACCATTGTTTATGAAACAAATGGAACGCGACAGCATATCCGACTACATGTTCCGCCGCGAATCGAATGCACTCGAATTACTAAAAAGACGGGAAGAACAAACCACCTCCCGACTACAGGTTCCGCGACTGATCGACCGCGACCCTGAAAACAACATACTCATTTCCGAACTGATCCCGGACACGCTGAGTCTGCATGATTACCTGATGCATTCACAGAACTTTCCGGAAGCACTCGCCGAAGAACAGGCGCACATCCTGAGTTCGTGTCACCAGGTCAGGCCCGGTCACACTGAAATAGCCGCCTTTCCGAGACTGGTTCCCTGGATATTGCAATTGCACAAGCATGATTCACAGGCTTATTTCAAAGATTCGGAAGCTTCGAGTGGCGTGATCCGCATCATACAGGAAAATGAGTTACTAAGTCGCGAATTACAACGCTTACACGATCAATGGCAGGCCACGCACCTGGTACACGGCGATGTCAAATGGGTAAATTTCCTGATCGGGAAAAACGGTTCGCCGGGATCTCAACGCCTGATCGACTGGGAACTGGCAGACATCGGGGATCCGCTTTGGGATGTCGCCGGATTGCTCAATTCCTACCTCGTGGCCTGGTTATTCGGATTCGACAACAACGCACCTCAGACCTATACGCATCCGGAACGGATGAAAGCCTTTCATTACCTGAATACCCGCAGTTCGGCAAAATCCTTTCTCGCACGTTATATGCAACTCCGGGAAATTCCCGAAAGTGATCAGGCCGCCTTCCTGGTCCGCACAATGAAATATACTGCGGCACGCGTTCTCCAGACGAGCATTGAAGGCATCAATTATAACCTGAAAGTGGAAGCGAACAACATGCGTTGCGTACAGCTGGCACACAACATCTTCCGCGACCCGCAACAGGCACTCACCGAATTCTTCAATATACAAAACACGGAATATGTCATTGCCTGAAACAGTTGTTCAAGAACTCACGGCATTTCTGTCGGAACTGAAGATCAATAATACGCAGATCGCCTTTCGCGGGAAAAACCTCATCGCATCCGGTGAAGATCGTCGTGCCAAACTCATCGAACTCGTGTATTCACAGTGTTATGCCCTGAAACAATCGGCATCTCGCGGAAAAGCAACCATGAAAAGCACTGAGGATTCCGGGGCATTTCTCAAAAACCTGATACAAAGCAACCGGAGTATTCCCCAAAACGGAAAGTGCTGGGAAGTCCGGGAGATCTTTGCCGGAAATTTGGTGGAACTGGCAAAAGGAACGGTATCAAAAGTGGTATCACGCTCACAGGTACAGCATGCCGGTGAATTCCGGAAAGGCCAGCTTGTGAATGTGGAATTTCCGAACGGGGACAGCACGATCCAGGAAGGATTCTATTACACGTACAGTAACGTTCCGGTTGATCACCAAACATCGTTTACCCGCGTTTACTGGAACATCACAGCGGGCGGAGCCGCACCGCTTATCACAGCGATTACCGGCCTGTTGAATCGCTATGAGATTCCGTTTTTATTCAAATGCCTGGATCGTCCCGGGGGATATTCGCGACGGGATGCAGCCGTGCTCTACCTCGAAAGCAGGCACCTTGACCTGGCCGTTCAACTATTTCCCGATATCATAAAACAGGTGGAGACCTGGCTGGAAAAAGACGTTCCGCTTTTCACATTTTGCTTCCATCCCGGCGTGGGAATTGCCGAAAGTCCGAATGAGAACGAAAGTCTCGGAATGCACCGCGCAAGGCTCGTCACATCGGTACTCCTCGATGCGGCGAACGAACAACGCACCCCTTTCGAACTGATCGCACGTATTGAAAAAACCTTTTTGGCAGAAGGATTGAATCCCGAAAAACCTTACCTCAACACAGGCAGCAAATTTTTATTCACTGTTTAAACTCGTTAAAATGGAAACACAGACCCTTCTTCCCCAACAAAAGATACAGTTCAGGGAAACCGCCTGGAAAATCGGTTGCTCGCTGATGAAAGAGAGTTTTTGGTTCAACGGAGCCTGTAACTGGTCAGGTTACTGGATCGAATCCTTTAACGGAAGCTACCAGCCGATCCGGCGGACTTTCGGCCCGGACCTTTATTCGGGAACTTCAGGCATCGCGCTTTTCCTGGGCGCACTCTACGAGGAAACAGCGGATAAACTGGTATTGAAAACGCTGGAAGGCACGATTCGGCAAATGCAGCTGACAAAAAACGATATTCCCCCGCATGGCTTTTACTCCGGCCGGACCGGCGTTGCGGCATCCCTGATCCGCATCGGGAACCAGCTGCAACGCGAAGAACTGGTGCGGGAAGGGCGCGAATTACTGCTTTCACTTCCGGCAGCTATCAATACCTCGCACGAGGTTGACGTCATTAGCGGAGTGGCGGGAGGTATTCCCGTATTACTTGACGCCTACCGACAATTCAACGATGAAGTTTTCCTGGAAAAGGCCACGAAACTCGGACAATTACTTCTGCAACGGGCCAATGCCTCGGACAACAGTTACTCCTGGGCTACTGTTCAGGCTCACCGCGATCTTACCGGTTTTTCACACGGGGCTGGCGGAATAGCGCTGGCGTTGCTGCATCTATATACAATTACGAACGAGCCGGTATTTCTGGCAGCGGCAACCGGCGGATTCAATTACGAACGCAGGGCCTTCGTCGCCTCCCAACAAAACTGGCCCGACTACCGAAGTGATGTCCCCCAGGGCGAAAATTCCTGCGGATATGCATGGTGTCACGGCGCCCCGGGAATTGCACTTTCCCGCATCCGTGCCAACGAACTGAATCCCGAAGCGATCTTTGAGCAGGAAATCGAGGTGGCCATCCGTACAACAGCGCTAAATGTCCGGAACTCACTCACACAGCACCTCGAACATGCAAATTATTCACTCTGTCATGGCCTTGCCGGGAATGCCGATATTTTGCTGGAAAGCAATGACGAACAGGCACAGCGACTGGCTGAAATGGTCGGAGCAACCGGTATTCGTCATTTTCAGGAGCAAAACCGTGCCTGGCCCAACGGGCTCAATTCGGATCACCCCACTCCCGGCCTGATGATGGGTCTTGCCGGAACAGGTTATTTCTTTTTGAGATTATCCGATCCGAAACGCTACCGATCCGTATTGTTACCCGGTATTTGATTTTCCCGACTCCACAACAGGCTTTTGTCTTCGTTTCCCATAAATCCGGAAATAATACCAGGCGGCAAGTCCTCCGGCCAGTGAAAAGAAAGCAAGCAGGAGAAACACATGTTGGTGTCCTTGAATTCCCGGGGAACGATCCAGCAGGTAACCTGTAAGCGGGCCCGCAAATACGTCGGGAGTGTAGCCGGTCAGCGAAATCACGCCCACAGCCGTACCTGTGAGTATCACCGGGATCCTCCCGCGCTCCATGACCGCAAAATAAAGACAGCGCGCTGCATAAACACCACTGGCCACGATCAGTACCGACAGGAAGAACAAAACGGTTTGTGAAGCAATTACGACACCGGAAGCAAGCAGCAGGGCACCGGCGAATGCGATCACGAAACCGGCGAATAACCACAGCGTGATCCGGCCGCGGTCCGCTGCCAGGCCGATCAGAACACCAACAAGCGGACGCACATACAATAAAAAAGTACCCGTACCTGCGGCCCCCACTTCGGTATAGTGCATCACCTCCTGCGCGTACAGCGAAAACACGTCCGTCACTTTGTAGCCGACGTAGGCACACAGGATGATGATCATGAGTAACCAAACGGAACGAATCCGCAATACTTCACGAACCTGCGCAGGTGTAATGCGTTCAACGCGAACCGACTTTTCCGTCTGATCATCCAACTTCAGAAAGAACCAGGTCAGGATACCCACAAAGGCCACAATTCCCGAACTGGCCAGGATTACCATCCGAAAAGCTTCGCGACTATCGGCTACTGCTCTACCGGATTCACCCCCGATCGAATACGAAAAGATCAGTACTCCCAGTGTACCGAAGAGCGCTCCCACCAGTCCGCGGCCTCCATCGAGAAAACCAAAGGCCTTTCCCTGCTTCGTCGTACCGCCCCAGATGCGCGTAGCCTTGATCATCGGCGACCAGAACAGGAAGATGGTCGTAAATCCCCAGTAACCGTAAAGCACTTTCAATACATTCAAACCCGGAAAAGTGGCATATATAAGACCACCAAGCGCCGTAGTCCACAAAGCCACCGAGATCAGTTTTCCGGGCGAAAACCGGTCAGCGATCGGGCCGCCCAACAGGTAGGACAACATGGCAACCACGCCGTATACCGAAAAGCAGATACCCAGCTGCAGGTTATCCAACTCAAATACTTCCAGTACCGTCGGGCGAAATACCCTTGAAAGTACGAAGGGAAGTATGAATACCGATTCCCCTGCGAAGATCAGTAATGCCAGGAAGTACCAGGGCCTTTTGCGAGAGTTCGGTTCACCAGGGGAAATAAAAGCTTCCGATTTTGGGGACATGCTCCTAAAATTAAGGATTAATCCCTATTTTAGCACTCAATTTAAGCAACCTCATGAAAATTCTATCCGCACTATCCATTCTGGTCGTGGTTCTCTTAATGACCACAGCCTGTTCAAAAGAAGTCCGTATCAACCGCAAACTCGAAGGCTCGTGGCTGCTTCAGTCTGTCAACGGCGCGGACCTCCCCTCCGAATCAGGGATTACCTACCGCAAATACAGCTTTTCACCGGATGAAAAGGAAAACGGAGAGGTAAGCATCCGTACCGAAACGTGGAATGGCGGAGATTACTCGTTCTACGGAAATTATGTCCTTTCCGGGAAGAACAAACTCGATCTGGAATTACGCGATCAAAGCGGTTATCCTTTAACAATCCGTTACGAGGTAAAATCGTTTTCAAAAAAAGCAATTATCCTGATCGATCCTAGCGGGCAGGAGAACCTGCTCAGGCCGGAATAACACCTCTTTCCCCTTTCACAAACACCTCGCAGTCAGCGGTATTTTTCACGCTAACACATCGCTTATTTGGTATAAATTAGATAAACGAACCTCTGAGCATATATTGCCAATATAACGAGTTATTACCCCTTTGGGAAATACCAGCTTCCGGCAATTGATATCCGGGCACTCCACGAAGAGAAAAAGAAGCAATCAAAGAATAAACAAAAAGACATCGGGGCACAACGCGATGCACTCGTAATTGCCACAAAGGTGCTTGGTCGTATGGATGATAAGCCCAACAGTCTCGGACTTTCGCGTTACCACATTTTCAATTCAATCGACGATAGCCTGCGGAGATTACAACTGGATTACGTGGACATCCTCTACGTGCATGGGGTGGACCCGAAGACGGATATCGCCGAAACACTACGCGCACTCAACGACGTGGTAAATACCGGAAAAGTACGCTACATCGCCATCTGCAACTGGCCGGCCTGGATGGTAGCCAAAGCACAGCAGATCGCCCGGTACGAAGGCTGGCACCGTTTTATCGGCTTGCAATACCATTATTCGGCTGCCACGCGCGACATCGAACACGAACTCCTGCCCATGGCCGCAGATCAAAACCTCGCCGTGTTCCCCTGGAGTCCCCTGTCCGGTGGATTCCTGACCGGGAAATACACGCGTGAAGGAGCTAATGAAAAAGGAGCTCGTCGCGCAAACTTCGACTTTCCGCCAATCGATAAGGAAAAAGCGTATGACCTGGTAGATGTGCTAAAAGACATCGCCCGGGAAAAAGATGCTTCGGTAGCACAACTGGCACTCGCCTGGGTACGCCTGCAAAAAGGAATCACCAGCACGATCATCGGTGCTAAAACGCTCTCGCAACTGAACGACAACATCCGGTCGACCGAAATGACGCTCAGTGCGTCCGAACTCGAACGTATTGACTCTGTAAGTCCGCTTGCACTGCAATATCCGGGATGGATGGTCCGTCAGCAGGGCAATTACCGCAGTTAAATGACTTTGCTCGGGAAAAGGCTTATTTTCCTATTTTTGTGCGTTTAGATAGTCAACTCAATGAGAGAACGTTCCTACAGGATCATTTACCTTTCCGCTATTGCAGCACTCTTCATCTACGTGATCCTGAGAGCCTTTTTCGTGATGCCGCTCTTCGACGAATCAGCGAGTTATTTTCACTATTTCATGTCCGGAAATATCTGGAACGACAGGGCCGTTCTTGATGCCAATAACCATTTACTCGTTTCCTTCGCGGCGCATTTCTGGTACAGCCTCGGCATCGACCATTTTTTCTTTTTCAGGCTTTTATCCGTAATCGGGTTCATCGGCTATGTAGCCGCCTGGCACAGGCTCGTTTTTAACTACCTGTCGTTGCGTTGGAAGCACTTTACGGTACTTTGCTGCATCTCTGTTCCCTGGATCGTGGAATACGCCGCACTCGCCCGCGGGTATGCCTTTTCAATGGGAACCTGGTTCTGGATGATCGTCCTGCTGATCGAGATCACACGCAACTATTCAGGGTGGAAAATACTCCTTTTCTTCCTGCTCGGCTGGCTCAGTATGTTTTCCTGCCTGGCCTTCACGATCCCGGTGATCCTGCTGGTCGGAATGCTTCTGGTACACGCCGGCTTTACGTTCCGGAAAAAAGCATTGAGCGATAAGCTCATGTACGTGATCGGAACACTGTTATTCCTGCTCGCTTACCTGCCGCTCTACAAACACAGCATGCGCCTGAAAGAAGCCGGCTTGCTTTGGTGGGGCTCGAAGGACGGGCTGTGGGAAGTGACCGGAACTTCCATTTCCAAAGAAGTGCTCTTTTCCGAATCTTCCTACATTCAGGGGGTTCTATACGCGATCCTCGCACTGAGCGCCTTTTTGGTCATTCGTCGACTTGTCCGGCTAAAACCTTCCGAATGGTTCGTAAATCCCTTCAATTGGATCATTGCCTACACGATCGGGTTGCTTGTAGCACTCGTGGCTTTTACCAAATTACTGGGAATGAATTACCCGATGGATCGCGTCGGAATGTACCTCGTACCCCTGTTCCTGCTCCTGGTCATTCATGCCTTTTCGGCCGTCAGTCGGGCGCGCTTCGGCTTGTTTCTACTGCTGTTCTTCCCCTTAAGCCTGTTTTTCCACATGAATCTGCATACTACGCTCTTTTCACCGCAGGACCGCATCTCGGAAAATACTTACGAAGGCATGAGGCAACTTTTAAAAGATGACTCACAAGTAGGTGCGGACTGGATGCCTTTCCTGATGTTAAATCAGGCTGTTCGCCGGAATCACGATCGTCTGATAATTACGTATCTGTTTGACGACTTTCCGAAGAATACGGATTATCTGATCCTGGGCTATCGCGCAAAGAACGATCCGCCCGAAGGCTTTCGCGAAGTATACTACGATTCCATCGCCGATCTCGCACTCTACAAAAAACAGGTTCCGAATGCGCATCACGTTTTCGATATATTGACCTTCTCATCCGAATGGACTACGGAACTGTCCTGTGAGATCGCCGTTAAAGATTCATCCTACTGGGGCGATGGCTCCTTTTCGTTCAGACTGGAAGGCCGTTTCGAACTCGAAAGACCCGCCGAAGAACTCAAACTGCATGTTTACTACACCGATTCGACAGGTGCGGAACACACGCTTCTGCACAACAACCTGCATCATCTTTTCTCCCCGCGAACGAACTTTGAATGCATCATCAATTCCAATACCTTTCCGCCGGTTCCGGCAAAAGAGATCCGCTTCCGAATCGAGAATCCCGGGGGAATCCGCATGCAAACGCCGTACCTGAAAATATACCTGCTGAAGGATTGACCGCTTTCCGGTAGTCACAACAAGTAATTAAAGTAAGGTCGTCGGACACACGTAATCCGTCCGTGGAACATCCGTTTTGAGGATACCCGCGAAACCGGTTTCCACATCCCTGAAATTGTGATATCCGTGCGCCTGTAAGATGGATGCTGCGATCATACTGCGATACCCTCCCGCACAATGCAAAATAAACGGTTCCTGCGTTGGGATTTCCGCCAGTGAGTTGCTGAGTTCATTCAGGGGAATATTCTGCGCTCCGATCACATGTTCCGAATCGAACTCGCTGCGCTTGCGCACATCGATGATCACCGGTTGTTTTTTGTAGGCTTCGGCAAAAACAACCGCACTTATTCGTTCCACGCGGTCCGTTTCCCGGCCCGTTGCCTCCCAGGCTTCGAACCCACCTTCCAGGTAACCGATCGCATGATCGTAACCCACCCGTGCCAGACGTGTAATAGCTTCTGCCTCGCTTCCCGGATCGGTGATCAGCAGGATTTCCTGTTGAATATCCGGGATCAGTTCCCCGACCCACATCGCAAAATTGCCATCCAGCCCGATGTTAATGGAATTCGGGATATGACCCTTTGCAAATGCATCGGCAGAACGCGTATCCAGCATCAGCACGTTCCGTTCATTGGCCAACACTTCGAAGGCCTGCGGTGAAAGTGCATGTTCGCCACGGTCCAGTACCGCATCCAGCGATTCATACCCGTTGATATTCATCAAAACGTTTTTTGGAAAATAAGAAGGCGGCGGCGTAAGCCCCGTAAGCAACTCTTTTTTGAATTCCTCCCGCGTCATGTCTGCACGCAGCGCGTAGTTCGTGCGCTTCTGGTTCCCGAGTGTGTCGGTCGTTTCCGTACTCATTTTCTTCCCGCAGGCACTTCCCGCCCCGTGATTCGGATAAACGATCAGTTCATCGGGCAAAGGCATCAGTTTGTTGCGAAGAGAATCGAACAACAGGTCTGCCAGTTTGTCTTCCGTAAGTTCGGAACGCACGTGCTGAGCCAGGTCGGGTCGGCCCACATCTCCGATGAATAAGGTATCGCCGGTAATGATTCCATGCTGCTTTCCCGCTTCATCGATCAGCAGGTAGGTCGTACTTTCAAGCGTATGCCCCGGCGTATGGATTACCTTTACAGTGCTGCCTCCCACTTTGAATTCCTGCCCGTCAGTCGCAACAATAGCTTCAAAACCCGGCTTCGCCTGTGGTCCGTACACGATCTTTGCCCCGGTCTTTTGAGCCAGGTCCAGGTGCCCCGATACAAAATCGGCGTGAAAGTGGGTTTCGAATACGTACCTGATTTTGGCATTGTCGGCTTTACTGCGATCAATGTAGGGTTGCACTTCGCGCAGCGGATCGAAAACAGCCGCCTCCCCGTTACTTTCCAGGTAATAGGCTGCATGGGCGATACAGCCGGTATAAATTTGTTCTACTTTCATAACAGCTTTATTTATTGAAGTAAAATTACGCCAACACCTGCGCTCTTTATGTGATGAAAGTTACATCCGGAGGTGACTCCGGTCACATATACCGGTTTCAGAGATCTACCGCCGGTTCACGTTTCGCTTTATTTACAGTGTAATTCGCGAGCGACCGTTCGATCTTTTCTGCCATGCGTTTTCGGAACGCGGCCGGACCCAGCACCGTCATCGAATCACCGAACCCGAGTATCAGTCGCTCCAGTTCGTAGTTCAGATGAGCACGGATCTTCACCACAATACTTCCGTCTGCCTCTCTTTTCTGCAATTCCTGGGACCGGTGCAGGGGTTTGGTAAGCACGTACGGCGCATTATACGCATCGACGCGCAAAAAGACCTCGCGCAGTTGTCGCGGCCCCATTACCGTAACGCCGACTGTATGCTGATAATAGGCGTCACCATCAAACGCTTCTCCGCAATGCGGCACGTGCAGGTCGTAATCGATCGAAATTATCCGGTCAAGCGCCAGCGTTATGACTGGGCGCTGATTATGGCGCTTTCCAACGAGGAACCAGCGATTGTTGAATTCCTTCAGGATAAAGGGATGGAACAGGATTTCAGACGGTTCCGCGGCGGAAAATGATTTGTACGTAATGAGCAGGCAGACCTGTTTTAGAATCGCCTGGTAAAGTACGTCCAAATGTTCCAGGCCCTGCAAATGCTCGTTGCGCTCCAGGTGAATGATTGCAGAGCGATGTGTTTTTTCCATGTAGATCTTATCCTCCAGCCGTTGAATGATCCCACCCAGTTCACTGAACAGGGAAAAGTCTTTAAACTGGCGAAGCACTTCCACGCTCTCGCTCAGCACCTGCATGTCACTTTCGGTGATCGGGATGTCTGTGATCGTGTAACCTTCTTCCGAATAGCGGTAATATTTACGGTCATACACTTCGATGGGTGCGTTGTACCCGAGCTTGTCGCTCCGCATCAACTGAATGTCGAGTTGAATACTCCTCCGGCTAACGTCCACGTCACGCCCCTCGTATTCGTATAAAGCATCCGAACAGGCTTCGATCAGGTCGTTCAACGTCCATTTACGGTACGTATTTTGAAGGCATTTGTCGATCGTTTTGTAACGGATCAATGCATTTTTATTCTGTGCCATTTGCTAAATTTAAAAACTTCTGCAAAGCTATTTTTGTACTGCGCAAAATAAGTGCGCACTTCGTATTAAACTTTGTACCGTCCAAAAAGGACAGTTTAATAACGAAGAAAAATAAGTTGATATGGAAAACATAAACGGAGATACACTCATCGAACTGGGCTTTGAACCCGGAAAATGGTTTCGCGAAGCGATCGATCACATCAATGACGAACAACTGGAAGGTGAAGCGAGGAATACCTACCTCGAACAATTCAGAGCACCTCCGAAGCTGCCGTTACACGCGGAAAGAAGGCCTCTGGCCATAAACATCCGGGCTGAAAACGAACTGGAGGCTGAAAACGTCTCGAAAGTAGTCGAAAGTATGAATGAATTGCTGCGCACTCCCACACTTGTCAGCGGAGCGATAATGCCGGATGCCTGCCCTACGGGCCCGGTCGGAACAATCCCGGTAGGAGGTGTCGCCGTGGCGCGAAATGCCATTCACCCGGGAATGCACAGCGCCGATATTTGTTGTTCGGTTATGCTGACCAACTTCGGGGATACCGATCCGAAAACCGTACTCGATGCCGCGCATGCCGTAACACACTTCGGTCCCGGCGGAAGGGATCGCTCCGAACAATTTCGCTTCCCGGAACAACTGCTCAAAGCTTTTGAAGACAATCGCTTTTTATACACGAAAGAAATGACCGGGATGGCACGTGCGCACCTTGGCACACAGGGAGACGGAAACCATTTTCTCTTCGTCGGACGGTCGGCAAAAACGGGAGAAACGATGCTTGTAACGCACCACGGCTCGCGGGGCGTCGGTGCCATGCTCTACACGAAGGCCATGAAAATAGCGGAAAGCTTCCGGAGAAAATTGTCGCCTGAAACGCTTGCAAACAATGCCTGGATTCCCTTCGACACGCCGGAAGGACAGGAATACTGGAATGCACTGCAGGTCATTCGCGAATGGACAAAACAAAATCACACGGTACTTCATGACGCAACCGCACAGAAAGCGGGACTTCATGTGGAACATCGTTTCTGGAACGAGCACAATTTCGTTTTTCGCGAGGACGACCTGTTCTACCATGCCAAAGGAGCAACGCCCATCAGTGCCGGTTTCCTGCCGGATGCAGCCGATAACCTGCGACTCATCCCGCTAAACATGGCAGAGCCGGTACTGATCGTAAACGGAGAAACGACTGCCAACAACCTGGGCTTCGCTCCGCATGGCGCAGGACGTAACACGAGCAGGACGCAACACCGGAGGTCCAAAGAACACCTGACCGTGGAAGAAGTATTTCACACCGAAACCAAAGACCTCGATGTCCGCTTTTTCTCTAAAGAGATCGACATTACCGAATTGCCGTCGGCTTACAAGAACGCCACTTCGGTGCGCGAACAAATGAGTGAGTTCGGCCTCGGTACCGTGGTCGATGAAATACTGCCGTACGGCTGTATTATGGCAGGGGACGTACAGAAGAATGCGCCGTGGAGAAGGCACAAAAAGAGAAAAAACAACAGGTAAGGCATCTTTTGCAATCGGCCCGCGTTAATACAGAAAGCATGATGATCGGGACGTACATAGGCTTCCGCAGTCATTTTAGTGGCAATATCCGTTTCCACTACGTGTAACACCCGGATGCCTGTATGCGTGTGAAGCCGATCGGAAAGCGAGAATAGTTTTTGCATGGAGCGCCCGGAGAATGATTCTCCGGGCGTTTTTAGTTTCTAAAACGGGAATAGCCGACAATCCTCACGTGAATTCAGTTTAAGGTATCATTTTCCAGCCTTCAAAGGAAAAATTGACCTGGGATCAAAAAATAGTATAAGAAAAAACATGCTGCGCAAAATCCTTGCACACACCCTCCGCAACTTTGTATCACGAAAGAAAACAAAATACTGTCAACATAAACACCAACCACCACACACAGCCGTCCGCAATCCGGCGGACGGCTTCCCGGCCGGACTCATCGCTCCTTCGCACATACCCTGCGTAACAATTCGCACAATTCTGCGTTCTGTAAATAAGTAGCCGCCATAAGCCTCCCGAAAGCACCAACCACCTGCTACGCTCAGATCGATCCGAACCGCACACTGAAAAACCAAAGAGATTCCTCCTTAAGAAACAAAAGCCTGCCGAAACGAAGTGAAAGTAGGCCTGCGTACCGAAACGAAGTGAAAGATGGCTCGCCTGCCGAAACGAAGTGAAAGTAGGCCTGCATACCGAAACGAAGTGAAAGATGGCTCGCCTGCCGAAACGAAGTGAAGGCAGGTTGAGCCGTGGTTCTGCCGTGGTTGCTCCGGCTTTAAAGTATACATGCGGTATTCACCGGGCAATCCACCCGTAAGCATACGGTATACCCAACATGTTCCCCATCCGGTAAGGACGATACCGTAACGGGTTCCCACCTTGTATAAACGAAAAAAAGGTTGCTCCTTTCAGAGCAACCTTCTCAATTGTGAAGTGATGGAATTAATCCCTTAAGATCATTAATTTCTTCACATAGCGTTTTCCACCGGTGGTGATTTCCACGAAAATAAATCCTTCGGAAACCGATTCCGGAATAGCCAGCGTAATCTCCGCAGATGGCTCGCGGTCATAAGTGGCCAGTAATCTTCCGTCCGCAGCACGCAACACGACCTGTACCTGGTCACCGTCCGAAATAACTTCGTTCAGCTTCACAGTTACCTCGCTTGCAGCAGGGTTCGGATACAGGGCAACAGCTCCCTCCGGTACTTCGGTCAGGCTCTTACCTGCCGGGTAACAATCCGTATAGAAGAATTCCTTGCAATAATGCTCCTCGCATTCACCCTGGTCTGTATAACCGTACACCACGAGACACACTTCATAAGTGGTGTTCACGTTGAAATGCTGGTTCAGCACCTGTCCGTCATACGGACCGCTGCCATTCACGTACCACTGGTAAGCTTTGATGTTGGCACAATCCGAACCCGAATGTCCGAAGAACGTGAAATCGCAGTTACCAAAGTTATACACATCAAACGATGGAATCAGTTTGCAATCGCAATTACCCGTGCAGCTTACGTCAACCTTCCTGCAGAAGCGTTCTTTGCAAAGGATCTTGCCTTTATCGTCCATAAGCGCCACCGTCAGGCAGACATCGTAGCTACCGGTATTACTAAATACATGCCCCACCTTCTTACCGATCGAGGTTGTTCCGTCTCCGAAATCCCAGTCATAAGCGAGGTTTTTCTCACAGGCTTCACCCAGTCCGGATAAACCGAAGAAGGTATAAGTACAGGTCTTCGTGTCGAGTTTTATGTCGAACTGAGGCTTCAGATCCTTGCAGTCGCAGCTTTCTGTACAGTTAATATCAACCGTTTTGCAGATGTAGTCAACACATTCCTCACCGTTCGCTTCACCGAATACCACCAGGCAGATTTCATAAGTTCCCGAAGCAGCAAACTGGTGATCGATGTTCTGTCCGTACTCGAGCGGGCTGCCATCGTTGATGTGCCACTCATACGTAACGTTGGTCATACAGTCGTTCGCCTGCGCATCCCCTTCGAGGTGTACACTACACTTACTTCCGTCGATCGTAACATCAAAGAACGGTTTGAGTTCACACTCGCACGGAGCCGAACAGTCCACAACGATATCTTTGCAAATGGATTTCTGACAAAGTGCTCCGTTGGAAGTACCCGATACATTCAGACAAACCGTATAGGTACCGGGACCCGGGAATGAATGCGTAATATTCGCTCCGCTTCCCGTTGTTCCGTCTCCGAAATCCCAACTGTAGTTAAGAATGGTCGTACAGGTTGTGGACAAAGCCTGTCCTTCAAAGGATACATTGCAATTCGTCTGGTTTACATCCCAGTTGAAAATAGGTTTCAGTTTACAGTAACATGGCAACTGAATCTCACAGAATTCAACCACTTCAACAGTCCTGGTAAATGTACATCCGGTTTCATCATCGGTCAGCGTGAGTGTTACCGTACCCGGCAGTGAAGTCCAGTTTACGAGCACACTCGACTGGTTATTCAGTCCTGCGATCGTTCCTCCGGAAACCGACCAGTTTACCGAATACCCGTTCGGGATATCGGCATTGTAATTTCCGGTCATGCTGTTATCCGGGCAGATCGTCAAAGAACCGGCGATCTCCGGGCTGGCACCGATCTCCACCGTAAGCGTCTGAGAGTAAGAACCGCTCGTAATCGTTACAGTATACGTCCCGGCACCCGAAAAAGTGTGTGACGGAGACGCAGCCGTAGAAGTATTGGAAGAACCCGAGGCCGGATCTCCAAAGTTCCAGTTATACGAGCTCAGGCAACCGTCAAACTCGAAGTCGTAGGTATTACAAACCTGGCTGCATTGAGACACTTCCGCGAGGATCACATGGTTGAACGGATTCACCAGTTTCGCATCGATCATATTGGGAAGGCCGGAACGTACCAGTGTACCGTTTTGCATCGTCGGGCCTGTTTCCGCGAACATACACGCATTCGGAGCGGCATCCGTACACAGTTCATTCGGACGGTGGATTACGAATAGTTCGTTAGTCGTATACTTCGTGCCATAGATCTTTCCGTTCGGCCCCCGTTGCATCACATTTACTTCGTGAGACGGTACCGTAGCGATCAAACGACCGGTAATCTCACAGGGTTCCACATAATACTGGAATACGTTGTGGTTATAAGCCGCATACAAAAAGCGCGAATCCGGGCTGAACTCGATCATAAAATTACTCGACCCTGAAATAACCGGGATCAGTCGCTGGTTTGAGAATGTTCCGTTACAACGATCAAAGTCGAACACATAATCCGGATCGTTGTTCCAGGTAGCCGATGAATACGCAACATATTTAGCGTTCGGAGAAGCCTGGATATTCGCGGCAAGAACCGAATACGTAGTGAGCGGAGCGAGCAAATTCCCCACAAGCCTTTGCCCGTGATAAGCAACTCCGGAAGAGCTCACGTTGAATACAACCATGTATGATTCAATATTATTCTTCACCGCACCTGCGATCAGGTAATATCCGCCCGGGTACTCTACGGAAGTGATTCCTTCGGCACTGATCAACGCATTGTTGGCGCTGGTCTCAAAGCCCATACCTGCAGGTACCGTAACCGGGATGTTCAATTGTCCGGGTACCATGGAAGCGGTCGTACCACTCACCTGCACCTTCGTATAATTCAAGCCGCGCGGATTTGTATGTGAACGCACGTCCGTTGTGAAAATGTAGTATTGATTTGAGTTGGCCGGGTCCGGAACGATCATCGCGCCGTTCATCGAACTGTGGTTTCCGTGGAGACCCGAAGATATCAGCTGATGCTGCGAGTTCCATACGTGGATACCATCCGTGTAGAACAAGAGATTTCCATTGTCATCGCTTTGTACCGCAGATGCTTCGTTTACGTTCTGTGCATCAAAAGCAAACGTTCCGTTTACAAAGGCAGAATTGTCGTAAACCGGTGCTCCTGAACTGAAATCCAGCGCGTTCATATCATGAAAATACCAGTGCGCCTCACTGTTGTTGATCGGCTGACAATTCTCCACCACGATCGTTTGGATAGCCGAAGCCGAAGAGGATCCACTCGTAACGGTTAAAGTAACGCTTCCCGGGTTGAGCGGAGAAGTATAGGTATGGTTCGCAACCTGACCGGTGGCCGTGTTGCCGTCCCCGAAATCCCACTCGTAAGTAGCACCGGTAACCGGAGTTGCCGTAAATGTAACGGATGTGCCCACGCACGGAGCAAAACTACTCGCCGTAAAGGCCGGAAGCAATCCGCCGTTGCAATTGATTCCCGTATAAGTATGGTTCGATCCGGAAACAAGTTGCGCATAATACAAGGAGATCATCGCATGCATCCGGTCGTTCTGTCCGTCCGTGAAATGATTCAGACAGCCCTCGTCGGTGTAGTCCATGTAGTTGTGAATATCATCCGGTAAATTCGGGGATTCCGAACAACTGTTGTTGGTGGAACACCCTCCGTTCGGTGAAGCTACAGGAGGCGTATCACACACGCGATCTCCGTGTAAAGCACAGTCGCTGCTGGTCATGCCTGCGCAGCCTTCGTTGAAGGTATGATACAGACCGAGGAAATGCCCTGTTTCATGCACGAGGATCTTTCCGTGTTGCGAACCGGGTGCAAGTACCGTACATCCGCAGGTTGAAACTTCCCCGAATGCTTTGTAGTCCATCGCAATACCACCTTCGCCGGAAGGAACGGCATCGGGTAAAATCGAATAGCCGGCAACAGCACCACCGTTGATGCTTTTAACCACCCAAATGCGCAGGTAACGGTCGTCCGAAAGACTGGAAGTAGCCGTAAGCGCCGCGTGTTCTGAAGTAGCGTCCAGGTTTGTTAAGGCAGCATTCTGAATGCGAATGATACCCGGCGTTGTGGTACCCGGCAGCGGTGTGGAACCGTTCATCGTGGCCAGGCAAAACTGGATGCCGTAGTCTTCATAATAATCGTTCAGGGCATTCATCTGGCTCAATACCTGCGTATCGGTAATGTTCTCAGCTCCGTTATTATGCACAATGTAAACGACTACCGGGATGATCAGGTTTCCGCTTTTCGGTAAAGCAGTACCTCCGCCCTTTCCGGAAAGGTAATTTTGAACCGCGAGGTCCATTTCATCGAGTTTTCCCTGCAAACCAGGATCGCGATCGCGCCTGACCTGTAACAATTCATCGAAATAACAGTGAGGTCGCACATCGGCTTGCTCTGACTGTTGTCGGACCTGGGTATGGCCCGAACTTCCTGCAAAAAGGAGTGCAAAGACCCCCAATGCCTGGATCAGCTTTTTCATAAGTAAATAATTTAAGGTTTTCCTAAAACTAAATAAAACGGGGATCAGTACCACTCAAAAAAAATGCAGAATTGTACCGAGTTACGAAGGCTAAGCTTCAACCAAAACCGTCTAAAGGGATTTAAAAAACTAAGTAACAGCATCCTTAAAACAAACTACAGGAATTTACTATTGGTTTCTCAAATGAATAGTTAATAGTTAAACCGAAAAATTATCACCAAACTAACATTCACATTCAATCCGACATTGTTATTTTAAAAAATCCGAATAAAATTTCATCCTGATCAGCAACGCAATGCATTTGAATGCGTCCTAAATAACAGACAACGAAAAACTTCACGATCATGATCAGACGCTTTACTCTATTAATTATCACGCTTCTCGGTGCCTTCGGACTAAAAGCACAGTGTGATGCTTCCTTCACCAGTACGCATGTAAGTTGCGACTCTTTATTTTTTATCGCAAGTTCGAATGGGAACTATAGCTATATCTGGGATTTTGGCGACGGGACCTCCGGAACCGGACAATCTGTCGAGCACCTTTATACCAGCAGCGGGACATACACCGTGCTGTTGCACACGATCGATTCTCTCAACCAGTGTAGCGACCTGGACTCGGCAACCGTACAGGTTTCCTGTGGTTCCTCCTGCACGGCAGACTTCAGCATGATCAGCGTGACCTGCGATTCGTTCTCATTCGCAGGCGTGAGCGGTAACTATTATTATTCGTGGAATTTCGGTGACGGAACCTACGGAAGTGGACAATATACGGCACATCAGTACAGTAATGACGGTGTTTACACGATAACGCTCGAAGTGATCGATTCTATAGCACAGTGCAGCGCCATCTACTCAGAAACGGTACAGGTCTCTTGTGGAAACGACAGTTGTACGGCCCTGATCGACTACGCATACGTTACCTGTGATTCCCTGTTCTTCGTTGGAAATGCCAGCAATAACTCCGGGAACGAGTTCACCTGGAGCTTCGGTGATGGCACCGGTTCAAGTGGTGCGTACACCGCACATCAATACGACCAGGACGGTTCGTACTGGGTAAACCTCACGATTTACGATTCCATTAACAACTGCACGGCTTTCGATTCAGTCCTTGTAAATATCGACTGCGGAAATCAGCCCTGTACGGTTGGAGGTAATTTCAGTTGGAATACCGATTCAAGCAGCTGCGACGTACAGTTCGTAAGTACAGCTTACGGCGGAGCGGCCCCTTACTCCTATTCGTGGAACTTCGGTGACGGATCGACCAGCACGCTTGCGAATCCGGTACATCACTATCCCAATAATACTGTCTGGACTCCTGCACTGACAATTACCGACGCGAACGGTTGCGATACGACTATTTTCAACGTGGTACAGGTCTCTTGTGGAAACGACAGTTGTACGGCCCTGATCGACTACGCATACGTTACCTGTGATTCCCTGTTCTTCGTTGGAAATGCCAGCAATAACTCCGGGAACGAGTTCACCTGGAGCTTCGGTGATGGCACCGGTTCAAGTGGTGCGTACACCGCACATCAATACGACCAGGACGGTTCGTACTGGGTAAACCTCACGATTTACGATTCCATCAATAACTGCATGGCCTTCGACTCAGTCCTTGTAAACATCGACTGCGGAAATCAGCCCTGTACGGTTGATGGCAATTTCAGTTGGAATACCGATTCAAGCAACTGCGACGTACAGTTCGTAAGTACAGCTTACGGCGGAACGGCTCCCTACTCCTATTCCTGGAACTTCGGTGACGGATCAACCAGCACACTGGCAAACCCGGTGCATCACTATCCGAATAATACTGTCTGGACTCCTGCACTGACAATTACCGACGCGAACGGTTGCGATA
>CAYMEW010000020.1:0-53243 GCA_964389755.1 uncultured Flavobacteriales bacterium | reverse complement strand
ATCAATACGACCAGGACGGTTCGTACTGGGTAAACCTCACGATTTACGATTCCATTAACAACTGCATGGCTTTCGATTCAGTGCTTGTAAACATCGACTGCGGAAATCAGCCCTGTACGGTTGGTAGCGACTTTGCCTGGTTTGCAGATTCATTAAGTTGTGACATCCATTTCATCAGTACGGCCTTCGGCGGGACGGCTCCCTACTCCTATTCCTGGAATTTCGGTGACGGATCAACCAGTACACTGGCGAATCCAACACACCAGTACCCGAACGGAACCTGGACGACGACGCTCACTGTAACGGACGCGAACGGTTGCGATACGACTATTTACGATGTCGTCTCAGTACAATGCGGAACCACCGGTCCTTGTTGCAACATTGCTGTAGACTTTACCTGGTGGGTCGATTCACTGAACGGAACGATTTATTTCGCGCCGTCCGTTGCAAACGGAACCGGACCGTATACATACCTGTGGAATTTCGGTGACGGAACAAGCAGTTCCCAACCGAACCCGGTACACCAGTACAGCGGCTCCGGAGTTCAGCTGCCCTCACTGACAGTTACCGACGCCAGCGGATGCCAGGCCGTAACGTATCACATCATGCAGGTAAGTGCAGCTCAGACCGCCGGAATTCAAAACAACGAACAGGTTGAGATCAATGTCTATCCGAATCCCGGTACCGGAATTTACCATGTACAGGTATCCAAAGCAGCGGATATCATGGTTTTGGATCTGAACGGAAAACAACTGATGCAAACTTCCTGTAGCGGAAACTGCAACGATATTATACTAAACCTGAACAATTTATCCGATGGAGTGTACATGCTCGTGATCTCGGATGAACAATTCCGGGAAACAAGAAAGTTAATCAAACAATAAGTCGGATTAATTCTTACCAGCGCAAAGCCCTTCGAAACCCGGAGGGCTTTGTGCTTTAAGAGGATCTTGCGAGTTCCCCCAGTTTTCTCAGGGCCTGTTCAACCGATTCGTTCCAGGACATTCCATAACTCAGACGCAGGCAATTATTGAATTGATTTTGCAGGGTAAACATGCGCCCGGGAGCAATACTGATCCCCTGTTTCAATGCTCGTGTATACAGTTCGAACGTGTCAATGGAGGGATTCAGTTCCACCCAAAGTACAAAACCGCCTGATGGCTGACTGACTTTCGTTCCTTCCGGAAAAAAGGTGGAGATCGCCTGGCGGAAACGGAGGCTGTTAATGTGTAAAGTGTGGCGCAAACGCTTTAAATGAGCTTCGTAGCGACCTTTCTCCAGGAAATCTGCAATCGCGGCCTGGGCGAGTGTATTGGAAGATACAGTATGGAAAAGTTTCAGGTTCACCAGTTTTTCGAGGTATTTCCCGGGAGCTACCCATCCCACGCGGTAGCCGGGCGCCAGTGTTTTCGATACCGAACCGCACCACAAGACCAGGCCGCTTTCGTCAAAACTTTTACAGGTTTCCGGACGCCGGTCGCCGAACCAGACGTCACCGTACAGGTCGTCTTCAATCAGCGGAACGTCGTATTTTTCTACAAGTTCCACCAGTGCTTTTTTATGGGCGGAAGGCATGCAACTCCCGAGCGGATTATTGAAATTCGAAACCACGATGCACGCTTTCAGTTTGCCCTTTTCAAGATACGGCTTAAGGGCATCGATTTCCAGTCCGTCAGCGGGATGCGTGGGTAGCTCAACAACGTTTAGTCCCAGACTGCGCGCCAGTTGAAGTATCCCGAAATAAACCGGGCTTTCCACCGCAATTGTGTCGCCCCGTTCCGTTAGTGCCATCAGGCAAAAGGACAACGCACCCATGCACCCTGTTGTGGTGATCAGATCGCCCGACTTCAACCTTCCGTCCACGTGAAAATGCCGGCGCGCCAGTTCCCGTCGCAAATCCTGATTTCCTTTGATATCCTCGTAGCCCGTACAACTGCCCGGATCCTTTCGCAGTGCAGACGCAACGCTCTTGTTCAGACCGGAAACCGGAAGCAGTTCCGGGGAAGGCACGCCCATTGAAAAATAAGTGATCTCCGTACTGTTCCTGCGCCCGTATACTTCGCCGATGATGTATTCCCCTTTATCGGAAACCACCGAGTTCGGCGGATTGCTCGTTTCCGGAATTTCGGTTCCGCGATCAGCCGAAGCAGCCACGTAATAACCCGATTGCGGTCGGGATTCAACCAGTAGCTTGCTTTCAAGCTGGTAATAAGCCTGGAGTACGGTGTTCATACTCACGTCATATTCGCGACAAAGCGCGCGAACAGAAGGTAATCTGTCGCCGGCAGCGTACAGGCCCTTTCGTATTTTTCCTTCCAGTTCGTCAGCGATATTCTGGTAACGAAATTTGGTATTTCCGGCCTTCTTCATAAAAACTGTTTCAGTCAAAAATACAAAAACTGTAACTGTTATCATTATTGATTTTCCCGCACCTTTGTAAAGACACATTTAAAACAAACAGTTATGGAAATACAAACACCGATCACAATTCACAAAAGTTCTTCCAGCCGACTGGAGCAATTCGACCTGCGGCATTTCGAATTCGGAAAAACGCCGACTGATCACCTGTTCAGTTGCCGATACACGAACGGAAACTGGCAGGAGGCACGCGTGGAACCATACCACGAAATTACCCTGAGTCCTTTTGCGATGTGTTTCCACTACGGGCAAACCGTTTTTGAAGGATTAAAAGCCTATCGCACCGTTAACGGGGAAATCAACATATTTCGACTTTCACGGCATGCCGAACGTATGAACGAATCGCTTGAACGCATGGGCATGCCTGCGATCCCCGAAGAATTATTTGCCGAAGGAGTAAAAGCACTGGTCGCTACCGAAGCAGACTGGATTCCCAAAGACGATGAAGAACTGACGCTTTACCTCCGCCCTTTTGTAATAGCGACCGAACCGAAATTGGGAGTCAGCATTTCAACCGATTACCTGTTCATGATCGTCGCCTCACCGATGCGCAAATACTACAGCAAGAACCTCAAAGTGCGCGTGGAGGAACACTTTGTACGTGCCGCGGAAGGCGGGTTCGGATCTGCGAAGTGCGGCGGGAATTACGGGGGATCTTTCTACCCGACCCGGCTGGCCAATGAAGCGGGTTACGACCAGGTGATCTGGACGGACGCAAAAGCGCACGAATACATTGAAGAGTCCGGCACAATGAACATTGGTTTTATGATCGACGGAACTTTTGTGACGCCGGCAACAAGTAGTTCGATACTCGACGGAGTTACCCGCGATTCAATCCTCACACTTGCCCGGGAAAACGGGATTCCAACAGAGGAACGTAAAGTGTCGGTCCGTGAAATTGAAACAGCGCTTCGGAACGGAGCGGACATCGAAGCATTCGGAATCGGCACAGCAGCGGTTATTTCACCGATCGAACTCATTGGTATTCATGGTACGGATTACAAAGTTCCTGTGAACGAAACTGCACGGATCTTTGAACTTAAACGGCAGCTCGACGACATTCGCAGAGGACGTTCAGCGGATCTTTTCGGGTGGAATACGCTCCTGGAGGACTGATGGATATTTCGGCCTTTATTAGCGAATGGCTGAAAGCGTGGACCGGAAACGGAAACCCGGAACAGGCATTTCTACTTTGCGGCTTCTATTCGGATGATTTCGTGTACAGCGATCCTTTTATGCGCAACGGTATTCGCGATCGGCAGCAACTCCTTCGTTATTTCTCCGCTCTTCTACAGGCCAATCCGAACTGGCACTGGAATGCACTTGAAATTATACCGACAGCTGAAGGGTGCACACTGCTGTGGGAAGCGCATATCCCCGTTGGAAACGAAATTCTCCGGGAAACCGGACTCGACATTCTCGAATTTACAAACAACAGGATCAGCCGGAATGAAGTATGGTTTGACCGAAGTCACTGGCTGGAACTTCAAAACAAAGACAGGCATGAATTACCTTGAAAGTGCGGATCGTCAGTTCCGCTATTATAAAAACCTAGCGGACTCCTGCATCGCGCAACTGGATGAACAGGACCTTTTCTTTCAGTATAATACCGAGAGCAACAGCATCGCAATCCTGATGCAACATATTGCCGGTAATATGCTTTCCCGCTTCACCGATTTCCTGACTTCGGACGGAGAAAAAGCATGGAGAAATCGCGACGAAGAATTTGCTTCCCAATTTTCGGAACGCGATGCTTTACTGGCCTACTGGGAAAAAGGCTGGAACTGCCTCTTTGAAACGCTCGGAATGCTATCAGAAGCTGATTTGTCGAAGATCGTTTATATCCGCAATGAAGGACATACCATTACCGAAGCGCTGAACCGCCAGTTGTGCCACTATCCGTATCACATCGGGCAAATCATTTTTATCGGGAAGATGCTGCGCAATGACCAATGGCAAAGTCTCTCGATCCCGCGTGGCGGTTCCGTTACATACAATCGCGAAAAGTTCAACGCCGAAAAAGGCATACGTCACTTTACCGAAGGAGAAACCGGGAAATCCTGATCAATTCATCGGGATGCGCGTAAACGCATTGAGTTTATCCAGCTGAATGAGCGTATGCCTATTCGACTCGTCTCTTCCGTACATCATGTCAAAGCGCGCACCGTAAACGATCTCCTCGAACACATACGACGTTTTAGCCGCCACCGTGGAACTGTACATTTCATCAAAAGCGGTGACGAAAACAAGTAATTCGCCGGAGGCCGACAGAAAATCGGTTTCGTTCATTCCGTAAAGCGGGCTTTCCTCCGTGATCGGGTGCACGACCGTCCAGCTAAGACTCAGCGAATTAACGCGACTGAACTCCGTCGTGAGCTGATAGAATCGATTCACCGGCACCCCGTTTTGCAGGATGCTCATTCCGAGTGTCATTTTCACTTCGGCATCCGTGAGGTTATTGTTTTTGAAGGGAACCATGCGGAACATGAGCGCCATGCCGTCGCCATACGGAGCGATGAGTGCATTTTCCGAGAATCGCAGGTGCGCTTTGGGCATACTGAAACGTGCGTAGAACAAACCGGTTGCGATCGCAAAACTGAGCAACCCGACGAGCGCTTCGGACGCTGCCACCGAACTGGCCAAAAATCCGGTCGGGCTGATATGTCCATAACCGACGGTGGTAAAGGTTTGTGCACTGAAAAAATACGCCCCGGCGAAGCGTTCGAGAACCGTTTCCGAATGGATGCCGTTCAGGTATTCCACCCCGATCATAAAGTAAATAGCCGCAAAAACGAGGTTGATCAGCGCATAGAAAAGCAGGAGAATGAACAGGAATTTCCAGCGCGACATTTCGAGCATGCTGTGGTACCAGCTTGTGCGGTTGAACCAGGACATTCCGCGACGTACCACGTTCGGTTTGCCGTCTTTGGTAAAAAACCGTCCGCCCGTGTTCAGTGAGTTCTTCCCGAAGCCCGTATTTTCCTGCGTTGGCTTGTCGTACACTTTTTTTTGTGCCATTTTGATCTGAGTAAATCCGGTGCAAATTAAGTATTTGGCTGTAGTTATCCAATGCTATTGCGGCAGTAAAAATAAATTCTGTAAATCGAAGTGTGTACTTATTGAAAAATATTGTAGATTTGTACCCGCGAAAGCGAGCCCAGGTGGCGAAATTGGTAGACGCACCGTCTTCAGGCGGCGGCGCCGCAAGGTGTGCTGGTTCGAGTCCAGTCCTGGGCACAAAAACGGAATGAGAAGCAGAATGAGAATGACGCTTCTCATTTTGTTTTTACCCCATTCTGATTTTTCTTTCTGACAGTTTTATGACAGGATATTACTCTTGGTTCTATTTCTGTACCTAATTGCACACATAGCCAGAGTGAGAAACAGAACGAGAATGATGTTTTCTACGCTGGCTTCTTCATTTTCAATTAACCGGCTGAGACCACTTTTCAAGAAATGTTAATATCCGATTTAACCGGTTGCAAATAGATTAATTGCATATATATATACAAGTTAGTAGCAATGGACAGATTGACAAAAAACATACTCATCATATTAATAATAAGCACTATTATCCTCGGATGTAATAATCAAACACATACTTCAAATAATGAAAATATAGAGGTGAAGTCTTCGGAAAATCCGTGCGGATGGAGAAAGCTAGAATGCGGATTATATACAAATGTGGATGGAGAAATTGGATTTCCAACGCGGCCTGATTATGTGTTTAAAGAGGGCAAGTTAAAAGGTGAGGACAAAATATGTCCTAATAAGTTCATTACTAATTTGAAAGATTCAACTGCACTAAACAAAGTAATTGACACCAATACATTCAAATCACTTGGCGCTACTTTTTACGCGGATGAAAACAACATTTATAACTATTACGCGATGTGCGATGGGGGCTATCTGTATCTATTTTCTGGAGACACATCCGGTTTCAAGATGCTAAATGATGAATTTGCAAAACACCATTCTGCTATATATCATTTCAGAGGCGGAAAACTAGATGCAGATAGTGAAACATTCAAAGCATCTTCCAGATTTACCTCTATAGCTAAAGACAAGAATGGTTATTTCCAATTTGGTGAGCGTGTTACGGTAAAACATATTAAAAATCAGTTGAAACAAGATTGGTTTAACGAACTTGAAAAAGAACTAAGCTACTAACAGAGGCTAAAGTGGTAACCTTGTAAAGTTCGGATGCTATGAAAGGGAATCCGATTATCTCCGGGAAATAGGATGCGGAAGTTTCAGAGAATGTCAATTTGACGTTAAACCTCACCTGTTTGACCAGGAAGATTTGGGACTAGACACCCATTACGAACTAGCAGACGGAATCAAATTTTTTGGCGACAACTATTCATGTGATTTTACTGGCTTTGATTTCAATAGCGGGAGCGACTTCGTTATTGAATTCTGGCATGAAGACGGAACCGAAGGGCACTAATTTTAAAACCGGCATTTCACCTGATCTATAAAACTTCCGACATGATCTTTTTTTATACTTTCGGTAGTTGAACTCTCAAAATGCAAACACATGAAAACAAAAAAGATATGGGCTAACCTGACCGTTAAAGACCTCGCCCGAACGACGAAGTTCTATACGGAAATCGGGTTTAAACCCAACGGATCATCCGATGAACTGACCAGTTTTTGTGTCGGAACAGACGATTTCATAATTCACTTTTTCCTGGAAGCTGTTTTAAAGTCGAACGTGAAAGGCGAAGTTGCCGACCTGAAAAACGGGAACGAAGTGGTGTTCACGCTTGCGGCCGAAAGTAAGGCGGAAGTGGACCAGTGGGAACAGGAAGTCAGAAAAGCCGGCGGAACTATCATCTCCCCTTCCGAAACATTCGGAAACAATTATTACGGCTGCGTTTTTACGGATCCGGACGGACATAAATTCAACGTATTTTACATGTAAGGAATTTGTCGGCAGGTTAAATTTTCCAAATTCCATCTCGTATATTTTTATTTATCGTAATATTGCAATAAACAAATAAAAAATGGGGATAACGAAAACGGCGCTTTTCACAGCAGAGCAAAATCAGATGGCATCGTTGCTCAAGGCCATTGCGCATCCTGCACGCATTGCTATTATTGAATTCCTGCTACGTACGGATGCCTGCATCTGCGGAGATATTGTGAACGAACTTCCACTGGCACAGCCAACGATCTCGCAACACCTCAAAGAATTGAAAAATGCCGGACTGATCAAAGGAAATATCACCGGTAACGCGGTTTGTTATTGCCTCGAAAAAAAGACCTTCGCACAGTTGCAAAACTATTTTACAAACTTCACGCAAACACTGGAAAACCAGGATCAGTGCTGCTAAGTCCAAGTGTTTTATCCAAGCTAAATGTATTCTAAACTAAGACATTACCTCGAAGTGCTCACCACGCAATTCGACCGTATACCGGATGACCGGAAAACGTTGCTATCGACAATCGGGAATTATATTTCGGAAAAACACAGCCGGGGCGACGTCGTACAACTCGTCTACATCTGTACGCATAATTCGCGCAGAAGTCACTTCGGGCAGATTTGGGCGAAACTTGTAGCCGGTTTTTATGAACTCCCGAATATCCATACCTATTCCGGTGGAACAGTCGCCAGTGCGCTTAATACCAATGTCATTTCGGCACTGGATCAGGCCGGCGTGGTGATGCGGAAAGTGAGTGACTCCGACAACCCGGTGTATCAGTTTTTCGGTTCGGACGACACTTCTGCAGGAACGTGTTTTTCAAAACGCTACGACCACCCGGAGAATCCGCAAAATGCGTTCGCGGCGATTATGACCTGTAGTGAAGCCGATACCAATTGCCCCCATATCCCCGGTGCTGAACTTCGGATTGGCTTACCTTACGAAGACCCCGGATCATTCGATCACACATCGCTGGAAAGTCAAAAATACGCCAACTGTTGTCTACAGGTTGCCCTGGAAACACTTTACGCATTTTCATTCGTTAAATAAGCAATTACTATGTCTGTCACCAATTGTACACCCGCCCGGAGTCGCAAAAAGCTCGGTTTTTTAGATCGCTTTCTCACGCTTTGGATCCTGCTGGCAATGACGGTCGGCATTTCGATCGGATATTTTATTCCCGGAAGTGCTGACTTCATCAATTCCTTTTCAAGTGGAACCACGAATGTTCCCCTTGCAATCGGGCTCATTTTAATGATGTATCCGCCATTGACGAAAGTCAACTATTCGAAAATGGGAACGGTATTCAAAAACACGCGCATCCTTCTGGCATCCATTACGTTGAACTGGTTCATCGGGCCGGTGCTGATGTTTGCGCTTGCCATTCTTTTCCTGCACGATTATCCGGAATACATGACAGGACTGATCCTGATCGGCCTTGCGCGCTGCATCGCCATGGTGATCGTCTGGAACGAACTCGCCGACGGAAACCGGGAGTACGCCGCAGGACTGGTTGCCGTTAACAGTGTCTTCCAGGTGCTTTTTTACAGTATTTACGCCTGGGTTTTCATTACTCTTTTGCCACCATTATTTGGTCTGAAAGGTTTCGAAGTGAACATCACCATTGGAAAAATTGCGGAAAGTGTGGCCATTTATCTTGGAATACCGTTTTTCATGGGCATTTTCACGCGCTTCCTGGTGATCCGTGCGAAAGGTGAGCACTGGTTCCGGAACCGTTTTCTCCCGCTTATTTCTCCTGTCACACTTGTGGCATTACTTTTCACCATTTTAGTGATGTTCAGCCTGAAAGGCAACCTGATCGTGCGCATACCGATGGATGTTTTACGGATTGCACTTCCACTGCTCATCTATTTCATACTGATGTTCCTGATCAGTTTTTTCATCGCCAAACGCCTCGGTGCGGATTACTCGAAGAATGCGTCGATCGCTTTTACGGCCGCCGGGAATAATTTCGAACTGGCCATTGCGGTGGCGATCGGTGTGTTCGGGATTAACAGCGGGGAAGCCTTCGCTGGTGTGATCGGACCGTTGGTCGAAGTTCCCGCACTGATCGCACTTGTAAATGTGGCATTCTGGCTTCGCAAAAAATATTATAACAAAGCCTGACCCAGTGAATGAAAAAACCCGGAACTAAAAGTCCCGGGCTTACACATTGTATGAGAGAATTAACCGTTATTTGAGTGTTACGCGATAAACTGAGTTGCCACCTGTTGAACTGGTCAATACGAGTAAATAAGTTCCGCCCGGAACGCCGGCAGGCCGGTCGAGTGCAATGGAATGCGCACCGGCTGAAAAGGCTTCTGAATCCAGGAAGTTGTGAACGAATCTGCCTGAAGCATCTACAAGCTTGAGTGAAAGTTGCGTATCTGCGTTCAGGGTAACGTCCAGTCTGGACTGTGCTTGCCACGGGTTGGGATAAAATAGGCTTTCAATCGTATTCTCGCTAAGCGTACTTAATTCCAGGGTGCTTTGTGGAGCAAAACCATTCAATTTCAACAGGAATAACGAACTTCTGGTATTTCCTGAAATGGGATTGCGGTAACCGGTCATGAGAATACCGCCGTCCGCAGTTAGGTCAATATCCCGGAAGCAAGCCAGCGCACCAATTGACGAATGCTGTCCGTAATCGAAAAGCATGGTGCCATTTCCATTAAAGGAAAGGTCGGAAGTTACATCCTCTTCCAGGTAGGCCAGGAATGCTTTTTCAATGTAATTTCCGGAAACTTTCTCAATCGTTCGGCCACCGATCAGCATTTTGTCGTCCTCCGTAAGCAAAAGCGAGTGTATAAAGGTGGTATTTTCTCCGGCAACCTCGAACATAACAAATCCCTGTGGCGTGAGGGAACTGTTACTTCCATCCGTGTTCAGGATCGAAACATATCCTTTATCATTAATCCCGTATCCGCTAGAACCATCCGACAATTTGGATTCGATATACCCGGTGACAACCAGTTTTCCATCCGAACGAACCGCACAGGCCTTCGGATATTCATAATTTCCAATATCGATCGTTCTACGACCGGAGGTTCCATAGCTCACATCGAGTACGCCGTCAGGCGTGAGTTTAAATATCCGTGTATCTCTCAGGTTACTGGTATCCGGAAAATTACTCATCTGGGTCAAACCATAAATATTTCCCGTTGCATCCGTTGTAAAATCCGACAGGATGGCGTGAAAATCCCCATCGCTGTAGACACCCTGCGTCGCGAAGCTCAGGTCTTTCGTGCCGTCATAATTCAATCGGGCAACAAAAGGTTCTGAACCTGGTCCCCTGCCGGCAAGCAAATATTTCCCATCCGATGTGATGCTGATGCGTTCCGGGATCGCATAACTTCCCTGTGTACCGAAGATTTCGGACGTTAGCAAAATCCCGTCGGTGGCAAATGTGCTGTCGAGACTTCCATCGTGTTTAAGGCGCATAACGACAAGTTGTGACGCACCACAAACTCCGTTTACGCAATATTCACTTTGTCCGGTTACGATGATCTTGCCATCTTCATGCAGACGAATGTCTTTGTTTTTTGACTGATCTCCTGTAAAGATGCGGGATACGCCATTATCCCCGAAGGTCACATCCGGCGTTCCGTCGGCATTGTAACGGTAGGTGTAAAAGAACAGGTCCGACTGATTCGGGTTGTGCTGGTCCATCGCCACAATGATCTTGCCGTCCGGCTGAATCACAGAGCGATTTCCCTCGCCCTTGTTTTCCATATAATTTCCGGAGGTACCGTAAGGAATGTAACCATTCACGCCAAAAGTGCTGTCTACACTCACATTTTGTGCGGAAAGCTGCAAGCCAATCGCTCCTGCAAAACTGCCTAAAAGAAAGGAGTTTCTGACAATTTGGGCATGCCGGTGCTTCTGTAAAAACTGGGTAAAGTTTTTCATAAGAGAATTTGGTTTTGGATTTTAAAGTTTTCACAGGAAAGACTTTCGTTGAGCCTGAAAGGTTGCCACACAGGCAGCAGAAAATAGCCTTTTCATAACCGTTTTATAACGGCTATTCGCACTTAATCGCTTAGTCAAAAGGCAATTGTATATCCCGAAAATTTTGAAAATAATTTTTCTTTTTACCGGTTTGAACTTCAGTACCGACTTGGATCGGGAATTTCGACAAAAATTTTCGCGCGGTTCGTATCATCCAGCTGTAAAATCAACTTTTTCCATTTATCAATTTTCGTGCCCGCAGGTATTTCGTGTAAGCCGCGTACGCATCCGGTAAAAATGTCCGCAATTAAAATCTAACACACCAAATTATATATTTGATTATCAACTAATTAATGTATTGGATTTTAATTTGAACTGTGTTCTGCGAAATCATTTTAAAATTATAAGTCATGAAAAGAGAAAATCAAAAACAACAGGAACATGCTCCGAAAAAAGGAACGGACACACAGAAAAAACAACCCTCTACGCCTTCCCGCAGCTCAGGAAAAGAGTCTCAGGCACCTGGAAAAACACGTTCAACGCGTTAATTTTTTTCCGCCTGCAACTATAAAAAGCCTTTTCAATTCGTGGAAAGGCTTTTTTAGTGCGTATAAATTTACCTTTTTTGTTTCTGCCTTTCCTCATCTGCCTCTAATACATGATAAATAAGTCCTATTAAATCAGTCATTTAATAATAAAGGCACTCCTTTTGAGAACTAATCCTTGAGAACTCAAAAACAAACACCATGAAAGCAAATAACGAAGCACATCGAGGCCGGGAAAAACAGTCAGGTTTCACACCGGGAAGCGGAAGCCAAAATTCGGAAAACGATAACAGCGACCCAATGCGCGAACGCAAAACGATATCACCGAAAAGCGAATCAGTTAAACACAACGTCGGAAACGAAGATCCTGAAAAGCGAGAGGCATCCAGCTATGGGTACAGTTCGGAACAATACCGCACGCGCTACGAAAAGAAACCAAAAGATTGCTGTGAAGCTGATCAAAAGCAACTAAAAGATGAAAAGGCGGAAAAGAGCAGGCATGTCTCCGATAAAGATGCCGATGGTTTCCCGGACTCAAGGGGTTAGACACAACCAAATCGATATAATTTAGCGGCACCTGTTGATATAAAAAAAGGGAAGGTTTTGAAAACCTTCCCTTTTCTGATTCATTAAAATCAATTATTTTTTCACGAATGTGTGACGTACAGTTCCGTTTGCAGTTTGTACTTCGTAGAAGTAAACTCCTGCGTTCAGATCAGCAACCGGTACGCTAACAGTTGTTCCGTTCACAACTTGTGTTGAAACTACTTTTCCGTCCATGGAAATGATGGATACCGCTTCCACGTTTTCGCCCATTTTGATGTTCAGAACATCACTTGCCGGGTTCGGGTAAGCAACCGCCTCAATCGCGTTTTCTTTCAGGCCTCCTACCGGACCACCTGTAAAGTTCACTACCGGGAAAATTGCGTTTGCAAATGTTGCAGCTGCTCCCCAGGCATTCGGATAAGTAGAGAAGGTACCGTCACTCCATACTTCACCAGAGTTCGTTGAAGCATCCGGGAAATCACCTGATTGGTTTGTGAACATCGCCAGTTCGTTAGCTCCAGTAGGCAAAACAACACCCACCCAGAATACACCGCTTGACGGAATAGCTACCGGCGTTGCAAATGTTGCCGCAACGTTGTAAAAAGTCGGGTTTGTACCATCACCGATGAGGTTAAACGAAGCTACTGCCGTATCCACATCAGCAAGGTCAATGGATACCGCACCAAGCGGAGCAAGCATGTTCGGCTCTCCGGCATTATCCGGGAAAATCCCTACCTGGAAAGAACCTCCTGCATCTACTTTGATTGGAAGAGCAAGGAGTATAGATGTAATGTCTCCTGTAGCGGTAACACCGTGCGACGGATCGAAACGCTGTAATTTCGCTAGATCACCATAAACGTTTGTACCTGAAATGTAACCGCTGTCAACCGGAGCAGCTACATCAACCTGGTAAACTGCAAGCGATCCCGTGAAAAACTCAGAGAGCGTATCAACCTGTGCGGATGCAGCACCTGCAGTTAACAAAAGAGATAAAGAAAGTAATATTTTTTTCATAAAAGTTAAATTAAATGTGTTTTATATCTCTCAAAACTAATACAAATCCGGCAACATTGGAATGTTAAGATTCAATTATTTTTTTTTGATTATCTACAACGACTTGTTAATCAAACAATTTTTAATCTTCAAACTACCGTTCTGAAATTCGTATCAGAAAGTGTTCGGATCAGCCGTGTCACTCGGTAGTGCATCCATTTTCGTTCGTTACCGTTTCGATAAAACCCGGAAAATCCTATTTTTAAGCTATGAAGTTAAAATCTGAAATACACTTTTTGGATAAGTTGCGCCTGCACTACCTGGAAATTGCACACGATGATCTTATACGTCTGAATAACGGGAAGACAGACGGCCTTTTTAATCAGCGCGTCATTATCAGCCTCGGCGTCGTAAACTGGCAGGCGGGCATCGTGGCACTGGGTGAAGGTCGCGGATACATTACGGTTTCTCAAAAACGCATGAAAGAGGCAGGCATTCATGCCGGTGAAAAGGTGACTTTTGAACTGGAGCCCGACGACAGCGAATTCGGTCATCCCGTTCCGGAAGAACTAACAGAAGTCATGCGCCAGGACGACGTGGCCCGAGAGCGCTTCGAACAACTGAAACCCGGCATGCAGCGTTACATTATCTATTATGTGATCCAGGTAAAAAGTTCGGTCAAACGGATTGAGCGCAGCTGGATGCTGATGAACAACCTCAAACGATTTCCCGTTGAAACGGTCACCTTCCGCCAACTACTCGGAAAAGAAGACAAAATTTGAGAGTTCAATAATCACTACGCTAAAAACGCATATCTTTTCCGGTTTAAGCGCGAGTTCACTATCTTTGCCAGTGCAAAAATAATCACAGATGCGAGTTTACTTAGATAATGCCGCCACCACACCGATCGCTCCGGAAGTTGTGGAAGCCATGATACCGGTGCTTTCAGAAACCTTTGGTAATCCTTCTTCCACCCATTTCTACGGAAGACAGGCCAAGGCACTTGTTGAGAATGCGCGCCGCTCGGTAGCCAAACACCTCAACTGTAAGTCATCTGAGATCATATTTACCAGCGGTGGTACGGAAGCGGATAACATGGCTCTTCACTGTGCCGTTGAGGAACTCGGCGTGAAACGGATCATCACCACACGCATCGAACACCATGCCGTCGGACATGCCGCCGAAAGTCTCGCCTGTGAAGACCTCGAAGTGCGTTACCTCGACATCGATCAGAAGGGAAATGCCGACCTGGCGCAACTTGAACGATTGCTCGCCGACGGAACGCGGACGCTGGTATCGCTCATGCACGCTAACAACGAGATCGGAACGCTGCTTCCCCTGAAGCGAACTGCGGAAATATGCCGTAAATACGGCGCCTACTTTCATTCCGATACGGTACAAACCATGGGGCATTATGCCTTTGATCTGCAGGAACTCGACATCGACTTTATTACCTGTGCAGCGCACAAGTTCCACGGTCCGAAAGGAATCGGTTTTCTCTATGCGAACGGAAGGAATAAAGTCCGGCCGATCATACACGGGGGCGCGCAGGAACGCGGTTTACGTGGCGGAACGGAAAATGTATACGGGATTGTCGGACTGGCCAAAGCAATGGACCTCGCCTATACCGATGTTAAAGCGCACCAGTTGCATGTTCAGCAGTTGAAAAACCGCATGATCGAACAACTCACCGGCGAACTGGAAGGTGTTTCATTTTACGGTGAAACCGATCCTGATCAAAGTTTGTACACAGTTTTGAATGTATGTCTCCCGAAAACAGACAAGGCAGGAATGCTGCTTTTTACGCTTGATCTGAAAGGTGTGGCATGCAGTGGCGGGAGCGCCTGTAGTTCGGGAGCAGCTAAAGGGTCACACGTACTGGAAGGAATCGGTGCCGATATGAATCGTCCGAATGTACGCTTTTCCTTTTCACGGTACACCACTCCGGAAGAGATCGATTATGCCGTGCAGCAGGTTAAATCCGTTTACGACCTGACGCTTGCTTAAACTACAACCTTAATACCGGTCAGTTCATAATCCTGCAGGATCTTATTGACGGTCTGGTTCAGATTTTTGGAAAAGAGGTAATACGCATCGTTTTCCTGGTTCTCCGTTTCTTCGTAACTCCGTATCTCCAGTGGTTCAAGTCCGATTGAAAACTCGCGGTAACCTTCATCACAATCGGTACATCCGTTCAGGTACACTGCTTCCCGGATAAAATTGATGGCCACCGGCTGAGCCGTCTTATTCACAAAGCGAAATACAACGCGTTCTTCCTCCGAACCATCCGACGGGGATGCAATTTGGATTTTGCGCGTGTCGATACGAACCATTTCATTTTCGAAATAATTGACCCACTCAAGACTGTAGTCACTCTCATTCATGATCGGTTTGTTTCCCTGCGCAGATACTTCTGCCGAAAAGCAAAAAAGTGTCAGGAAAAGTACAAAGCCTGAAATGTATACCTGTGTTTTCATACTTGCTTTTATTTTATTTAACAACTGATGGCCCGGCAGGTTGTGTCCGCATTGCTTAAATTAAGTTTTTTTACATTCCCCCTTTCATCCTAATGCAAATATCTCACCATTATTTTTTTCCGGATCGGCGCAAATACTTACTTTTAAAAAAAACTTTCAACATGCACCTGCTCAAACGATTCACCTGTTTTCTGATCGTATTGCCTGCTACTTTTCTGCAGGCACAAACGCTTTATTATCCACCCACATCCGGTCCTGTTTGGGATACACTGTCTCCGTCCGCATTAAACTGGTGCCCGGACAAGGTGGATGCACTTTACGATTATCTCGAACAAAGTCATTCGAAAGCGTTTATCCTGCTGAAAGACGGGAAGATCGTGCTCGAAAGATACTTCGGTACCTTTACCCAGGACAGCCTCCATGTGTGGAATTCGGCCGGAAAGACCCTCGTTGGTTTCACTGTCGGGATCGCGCAGCAGGAAGGTCTGCTGAATATTGCAGACACCACGAGCGATTACCTCGGCACTGGCTGGACCGCTCTGACTGCCTCGCAGGAAGAAAAAATTACCATTCGTCATCAACTGACAATGACCAGCGGGCTTAACGACGGCGGTTCAACGAGTGACTGTACCGACCCTGCGTGTCTGACTTACCTGGCAGATCCGGGAATGCGCTGGGCTTATCACAATGCGCCGTATACGCTTTTGCACGATGTCCTTGAGCAGGCCAGCGGCCAAAGTATGAACGTGTATGTAAATTCCCGTATCAAAACCCCCACAGGCATGGATGGATTTTTTGTGGATTATTTCTACAATAAGGTCTACATCAGTAAGGCACGCAGTATGGCGCGATTCGGGCTGCTGCTTCTTTCCGGAGGAAACTGGGATGGCACGCCGGTATTAAGTGATGCCGCCTACCTCAGCGATATGACCAGTTCTTCTCAAAGCCTGAACAATTCGTACGGTTACCTGACCTGGCTGAACGGAAAGAGTTCGTACATGTTGCCACAAACACAATTTGTCTTTCCGGGCAGTGTCCTTCCCAACGCACCGGCCGACCTGTACGCCGCAATCGGGAAAAACGGTCAGATCATTAACGTTGTTCCTTCTCAAAACATGGTGGTGGTACGCATGGGTGACGGATCGGGGAATCTCGTCGAAAGTTTTTACAATGACACGATCTGGCAAAAGATCAATGAACTTCCATGCTTGGCGGGCACATCCGAAGTATCTGCTGCCGATGAGTATGCGCTCTACCCTGTTCCAGCAACGGACGCGGTGAATGTTCGTGGTCTGAAAGCGGAAGACAAGCTTCAGATCTTTACGAGTGCCGGGGCGGAATGCAAAGTTACACGCAATGGAAACCGGATCGACCTCTCGGGGCTCGAAAAAGGCGTTTATTTCTTACGAATTACGCACAACGATACGTCTAAGACCCTGCGACTGGTAATTAATTAAGGCGAATTAACTATTTTCGTTTTTATGAACGAAAAAAATTGGCACATCCTGTTGCTGAGTTCGTGGTTTCCGACCCCGACCCGGCCTTTCCTCGGGAACTTTATCAAGCGCCAGGCGCTGCTGCTGGCAGAAAGGCATGAAGTTACCGTAATACATACGATTGCCGATTCCTCCGTTACATCGTTCAGCATCAATAAAAAAAACGAGGGAAATTATACCGAACTGAGCGTGCGCTACAATCCGGGCGGAAATAAAGCCTCGCGCTGGGTGCGTGAAAAGCGTGCCTTCAGCGAAACACTCCGACAAATCCAACGCCCTGACCTGGTTCACGGACATATCCTTTTTGGTAAAGCCTGGCAATTTCGCATCGCAAAACGATTTTTTAAATGTCCGCTGATCGTTACGGACCAGGGGTCGTATTACCACAAACCGCCCGAAGGAATTCGCGGGTTCGTGCAGCACCTTTTTCTCCGAAAATTCGCGCGCGACGTCGACACATTTATTGCCGTATCGGAGTTCCTGATTCCCGATATTCGCCCCTATTTTCCGGACACGCCCGTAGCGGTCATCCCGAATCACGTGGACACGCACCTCTTTTCTTTGAAAGAGCCCCCGAACGGCAAAAAGTTCCGATTTCTGCATATTTCGACCTTGGATGAACGCTTCAAAGACCCTGAAAATCTTTTTAACGGCATCGCTTTACTTTCCAAAAAACGCAGTGATTTCAGCCTGACGGTGGTCTGCGACGAACCTGTCGAAAAATGGAAACGCTATTGCCAGACCAAAGGGATCGATCACCTGGTACATTTCGACGGACCAATGAACTGGGAACAAATTGCGGATACGTACCGACGGCACGACGCTTTCATCCTGACCTCGGTCTACGAAACATTTTCAATCGTGATTGCAGAATCGCTTTGCTCCGGTATGCCTGTGGTCTCAACACCTGTCGGAATCGCAGCTTCACTTCCCCCCGACTGCGCCATTCATTTTCAGGCGGGAAATGCAAAGGATCTGGCCGAAAAACTCGAAAGCATGATCGATCATTATGGGCGATTCGATCCGGAGAAAATCCGTGCTTACGGTTCGCGATTTTCGGGAAATGAAGTACTCGCAGCACTTGAGAAAACATACGAACAGTTACTTGAACCGGCATGAATCGAAAACGCATACACGAAGTATTGAAACAGGCTGTGGATGAAAAACTGGAACTCATCCATTCGGAATTGCAGCAACTTTCCGAGTCGCTCGCCAGTGAATCACGCAGTACGAGTGGTGATAAACACGAGACCGGCCGGGCGATGACGCACCTCGAACAGGAAAAGCTTTCCGGGAGACTCGCCGAGTGGCAGCGCCTGCGGCAACTGCTGGGAACACTACCTGACGAAGTAAGTACACAGGCCGGGGCAGGTTCAGTAATTTTAACGGACCGCGGACTTTTTTACATTTCGATCGGGTTCGGCTTACTGTCCGTGGACGGAACAAGTATATTTTGCCTCGCACCGCATGCTCCGCTTGCCCAGTGCTTACTCGGAAAAACTGCCGGGGACGAGGTCCTTTTTAACGGGACGGGCTACCAGATCCGAAACGTATCCTGAATTTAACCGATATCAAACAGGCTGTCAACGGCCGGGAACCGTTCGGTGGTAAATCCTTCGGCGTAGACTGAACCGATCGGCCGACCAAACTCCTGGCCGCGGGATCTCAGGAAATCGAAAAATTCCTTCCCGGAGATCGGAGTTTGCGGCTCTTTACTGTCCGGATCGTAAAACTGGGTCTTAAAAGCCCGGATCGCCTCAAACTTCTTTTCTACAAAATCACTGACGTCTACCACAAAATCCGGTTCGATGTAATAATCCTGGATATAATGATACACGGCTTTCGGACGATACGCTTCCTGCGCCGTTCCATCATCCAACGCGGTTTCGATACGGCGCAGCCCGCTTAGAAAACAGGCACGCGATACAAGCGCACCGGCACGGCCGTGGTCCGGGTGACGATCCGAGTCGGCATTCGCCAAAACGATCTCCGGACGGTATTTGCGGATCATACTTACAATACTCAGCAGGTTTTCACGGGTGATCTCAAAAAAACCGTCGGCCATTCCCAGGTTCTCGCGTGCGGAAATCCCCAGGATAGCAGTGGAATTTTCAGATTCCTCCCGTCGTGTTTCAGCCGTTCCGCGTGAACCCAGTTCTCCACGTGTGAGATCCACGATTGCAACGGTACGTCCTTTGGAAATTTCTTTAAGTAAGGTTCCCGCTGCCGCCAGTTCCACATCATCCGGATGCGCCGCGAATGCCAGGATATCAGTTTTCATAAGGCTTATTTTTCGATCCAGTTAATAATTGTTTCATCGATCGGCAGTACGGTTGGTGCCACACTGCTTTCAACTTCCCCGTTCTCGTTGACCAGGAATTTCTGAAAGTTCCAGGATACTTCGGTGCCGGTTTCCTGCGTTAGCCATTTATAGAGCGGATGCATGTTTTCCCCTTTTACCGGGATCTTCTCCATCATCGGAAAGGTAACTCCATAATTGCGGCTGCAAAAGCCGGCAATCTGTTCATTGGAGCCAGGCTCCTGTGCACCGAAATCATTAGCCGGAAAACCGATGATCGTAAACCGTTCACCACCATGTACCTCATACAGTTCCTGCAATTGCTCGTATTGAGGTGTCAACCCGCATTCTGAAGCGGTATTCACAACGAGTACCTTTTTTCCCTTCAACAGAGAAGTATCGAACAGTTTCCCGCTTATATCGTTGAACTGAAAGTCATAGATCTTTGCCATCACTTATTGATTTTGAATAAATTTCCTGTATTTCGCATTCTTAATTGCGGCATACGCGGTAAACAGTGCGAAGAACAAAATCGTAAACAAGAGCCAGGTCGGGAAATGCCCGATCCCGTCACCCTGCGCATACGAATGAAGTCCGACAAGGATAAAGTTCACCCCGAAAAACGTAAAGAGAATCGCGCTGAACCCCCAGAAACTTACGGCATTGAAGAGGAATTTGCCTTTAAGCCCCGGAATGAGTCGCAGGTGCAAAATGCAGGCGTACACGAGCACCGACACAAGTGCCCAGGTCTCTTTCGGATCCCAGCCCCAGTAACGTCCCCACGATTCATTCGCCCAAACGCCGCCGAGGAAAGTCCCGATCGTCAGCATAAACAAACCGATGGTCATCGTCATTTCAGATACGTAGGTCAGTTCGTTGATCTGCAAAGTAAGGCGTTCTCCGTTGTTGGCGTTGCGCGTTGCGTAGAGTAAAAGGTTCAGTAAACCGAGAATAAATGCGAGTCCGAGGAACGCGTAGCTCCCGGTAATGATCGATACGTGAATTTGCAGCCAGTAAGACTTGAGAACAGGCTGCAGGGGTGAAATCTGTGGATCGAGCAGGCTCAGCGTGGATACGAACAACATAAAGAAGGCCAGAATTGCCGCAACGGCCAGGATAACCCGGTTTTTGGAAGAAAACGCAAATCCTGCCAGGATAACGACCCATGCAATGAACGTAAGTGCTTCGTAGCCATCGCTCCAGGGTGCGTGGCCGGAGATATAAGACCGCATCGCAAGTCCGGCACCGAGGTAAACAAAAACGATCAGCATCAGGACGACAAATATGCGCGACACGGTTTTGAAAAACCGCTCTGTTGCATCCGACACATGGAGGAAAATACGAGTGAACCAGAGGAAAAGCATTAAAAATCCGAGTGTCAGGAACAGGTACATGGCGTTTGAAAAGAAATTCATCCGGTTGTAGGTCACCTCGAGGTTTACCTGTCCTTCCGAAGGGGCAATCGAACCCGCAGCCTTGCGCTGCACTTTTTTGAAAAGTTCCAGTTTGTCCCCGGCATTACCGTAACTTCCGGACTCCATACCTTCGGCCAGCGCATTGAGGTATTCCACGGCGGAACGCACCACCATCGAGTCTTTATCCTTCAACTGCATGTTCATCGGCGTGGACCAGGTATTCGTGACATCGTCGGACACAGGAACCACTTTCATGTAGAACCAGGTAAAAACGTTGTACATGACCTGGTAATCATCCGTTAATTTGATCAGTTTTTTCTGAAATTCGTTTCGATGCGATTCCTGTGTACGGTGTGCTTTTTCGTAAGCATCCATCCACCTGAAGTTACCCTGTTCGTCGGAAATTTCGGTAAAGGAAACATATTCTCCCAGCCCGAGTGAATCGCCCACCTTCGGGCTTACATAGATCAGTTTCTGGTTGAACCATTGCTCGGGGAACATGTGCATCGACATAACCACCTGAACGGCATTATATCCATCGTAGGTTGATTTGGCATGTAGTTTATTCAGGACCTCTAGCGCAAGTGTACTAAACGGCACAATGCGTCCGCTGTAATCCTGTACGAGCAGGTAACTCAGTTCTTCGGCGTGTTCCCGGCTGATGATTGTCGGTTCACCCGTAAATTCTTCGGGCATTTGCGCTTGCGCTTCCGTTTCGGCCGGTGACATGTGATCGTGTTCATGCTCCAAATGCGGATCATCGTGCTGATGGACATTCGGATCGGCGTTAATTTCCTGCGCCTGCGTCAGAGCAGGTGTGAAAAACAGGGCCAGCACGAAGGCAGAAAGTTCCGCTTTGCGTTTTGCGATCTTACTGAGTTTGCCGGACAGTTCCATAAAGCGGCCCGAACGGGAAAAGAGCGAAAGGATCATCCCGATCGCCATTAGCAGGTATCCGACGTAGGTCACATTCGTTCCCCACCAGTCGTAGTTCACACTAAGCCGCGTGCCTTTTTCATCCGGGTCGTAGCTCGACTGAAAAAAGCGATATCCGCGGTAATCCGTGACATGATTCATGAAAATATGGCGGTCACTTTCGTAATTACGTTCTTTGTCGATGATGCGCACATCGCTGGCAAAGGAAGAAGGTGTTTGCGAACCGGGGTAACGATCTAGTTGAAAGTCTTTGCAAAAGATCGAAAACGGCAGGTCAATGCGCGTGGAACCGTAAGCCATTTCATAATCCAGTCCTGCAAAAGCGAACACTTTTTCGGTCGGGATCATGTCCTTTCCACCTTCGAGCGTCACGAGTTTCTCCTGGTTTCCGTCGGTGATCCGCAAGGTCAGAAGATCAACGCCCACATCCTTTTTACCGGAAGGCATTTTAAGCAGGCGCGCATGGCGAATGTGTTCCCGGAAAACGAACTGCTGGTTTCCGACATTGTAAAGTATACCCGCTTCGAACGGAACCAGGGTATCGGTCGGAATAATTTGAAAAACGGAATCCGGAGGGTTTATTCCGGCCTGTCTGTATTTACGCATTTGCGCCATTGGTAGTGCACGCATCGGCAATTTCGTCCAAACGCCCAGTCTGCCGTCGTTTTTCCAGATCTCCACACCCGGAACCGGGCTTTCATGCTGAAAAGACAGTGAAACGGCATTGAGCGGATCGGCTTCATTACCGAGAATAATGAACGAATCCTGCACGAGGTAGTTGGAACTCATTCCACCCGAAACGATGTCCAGCACGTCCTCCGGGTAACGATTATCACGAACCAGTGAGTCGATCATTTTTTTCTGAAAGTCGACAAACTCAATGGTCACCGGACTTTTGTGCCCCGGAAATTCAACTGTTTCGGAAAAATAGCATCCGGCATCTTCGGACATAAAATGCTTTTCATTGTAGGTCCACTGCATTTTGCCGTCATTGATCTTCATATAAACATGCGGATCGGACGAGTAGATGAAGTTGGAAGCCTGTCCTTCGCGAATGAGCATCAGGCCTTCGAAGCCAACAAAACGCGTAATGGCCGCCCCGATAATGATGATGATAAACGCGAGGTGAAACGCCAGCATCGCAACTTTCTGACGCTGGAACATGCGGTAACGGAAAATATTTGCGATCAGCCCGATCGAGAGGTAACCAAGCAGGATCTCGAACCAGGTTGCATTGTAAATGCAGATCTTCGCTGTCTGAATATCGTATGCAGCTTCAATAAAGGTTGCCAGTCCGATGGCCAGTAAAAACACGAGAAGCGCCACAACCATCATGCGCATCGAGAAGAAAGCTTTCGCAAATTTTTCCATCTTTTCGTACAATAAAAAGTTGCACAAAAATACGCATTATAAAAAGGACGGGGGTTCGTAGCAGCTTAAAATTTGATGCGAATACAGGCTGAAATTGCAATCCCTGACGCTAAAAAAAATCCTGAAAACTGTTTGGAACTACAGGTGAAACCGTGCCTGGTTACTCAAAACCGGCCACCCCTGAAGCTGCTTATCAAAATGTATACGTAGATCGCAACGATAATGAGCAGGAGAAACACGAGGATCATGACGATGCCGTAAAATACAAAGTATGCGCGCAGGGTTTTAAAAGCCTCGTTGTAATCCTGGTCAACCCCATTCTGCAATGCCTGCTTCATGCGTGAATTGTATTGCAGGCTGAGCATTCCAAAAACGATCGAGATCCCCAGGGAAACGAGTGATACGACAATCAGGTAGGTGTTAACACTATTATTCCCGACATTGCTAAATAGCCGGATCATATTAATCAGGCCGATCACTGCACTCATGAAAACCACGATCGCATACAGCAATGACATATTGCCGGAACTTTTCATGTTCTGCGTTAATGACTGGTCCGATGTTGAAAATTCGTTTTTCATAGTAAATAGTTTCGCCTTACAGAAGCCTTAAGTATTGAATGAGAGTCATCATAATTCCGAATGTAAGCATGATAAAGCCGTAAAGAAAGTGACGTCTGAGGTTTTGAAATGATTTTGAGAACGCATTCATATTTGAGAAGTACACACCGCGTTTCACGTTACTTCCAAAGCGGAATGAGGCAGTGCCGTACAGCGCCAGTATAACGGCAAGAAGAAGGTAAAACAGCGCCAGTACGAAATAGGTCGCATAGATCTGGCTGGAATAATTCCTGAAAAGCTTCATTTGTTCGTTGATCTGGATCAGCGTATTGACCATAATACCGGTCAGAACCAGGAAAATCACTGAAAAAATGTACTGGGAAATACCGACAAAGCGTGCCCACGCACCGGCGGTCAATAAGTACTGGTTGTTGAAAAGTACCGAATTCTCATTCGATTTTCGTTCTAATACATCCTGGTCTAAGGTATCCATTGATTAAATTTTTCCGTCCTAAGATATCTAAAAAAAACAACCTGCGATTTTTCGGTCATAAAAAAAACGGGAAAAGTACTTTTCCCGTTTCATTATTTCCGATTATTCTTTGTCTTAAGCTTCTGTTTCCTCTTCAGACGGTACGAGGATGCGACCGCAATGTTCACACACGATCACTTTCTTTTTCGTCTGGATATCCAACTGGCGCTGCGGCGGGATACTGTTGAAGCATCCTCCGCACGAATCGCGTTCCACCGGTACTACTGCCAGTCCGTTCTTCGCATTGGTGCGCAGACGGTTGTAAGCGGCAACCAGGCGTGCATCGATCTTCGCTTTTGCGTCGTTAGAAGATTTTACGAGTTTATCCTCGTCTTTTTGCGTTTCACCAACGATCTCGTCGAGTTCGGCTTTTTTCGCAGCAAGATCTCCTTTTCGCAGGTCAAGGCGTTCCTTTGCCTCATCGAGCAGTTCTTTTTTTGCAGCGATCTTTACTTTGGCTTCTTTCGATTTTTTATCGTGCAATTTGATTTCCAGGTCCTGGAATTCGATCTCTTTGGCAAGTGATTCGAACTCACGGTTGTTTCGCACGTTGTTTTGCTGTTCCTTGTACTTGGAAATCGCTGTTTCCGATTCTTTCGAAGACAGTTTGCGTTCGGCGATTTCCTGGTCAAGTTCTTTTATTTCTTCCTGGATCTTTCGGATGCGTGTTTCAAGACCTTCGAGTTCGTCCTCCAGGTCCTGCACCTCCAGCGGCAATTCTCCACGGATGGTTCTAATGCGATCTATTTCAGAATCAATTTTTTGTAATTCATAGAGGGCGTCGAGTTTTTCCGACACCGATGCTTCCTTTTTAGTCGAGGTTGCTGCCATGTGCTAAAAATAATTTATCGGATTGGTATTTAATCCAGTTAAATGAACCGCAAAATTAGTAAATTTTTTCTTCAAAATCCCGGCCAGCAGATTTGTTGTGAACTGTTCGCTTTCATAATGCCCGATATCCGCGATAACAATTTGGTTTTCAGCATCAAAAAATTCATGATACTTGAAATCACCCGTCACAAAGAAATCCGCGCCTGCCGCCTTGGCTTTCTCCAGTAAAAAACTTCCGGATCCGCCGCACACGGCCACGCGTTTCACCGGTTTTCCGGAAAGATGTGTATGCCGGATCACTCCGCAGCCGAACACCGTTTTCAGCCGGGAAAGGAATTCCCGCTCGTCCAGTTCGGTTTCCAGTTCGCCGACCATGCCGCTTCCTTCAAAGGGATTGACGTTTGACAAAGGAATCAGGTCGTAGGCCACTTCTTCATACGGATGCGCTGAAAAAAGCGCTTTCAGAATGGTTCCGCGGCGGTGTTTGCTGACCAGTACTTCGAGGCGAACTTCCGGACTTTGCTCCGTTTCACCCTGCTTTCCCTGGAAAGGGTCGCTGCCTTCCAACGGACGAAAAGTGCCGGTGCCGGAAGTTTTAAAGGAACAGCGGTCGTAATTCCCAATGTGGCCCGCACCTGCTTCAAAAAGCGCTTCCGACGCGTTCTGAACGTGTGTTTCCGGCACGAACACCACGAGTTTTTCAAGTGTATTTGGTTTCGGAGCCAGTATTTGCGGTTTCAGAACGCCGATCCGTTCGCAGATCTCCAGGTTCACACCGCCCCGAAAATTGTCGAGGTTCGTGTGAATGGCATAGATCGCCACATCATTTCGGATCGCTTTGATCACGGTACGTTCCACGTAGTTTCGGCCCGTCAGCTTCTTCATGCCCGCAAATACGATTGGGTGATGGGCAATGACCAGGTTGCATCCTTTTTCGATCGCTTCGTCTACAATTTCTTCCGTACAATCCAGCGAAATAAGTGCGCCGCTGATATGCATTCCCGGATTCCCGGTGATCAGTCCGGAATTGTCGTAGCTTTCCTGGGACCCCGGCGGCGCAAGTCGCTCGAGTTCATCTATGATCGTTTTTAATTGCATACTATAAATGATAATACAGCCCGAAGCTCAGGGCAAATGCATTTACCTTGTGAATGTAGGGATACTCGTTCAGGTAAGTGGAATTGAGCTGCATGCGGTATTCGGGTACGAAATACAGCGAAATGTTTTCCGAATAACGGAAGGAAACGCCGGCAGACACCGTAGCACTCACGACAAACGAACTGAGCCCGTTGCGCGAGGTGACTGTATTCCGGTCGCGGTTCCCCAGACTCGTCGTCCATTCCTGCTTTTGACTGTAGCCGTTGAGCATCTGTGGAATCACCCCCGCCCCTACTTTCCCGCGTACGCGGTTTCCGAACTCGAAATACACTTTCAGCGGCATGGCCAGGTAAGTATAGGTTGTCCGGTACGAAAAAGAAGTATCCACTCCTGAAAAATCGTACTCTTCCGCGTTTCGCAGGACACTGATCCCAGACTGAAATGCGAAGTAACGGCCCATCGGAGCGCGGAATCCCAGCGCAAAAGACCAGATATTCGCAGCACGTTCGTTTGCCCGTTCGCCCAGCGGTTTGCCAAAAACCGAGGGATTTTCCTGCAAATAGGGGTTTGTATTCGTCGGGGAGAATTCAAAGAACAATGCAATGTCTTCCGGGTAATAGTTCGGCTTTACAGTGTCTTCCGGTATCACCTCCTTCGGTTCCGGTTTCACTTCCTCTTTGGGGACAGGTTTGGGCGTCGGCTTTTCATTCGTAATGATCTGCGCATCCGACAGGGCCGGTAAAGTCAAAAAAAACAGGAAAAGGGCAAATGTTATTTTTTCCATTATCTTAGCATGTAAAGCGTAACTTATTAGTAGTAACAAATATCGCAATTAACCTACAAAAGGTATGAAAAAGAAAGAAAAAAAGAAAAAAAGCCTGTTTCGCAGAATACTCAAATGGACCGGAATTATGTTATTACTCCTGATCATAGCCCTGATCCTTATCCCGATCCTGTTTAAGGACCAGATCAAAGAAATGGTGCTCAAAGAAGCCAGCAAGCAACTCCTGGCAGACCTTTCGCTGGAAGATTTCGACCTTACCTTTTTCAGCACTTTTCCGAATCTTTCGATCAAATTATACAATACAAAACTTACAGGCCGGGATGAGTTCGAGGGCGTGGAACTCGTGAATGTCAAAGAATTTACCGCCCAGGTCGGGCTTTGGGACGTGATCGGAGGTGACCAGATCTCCATTGACGCCATCTACCTCGAAGAGCCAAAGATCGATGTACGCATTCTCCAGGATGGTCGGGCGAACTACGACATCGTGAAACCCGACTCCCTCAAAACCGAGGAAGAAGTCAGCGAACCGAGCAACTTCAAACTTTCACTGCAGGAATACAGCATTTCAAACGGAACCATTTATTATACCGACGAAGCCGGGAACATGAAGGCTGAAATTGTAAATGTAGACCACGAAGGGAACGGCGATCTTACCGAATCGGTAGTCGATTTTAAAACAAAGACGCGCATTGAAAAGCTTTCTTACGAAATGGACGGAATCAGTTACCTGACGGACGTTAAAACGGAAGCCGACGTCAAGTTGCTGCTTGAAATGACCGAAAAGACGATGAAGTTTACGTTGCGTGAGAATGAAGTCGCGTTGAATGCCCTTAAATTTTCAGTGGATGGCTTTTACGGGATGATGGAAGGTTACGACGACATGGATCTGAAACTGAACGCTTCCAAAACGTCTTTCAAAGACCTGCTTTCCCTGATCCCCGCATTCTATCGTACCGGATACGAATCCATGGTTACCTCCGGCGATCTCAGCCTGAAAGGCGAAGTTAAAGGCAAAATGGACGACGTGAACATGCCCGGTTGGGATTTCGGAATGAAAGTAAGCAATGCCTCGATCCGATACCCGGACCTTCCGGGGAAAATCACCAACATCGGGGTGGACGCTTCCAGCACATTTGCCGGCGGAGCGGACCTCGATAAAATGACTTTGGATGTATCGCGTTTTCACTCGGAATTCGTAGGAAACCTGCTCGATGCCACCTTAAAGATGCGCAACCCGATGACCGATCCGCTGATCGACTCGAAGATCATGGCCAAAGTAGACCTTGCCACACTCGGCCAGATCATGCCGCTTGCCGAAGGAGAATCCTACAATGGCAAACTCGATGCGAATGTGGTTTTGAACGGTCGCCTGAGCGCGCTTGAAAGTGAACAATACGAAAAGTTTAAAGCAGACGGATTACTGACGCTGACCGATATGCTCTACAAATCGCCGGACCTCCCGGATCCGGTCGACATCAAAAACATGGTCTTCCGCTTTTCACCACAAATGCTGGCGCTTGAAAACCTACAGGCCAAAATGGGACGCAGCGATTTCAAAATGTCCGGAAACATTGACAATTACCTCGGCTATTTCTTCCGTGAAGAACTACTGAAAGGCAGTTTCAACCTGAACAGTCAGCTCATTGACCTCGATCAGCTGATGGCCGTTGCTCCGGCAGAAGAAGGCACAAGTAGCGAAAGTACACCGGATACGGGCAGCGAAGCGGCCGAACCGATCCTCATCCCGGCGAACGTGGACTTTGACCTGAATACGTCCATAAACACGGTTCGTTACAACGGCATGGACATCAAAAATGTACAGGGAAAAATAAAGGTGAAGGACGAGGTAGCCAGCCTCGACAACCTGTCAATGAACACCATGGGCGGAACAGTTGCTTTACGCGGCGATTACAATACAAAAGATCACCGCAAACCGGCTGTTGACTTCGGGTACGACCTGCGCGACCTGGATATTTCAGAACTCGCTAAAAACTTCATAACCATTGAAAAGCTCGCACCCATCGCGAAATTTGCCAACGGACGGATCAGTTCCTCTTTCAATATGAAAACTTTATTGCAACCGTCACTCGAACCGATCTATTCGACACTTACCGGCGGCGGAACACTTTCATCGAACTCTATCAGCATTTCCGGTTTTAAACCACTCGAAAAGATCGGCGATGCGCTGAAGATCGACCAGATCAAAGAGCAAACGCTGAAGAATGTCAATGCCCGGTTCCGCTTTGAAGATGGCAAGGTAGCCGTAAACCCGTTCGACATCAACCTCGGTAAGATCGGGACAACCGTGTGGGGAACCACTTCTTTTGAACAGGATATGGACTATGACCTTCAAATGAACATCCCGAAAGACCAGATTCCGGCGGCTATGATCAAACTCGTGGAGGACCAGGTCAAAAAAGTGAATAACGTGGCTAAACTGGACCTGAAACTGATCCCTGATGTCGTGAAGATCAACGTGGACGTTACCGGGAAGGTAAGCGATCCGAAAGTGTCTACCGACTTCAAAGAACAACTCCTCGATGCCACTGGCAACCTGAAAGACGCACTCATCGATGCGGGGAAAGAAAAACTCAACGAGGTGAAGGATTCCGTGAAAAACATTGTCAATGATAAAGTCGATGACGTCAAGGAAGACCTCGAGGCGAAAAAGCAGAAAATTCTTGCCGATGCTCAGAAAAAGGCTGACCAGATCAAAGCTGCCGGGAAAAAGTCAGCCGCTGACATCCGCAAAGCAGCCGATGAACAGGCGAAAAAACTGATCGATGAAGCCGGCTCCAATCCGCTTAAAAAACGAGCAGCTGAACTTACAGCGGACAAAATCCGCAAGGAAGCCGATGAAAAAGCCGATAAAGTAGAAGCCGAGGCGAATCAGAAAGCAGACGACCTTATGAAAAAGGCACGTGAAGAAGCAGACAAACTGAAATAACTATAAACGGGGGCTTCAGTCCCCGTTTGTAACACATAAAGTTTGTTAATTTTGCCCCGATGAAAGACAGATTCCTGGCACTTGTGATTCCGGCACATGTTCGTGCGCTTTTTCGCAGGCTGGGTATCGTGTGGCTGCTTCTGACACTGACGCGCATCCTATTTTATGCGTTCAACTCGAGCAGTTTTCCCGCCGCCGGTTTGTCGGATTTTTTGTCCGGTATATGGTTCGATGCCATTTCCATCGGGATTTGTTTTATGCCCTATTATTGCCTGTACCTCCTTCCCTTTCCCTGGCGCTACAACCGGTTTTACAAACTCTTCTTCGGCATTCTTTTTTACGGGATCACCTGCCTGATGCTCGGCCTCAACCTCATGGATGTCGAGTATTTCAAATACACGGGTAAGCGCTCGACGGCCGACCTGTTTACCATTCTCGGTGCCGGAAATGACCTGAACCAGCTTATCACTTCCTTTATCCGGGATTTCTGGTTCCTGATCCTCTTTTTTATAGCACTGCTTGCGCTACTGATCTTTGTAAACAGGCGCATGCGCAAACAGGCGAGGCCGGTTTCCGGCAGAGATTTCTGGCTTTCAAACCTGCTTTCGTTTGTGATCTACGTTCCGCTTTTGATTGTGATTGCACGTGGCGGATTTGGGCTGAGGCCTGTCGGGCTGATCGAAGCAAGCAAGTTTACACGTGTACAAAATACGGCACTGGTGATGAACACGCCCTTCACCATGGTAAAATCGTTCGGGAAGGAAAATCTGCCAGAAAAAAAATACATGACAGCCGAACAGGCCGAAAAGCTTTTTGATCCGATACATACCAGTCAGCCGCAACACCTCCTGCCGGAGAAGACCAACGTCATGATCATCATTCTTGAAAGTTTCGGGATCGAATTCGTGGGGAAGTACAAAATACGGCACTGGTGATGAACACGCCCTTCACCATGGTAAAATCGTTCGGGAAGGAAAATCTGCCAGAAAAAAAATACATGACAGCCGAACAGGCCGAAAAGCTTTTTGATCCGATACATACCAGTCAGCCGCAACACCTCCTGCCGGAGAAGACCAACGTCATGATCATCATTCTTGAAAGTTTCGGGATCGAATTCGTGGGGAAATACCCGGAAGGCGGTGAAGGCTACACACCCTTTCTCGATTCGTTGCTGGACGAATCCTGGTATTTCGAGTACGCGTATGCCAACGGTAAAAAATCGATCGAGGCCGTGCCCGCGATCGTTGCTTCCATGCCGAGCCTCATGGACAACCCGTACATATCCTCGAACTATTCGACCAATCACATTGAATCGCTCGTGGACCTTCTGCACAAAGCAGGCTACTCCAGTGCCTTTTTTCACGGTGCCACAAACGGCAGCATGCGTTTCGATGCGTTCGCCGCACAGGCCGGATACGAACGTTATTTCGGTCGCTTCGAATACAATAACGACAAGCATTTTGATAAGACCTGGGGAATTCTGGACGAATACTTCAACCCGTGGACTGCACGTGAACTCAGCAAACTCCCGGAACCTTTCATCGGTACACTTTTCACGCTTTCCTCGCATCATCCTTATTTTATTCCGGAACACATGCGTAAACGGGTGAAACACGGTCCGCAGCCCATTTGTGCGTCGATCAGTTATGGCGATTATGCCTTAAGTGAATTTTTCCGGGAAGCCAAAAAACAGCCCTGGTTCGATCATACGCTTTTTGTGATCTGTGCCGACCACACGCCGGCAAGCACCACGCCCGAATTCAGTCAGCGTACGTTCCTGTATCGCATTCCGATCGCTTTTTACCATCCGGGCGGACTGCTGGGAAAACGGAAGGACGAGCGTGTGATGCAACAACTCGACATTCTTCCAACGGTTCTGGATCTGCTGAACATCCGGACGCGCTATTATTCTTTCGGTCATTCCGTATTCGACAACCAACCGCGTGAAGCGATCGCCTACCTCGACGGAACATATCATTACTTCCGGGATACCTATTTACTGAACTTCAGCAACGACGAGGCACGTAATTTGTTCGAATGTCGTGAACTGAAAGAATATCCGCAGGATTCTTTGCCGGAACTGCGCGGAAAGGCAAATGAGTATACCCGGCGACTTAAGGCGATGATTCAACGCTATAACCACGATCTGATTAAAAACGAAACTTCTGTTCAGCAATGAAACTCAGGATACGGTTCATCATTAATCCCATTTCGGGAGTCGGTAAAAAACAATTGTTGCCGGCACTGATCGACCGTTACCTTGATCACGAGCTTTTCGATTATGACATCGCATTTACCGAATACCGTAAACACGCGCGTGACCTTGCTTACCAGTCGGCGCTGGAAGGCATTGAAATCGTTTGCGCGGTCGGAGGCGACGGATCTGTACACGAGGTTGGCACCGCATTGATCGGTACGCCATCGGTCCTTGCGATCATTCCTGCCGGAAGCGGAAACGGGCTGGCGCGTCATTTAAAGATCCCTCTCAGCTATAAAGAAGCGATCCTTAACATCAACAGGATGCACCAACGCACGATCGACACGGTAGTGGTCAACGACAAAGCCTTCCTGGGAACGGGTGGTTACGGTTTCGATGCATACATCGCCCGAAAATTCGACAATCATCATCGCCGTGGGTTCTGGGGTTACACCTCCCTGATCGTCCGGGAATTTAACCGTTACCAGCCCAAGAAGTTCACAATTTCAATCAATGGCGAAACATTTACGACGCGGGTGGTTTTGTGCAGCATTGCAAACAGTTCGGAGTTCGGAAACGGATTTGTTGTTTCACCCTATTCGAACATGGAAGACGGTCAACTGGAATTGTGCCTCTTACGTCCCTTCGGTTTCGGGAACACTCCGTCCGTAATCTACCGCTTCTTTCGTCGCAGCTCGCACCGGTCGCGCTATATGAAGATCATCCCGTTCACCAAAGCACGCATCATTCTCGATGAACTGATCGCCCATTATGACGGCGAACCGTTTGAAGTCCGGAAAGAACTGAACTTAGAAGTTGTTCCGAAAAGTCTGCGTATCTTAGTTGGAAAATAACGAAAGCATGTTTATCGAACCGAATCTCGAGGTCGTATTACCTATTTTGGAAAAACTGGAACCGGATACTCCGCCGCTTTGGGGAAGTATGTCTGCCCAGCGCATGGTCGAACATTTAACCGATACGATGCGGATCGCAAACGGAAAAAATCCGATGGGACTTGTGATTCCCGAAGAAAAAGCCACTTCATACCGTCGTTTCCTGGATTCGGACAAGCCGATGGCCCGAAACATCGAAGTTGTTTTTGCAAGTAACGATATTCCGCTTCGCAACGAAGAACTGGAACTCGCGATTGACGAATTCACCGATGAATGGCTGGATTTTGAAGAGTATTTTGCCTCCGGCGACAAACGTTCCGTACACCCGTATTACGGCGAGTTAAATTACGATCAGTGGATGAGTTTACATTCCAAGCACCTGACGCATCATTTTACGCAATTCGGTTTGTTGTAAGCGCATTATTTGGAATTCAGCATTCCGTCAAATAAAAAAAGGCCTTTCGGCCTTCTCTCAACGAACTCCTTCACGCCTGTATGGTTGTTGTTTCGCGGGCCGTGCCGGAATCTGTTTACGCTGCATCGTTCGTTGGGCCGGTTTGGCGCACTGCTTATGCGGTTTACGCGCTTTCGCACCGTTTTGAACAAGCATCTTCGGTGCTTTCGCCTCGCGTATTTCCTGCTCAACGGATTGCTGACCGAAAGCCAGGTGTCCAAAGAACAGGAATGCACCGGCAACAAATATGTTTTTCAGGTTTTTCATGGCAATTCTTTTTAAATTCGATGCGTGTAAAACAAAACGCATGCCAACATGAACGCAATCCGTGCTTTTTTAGTATTTGTGGTTCTCCCCGGAATTTTCGCCGGCATTATCAACTACCTCTTTCTGCGCCGTAAGGGATATACGGCTTACAGTTACCTGATCCTCGGAATTCTCGCTTTTACAGGACTCGGTTTTTTGATCTTCAAGATGCTGATCTGACCTAATATGAGCCACATTCGAACGGGGTACCTGTTTTTCAGTGAAAAAGTCAGCAGGTATTGCATCTGAATCCTTTGTATTCACAGAAGACAACTCGGTATTCTTCCTAAAAACACCTTTACAGAGGCCTGTTTGAAAAATTCTGACCCTATTCTTATCCCGATCTCAGGTTAATATGCTTATTTTCGTAACACGAAATGCGGGTGATCCATTACCATATCTCGGCGCTGAAGTTGACCTTTGAGGCTCTTGCAAAAGGCCGCTTTCTGCTCTTTTTCCTGCCCGGCGTTATCGTTTCGATCCTTTTCGGCGGTATTTACATGATCCTTCATAGCGTTGTGTCGCTTTTCGGAGTTGTCGAACACGTGCCGTTCATTGGTTCTTTTTTGTTCGGAGCCGTAACGCATACGGTTTCCCTGTTCGATTTTTTGCTGTCGCAGTTTTACATCTTTTTCATCCTCACGCTTCTTTCGCCGTTCAACACGGTTCTGTCAGGGCGTTTTGACGCGTATCTCACCGGCAATCGTTTCAGTGGCGGTTTTTCACGCTTTGCGAGTGAGTTTTTCAGGATGGTTTTCCTGGTCGTACTCGCTTTGATACTGGAATTCGGTCTGTTGCTGATCTGGTACGGGCTGAACTGGGTATTTGATTTCGGATTACTGAATACACTGGTAAAATTTACACTGAGTTCCTTTTTCTTCGGATTTGCCTTTTACGATTACAGTCTTGAACGGCATGACATCGGTGTGCTCGGATCACTGGGATATGCTTTCAGCAAACCGTTTACCATGTTTGTAAGCGGTGCACTTTTCAACCTGCTCTTCGCGATTCCTCTGATCGGCGTGCTGCTGGCTCCGGTAATCGTCACAATGGTATCCACAGCCGTATTCTTAAAACACCGGAACATGCTTCCGGTCCAAACACATTCAATGAAACTATGAGCGAATTATTTTCGGAATTTTCAAAAACCGGCGCAGCTGCCTGGCGTGAAAAACTCCTGAAAGACCTCAGGGACAAACCCGTGGAAGGAAACCTGGAAAAGTATGATGCGGTCGAAGACATTCGTTTTCGCGCCGATGCACATGCCGAAGATCATACCTTTGCGGCTGAAATTCCGGGTGAATACCCGTATACACGCGGTAGCCGGTCATCCAATGACTGGTTTATCCAGTCTGCCATCGCAGTAAACAGCGAAAAAGAAGCGAACGAAAAAGCACTTGCCCGACTGATGTCCGGCAGCACGGCTTTGGCTTTCGACCTGACCCGAACCGGGGAACAGGTGGACCTTTCCCGCCTGATGCAGGGAATCGAAACCGCTTACATTCGTACGCATTTCGAAGTCTCCACTCCCGAAGATGCAAGCCGTATCAAGGCTTTCTGCGGGGACGTTCCACTTTCTTTTGCGATCCGTTCCGGTGAACTTCCCGATACGTTTATTCCGCACAGTTGCCAGGTTTCCGGTTTTAAGGTGCAGGAACAGGGAGCAAATAGCTCGGAAGAAATTGCGCACATGCTGCTTGAAGGACACGAAACTTTTCTTGCACTTTGCGAAAAGGGATTTTCCAGGGACGATGCCTCGGCCATGATTCACTTCGAAAGTGGTGTGGGCAGCGATTATTTTTTCGCTGTTGCGAAATTGCGCGCCTTTCGAAAACTCTGGGCCTTCATAATGGATCGGTACGAACCCGAACACAGTTGCAGCCGCCTTGCATTTATTACTTCCAAAACCGGTTTTCTTAACAAGTCGCTTCGCGATCCGTATACGAATCTGCTGCGTCAGACAACGGAAGTTCTGTCTGCAGTGATCGGTGGAAGCGATGTGATCAATTGCCAGGCTTACGACACGCTTTCGGTAAACGGACCCGGAGAGTTCGCCGAACGCATGGCTGTGAATATCTCCCTTCTGCTCAAAGAAGAAAGTTATATGGACCGGGTGAGTGATGCCCTCGGCGGAAGCTATGCTATCGAAGCACTCACCGAACAGTTACTGGAGCGATCCTGGACCATTTTCAGAGAGATAGAGGGACTCGGCGGAATCAAAAGTGAACCCGGAAAAATACGCTGGAAACAATATCTTTCTGCTACCCGGGAACGGCGCATTGAAAGTTATCGCAGTGGTAAACAAACCCTGATCGGGGTCAATAAGTACAAACCGGAATCCGAATCGGAACTAAGTTGGGATACGGTTGCCATCACCGGGAAACTGATTGTTGAACAGGAATTAAACAAACAGGCATGAAACGCATCGATTTTTCAAAAATAAGTTTTCGCGATATTCAACCTTCAGAACACAAATCGAATGCAGAAATTACGTTCGAGACGGCCGAAAAGATCGCTTTGAAATCATTTTATACAGCAGCGGATGTCGAAAACACCGAACACATCGGCTTCGTTTCAGGTATCAAACCTTTCCTGCGCGGACCTTATTCTTCCATGTATGCCATTCGTCCGTGGACAATTCGGCAGTATGCCGGTTTTTCGACTGCAGAAGAATCCAATGCTTTTTACAGGAGAAACCTGGCCGCAGGACAAAAAGGACTCTCCGTAGCTTTCGACCTGGCCACGCACCGCGGTTACGACTCCGATCATGAACGCGTGGTGGGCGATGTCGGAAAAGCAGGTGTTGCGATCGATTCGGTCCTGGACATGAAAATCCTCTTCGACCAGATCCCGCTCGATCAAATGTCCGTTTCCATGACCATGAACGGAGCCGTTATACCGATCATGGCGTTCTACATCGTCGCAGCCGAGGAACAGGGCGTTTCACAGGAGCAACTTTCCGGAACGATCCAGAATGATATTCTGAAAGAGTTTATGGTCCGGAACACGTATATTTATCCGCCTGCACCGTCTATGCGTATCATTGCGGACATCTTCGAATATACTTCGAAGCACATGCCGCGCTTCAATTCCATTTCCATTTCCGGTTATCACATGCAGGAAGCCGGTGCCACGGCAGCCATCGAACTTGCTTACACGCTGGCAGACGGACTCGAATACCTGCGCGCGGGGATCACCGCCGGAATGCAGATCGACGACTTTGCTCCGCGCCTGAGTTTTTTCTGGGCCATTGGCATGAACCACCACATGGAAATCGCGAAAATGCGCGCCGGACGCCTGCTTTGGGCCAAACTCGTTCAGCGTTTCAACCCGAAAAACGATAAATCCACCGCACTGCGTACGCACTGTCAGACTTCCGGATGGAGCCTTACTGAGCAGGATCCGTTCAACAACGTGGCACGCACCTGCATCGAAGCACTTGCGGCGGCACTCGGCGGCACCCAATCCCTGCATACAAACGCACTGGACGAAGCTATTGCTCTGCCGACCGACTTTTCGGCCCGCATTGCCCGAAACACACAGATATATCTGCAGGAAGAAGCCGGGATCACGCGCTTTATCGATCCTTACGGAGGCAGTTATTACATTGAAAAACTCACCGAACAACTTGTAGATGAAGCCTGGAAACTCATCGAAGAAGTGGAAGAACTCGGCGGAATGGCCAAAGCGATTGAAACCGGGCTTCCGAAAATGCGCATCGAAGAAGCCGCGGCGCGTAAACAGGCGCGCATTGACTCGGGAAAAGACATCCTGGTGGGCGTGAACCGCTATGAAACGGAAGAAAAAGAGGCTTTTGACATTTTAGAAGTAGACAATACGCGCGTGCGCGAATCACAGATTGCGCGCCTGCAAAAGTTACGTGACGAACGCGATGAAACACAAACGCGCGCATCACTCGAAAAACTCGCGCAGGTGGCTGCTTCGGGAGAAGGAAACCTCTTAGCCGTGGCGGTGGAATGCGCCCGTAACCGCGCATCACTCGGAGAAATATCCGCAGCCATGGAGCAAAGTTTTAAACGTTACAATGCCACGATCCGATCGATCAGTGGTGTTTATTCATCCGAATCAATGGCAGACCAGGACTTTGAAAAAGCACGTGAACTGGCCGATCGTTTCAGCGAACTTGACGGACGCCGGCCGCGAATAATGATCGCTAAAATGGGACAGGACGGTCACGACCGCGGCGCCAAGGTCATTGCAACTTCTTTCGCGGACATTGGTTTCGATGTGGACATCGGTCCCCTGTTCCAGACCCCGGCCGAAGCCGCAAAACAGGCAGTTGAAAACGACGTGCACATTCTCGGTGTTTCTTCACTTGCTGCGGGGCACAAAACACTCGTTCCGCAGGTGATCTCAGAACTGCAAAAACTGGGGCGCGAGGACATTATGGTAGTCGCAGGCGGCGTAATCCCGCGCCAGGACTATGATTTCCTCTACGAAGCCGGCGTTTTCGGTGTCTTTGGTCCGGGAACCAAGATCTCACGCTCTGCGATAGACATTCTAGAATTACTTTTAAAGAGCGTGGAAGAGTGATAAAAACCCGGAATTTCAGCCAGGTATAACTGAAAATCAAAGGATATTTTAGCGAACACCCGTTAAATATTGCCGGATTAAAAATTAATTTTTACATTCGGCATGGTTATTGAAAAATGTACCCGAAAAAAAGTTATTATGAAATACATACTCAGTTTACTTTCCCTTTGTTTAATCGCGCTTGCCGGCAACGCTCAGCCGCCGTCATACGACGATCTGAAGATCCTTTACGCCGACGCGAACTACGAGAAACTCGTAAAAGTTGCCGAGAAGTATACCGACAAGGACGACACGAAAAAAGACCCGATCCCGTATTACTGGATGGCCAAAGGCCTTTACAAGGTATCGCTGTTAGGAACAGAAGATGAAGCATTTAAAAATGCGTATAAAGATGCGATCAACTACCTCGGAAAAGCACTTAAATACGATAGCGAAGGATCTATCAACAGCGAATTTGAGGATTTCGTATATGAATTCCAGATGAGTCTCGTGGAGCGCATTAAAAACGACATTGCAGCCGGAGACTCCCGAAAAGCGTATGTATGGATCCTGAAATACAACAAAGCTTCGCGTAATACGGTTGGTGCACTCTTTATGGAAGGTGCCAACAAATATGCTTCGAAAGACCGCGCCGGTGCGCGTTCCGCCTGGAAGGAAGCCGAAGAAGAACTCGAAAAACTCGACGGACTCGACGGATTCTCCCCTGCAGACCGTGAACTGCTGAAAGTCGGCATTCTCTGGACGGCAGAAAGCTACATCAGCATGCGCCAGGAAGACATGGCCAAAGAATTACTCGGGAAAGTAGCCCAGTGGTTTGAAGGTGATGAGGAATTCAAAGAAAAATACGACGAGATCGTTAATTAATCGTCTCACATTATTTGAAAGCCGTTTGTCATGCGTGGCAGACGGCTTTTTCATTTTCAACAGGCTGCGTTTTACAACTTTGGATCACTCCCCTGACCGTTGCGGGATCAAATCGTATATTTGAAATATGAATAACCTTAAAAAATACCTGCGTCCGTTTCGGAACAAGTTTATCCTGGCCAGCACGCTGTTCGTGATCTACGTGCTCTTCCTGGACGATGTGGATATTTTTACGGTCGTTTCCCAGAACCGAAAATTAAACGAACTCGCGAACGACAAAGTAGAGACGGAGCAAAAGCTGGAGGAAACGAAAGCGGCCCTCGATCAGTTGCACCGCGAATCGGGAGTGGAACGGTATGCGCGTGAAAAAAAGTTCTTCAAGCGCGACAACGAGGACATTTTTGTAATCTCTTACGAATAAAAAAACCGTTCACTCTTCAGCGAACGGCTTTCTTTCAATTCTTTAATCCGAAATTCCTTACAGGATCGCGTCAAGCTTTGAAGTTAACTGCGCTTTCGGAACGGCTCCTACCGATTTATCGGCTACTTCTCCGTTCTTCACGAAAAGGATTGTCGGGATGTTACGTACGCCAAACTGGGCAGAAACTCCCGGGTTTTGGTCAACATTCACTTTACCGATCACGGCTTTTCCCTCGTATTCGGAATACATTTCGTCGATGATAGGACCAACCATGCGGCAGGGACCACACCATTCGGCCCAAAAATCCACCACTACCGGTTTGTCTGATTTCAATACAAGCTCCTCGAAGTTTGCATCTGTAATTTCTAATGCCATATTTACTAATTGTTATTGATCACTAAACGTGAGTTAAAGTTACATATCTTCCCTGAACGAGCAACAACTTTGCCATTCAAATTAGGCTGCCAACTTGACATTCTAAGTATTTTTAACAGACATGCGTTTCATGGTCTTCTGGACGTGCGTACGCAACTGGTAAAAATAGTCTCCGTCCGGTATTGAGCGGGAATCCCAGCGGATAATGTTCCCACCTTCCAGCGCTTCTTTTTTAGTAACAACTTCCAGTGAATTCAGTTCTTTATCGAGAATTACCAGTTCAAATTCGACCGGACGTTCGGCCGTGAAGTAAAACTCCACTTCCCCCTGCGCATATTTCTGTTCGAGCGGGTGAAGCACGCAAAAATCACGGTGAACAACCCGGCCTTTTCCGAAATAACCGATCAGTTTGCGGTATGCAATTACGAGTATCAGGACTGCCAGGCTCACGAGCAGTACGCCGACAAAAACTTTCAGAGGATTTACACCTGCCAGGATCATACTTTTTGAATTATAAGGCCATGAGTCCTTCGATCTCAGCAGCTTTTTTGTATTTATCGATAATGGATTCGACGTCGAGCATCATTTCCCGGGCACTCACACTCACATACTTGCCATTCTTGGAATTATGAAAAGAGATGTCCGCCTGTTCGTCAAAGAGTGCTGACGTACGCGCAAGTTTTTCCGGCGTATTTTCGACGATAAATTTGAACATGAAAACATTCGGCCATTCTTGCAAAGCCAATTGTTCACGCAGTTTGTCATACGGATCTGCCATGCGTTTCTTTTTTAGATAACAAAAATAGTCTTTTCGATTCTTTCAGGAGCAAGCCCGGAGTTTCAATTTGCGGGAGTTCTGCGAAATGAACGATTCCCTTTCCGGCCGCTTCGCCGATCGCGGTTCTTAACTCCATATCGTCGGGGTTCTTACCTAACAAAATTTCAGTTTCTGACAATTGGGGAATATCCGGCCACTGCGAACGGTAATCGCTGTAAAGTGCGCTCGTCTGAAGCACCGCCGCGGTAAGTTCCGGTATGGAAGCGCTCCGGCTGATATGCAAACGTTTTTGCATCAGTAAAGCCTGGAAACGGTCAAAGGTTTGAAGAATGACATTCGTAAAATCGTGATCGGTTCCCCCTTCCTCCATTTCTTCCGTAAGGTCGTAATCATTTCCGGTAAGCAAACAGTAAGCTTCTTCGATGCGTTGCATCTTGCGCAGGCGTGCATTTACGATGCCCGGAACGAAGGTATTTGTCAGGAAGAACTGCCGAAGCGAAAAGACCTGTGTTTCGTAGAGTTCTTCCGGATCGTCCTGTTCACCGGAAGCACCCAGAAATATGTGCGCTTCGCTTTCTGTCATTCCAGTTCGTTCTTATTCCTGCGCATGCGGATGTTGAGAAATTCCACCCCGAGTGCGTAGATCATCGCGAAGTAAATATATCCTTTCGGAACGTGCTCTCCAAAGGCTTCGGCAATGAGGATCACACCGATGCTCACCAGGAAGGCCAGCGCGATCATTTTAATCGTCGGACGGGCATTGATAAAGCGTGAGATCGGGCCTGCGAAAAGCATCATTACAATCATTGAAATGATCACGGAGAGGTAAATGATGATCATCGGGTTATGCCCGTCACGACCGAGTTCATTGGTCATACCGATGGCTGTAATCACGGAGTCAAAGCTAAATACCATATCGATCAGTGCGATTTGCAGGATTACTGCGCCGACCGTACTTCCTTTTTGGTTGATCATGTCTTCTTCTCCCTTCACGCTTTTATGCATTTCCGTTGCACTTTTATAAAGCAGGAAGAGTCCACCTCCGAGCAGTACCATGCTCTGCCAGGACAGCTCTTTTCCGAAAACGGTGATAATCGGTTCGGTCAGTGACATGATCCAGGCCACGATGGACAGTAGAACGAGGCGAATGAGCAGGGCCATTGTGAGTCCCAGGTTGCGGGCAAGGCGTTGCTTATCAGCCTGTACACGATCGGTAATGATCGAAATGAAGATGATGTTATCGATGCCGAGAACGATCTCGAGGAGGGAAAGTACCACCAGGTAGAAAAGTCCGTCCCAGCTTAAAAGTATTGAAAAGTCCATGCTGAAGTGCTATAATTGTCTTGGGAACCGTGAAGTACGATTCCGTTCGTAAAAGTAATCAGCGTTCTGCCATTTCCCGGAAATAACGGGCAAGAATTTCATGATTTTTTTCGGCCTGCGTATCAATTTCCAGCAGTTGCGGCCTTCCTTCGGGATCGTAATCATAGAAATGTTGCATGACCTGGTCCACCTCATCGAGGTTTTGAGCGCGTGCGTAGCCGATATTGAATGCGCGGCAGAGGTGTTCAGCCGAAAAACGGTTCTCGGTCACAAAGAATTTTTGCCGTTGCGCTGTGCTTCCCGGCCCCGGAATGATGTTAAAAATGTCTCCTCCCCCGTTATTGATCAGAATGATGCGCAGGTTCGGGGCGAGGTAATTGTTCCAAAGCGCGTTGCTGTCATAGATAAACGAAATATCACCGGTAATCGCCACGTGCAGGTAATCTTTGGCAGCGAATGCGGCTCCGGCCGCTGTACTCAGACTTCCGTCAATGCCGCTCGTCCCGCGGTTTCCACGGTATATAATGGACTTTACCGGATCAAATAGTTGGGCATAACGAATCACCGAACTGTTCGCAAAGTGTACATGGCTCTGTTCGGGAATGTAATCGAGGATCATTTCGAAGGCCTTCATGTCCGAATACGGAAGTGCCGAAAGTATTTCAAGGGCTTTTTCCTGGTTCAGAAAGTCTACCTGTTTCCAGCGTGAGCCGTAAGTATTCTTATTCCTGTCCTTGGTGGCAAGCAGGGTTTCCACCAGGCTGACCGGATCGCATTCCAACGCGTGTGTCAGGTGACGGTAAGTGTCCATAAAAGGAAATTCAGCTCCCACGCGCAAGTGATAACGCACGTTCGACTTCCTGAGGAAGGCCTTTATCCGTTTGGAAACTACCGCTCCACCCATTGTAACAAGCATATCGGGCTGAAAGTCGAGGTCTTCAAGGTCCATTCCGTTGAGCGTCCGGTCGATGCAATGGATGAAATCACCGGACACGAGGTTCGAGGTGTTTTCTACGAGCACGACCACGGAGGTGTCCTGTGCCAACAGCGCCAGTTTTTCGTTGAGTGCCGAGTCTGGTTCCATTTGCCCGCAGAGGATCAGTCTTTTGGAAGTGGATTCCCAGGCGTGCAGAATATCCTGCTCTGTTCGCGTATCCAGGGTTCCGCTGCCCGCAAAATACCGGAGCGCCTCCAGTGAACGCGGTTTAAATTGCGTGGTCGCGTAGAGCGGTTCGCGAAAGTGAAAATTAAAGTGAACCGGACCTTTCCATTTGCCTTTCGCAATGCTGAAACCGTGTTGCAGTTCGCGTTCCACGAGCCAGCGTGCATCGGTATCTTCCGGTTGCACCTCGTTGAAGGAATACTGAAAACGAATGTGGTTACGCAGTGCTTCGTGCTGAACGATGGTCTGACCATCTCCCTGGTCGGTCCATTCCTGCGGGCGGTCGGCGGACAATACGATGAGCGGAACGGCCTGGTAATAAGCTTCCGCGATTGCCGGGTAATAGTTCAGCAGAGCAGAACCGGAGGTGCAGGCAATCGCAACGGGTTCTCCGAGTTCAAGTGCCATCCCCAGCGCAAAGAATGCGGCGGAGCGTTCATCGTGGATCACCGTACATTCAAAGTCCGGGTGTTCGTCAAAAGCGACGGCCAACGGTGCATTCCGCGAACCCGGCGAGAAAACGACATGTCTCAGGCCCTGCGCACGTGCTACTTCGAGTAGTATCTGTACGCTGATCTTATCAGAGGAAGTGATGTGTTGTTCCATAGTTCCCTGCAAAAATAATCATTCGGAAGCGTTCGTAAGCGTATCTGCCACGTTGAGTAAGGTACGGGCTTTGTTTTCGGTCTCTTCCCATTCGGACTGCGGGTTGGAAAAGGCTGTAAAACCTCCGCCAAGGTACAGGAACAGGGCGTTTTGGGTGAGTTGACAACAACGCAGGTTTACAAACAGGCGGTATTCGCCTTTCTTTCTTCTGCCGATAATTCCGGCATAAAGCGCACGATCGTGTTGCTCCGTTTCGAGAATGGTCCGGACAGAGTCTTCCCGGGGCAACCCGGCTACAGCCGATGTGGGATGCAGGGCATTTATAAAATCGGGGACCCGTGCTTCCCCGAGCGCAAATGCGAAATCCGTGCAGAGGTGACTGACGGGCCCGGCCTTACGTGTATATACGTCCGAACGTTCGTTCACCTGCGCATCAAATTGGTGTAAAAGTTCGTCGATGTAATCAGCGACCATTTGTTGTTCTTCCCGTTCCTTGTCCGTCCAGGGAATATCGTTGCTTTTGCGCGTTCCTGCGAGTGCCATGGTGCGCAGGTTGTCCGGTGTACCGGCAATGAGCGTTTCGGGCGTGGCGCCGATCCAGGTACCAAACGCTTCGGAGGAAGCGAGGTAAACGAAGGCCTGCGGATAGCTTGCACACAGTTCTTCGAAAAAGGCATCGGCGTTAGACAGGTGAAACGGAGCTTTGCGGATGCGCGAATAAACAAGTTTAGTCAGCTTGCCCGACTGAAGCAAATCGACCAGTTGAGCGGCTTCGTCCAGGTAAGCTTCTTTTTCGATGCAAAACGGGGCGGTCGCTGAGACATGCAGGTCTTCCGCAGCTGATTGTTCCTGCCGAAAGATCCAGCGCTGTTCCTTGTTAAACGTAGTCAGTATAAATCCTTCGGGAAAGCGGTCTTCCTCGAGTTTTACGAAACGTCCACTCTCACTTACGGCAGCCTCTCCCGGGAAGCGATACCTGAGTTTATCAGCCATTTTTCCGGGGAATTACCATGACCGTGAGGCGCCCTGTACAAACCAGTTTACCGGATTCGAGGTGCGTGATATCGACCTGCCACAGGTGGGTTCGTTTGCCTGCATGCACGATCTTCCCGATCGCGCGTACATTTCCGTCACGCACGCCTGCAATGTGGTTTGCATTGATCTCCAGGCCCACCGGGACTTCCTTTTCGAGATCGAGCAGCAAGGTCGACCCCATGGATCCGATGCTTTCGATAAGTGCGGCACTGGCACCTCCGTGCAAAAGCCCGAGCGGTTGATGCGTTGCTGCGTTCACCGGCATTTCCGCCACCACGTAATCATCCCCGATCTCCGTACAACGAATGCCGAGTACTTCCATAAGGGTGTTGCGGGAAAGTGCATTTACTTTCTCCAGATCTACTTTCTTTAACATGCCTGTAAAGGTACGTTCAATCGTGAAAAATAGCCAGCATTTAATCAAAAACAAGCTGTTCATAATCCCGCAAGGACCTGCGGCATTTATTTACTAATTTTGAGGCAAACACAAAAGCGGTGCAATCCATGGAGCAAAATAAGAACCTTCGTCAACTGAACACTTTTCACATGAATGTCCATGCGCGGTGGTTTGCGTCCTTCAATAATGTAGAGGGCCTGCGCGAGTTGCTCACAGCGAACCGCGACAAGGAACTGCTCGTACTCGGTGGCGGCAGTAATATCCTGTTTACCGGTGACTTCGGAGGGCTTGTATTAAAGAACGAGATCTGCGGCATCCGTGATACGAACGGGCCGGGTGATGTGGTTTACGTGACAGCTGGTGCGGGCGAGAACTGGCACCGTTTTGTACTTCACACGCTTGAGCAGGGCTGGTACGGGCTGGAGAACCTTTCGTTAATTCCGGGAAATGTGGGTGCGAGTCCCATGCAGAATATTGGTGCATACGGGGTAGAGATCAAGGATGTTTTTCATTCCCTGCGCGCGCTGCATATCGAAAGCGGAAGAGTCGATTCTTTTGACCGCGAGGCCTGTGCTTTCGGCTACCGCGAAAGTGTTTTCAAACGCGCACTGAAGGGGCAGTACATTATCCTGGATGTCACTTATGAACTTCGGAGAACCCCGGAACTGCACACTTCTTACGGGGTTATCGCCCAGCAACTGGAAACAATGGGCATCGGTAATCCGGGGCCGAAAGACGTGAGCAACGCGGTGATCGCTATTCGCCGGAGTAAACTACCGGACCCGGCCGAACTCGGGGTAGAGATCAAGGATGTTTTTCATTCCCTGCGCGCGCTGCATATCGAAAGCGGAAGAGTCGATTCTTTTGACCGCGAGGCCTGTGCTTTCGGCTACCGCGAAAGTGTTTTCAAACGCGCACTGAAGGGGCAGTACATTATCCTGGATGTCACTTATGAACTTCGGAGAACCCCGGAACTGCACACTTCTTACGGGGTTATCGCCCAGCAACTGGAAACAATGGGCATCGGTAATCCGGGGCCGAAAGACGTGAGCAACGCGGTGATCGCTATTCGCCGGAGTAAACTACCGGACCCGGCCGAACTCGGGAATGCGGGCAGTTTCTTTAAGAACCCGGTCGTTCCGCGAGCGCATTATGAACGCTTATTGCCCGATTTCCCGGAAATACCTTCCTACCCGGTGGATGAGGCGCATGTAAAAGTACCGGCGGGCTGGCTGATTGAACAGTCCGGCTGGAAAGGCAAGCGCTCCGGAGCCTGCGGCGTACACGACCGCCAGGCACTTGTTTTGGTCAATTACGGCGAAGCGGACGGCAAGAGTGTATTGCAATTGTCGCAGGACATCCTGGACGACGTTTATGCGCGCTTTGGGATCATGCTGGAACGGGAGGTGAACATCCTTTAAAAACCATTTTAGGATTACAAGGAACGGTCTGGTGATTTAAGCGTTAAAATATTCACAAATAATACACTATCCATACTTGTGCTATACCGTTACTATACTGATGCTATACTTGTGCAATACAGTCGGAATACTTTTTAAACGATTAAGAACTGATTTTCAAACACTTATAATAAGCGTTATAACCGTTAAAAACGGCTAAAAACGGATAAAAACAGCTATTTTCGAAATTTACCAAAGTGTTTGGATTCCAAGAATAAGATCAGTTGTTCATCCCTCGTTGAAGATGAAATTATGTACGGTATGATTCAAGGTATTACCAGGAATCTTCGGTTCCGTCGGTGCGGTTGGTCTCGTCGAGGAGTTTTTTCCAGTCGTAGGAACCGTCTTCCGAATCGTCGAGGATGGCCGAATAGTCGTCACGGGTGATTTCATAGACCTCGATGTCTTCACCGGTATATGTTTCGATCTCGACGAGCAGGGGTTTTTCCTGTTCACTGCAGAAGGAAAGTGCCTGCCCGGTCTGGGTCCCCCTTCCCGTCCGTCCGCAACGGTGTACGTAATTTTCGGGGTCATCCGGAAGGTCGTAGTTCACCACGTAATCAACGTTGGGAATATCGATTCCGCGAGCTGCGACGTCTGTGGTCACCAAAACGCGGTTCTCCCCGTCGCGAAAACGACGCAGGGTTTCAAAACGCGCCTTTTGATCCATTCCGCCATGAAGTCCTTCGGCATGGATCTGTACCCGTTCCATAGCGGCTACCACGCGGTCCACGCGTACTTTGGTACGCGCGAATACGATGTATTTGTAATCTTCGAATTCTTTGAGCAGGTTCTCCAGGAAAAAGCGTTTGTCGTCCATTTCCACAAATGCCACGGCATGATGCACGTTCTTTGCAACCGGGTTCTTCGGCGCGATCTGGATACGAATGGCATCGCGTACAATATCGTAGGCCAGCGACTTGATCTTCTTGGAAATTGTTGCGGAAAAGAAGAGGGTCTGTCTCTTTTTGGGAAGCAGGCGAATAACGTCCTTGATGTCCTTGCTGAAACCGAGGCTCAGCATGAGATCCGCTTCGTCGAGTACGAGAAATTCGGCGGTTGAAACGTCGATGTATCCCTGGTGAATGAGATCGAACATGCGGCCGGGTGTGGTTATGAGCACGTCGATGCCTTTTTTGAGGGCATTGATCTGGGATTCCTGTTCCACACCTCCAAGCAGGGCCAGTGTTTTGATCTTCGTTTTACGTGTAAGTTGCTGAAAGACGAGCCCGATCTGTTGCGCGAGTTCGCGTGTCGGCACCATGATAAGGCAACGAATACCTTCTTTTCGCGGCTTACGACGCAACAAATGATTCACGACCGGAATGGCAAACGCCGCTGTTTTACCGGTTCCGGTGGGTGCTATCGCAAATACATCTTCGCCGTCCATGATCGGTTTGATGGCCTTAAACTGGATATCTGTCGGTTTGCGAAAGCCGAGTTCAGCCAATTCTCCGTGCAGGACGTCTGCCAGGGGATAATCTGAAAATTTCATAGTGTCTTTAATTATGGCGCGAAAACGGCTGATAATCGTCTTCCCGCTCGTCGTCTGTTTCTTCTTCCCTGGTGATCCAGCGCTCCACGCGTTGTACACCTTCCACGAGCTCGAATTTACGCATGAGCTGGTCGAGGTGTTCAGTATCGTATACGAGTACTTTGATGCTTCCTTCGAAAATCCCGTCGTCGGTCTCAAAGGAAATGGACTTCATGTTCACGTGATGCTGATTGGAGATGATCTCCGTGAGCCTGTTCACAAGACCTACATTATCGAAACCGTAGATCTTGATCGCCGCAATGCGTTCGACGAGTTCCTGGTTTTTCCAGCGTGCTTTGATGCAGCGGTAGGCCATTTTCGACATGAGGTGTTCGGCGTTGGGACAAGTCGTACGGTGAATCTTGATCCCTTCGTTTATGGTAATGAAACCAAACACTTTATCTCCCGGAATGGGGTTGCAACACTTGGCCATCCGGTATTCGAAATCGCCGTAACTCTCCCCGATGATCAGTGTATCGGTCTTCGGATCGGGAGCGGGTTTTCCGCCTGATTTCCTCCTCGAGGAAGGTTGTTTCTTCTCGATCTGCAGTACCCCATTGACATTTTCAATCTCCCGGAGTTTGGTCAGGTCGATCTTGCCCTTGGCGATCCTGAAATAGAGCTCGGTAGCCGAAGGCATTGCGTAAAAGCGTTCGAGAAAGGAAATGTTCTCTGCCGTGAAACGGATGTTGTGCTGACGGAACTTGCGTTCGAGGATCTCTTTCCCATCGAGAGCGATCTGTTTACGCTCCTCGTTCAGGGACGATTTGATCTTTTGCCGGGCACGTGCGGTAACTACGAAACGCAGCCATTCCTCGTTAGGCTTTTGCTTGCTCGACGTAATGATCTCGACCTGTTCACCGCTTTGCAGTTCGTAGCTGAGGGGCACGAGTTTATTATTCACCTTTGCACCGATACAGCGATCGCCGATGTCGGTGTGAATGTCGTAGGCAAAATCGAGGATGGTGGAGCCGATGGGCAGCACGCGCAGATCTCCTTTGGGTGTAAAGAGGTAAATCTCTTCGTTAAAGAGGTTAAGCTTAAACTCGTTGACGAAGTCAAGTGCGTTGCTGTCCGGGTTCTCGAGCAGGTCCCTGATCTCAGCTATCCAACGGTCGAAGCTGGTATCTTCATTCTTGGATTCTTTGTATTTGTAATGTGCTGCGAGTCCTTTTTCGGCGATCTCATCCATGCGTTTGGAGCGGATCTGCACTTCGACCCATTTTCCCTGTGGCGACATCACAGTGGTGTGAAGCGATTCGTAGCCATTGGCACGGGGTGTACTTACCCAGTCGCGGAGCCTGTCGGGGCTGGGCTGGTAAAAGTCGGTGACGATACTGTATACTCTCCAGCAGTCGGATTTCTCCATTTCGACCGGTGTATTGAGGATGATCCGAATGGCGAATACGTCGTAAACTTCTTCAAAGGGAATTCCCTTTTGTTTCATCTTCCGGTGAATGGAGGAAATGGACTTGGTCCGCGCCTTGATATCAAAGGAATAGCCGTCATTCTGCAATGCTTCCCGGATCGGCATCATAAAGCGCCGAATAAAGCGATTTCGCGCGTCCTGCGTGGATTTCAGCTTGGATTCGATCTCGTGATAGATCTCCGGATCGGTGTATTTGAGCGCGAGGTCTTCGAGTTCACTTTTGATCGAATAGAGTCCTAGCCGGTGTGCCAGCGGTGCGTAGAGGAAGCGCGTTTCCGATGCGATTTTGAGTTGCTTGTCGGGGCGCATGCTTCCGAGTGTTCGCATGTTGTGCAGGCGATCGGCGAGTTTGATGAGCACCACGCGGATATCATCCGATATGGTGAGCAGCATTTTCCGGAAGTTCTCGGCCTGTATAGAGGCATTTTCGTCGAATACTTCCGGTATTTTGGTAAGTCCGTCAATGATCTTCCGTACTTTTTCTCCGAAAAGGTCTTCGACATCCTGCAGGGTAATGTGGGTATCCTCGACAGTATCGTGGAGGAGTGCGCAGGAAATAGCGGTTGCCCCGAGCCCGATCTCTTCGGCGCAGATGCGTGCCACGGCGATCGGGTGATAGATGTACGGTTCGCCGGATTTGCGACGCATATCTTTATGTGCTTCGAGGGCAATATCGAAGGCTTTCCTGATCTGCCGGGAATCTTCGCGGGTCCTGTTCTTGGTAGCGCGCAGCAGTCCTTTAAAGGCATTGAGGATCTCCTTCCGTTCCTTTTCGAGATCTATGTTCGGAAAATCAGGTGTCGTACTCATTCAGTCGTTCTATTTTGCGGGCAGCACGCGTGTACTCACTTCGCCGAAACCGACACGGATGCCGTCTTTTTCCGAATAGCCACGCATGATCACCGTGTCGTTATCCGCGATAAACTTGCGTTCACTACCGTCTTTGAGTTTGAGCGGTTTGGTTCCTTTCCAGGCCAGTTCGAGCATGGAACCGTAAGAGTCGGGTGTCGGGCCGCTAATGGTACCTGAACCCATGAGGTCTCCTGCACGTACATTACATCCGTTCACGGTATGGTGTGCGAGTTGCTGGGCCATGTTCCAGTACATGTATTTGAAATTCGAGTGTGCGATCGGTGTTTCTTCGGAGTTGTCGGGCCGGATGAATACCTCGAGGTTGATGTCATACGATTTTTCACCGCTGAACTGCAGGTAGTCGAGCACTTTGGGATCCTGTTCCGGTGTGTTGGTGCGGAACGGTTCGAGTGCGTCGAGGGTAACGATCCACGGAGAGATCGAAGATGCGAAGTTCTTGGCAAGAAATGGCCCGAGTGGTACGTATTCCCAGGTCTGAATGTCGCGGGCAGACCAGTCGTTAAAGAGGCAGAGCCCGAAAATGTAATCTTCTGCTTCCGCTGTTGAGATGGAGTCTCCGAGGGGTTTTCCGTCAAAGGTTACAAAGGCCATTTCGAGTTCGAAGTCGAGCCGTTGCGAAGGTCCGAATACCGGAGGTTTTTCCGGATCCGGTTTCGTCTGTCCTTTCGGGCGGTGGATCTCCTGTCCTGAAATGATCACCGAACTTGCGCGTCCGTGGTATCCGACAGGAAGCCAGAGCCAGTTGGGAAGCAGGGCATTATTGGGGTCGCGGAACATGGTACCAACGTTTGTTGCGTGTTCGCGGGAAGAATAGAAATCGGTGTAATCTCCTACCTGAACGGGCATGGACATGGTCACCTGATCCACAGGGATAAGTACCTGGTTGACGTGATGTTCATTCTTTCGCAGATCGTCATGTTCTGCCGAAAACAGTTTGGAAAGTCGGTTCCTGAGGTCGCGGATTCCCTTTTTACCGTTCTTCATGAGCGGATTGAGGTATTCCGAGGCAAAGTCTTCTGCCGAGAAGCTCATGTTTTCGAAGTACCCGAGCACGTAGAGTGCTTTGAGGTCGATCACAAAGTCGCCGATACGGCTTCCGGGTCGCGGACTGAGGTTCGCGGTACGAAAGATACCGAAGGGAAGGTTCTGGATCGGGAAATCGCTGTTTGAGGGTACTTCGACCCAACTTCTGAGCCGGGGATCATTTGCAGGAATTGCCATTATGTGTTGCTTTTACTGTTTTTTGATTCGTTTACACAAATTTAGGAATTTGCCGTCAAACAGCATCTGAAAAGCCGTATTATTGCAGTATCCAATTCGCGTTTAATATGAGAAAACTTCTTCCTTTTGTAGTTGTAGCTGCACTGGCCTCCTGTTCGGGAAACGAAAAGACCTGCGAGGCGCTTAGTTGGTTCGAGGGGTCGTGGAAACAGGACCATGGCACTTATTCGATCTCAGAGCGTTGGCATTGCAGCGGTGATAGTTTACAGGGATTTTCTCATTATGTTTCAGGAACTGACAGTACGCTTGTCGAAACGCTTAGCATTAGAAGCGATCAGGACGGTCTGGCCACGCTAAGTGCACTGGTGGAAGAACAGAACGATAAGCGTGTGATCCGATTTCAGGAAACTCATCGCAGTGAAGGGCAGATCGTGTTTGGGAACAATGAGCACGACTTTCCGCAGGAAGTTGCGTACGAGCGGAAGGGTGATTCGCTGCTGGCCCGTATTTCGGGGAAACTCGAAGGCGAGCAGAAGACCATGTGGTTTCGGTATGTGAAGGAGTAGTTTTTTAGGGAGGAGATTTCTGGCAGAATGCATGGGGTGTTTGTTTGTTTAAGATTATTGCAAGCTTGCGCTTGCCAGGTCATTCTTTTCTCCCGGCGTTATCGCTTGGTCTTCGAATCGACCACTGGCAGATTCTCTTCCGCAAAAGAAGAAAAAGCACTGCTTTTGATTAGAAAAAGAAAGCTCGTATCTAGGATCCTTGAAAAGACTTATTAGAAATTGTTTGTTTAAGTGTATTGCAAGCTGCGCTTGCGAGGTCATTCTTTTCTTTCTCCGCGAAAGAAAAGGATGCAAAAGAAAGCTCGTCGCTGTTTTCAATAAGCTGCGCTCCGTTCCTGAAGGAACGACCGCTTCAGTGATCTCCTTCGGAGCTACTTCGCGGTGCCCGTTCTTCAGTTCGCTTTGCTTACTTTTTGAAAAAGGCGACCTTGCAAAGTACACGCGGATTGCTTCGGAGTAAAGCTTATAGCGTTTATGAAGTTGCTGCAAAGTGGGATTACGTGTATGCGTTCGCGTTGGACTGGTTTAGGGTTTGTTTGCTCTCCCTCGATGAGGGAGATACAGAGGGAGGGATTGTAGTTAAAGCATAAGGGCTTCGAAAGAGCGGTTTTTCCTGATATCAACTTATTGTATCCTACTTTTTTTCATTGCCAAAAAAAGTAGGCAAAAAA
>CAYMEW010000019.1:0-77326 GCA_964389755.1 uncultured Flavobacteriales bacterium | reverse complement strand
GCCGTCGCCGTCGCCGTCGCCGTAGCCGTAGCCGTCGCCGTCGCCGTAGCCGTAGCCGTCGCCGTAGCCGTAGCCGTAGCCGTAGCCGGAGCCGTCGAGTTTAAGTGCGTCAATAAAATATTCCCGCTCCGCTCCGCTACAGCGTGCAAGTATTTCATCAATGGTTCCGAACACAATCCTGTGCTTGCGACAAAATCGGAGCACGCCATCGTAGCATGCCCCTCCTTTTATAATTTCGTCGCGGATAATTAAGCGGCCATCCATACCTCAGCTGCGTTATCGGTTACCGGGAATACCGCAGTAACGTCGTGAAGTACTTCGATGTCAGCCGGTGCGCTAATCTTGCTTTTTGCCGTCGGCCCTGTGTGCGCCAGTTGGTGAAGTCCTTTTTCGGTTCCCCAGTAAATGGCCATTTTACAGTTTTTCAAACCTGTAAGGGTTTTACTGGTTAAATCCAGGTTCGCATCCACTTGCGCGAACCACACGCCGCGGTGCGCGGTTGTAATGATCACATTTTTCATGTTATGTATTTATTTGATTTACTTGTTAGATGCCACGCCCCACAATGGCATTTGTATGCGCGTATCGGTATCGTTTTTCGTCTCGATTTAATCCGGATCCGCTTAATGTCCAATTGTGCAAATTCCTCGTTTGCGTAGCTTGTTTTCTTGCAGTAGAGTGGGGTGGTGGTTTTCATGACTTAAGAAAGCTGATCGGCAATGTATTGATCTACGAGTTTCGCTTTTTCAAAAAATTCCCCGGCAATGCATTCGTCGCGAAGATTTTTGAAGAACTGGCGAATATCTTCTATGCGGCGATTTTTATGCTTGAAATCCGCGTGATATGATACCATAAATGGGTAGTGTTCTGATTTTAGTTTTAGGAAGTGATCAATCAACCGCTGTTCTTCTTTCTGCTGGTTTGGAACAAACTCATCGATAGTGTCCTGCATTTGCTTTTTAAGGATCGTATCCTCAATAGCATCGATCAGCGGAAGCATTGACATTGCCGCCATTTTCATAAATGGTCCCATGTCTGGCGGCGTCTCTTTTTTGTTCGCTCGCATTAGTCCCATAATTTCTTTAGAATGCACTTCCCTGAAGTTTTCGAGTGTCTTCACTCGTGCTTTTAAAACATCTACATCCTGCGCGAACTTGCGGGCGCGGGAATGGAAGAAGAACACCATTGCGAGTACGCTCGCTAAAAGAATCATTTCGTTCATGACAGGGAGTTTTTAAATTCGACAATCAGTTCAGTAAGGCAGATGTCCGCAGCCATGCCCCGCCAGGTGTTTTGTATCCGAACGAACCCTTTCCGCGATCCGTACTCAGGTCGCTTACTTATCACGAATTCAGTGAACAAAGCTTCATTTTGCCCCTTTTCAGTAACAGCTTCTTTTCCTTTTTTGAAACGCTCCTTTAAAATTTCAGAAGTCGTTTGTTTTAAACAATTTTCCATTTTTGGTATAATTAATGTATATTCGTAACACAATGTCTATGCATGTTTGTATTTGCATTCATAATTATAACGCAAGTATATGTATTTAATTTGTTAACAACAAAAATATTTATGTAATTATTTTTCAAAAATTATGGAAAAAACAGTAAATCAAAGAGTTAAGGAGTTGCGCACTGCACTCGGAATTAGCCAGCAGCAGTTTGCACAAGAAATTGGTTCTACGACCGCATCCGTATCCAGATTGGAAAGCGGTGAAACTTCGCCACGAAAAAGCACACTACAGGCGATAATTCGTGCGTTTTCAGTGTCACCTGAGTGGTTGATCAGTGGCGACGGAGAAATGAAATTCCGTATTCCGGCTCTGGCGGAAAATGCGGGCTCCAATCCTTGGCGCGACGCATTGATCATGGAACTGAAAGAAGAGGTGAATCATTTGCGAGCGGCCCTCATGGCGTCTTTAACGAACGGCCGTCAGACAAATTTTCACAAGGCCATTAGCTTACCCGGGGTGGGGGATATGTATCCACGCCTGGTTAATGGTCTGCGCGCATGACATTGCGCTCGGGGAAGTTGTCGGGTTCAAATCCCGTATCGATCCTGATGGGATCACAAAAAGAAAAAGCGAATTACGTCAGTAGTTCGCTTTTTCTTTTTCCCTCAATTCTCACTCTCAAACTCATTCTGCCTTTCATGGCTTTTTCTTTTCATGGAAGAGTGTGAGAATTGAGTGTGGGATCCGTGTTCGAAACTGAGATTCTGTCTCCTCCCTGCGAGGGAGGATTAAGGAGGGTGGCGAAGCAAAATCTCCCGAAAACCATTGGTTTTATTAAGTTTTCCTATCGAATCAAAGTCGTTCGAATCCTATTGAGTTTCAGACTCTATATCGGAATAATAAACGCTTTTCTTTTCGTCCCTCATCACTCACACTTCTATTGAAATTCTTCTCTTTCGAAGAGATTTCTGTAAACCATCCAAACTGGTTATATTCGTCAATTAACAAGTTATTGCATTTTAGAACAGACCGCACAGAAACCAATGAAGTATAACAAAGTAAAACCTTACAAAGAATTAGAACCCTATATTCATTTTTATTGGGAACTGAAAGGAAACGAGCTGGAAAGACAGTGGGAACGAGTTTTTCCAGATGGATGCGCTGGTATATTAATGAATTTGGGAGACACTTGTTTGACTGACAATGGCTCGGTTTTAATGGAGTTTGGGAAAACTTACGTTGTTGGTGCAATGACCTCATTCAAAGACAGCTTAATTGATACAGATACACATTTAATAGGTGCTTGTCTAAAACCTGCAACTTTTGCAAATTTCTATAAATACGTCTCACAAAATGAGTTGACTAATAACACCGTTGAATTTGAAAAATTCAATTCATTTAATATTGATAGAATATTTGACAACCCATTCAATTATTTTGACCATTTCTTTTCAGAGAGAATGAAAAGCAAAAACAAACCATTGCAATCAGTTATCAACGTTATACACTCAACAAACGGACAAATCAGTATTTCCGAACTAGCAAAACGAAATTTCACTACGGTAAGACAATTGGAGCGAAATTTTAAAAAGCTCATCGGATTATCACCAAAAGAATATTCAAATATTATTCGTTTTCAGAATGCTTTGAGTTTAATAAAAAATTCAAGTCAGAGCCGAAGCTTATTAGATATTGCATTTGAATGCGGCTATAATGACCATTCTCATCTTAGTAATGAAATCAAGCAAAAAACTGGTCTTTCGCCTTCACTACTTTGAGTTTGTCGCATTTTTACAAAGCACGACCGATCGTCTAAAAGTAATTTTGCTGAAACACTAAAAATTAAAAAAAAATGCGGAAAATATCACTTTTCATTGCTATGAGCTTAGACGGGTACATTGCAAAACCAAATGACGATCTTAGTTTCTTAAAACTCGTTGAAAAGGAAGGCGAAGACTATGGTTATGTAGAATTTACCAAAACAATTGACACATTAATTATTGGTAGAAGAACCTATGATTATGTACTTAAAGAAATTGGTTTATCTCATTATGATAACGGGAAACGAGATATTTATGTTATAACAAGAACTGAAAGACCGCAGGTCGGCAGAACGATTTTCTATACTGGAAACATAACCGAGTTAGTTAAACAATTAAAGTCTGAAAAAGGAAAAAACATTTATTGTGACGGTGGTGCAGAAGTAATAAATGAACTATTGAAACACGACTTAGTAGATGAGTTTATAATTTCGGTTATCCCAGTTTTATTAGGTAATGGAACTAGGCTTTTTAAAGATGGACGACCGGAACAAACACTTGAATTTATCGAGGTCAAAACATTTGAAACGGGATTGACCCAACTGCATTACAATCGGCCGCAGGCGGATTGAAGCGTTTTATCCACTGCACGTATCGACGAGATACGGAAAATATTTTTAGGCTTATTCTCTGTAATTCAGTTTTTTGAATTGCCGCTTAAAAACAAAAATCTTGATTATATTCGTCTATGAATAGTTTAGAGTTAATTATCTAAACATCAAAAGAAATGAACATAAAAGAAATACTTATATTGTTTAGTTTGCTGCTCAACTGTATCATTAGCTATGGAGAATATGATAGCTACAAGACGAATCCTGATGAAACATACGTTGTAGGTGGTTGCTATAACAGTTTTAAGATAAATCCCAATGGAACTTATATCTGTGGTGGTGCATATGACAGTTACAAAATGAATCCTGACGGAACTTATATCTGTGGTGGTGCATATGACAGTTATAAGATGAATTCTAATGGAACTTATGTCTGTGGTGTGCATATGGCGGTTATAAAATGAATCCTGACGGAACCTATGTTGTCGGCTGGGGAAAATGTAAAAAATAACTGGCTCTAACACGTGTTTTCGCGTCAGACGGGCTGACGTACAAACTCGTAGCTTTGTGCCTCAAATAAACTTTAGTAATAAATTGAAACTTTGTGCTCCGAAACCGGCCAAACGCAAAGCCCCAAACCGTTATGTACCACTAAAAACCGAGTATGGAAGAATGTAGACTGTGCGGAAAACAGAAGCAGCTGCAACGCAGATCTCATATAATTCCTGAATTTATGTATGATGGATTATATGATGAAAATCATCGATTCTTAAAATTCAACCCGAAAGACCATTTTGAAAAGGACGATCGAATATATAAACTTCCAAAAGGCGAATATGAATCAGGGATACTTTGCAAAGAATGCGATAATAATATTATCGGCAAGTTGGAAACGTATGGAAACCTTGCCATATACGGGAAGGGAATTCAGAATTCGAGAGCTCCTACAATTGAAACATTTAGAACCCAAAGCGGAACGTTATTCGCAAGAGCTTCCAATTTGGATTATAATCAATTTAAATTGTTTCATTTATCCATTCTATGGAGAGCGAGTATTTCAAAACGTGACTTTTTCAAAGAAGTGAACCTAGGTCCTCACGAAGAAATTATTGGAAAAATGATTTTAGAAAATGATCCTAGGTCAGCAACGGATTATCCAATTGTATTCTCAAGTTTCACTGATGGAAAATACTTACCGAAAGCATTAATAACCCAACCCAAAAAAGCCAGAAGCAAAGAGGGAATAAGAGTGTACATTTTCGTGATTTCGGGAATGATATATCACTTCTTCGTAGGGCAGTCGTCTGAAATGCCCGATTATATTGTGGATGAAACTATTACTGAAGATGGGACGGCAACGATAACATCGATTCCAAGGGGCAAAGGATGGGAATATATCATGAAGTACTATGGTTTATCAAAATAAAGCTGCATAGCATGCTCTAAGTATTATGCCGTAAATATCCCTATATACTAGAAACGATACAAACCCAATGCACCAAACCATTGTATGTAACCGAAAATGAACTAAGGAGATAAAACCTAAAATTGGAATTGACAATTTAAAATTTGGAATGTTTCGAAAAGATATTCTTAGAATTTTGGGTAATCCTGACGAATAATGACGGATGAATATGACGAGAATGAGCAAAAACTGGAATGGAATAAATTGAAATTACGTCTGACTTTTCAGATAGACGAAAATGACCGATTGACCTATATCGTATCCAAAAACCCGAAATTGAATTACGGTGGACAAAAACTAATCGGAATTGATACCGAAATAGTCAAAAATAAAATCTTTGCGGAATTAGCAACTGAATGGGAAGTTGAGACTTATGAATCATTTCAAACTTATTTTTACGAACCGTATTGGTTAACGCTTCGGTCGGAATTTGGAGAAATAAGTGAAATCGAAATGGGTGTTCCATTCAAAAACGAAAATGAATATGACTGGCCGAATTAAAACGCCAGCGTACAACACCGGCTATAGTTCATTGCTTCTTACTTTGCTCTCGTAAAGTCTTCGCAAATTTGCTATATTCGATTTACGGTGTACAAATCCTGCGGATTTAACCACGCTGAAATAATAGCCAAACAACTTGTGGGTATACGAAAAGATGACGAACTCAAATGACATACAAGAATTGACTCTTTCTAACGACAAGTGGAAAGTTGACTTGGTTTGTGAAAACTGGCATTCCGAGACGAAAAGGATTGAACCGAAAGAAGAAGATTTCGTGATTGAATTATCCGAAAAAGGAGAATGTAACTCGATATTGAAAATCGATCTAACGGACGAAAAGATAAAACGAACTTGTATCGTGACAGGAATACAAGGTAGCACGTATCTTCAAAAAAGTCATGCTGACGAGAATGGCCAGTCAGTAAAAATCGATAGTGACAATTTGATATTGAGTTTAGGACTGAACTTTGTTTCAATTGATTTGAATGAGCTTAAACTGAACTGGAAACTTGAACCGGATATAGCAGAAGTTTTCGAGTTTTATAAGTTGGAAAACGACTATCTTCTTCGCGGTGAAGTCGGAATTCACAGAATTGACAAATCAGGACAGGTAAAATGGACTTTTTCAGCAACTGATATCTGGGTAAATATGGAAGGACGACCAGAAGTTGAAATAACTGAGAACTCGATAAAACTTTTGGACTTTAACTCTGAAGAATATGAAATCGACTTTGACGGAAAAGAAATAAAAAAACTAGCCACAACAACACTTACAAGCAAGCGGGCGTACAGTGCAAAACAAAACAATCATACATTCAGTAAACTGTGGTCTCGGCTGACAGGAAAGTAGCTTTTAAAGCGCCAGCTCATTGCTGAATCGTCAGCTGTAATTAGAAAACATGAACCAAATAGGACTATCAATGTACCGTGTGTCATGAAAAAAAATATTTTTTTTATTATCATCTTTTTCCTGAGTTTGAGTGTACAGGCACAAGACTGGTGTTCATGGAGCTTTCAGTATGACTTCAAAATTAATAGCAATTACCGTGGTGAATATAAATTCGATAGTCTGGAAATTACTATAAATGAGGAGTTCGCTTCAACACGATTGCAAAAAAGTATGTTGGAGTATAATGACAGTACTAAAGTGTATTCCGTTTCTCTGGACTATGGATGCGTTAGTTGTGGATATACGGACGCTAAACACCCTCCAACTGCTTACTTAAAACTTTATTTGTATGACGGCTTTAGAAAACAGAATATCTCAATTATTATTCCCATTACATTTGAAGAAATCAATGACGGAGTTGAGTTGCAAAAAATTGATCAAGGTAAAAACCCTCCCTACCCAGTTTGCTTTGACTTGGGAACAATTTATTATGAGGATTTTATATTCTTCAACTCAACCTTTGAAAAATACGAAGGGATAAGGGTCGGAGGCGATGGCAAAGCTAAAAAATATAAACCGGGAGAATACACATATCCTTCAACAAAAAAAATAATTGAAATAAAAAAAACGGCTAACAATGTATGAGCGGCATTAAACGACCGCTTATACTGGAACGTTATGTCTCCAATTTCATGAAAACTTCATATGTATCAACCGTTTATAGTTGTAATACCCGCTCCGAATCCTTCATCAGCGCCTTTGCTGAAGCTTCAGCGCAAGCAAAAAAGTTAGATATTTCTCTTCTTAGGGTCACTCTGATAAAACGTTTCCGCACCCCTGGCGCAGGCGTTTTTTATTTCCGGTGGCTCGAATTCGTTCGCAGGCGGAATGGTGGCTGATATAATATCAAATTCATAATTTATTGCTAGTATTGAAAAGCATATAAAACATCGTTAAAAAAAATGAAACTGAAACGAACATGCTTTTTTTGTACATTAATCGTGACACTTTATGCATGTATGAACAACCATCCGGAAAAATCAGAAACCAAACCGATGACGGGAAATCATTTATATGAAGAGAGCAGATCGCTTGATGAAACCCTGAGGATCAAACCGGATGCAATTCGTAAACTTAAGGAATTACTACACAAAGAAAAATTCGGACCTGAAGAAAGAACGGATCAATTGCCTCTGGGATACGTTGGCTTTTTACCGAAGGAGGACAGGCCTATGGCTAACGCAATCATGAATGAATCGATCGTTCGATTAATTTCTGTCCTGGAACAAAATAAAAAGCTTACTGCACGTATGGTTTTGAACGAATTTGAGAACGGTTTAAATTCGTTTGAAAATTTAGCTTTGGATACGGAAGACAGGGAAAGAATATGTTTTTACTTTGAGGATCTGATGGATATCATCGGCCTCGAAAGCTCCAATGAATTGCTAAATAACTGGATGTACTAGTACAGATCGTGTAGAGAGACAATAGAAATATGTTTTAATATATTTGGTTTCACCGCCGGGTAATAGTAATTAAATAAAGATGAGTAATCAGCCAATAAAAGCAGCCTCAAAAGAGTTTACCAAAGAACCGTTTTATTTGATTCAATCGAATGGAACGGATAAGCGATACGTGGTTTCTTTGAGTGATAACGTTAGCGTCAGGACTTTGCTGGCCGGGTTCATAAATCAATCGAAAAAGGAGATTCAAATAAAAATTAGAGATTTAGACAATCCTGAAAACCCGATTGATTACTCTGGCTCACTGGCTAAATCGAAACTTCATGAGCTAATGACAAAACATGAAGACGTGATTCTGTACAATGGCTACCATGATCTTATGTTCAGGAATCCGGACTCCGGAGATTATCTGGTTCTTGATGAACATGGATTGATTTTCATATACACAGATCAGGATTATTCGGAAATTCTTAAAAACTTAGGAACTGAATATAAACCTGACGAGAAATTGATTTACGAATTCGACCACTGGCATTATTGCCTTCCGGAAGGACGGGAAAAACTGGCTGAAATGATAAAGGATTTTGAATTGAAAAAAGAATAAAATGACTACAACAAACTTATACCCAGTTCTCTTCGGGACGCTGTGCGCTGCGCGTAGCCAAACCGTTGTAGCCGATTATAGATGAGGAGCACAATCTTATATCTGGTATTCCTGTGTGTCTTTGGGAAGGTAAATGCGCAACAAAGCATGGAGCGTGAAATTGATTCCCTGGTTAAACACATTGTCAAATCAAATGAGATCAAAGGCCTGTCAATAGGGGTTGTTTTTGATAGTCAAATCGTATTTTCAAAAGGATACGGAAATCTTAAAAAAGACAGTAACCAGGGAGAAATTGATTCTACCACCCCGATGTTATCAGCGTCCATATCAAAGACATTTGTTGCCACCGCAATTCTTCAACTTCAGGAAAAAGGATTGCTGACTATTTCGGATCCAATCAGTAATTATCTTCCACGGTTCAGGATGAAGTCGGATAATTACAAAGTTATAACCATCAGACAACTGTTAAATCATACATCTGGTCTTCCGGAGGGAACTAACTACGTGTGGGATAAGAAAAAGAATACAGGAAAAGACATTGAGAATTTTGTCCTTAGTCTTCAGAAGAAGTCCTTGTTATTCACACCAGGCGAACGCTTTAGCTACAGTAATACGGGATATGTGCTGCTCGGTTATTTAATTGAGGAGATTACCGGACGGCTGTTTTCAGAATACATCGAAACTGAAATATTAGAAAAGTGCCAAATGTATAATAGCAGTTTTGACCAGTTCAGGTTCTCTGCGGATTCAATGCCTGTTTACTATAATAACAAAGGAAAGAGTCATAATTGCTGTACTGCAAATACCAGCCCAAGCGGAAATTTGATTTCAAGCAGCACGGATTTGTCCAATTGGATTATTCATAACCTGGAAATATATGATGGCTCAAACCAGAACGAAAAATTGCTTTTAACGAAAGCATCACTGGATTCTCTCTGGACACCGACAGTCACCTTTGACGGATCCAAGACGACTCTTGGCCTTGGATGGTGGCAATACCATTCTGAAGTCTATGGAACTTCCATTTTTCATTCCGGACATTACGATGATTATTCGGTGTCCAACCTGCTCATGTTTCCTGAAAAGCATTTTGGATTTGTCATCTTATGTAACGATGAATCTGCTTTAGATGTAGTCTACAATGAACTGAGTGACGGAATTACAGAAATATTAAATAGAAACTGGCTGCAAGCCGATTGACTTGGTGGTTAACAATATAAAAACGGAATCGCCAGGTTGCGAAGAAGTTGAGGTTTTGACTTTTTGGGTTCGAAATGCCGTGTGGAATTTAATAGGCATTTAAAAACAATGTTTTTGATATATTTGGTTTGATAACAGCTTACCTTCATTAGAACCAAAGGTGTGAAGAAATTCTTAAATAAAATATTCAGTTCCGGATCAAAAGAAGCAGAAGTCAAAACTAAGAGTATTGACGAAATCTTTAAACTGGAACATGAAACGGATATAGTTATTGAAATAGGTCAAAAACTTTGGCATAAATCAAAGTATGATAAGGATTTTGAATCGCTGAACGAAATTGAAAAAAATGTCCTTTATGTAGAAATGCTTGAGAAACAAGTAAACAATGGTGGATTTGACCAATATTTTTTCAATAGTTCTGGCGGATATGCTCACGAAACTTTAATTGCTTTGAAGGAAATAAAAGCACCATTAACGGCTGATATTTTAAATCGTGCAATCAGGGTCTTTCCAACATTGCCAGTTCCAAAGGACACTGAACAAAGAAGAGAATATTTGGAAGATATTCCGGCAAGCATTTCAGAAATTTGGGAAAAATTAGAAGACGAATTTTATGAGTATCCTGAGAATTTAGAAGGATTAGTAATTGAATATGCAAAAGCAAATAAAAGTGAACTTGAATGATCAAAACGAAAAAAAGCGAAGAATGAAATCATAGCCGCCTGAAGGCAGGCTGCAGTCTTTTATCAACAATTAGCAACCATCGAAACCGTCATGCAAAAGTATTACCTCATTCTGTTTCTTTTTCTAAATTCCTGTTCTGCAGAAAATCCGGATGAAATATGTCGAGAAACAAGCAATTTATTAATCTACGAAAAATCATATTCTCCTGAGAGCAGCCAATAGCTGATCAGGTATAGTTTTGACGAAGGAGCATTGGGATCGTGTTGCAATCAAACAAGCATTTTAAGAACAAGTGATTCGCTATGCAATATAGATTTGTTTAATATTCCGCCTGAATTTGAGAATATTTCCTGGTTGTCAAATGACAGCATTCGTGCTGACATTCAGTTGATCTCCAGGTTTCAAAAGCGTACGGTGCAGGCCAGTAAGGTCAGTAGTGTGAATGGAGTAAAGCTGAAGAAGAATTATTTCAGTAAAATAAGTCATCAGGATTCTGTAATTCGAATTGAAAGACAACCCAATCCATCAGGCCAATTAGCACTCGTATTTTACGAATACGGTTCTCGTCCGTTTCTGGATGATTCACTTTTACACATCTCGGTAGTGCCAAAGGGCAGAAGCATTCCGCTTTATGGGAATTTATACATTATTCAGGAACGTCTGTACAATCAAATAAAGAAAATAGAATGGACAGGCGAAAAAGCCATTCGGATCACAATCAACAATTCGAGGTCAACGTATGATCAACTCAGATTCTATGAAATAGATGAACCGTATGAATACGCTGAAATTGCCTTAGAATTGAAAAAAGAAACAGTATATAAATGACGAACCGTACAAAAAACAGTTAACTGACTTCGTTCTCGATATTTAATTTGCAAATTGCGATTTGCTTTTTGACAGCCTTTAATTCTTTCATTTTTTCGTCTATTTGCTGCAACTTTTTGTTCAAAACGTCAATTTTTGCGGATTTACTCATTTGCTTTTTATACCAGGCATCGATAACTTCTCTAATTTCCGACAAAGTAAAGCCAACTGCTTTGGCCATTTGGATAAATCTTAGTTTTTCAATCGTTTCATCATCATAATAAACATAATTATTGGTGGTTACCTCCTTTTTGGTTTGACCTTTAATCAGTCCGCTTTTCTCGTAAAAACGAATTGTTCCGATTGGTATCCCTGTTTCTTTACAAATCTGACTTATCAATTTCATGGTCATAATGCTTTTTTGAAAAAAAAATATGAACTATACAGTATACTACACACTTGATGGTTATAAAACTAGTGTTTATTTTTGTAATTCAGAACAGCTTACGCATTACCAATAAAGAAAATAGAAAAATAGATGAAATACGCAGACGAAGAACTGATCAAATCAATACCAAACTTTGCAAATAATTATGCCGAAGTAAATGGTACAAAATTACATTATGTTAAAGGCGGGCAGGGCGAACCGTTAATTTTAATCCCCGGATATCCGGAAACATGGTGGGCATATCACAAAATAATGCCCGTTCTTGCCGAAAAGTATAGTGTGGTCGTAGTGGAAATGCGAGGAATGGGCGGTTCTGACAAACCACTAAAAGGCTATGATAAAAAGAATATGGCAACAGACCTGTTCGAACTTGTAAAACAGCTGGGATATGAAAAAGTGACTATCGGAGGACACGACATCGGTGCCCATGTTGCGTTTAGTTTTGCAGCGAATTTCCCGGAAATCACCTCGAAACTGATCATGTTAGATACACCGCACCCGGACGCCGGAATGTATCAGTTACCCATGTTACCCATTCCGGGAGCGGATTACCTTTATCCCTGGTGGCTGGCATTTAACCAGGTGAAAGAACTTCCAGAACAGCTGCTGGAAGGCCGAATGGATATTATCATTGAATGGCTATTTAAAAATTCACTTGTTAACCAAAACAGTATTAGTAATTTTGACAAAGAAGTTTACCGGTTTGCCTATAACTCTAAAGATGCGATTCGGGCATCAAATGCCTGGTATCAGGCTTTTCCACAAGATATTGAAGACAGTAAAACCTACGACAAACTCAGGATGCCGGTGCTTGGAATCGGTGGAAGCGGTTTTGAAATGTTACAAATGTCGTTATCGGACGTTGCAACGGATCTGCAACTAAAGAAAATCGAAGAATGCGGACATTTTATGCTTGCAGAAAAGCCAAAAGAAACGGCCAGGCTGATAACGGACTTTTTAAAATAATAGAAGTGCCGAACGAAGTTCAGTTCTCCGTACATTCGTTTCAGCAAAGAAGATGATATACAAAGGAGACAACCATAATGAGCAGTTTTTTGAAGTAGCTATGTTGCCGCTCATTTCCATTCCGCTGTTTTGGGCTGTATTTTCCGCTGAATCAACGTTGTTAGGCAAAATAGTTGCCGGTCTTTTAGGATTAATCCTTTTAATTTTACCTGTACGTTCTTTTATTTATAATCGGTATGAAGTTCTTTTTGAGGAAGATCGAATCAGAATTAGGTACACCTCCGGATCTGTAAAAGAAAAGAGATTCTCATACGCTGAACTTGAATCCATAAAATTTACGAGTACACCAAGAGGCTGGAACCATGTGACATTCAGATTTGCTAAAAGAAAAGGAATGAAAAGAAAATATATCGTTGAACTTGAAAAAAAGGAATCGGTAATCCCACTCATTCTGCATTGCAAAACCCAAAACATAAAGACAAAATACGAGGCTTTGCCTGTACATGGTGACTTGTTTAATTATATCAAACGGGAACTTTATAAAAGTAAACGTAATGCGCTGCAGGACAAAGCATCTGAAACCGCCGGCGCACCTCAAAGGTAAAACAGAGTATAGTGACTGCGATTTTTCTGCGGACTCTTTCGTGTCCTCCGGAATTTAATTCGGGCCGGAAAGGCCGAAAACGAAGGTTAATTTGCGGGGAATGCTTGTCCGTAAGTGAAAATCTCTCCATTTAATCCCTCAAAAAGTTCAGAAAATACTATTATTGCATCCTCAACTTAAAAACATGACCAGATACGTAAATCGAGAAGAAGCATTGCGCATTGCAGCAGAGAAAGTACGCCGGAAAAAAGAACAGGAAGAACGCGAGGACCGGGAATTCTATGAGCGTATTACATCCGGTACACCCTGGCTCTTTTTTAAGATCGTTGTTGTCTTTTGTACCTTGTTGGCACTTGTGACCACGTTCGAGGTACTTGTGGACGGTCCGACCAAAAAACTTTCAAACGATTCCTGGAAGATCAATCGCGATTGGGAATACACCTGGCACAAGGTTCTGGACGTGGAAGGTTATATGTTCACGCCGACATTGTCAGACTGGAGTGATCGCGTCGAAAACAGTTTGAGAATGACTTATTCTCCCGTTTTCCGGACCGGAAAGAAATTAGTCTTCGATGTGCAGGCCAATGAATCCGACAGCGTTAAACGGCAGGAGGAGATCCGGCAGCGATCGATCTTTACCTGGTTTCCGGCATTTCAGCTATTCCTGCTCATTCCTTTGATCACCTTCCTGCTTAAGAGGCAGAGTGCCTGGTTTAATTTTGCGCGTATTGCGTCTTTTGTCTTCGTACTTCCCGGGGCGCTGCTCGTGATATACCTGAGTTTATTGTAAGCAATAAGCTGAATACCAACTTGATAATGGTTATTCTTTTTTCCGGAGAAGTTCGGTTGCGAATACGCTTTTTTTTGCCGATTTTGCATAAAAATTCGCGATCATGAAAGAAAAAGTTCAGCAAAATGCGCCTAAAAGCGCTATGTATGGTTTGGGAATGATTGGTGCCGCAGTTTATTATATCTCAACGGCAACCGGATTCTGGATGGGAGTACTCGGGGTTCTCAAAGCGCTGGTTTGGCCGGCATTTCTGGTCTACGAAGCGCTGAAAGCATTGCATGTGTAATGTCTGGGCTTCAGGTCTGTTTTGAGAAAAATGCCAGACTCTGAACCTTAAATGTCGTATTTTTGTGGCTGACTTATTTTAATTAACCAAACGAATACCGACCATGTCATCCGATAGTGTAGCGCTTTTTCCAAATGAACGCAGGGGCCGAACCACGCTATGGTTACTCATTAGTATGTTGGTCCCGGAGTTATTTGTCAGTATCCCCGTTTATTATTTTCAGATTCGGTATGGAAATGGCTATTCCAGGATGTTAGCAGATGAAAACTGGCGTATCGGCGTAGCTTTCGCAGCAATGTTCCTGTTGATTTTACATGTATTCACCATTATTTATTTCCTGAGGTGGTTTAAAAGGGCTTATCACAACGTGGCGCAATTGACTGGTAAAATGCGTTATTCGGCGCGAATGTCCGTCGGAGCATGGTTCATTCCTGTTTTTCACTGGATAGGACCGATCCGAATGATGTTTGAAATGCTCCGCAAAACGGAAGCCGTGCTAATCAAAAACGGTGTTATGGCTAAGAAGGTGCGGGTCTATTATGTGCTTGTCTTATGGTGGTTTTTCTACGTGTGTGCCGGTCTGATCGATATCTTCGACCACACCCAGCTACATCCGGACATGCGTTTCAAATCAATAAGGTCTTTTTCGAATTATGCACTGGTATTCCGGATCGTGAATGACCTGTTGACCGTTTTTGCAATTGTGATGGTACAAAACTACAGGAAAAGGGAACGCATGCTCCGGAAGCTTCTGTTCGTACGGGAAGTGCGTAGTCAGCAGAACCCGGACATTCTCGACGAACAATTTACCGCGCTTTGAGTCATTTAAATCCATATTTTTAGAGATTCAAACGCGCGATACATATTTTTCAGGATGACGTCAGCGAAACATGTTAAGATAGCCGTTCGGTTCTACAGCGACCTTTTCGAAAATGAAATGGTTGAAACTCTGTGGGCAATCGTCGTCGATTCGCGGAAAGGATGGTATCAACTCGACAGTATTCCGTTCTATGCACCGTTAATGGCTTCAGATGACATAGTGTTCGCAGAATTTGACAATCGTGAACACATGCTGACGTATCGGAGAACTGTGCGCAACTCCGGCAATTCGACGGTTCAGGTGGCCGTTATGGATAAGGCGACGAATATTCATACGATCCGGGAGTTGTTTCGGGATTTAGGGTGTACTTCGGAACAGGTCAACGATGGGTATTTTTCGATGGAGATCCCGAAATCACTGAACTATCGAACCATCAAACAAAAACTGGACGAACTTGAAGCTAAGGAATTAATTGCCTATTCGGAACCGTGCCTGGCCGACGGACATAGCTATTAATTTGGTTTTGCCTGCTGATCTACAGGCACCTTTTCGTCTGAAACCCGATTTTTTCTGTTATTTTTACTTCGTTTAAGGTCAATCTAACATGCAACACCATTTCTTACAGATGATCAAAGGACTTCGCGAACGTGAAGAGATATTGCTGTTCGAAAACAGTCCGGTGTCAGAACAAGGCGAAGAAAGCGAAGTAATCGATTTCCTGCGGGATGCATACATACAGGAATCACTGGCATGGCCGCATGTGATCCCGGAGTTTTCCGCTGCCGCTGCTTTGTGGGCTGCTCAGACGGTATACTCGGTTGCACAACTGATTCTGTACCGGGAAGATGAACGGGAAGACCTGGAAAAATTGCTGCCCGATTTCGAAGGTGAGTTCAATACCTCTGCTATGTTGTCTGCCGATCTCTGTTTACGCTTTATGCCGGATGCGCTGTTTCAGTTGAAGATGATCGACCCGCAGGACGAACTGATCGATTTACTGGAAAAAAAGGCGCACACCTGGCATTATTCACATGTAAGGTATCCGTTGGAAACAGAAGGATTGTCTTTTGACGGTATTGTTTCCAACCCCTGCATGCACCAGTTATATGTCGACCGAATAATTGAAAATAAAACACTCAGACTGGCGGGGCATCCGGCCTGCAGCGATTTGGTAAGAGCCAGTCTCGGAATGCACGGAGAGGTGTTTTGGAAAGAATTTAAGCTAGTAAGAAACCATGAATAAAAGCGATAAATTAAATAAAGTTCTCGATTTCCTGAAATCCTCATTTGTAGGAAAAAACGAGATTATTGATCTGCTTGGGATCAGCCTGGTAGCGCGTGAGAATGCATTTTTGCTAGGCCCTCCGGGAACGGCTAAGAGTGCAATCGTACGCCTGTTTTCGGAATGTATTGAGAACGGGAACAATTTCGAATACCTGCTGACGCGATTCACCGAACCGAATGAGATCTTCGGCCCCTTTGATATTCGCAAACTCCGCGAGGGAGAACTCATTACGAATACTGCAGGAATGTTACCGGAGGCCTCCATGGTGTTCCTTGATGAAATATTCAATGCGAACAGTGCCATTTTGAACAGTTTGCTTATGGCACTGAACGAAAAGCTCTTTCGACGTGGGAAAGAAACGAAAAAGTTGCCTGCACTGATGTTTGTAGGAGCGAGTAACGTTTTGCCGGAAGACGAATCGCTGAATGCACTGCTGGATCGTTTTTTGATACGCATAAAGTGTGATTATGTCGGGACGGATCAGTTGGAGGAAGTGTTGCTTGCGGGCTGGAAACTTGAAAATTCCGGCACTGCGGAAAAACCACTCATAACGCCTTCGGAAGTGATCGAATTGCAGCAACTGAGCCGTCAGATAGACCTTTCACCGGTGCGAAAACCGTACATCGACCTGATCCACAACCTACGAAACACGGGGGTTATGGTCTCCGATCGCAGAGCTGTGAAGATCCAAAATATCATTGCTGCGAGCGCATTGCTTTGCAACCGGACCGAAGCGATTTTATCGGATCTCTGGGTGTTGAAAATACATCTGGGATACCGAGGAACAAATCGAGATACTTGCGGGCATCGTTGACCACGTGATCGAAAAGGGAACTACCGAAGCGGCTCATCCGCAGGCGCTGTTCAATAAAACACCGAACCCCGAAGAACTGATGAAAGAGGTAGAGAAACTTAAGAACAGCTGGGTTTCGGGCAACCTGTCGTTTGAAGAACAGAATATCGTGAAGGATAAGTTGCGTTTTGTTCAGACGCGTTGTAACTGGATACGCAAGCCGGAACACAAACAGCACATTCAATCGGAAATCGAAGGATTATGGCAAACCATGCTTCAGACGATCTGACTTATTTCTTAGTGATCGGAGAAGCACACCGGGAATACCTGGGTGCGATCCGCCACTGGCATAATCTGAAGGTCGGTGTTCACGCGGCAGAGATCTGGATGAAGGGATTCGATTATGCCCAGTTGAACTCTTCACAGGTTAAGACCATTCCACACAAAAAACTCTTTTATGAGAAAGGCGGGAAGTTGTTTCCCTTAAACAGTTTGTTACCGGTAAGTACGATTCCCTCGTTGCTCTGGACACCGGCCGACAGAGCCTTTTCCGTAAAGCTACCGACACTCAACCACAATTATTTCGGGATACAGGAATTGCTCGATTGCCAACTCGTGAACACCGCGGAAGAACGTGAAGCGGTCGCAATGATCGTCGATCCGGATCTCCTTGGCGATTACCTCCGGCAGGCTCCGGCAGTTCGGCTCCGGGCGCATACCTGGTGTATCCTCGATAATTATACGGCACTGATCCTGGGCAGGCCTCTTTTACCGCTCACAGGGCAGGTCTTTTGGCCAAGAGACGCCTTCTTGCTGCCGGCAGGTCAAGATTTCGAACTGCATTCGCTCACGACCGTATATCGTAAGAAACTGGGTATTTCAGAACCGGATCGAATTGTTTTTATGAAAAACGGTCACTATTTCAGGCTTGCTCACAGCGATCTTCAGCCATTATCGTTGGCCTCATACAGAACTACATTTCCAAAAACGTCGTTCGAAACATGATCAAAACACCTTATTTTCAGACCTTTGAGAATTATTTCTGGCAGTGGGAAGAGCAGGGAACGGTTATTTCCGTTCCGAATGGAAGTACCATTGCTTATACGGCTTTTTTGGAGGAGATCATACCGGCGCTTTCAACGCTGGGACTTCCGCCTTTCGGCGCACTTTTATTAGCCATAGCGGCCACTTCCGGAAATGCCGGCAGAATGCTCGAAGATATCGGAGCATGTATTTGCGAAATCCATCTCGAAGAGGATAAGGAGCAGGCACTGTATTTTTTAGAACTCCTCTCTTCCGTTCCCGATGAATTTAAAAAGGGGAAGAAAAAGGTGCAGCTTTTCCAGGCGGTCTTTCAGGGATGTCACGGCAGCTATTCGCAGAAAAAATCGCCGGCAATTATGCGGATGCTCACCGATAAAGCTGAAATGGAGATTTGCCTGACTCCGGTACCCTATAACCTGAATATACTGGTGCGGGATATTCGTGTATTTAGTTTACTTGCCAGGAAAATAACGAGTGTTCAGCAAATCCTGGACCGGGTTATGGAACTACCCGAGCTTCCGGATGACTTTGACGTGAAAGAGCCGCACCTTACCGAACAACTTGCGGTTCCGACAGACCTTATAGATCAATTGAGCAATCATGAACAAACACGCCTGGTTGGTACGCTGATCAGGCAACTTTGGAGCGGTCTGAATATTCCGGCTCACAGTTCTTCTACCGGGAGCCAGCCCCTCGGGGGAATTTCAGACCTGACAAATAAAGGCGATTTTGATAAACTCCTCATTTCCGAATTTGCAAACGATGACTTCGTGTTCCTGTCGAGACTGGCTAACAACGAAGCGCTCTTTATCCAGCGTGAAATCCCGCCACAACAACAGGAGCATGAGCGCGTCATGTTGATCGACAGTTCACTCAAAAACTGGGGTACTCCGCGAACGGTCGCATTTGCAATCATGTTGGCCATTGCAAAACACCCGAAGACTGATATTCCTTGCAGGAGTTTTGTGATTGGCGACGGGTATAAGGAGGTTCGTTTCGATTCGGTGTCGGAGCTTACAGATGCACTGGGGCAACTAGATGTACGCCTGAACTGTTCAAAGGGATTAAAAGCCTATTTTCGAGACTTTCCTCCACGCCGGCAACAGGAAGTATTCCTGATCTCTGAAAAGTCAACTGTTCAGCAAGCGGAGATGCTGAAGGTACTGAACGAATTTCATCATGCGCTGGACTACCGGATTCATACGGATGCGCTTGGTCACATCGATGTCTATAAAAAGCAACAACACAGCAGGCGTTTAATACAGCAGTTGCAGTTGCCACTGGACGATCTCTGGAAAAAGGAGAACAGGTCGGGTTCGCGTGCAGTAGGGGATGAGCACGCCCATGAATTCCCGATCCTGTTCTATCCACCGAACAGCGCCGAACTCATTCCATCGGCAGACGGCATGCTGTGTATTGTCATTGCAAGTGATGGAAACGTATTTCGGATGGTTGAAAATAGCGCCATGAGAAAGCGTAATCCAGGGCAGGCAAAGGGAATCGATCTTATCCGGAAATTACCTTTCAGGGGAGAATACGAAGTCGGGCCGGATTCCATGGGCAATTCTGTGTTTATCATTGTCGATGTTTCTCAGAACAGAGGAGTATTATATAATCTGAAGACCCAAAAAGAATCCAATGTGTTCTTTGACAGGCAGGGCATTTCAAACGGGAGCTTGTTTTTTAGTAAAGGCTATTTTCGGTATCATTCCCCGGCCGGCAACTGGCAAATAGATCCGGATACTGCTGAGGTCAGAAAGGACAACACCGAATCGTCCCCTGTAAAGCAGAAATTGCGGGAGGCAAGGCAGGAATTGCTTGCAGGATTTCCTGCTCTAACGAATGAGCGCAGTGTTCTTAAACACGTTACTTCTGTTTCGATCAGCAGCCGGAATACACTGGTCTTTAACGCACATGAGGTGCGTCTGTCGTCACCTTCCGAAACAATTAAGATCAGGTACCGCAAGGACTGTGATCACTTACTTCAGTCGCACGAAGTAACCGCCGGAACATTCAATTTCCCGGAGGGAAGCAGCGTCGAGATCCATGAATCGGGAATGGCCATTTTGAAAAGCAGTAATCCGGTGATCCCGAAAATTTTTATTCCTTTACTCCTGGAAACAAAGCTGGGAATGGCAACGGCTGACTTTTTTTGCGGGGATCCCTTTTTTAATAAAGGTCGTACCAAAAGCATCTCCGTCTCTGACTTTTACGTCAAATTCATAGAACCGTTTATGTCAACTATTTTGTCTCATGGAACTTAGATTAAAACCTTGCGAATATAATCGTTACCCGTTGAACGGTATCCTAGTGAGGGGAACTTCCGTAAGAACGTGGCTACTTGAAATTCAGCGTATGCAACTGGATCCGGATACACTCATGATTTACCCGCTTCCCGGGACCAGGGCAAATACGGTTTGGGGATGCCTGCTGATCCCCGGAAATACAAATCTGCCGGTCGATACCGGACCCCATGAGCGTTGTCAGCAGGTTTCAGAATCTTTGTTCATTGCTCAGGGATCACTGCTTTTTCCGGCGATGACGATGGCGGAGACGGAAGCACTTTTTTCCGGCGCTGTTTGGTTTATGCATCCCGATACAGGGCTAGCGGAATTAAAGGAGCAACTTGATCTCAGTGCACTGGTCCGATTACCGGAGGCCTGTCCGGTGCGAATTATTCGTCCGGATAAAGCCCCCTTCATACCAGACAAGATCCGCCGTTTTCAACTGGCCCCGGTAGATGTGGAAGAAGCCGTACGAAAGCTGGAAACTCATTTTCCGAAACCGGAGATAATGCCTGACAAATCCCTGAACCTCTTTGAGAAAGCCAAACTTGCGTTTTACAGGTTGCAATTCCGTAAAAAAAATACGACCGGTAAACGGAATCGGGTAGAACGAACGGAAGATCCAACCGGGTTCGGACATTTTATGTCCATGATCGCGCGACCATTCCGAAAAGAGAAGCAAGACGCTTACCATGATCGTGTTAAACGCGATTTAGATGATCTCGAACGAAGGAATCAGAAAGAACTTGATAAACTTCTCGACATGCTTCAAAAGGACCCAAAAGAAGCTTTAAAATATGCAATCCCGCTGGATCATAACGGAAGTGCGCGCGGGCGCGGAAACGGCCAGTTGAAGTTGTCCCGAAACTGGTCCGTTCTTTCGGCTTTCGCCCAGAGAAACCGGGTATCTTCAAATCGTGGTGGTGCGTCCGTTGATGTTGGTGATTATTTCCATTCGCTACAGCAACAATATCGCCAGACGGCGGCCGAACTCGTTCGTCAGAAAGAATACGAGCAGGCGGCCTTCGTATATATGAAGCTATTGAAAGATAACCATACTGCAGCGCAAACGCTTGCTGATGGAAAGTTATACCGCGATGCGGCTTCAATATATTTAAAACACTTAAATAACAAGGAGAAAGCCGCTGAATGTTTTGTAAATGCGAACCTGATCTCGAATGCCATCGAGTTATACAGGGAGTTACATAACAGTGAAAAGGTAGGCGATATGTTTACACTGCTTCACCGAAAAGAAGAAGCGGACGTATATTATGAGGAAGTTGCCGGTTTGTATACAAATACAGGTCAGTTCCTGAAGGCCGCAACCATCTACCGGGAAAAGATGAAGCGTTACACATCTGCCCGGCAAACCCTGAGAGAGGGCTGGCAGAGTGAGGGCAAAGAAGCAACGGACTGTCTGAGGACTTATCTCCTTGAATTTGATGAAGCCGATGAGCTTTCAAAAGAACTCGACCATTTTTACGCCGAAGAACTTACGCATTCGAACCGCGAGAAATTCCTGGAGGTTCTGAAAACAAAACAGATACGGGAGAAGCAGCCTGATCAGGTGCGCGACATGGCCTACCACATCATTTCGGACTGCATCCGTGAGAACCCTGAAATAGTGCGGGAACTTCGGCATTTTAGCCCGGAAAACAAAGGACTGATTAAAGATGTGTTCCGTTTTAAAACGGGACAGGTTCCGAAAAAAAACAGCTTGCGATGAAAGTATGGCTTAAATACCAGTATGGATTTTTGAATATTGACGATGAGTTTATCTACGTCACCAAGACCGGAAACTGGTCTGAGACGAACGATCTGGGAGAAAAGAACGCCGGGGGCTTCAAAACGGCAGACGTTTTGCGTAAGCTGAAAGTCATTCTTTTTGTCGTGCTGATCGCCTCACTTGTTTTGTGTTCAGTCTTATATATGTTCGCCGGTAAAAACAGTAGCCTGACCCTTATTATTGGAATACCGGTTCTTGCGTACTTTGCTTATCAGTACATGATCCCCGAATACGGTGCGGCGTTTAAAATACCACGATCGAAAATTGAGTCTGTTGCAAGGCGCGGAGACTCAGTAGTTGTTCACTTTGAAGATGCCAGGGGAGAACAGGTCGAGCACTTGTTTTCCGGGATTGAACCGGCGTGGATTGCCTTCATGGAAGGAATAAAAGACGGGGGTCTGCCAAATGAGGAAGGTGAAGGTGTTCGGATGTCACGTGATTGACTAGTTTGTATGTATGGGGATTGTGAACTGCATTTACCGGGAAACTCTTATCTCCCGGTGCGATGAATAATAGTAATTTTGAACGAATTGCAAAGCGTGTTTCAGTCTTTCTTACCGGAAAATTTGTAAGTTTGTCCGGAAGGCTTTTTTGATTCCGCAATACATGAAATTAACGAAACGCTTGGCCAGAACACTGGCTTTTCCGCTTGCTCTGGGCACCGGGTGGGATAAAGTATTAAGAAACCGTTCTCCTCACAAGATTCTCAATATTATGTATCACGGGGTTACTGAGTCGGACAGCACGTACTTTTCTCCCAGGCACATTGAAAAGAACCAGTTTGAGCGGCAACTGAAATACCTCAGCGACAATTTTGAGATTATAACGATTGCCGAAGCTTTTGAGAAGTTAAGACAGGGTGAAACGGTGAATGAGAAATACCTTACGGTTTCATTCGATGACGGTTTCGTAAATAACCTCACGACGGCGCTTCCTTTGCTCGAGAAATATAAAATTCCGACCAGTTTTTTTATAGCCGGCGTAGGTGCTATGGAAAATGAGCCATCGTATTTATGGTCCGAATATGTGGCCGCAATTAATTACTTCATGAAAGGATCTGCGCTAAAGGTCGGGGACCAAATTTTCGTGAATGGATTGAATAAGGAAACCGGAGTTGCACTGTCGGATTATGTAAAAATGCTCCCTTACGAAAAACGGGATCAGGTATTATCAGAAATTGAACGTGAATATAGAATTGAACAAAAACTTCTTTCTCTGCCACCTGAGGTCTGGAAACTCATGGACAGAAAGGAACTCACAGAATTTTCCCGTTCCAAATTCGTTACGATCGGATCGCACGCACTCAGACATTACAACCTGGGGCTTATAGACCGCGAAAAGGCCGGTTACGAGCTGAGTGAATCAAAACGCATCCTGGAAGAGGTAACCGGGAAAGCCGTAAATAGTATAGCGTATCCGGATGGTAGCTATGATGAAACGGTGAAAGACCTGGCCGAAAGTGCCGGTTATACCCAACAACTGGCAGTGGATTATCGCTGTACGGACGATGTGAACGATCCGCGGATCATGAATCGCTACGGTATTTCTTCCACAACGACCTATGCTTCGAACATGTTATTTTTAAATAAGGCTTTTCTGCGCCACGGAATTCAAAGTAAACATGTATAAGACGGGACAAATTAACGATCATTCTTACACGGATATTCAAAAACTATATTTTTTAAGTTTTGGTATTCGCGAATCCCTTGATACAATTCGTACAAAGTACGATACACAACTTTTCGGGTGCAAAAATGTGGGCGTGATCGCGCATCACGACGGAGATCCTGCTGCTTACTACGGTGTATTTCCGATCGTCCTTTCCTGGGATGAAAAAGACATGTTAGTGGCGCAATCAGGGGATACCATGACCGCACCGGCGCATCAAAAGAAAGGTCTTTTTACCAGGCTCGCAACGGAAACCTACGAATTGGCCGAAAAGGTGGGGGTACAACTGGTTTTTGGTTTTCCGAATCAAAATTCATATCCCGGATTCAAACATAAACTGGCCTGGCGATTCAATGGCTTCATGCAGCGTTTCACGCTTCCCGTGCGCACACTTCCCCTGTGTGAACTCGCCGCGAAGTTTAGCTTTCTCAGGCCCGCCTACCAAAAATACGTGCGTGGAAAGCTGGCCTCTTACAGTCTTAATCCCGAAAGTGATCTTCGCGGATTCGATTTTTCGCAGACCCGGGGGCGCATCCGAAAAGATAAGCGGTTTTTTTCCTATAAAATGGCGCGTGAAAATGTATACCTGATCGAAAAAGACGGGTATAAGATGCTTATAAAAGTAGAGACTCATCTATTTATCGGCGAAATAGCCCGGATAATGGAGTCTGAGGTGGACGGACTTTTGAAATCGATCACTAAACTCGCCAAGATGTTGAAGTGTAAAAAAGTCATTTTTACATACAGTTCCAATCACTGGATGTATCCGTTCTTATCAAAACATTTGGAAGCAGATACCAGTTTACCCATCGGTTTTTTTGAAATAAATAAAGATCTCGATCCTTCGGACATTCAGTTTTCCAATGCGGATTACGATACCTTCTAAAAGGTCTGCGCCTCAGAACCAGGCAATCGCGGAACACGTGTTGAAACATGCATAAGCCACAACTGAAATTGATTCTTTTTCCACCAGTGATTTCCACGGTTGTATTCTTCCTGCTTTTGAGTGGGTTTCGCGGGAAATCCGGCGGCGACCTCGGCCTCGCTCTTTTCCAGGTCTTGTTTCTTGTAATTCTTACGATCGGCGCGGGTGTCTATACCTTTTCCTGGAATTTCCGGAAAAAAAGAACGCTTCTGCTGGGCCTTGCCCTGTCCTGGCTCGGTAATACCTGCTGTTTTCCATTTTTATCTGATATGCACGTGAACATACGCACGAATCCAGTCCGTTTAAGTTTAAAAGGCATGTGCGAGGTTAAAGAAGAACTGGCGGTCTTCGTGTGAAACGGCGTAATCAAAGCGTAAAACGGTGTTCACGTTCCAAACGATGCGCATGCCCATTCCTTCGGAATAGCGGTAGTTCGAAGCCTGAAAGACCCCGCCGACCCGATCGCTTACTTCACCGATATCGAAAAAGGGTACGGCAACCAGGGCAAAGTGCTGTTTCAAAAAGGTAGCTTTTGCAAAACGATATCGCAACTCGAGGTTGTTAAAGGTCATTGTTCTACCCAGAAAGCGGCCTTGTTTATATCCTCTGAGCGTGTTTGCACCGCCGAGTCCTTCGATGCTTCCCTCGGAACTCCACTGGTCCTGGTATTCGAAGAACGGAGCATTTCCGGCGGTGTATCCTCCGGCCACCCGAAGTGCCAGTACGAGTTTTTTGGCTTTCTGCTTCAGCAGGTTGTGGTAATAATTTACATGCATGAATGTTTTATTGAAATTAAAAGCGGAGCCCAGGGTTTTAAGAGAGAGTTCATTGGTAATTTCAGCAAACACTCCCTGTCCGGGGTCTGTTTCCAGGTCGCGCGTATCGTAAATTATGCCGAGTTGTTCAATTGTTACGTGGCCTTTTCCCATGCCGGGTACGTCTTTGTGCCGGGCGTCGTTCCGCAGACGGGAATTCCCGGGAAAGGTCGTAATATTGAAATGTGCCGCTTCAAAGCCAATCAACAGGCGGAGTTTACTGTCCAGGTAAGAGCGTTCCCCGCTTATGTTTACAATGTATTCTTCTTTGATATAGTTGTCATAATGCACATCAATCCCGGTAAGCGAGCCCGCATAATCCGAATAACGTGCGTCTGTGACTTCCGCCTGGGAACTGTCCTGGCCCGGGTAATACGCGAGCGGATCAAGTGTTTTAGGAGTAATGCCGAAGTACAGTAAATTCGGATTTTTTTCGTATCCTCCTTCAAATCGTAGTCTCCACCGCGTGTTGAAAATGTAAGGAATATCCGCCTTTATCATTGCTTCCCGTTGATTGCGAGTGGTGTTGAAAAGTGTGAGGTCGATTTTCGCCCGGTATGCCGTATACGCAAAAAAAGGATCGCTGCGCTTTCCGTTAAAAAACAGTGATGCCTCGCCGCCGTAGCCGAAACCATTCACCGGATCCGAACTGAAATCCGGTATTCCGGTCAGGTAAGCACCTTCCTTTTTATTTTTGAGATCCTCTTCCGACAGCCTCTTCTGGTGGGAGATGGCAAAGGGTAATTTCAGAGAATCGGATTCCTGTGCTTGAATCGTGCTCCCTAAACTGTGCAGACACAGCGCAAGGATGAGTGTAAAAATCTTTTGGAAGGTACCGGACATGATGTGCATTTTAGTGTTCAAAGTTCTTTTCCAATTCTGAAAACATTTGGTATCCGACAGGACTATTCATCGTGCTTTTTATTTTTAATTGTGTTTTCCCGTTGAAATCCTTAATTTGTTATTCGAAAACCCAAAGCTCCGGACCGTTGAAGTTTACGCGCATTCTGTTTGTTTTGTCCATTTTGTTAGCGCATTGTGTCGGCGCTCAGGAACTTTCTGCGCATCACAACCACTTGGTGGATTCCCTGAAAGCGCAGGGCATGCCCGTGTATATCTTCATTGAGTCGTGTTCGGGCTGTGCGAAAGTGGTCGGTGAACGTCAGCCTGCCGGTACCGGGAAGTCATGTTTTTATAATGAAGAATACTGGATCATCTGGCAGGATGTAACATCGCAAAAGGTCCATTCCGTAGTAGCTAACAATTGTTTTACCTGGCGTCCGGAAGTTCGCGATGCAGACAGTTTGCTTCCGGCTATGTTTGAAGAGGTCTTCGCAGATTCGCTACAGTTTCGTCAAAGCATTGCAAACGCTGATAGTATTCCGATGGTCAATGCCCGAAACTTTTACGTGTTACGCCTGGTTTCCGCAGATGGTGAGCAGCGGATCGTGCTCCCGGAAATAGTACCGGTGAATAACGAGGCCCCCCCCTGATCTGTTAACAGACACATTCCGCACTTTGCTGACGGAATTCGAAATGCGCCGGCAGGAGCTGAATCGTCGGGGAAAGCGAAACGACGCACAGTGGCAGGAATAGCTACGGGGAAGTCAGTCGGTGTTCGGGAATTCGGAAATTAAATGTAAGTTCGAATATTAAAATGAATTGAAATGATTAGATTCATCCTTCTGATCGTCGTGGCCGCGGGCATTGCAGGTTGCCGTTCGACGGAAAAGACAAAAGTTATGGAAACACCGAAAAAAGAGGAGGCCGGAACGCGCGAAGTTCATGATACAACGCCAAAAGTGACGGGTATCGGCGGTATATTTTTTATGTCGGACGACCCGCAGAAAACGCGCGACTGGTACGCGAAGAACCTCGGTATGGAGATCAACGACTGGGGGAGTGCCGGTTTTGAATCGCGCGACCTGGACGAGCCGAAACGTATTCATTCACTACAGTGGAATCCGTTTAAAAAGGGGAACGATTATTTTGCGCCATCGGAAAAGGAGTTTATGATCAACTACCGTGTGCAGAACATCGAAGGACTGATCGAAAAGCTGAAGCAAAACGGTGTGACAATCCTCGACAGCCTCGAAACTTACGATTACGGCAAGTTTATCCACATTCTGGACTCGGAAGGAAACAAGATCGAGTTGTGGGAACCGGCAGGAGAGGACGAACGGCCTCTTTAAGGAACCGGACTTAGCTGCGCAGGATCTTTCCCATGGACTTTCCCTTCGCGAGTTCGTCAATCAGTTTATCCAGGTAGCGGATCTTCTGCATGAGCGGATCCTCGATCTCTTCGACGCGGTATCCGCAAATCACGCCGGTGATCTTTGACACGTTCGGGTTCAGTCGCGGTGCTTCCGCGAAAAAGGTTTCGAAGTCGGTTTTTTGTTCGAGTATGCGCGTCAGATCTTTTTCATTGTAGCCGGTGAGCCAGTAAATGATTTCGTCTACTTCCGCTTTGGTACGACCTTTTTTGCTTGCTTTCTGAACGTAGTGCGGATATACTCCGGCGAACGCCATTTTGAAGATACGCGTGTTTTTCATGGAAGGTTTTTTTGGAAAGATAAAGAGATTTCGTGAAAGAAAAATTCTGATTTATTGAGTAATACGTTCCCGGTAGACATATATATCAATCAACCGATTTCGCGTTAGTTCCAGCGCCCTGGATGCAGCGATCACGGCTTGAATAGTTCCGCCGCCGGTATACTTTTCTTCAGTGAGAGAGCGGTTCAGAGTAAGTTCCGTATCTCTGAATTTTAACCAGTTTTGCTGAGAAAGTTCAAGTATTTCACGATCATTTTCCGAAAGCTTTGCCATTAAAAGTTCGTAGTAATGGTTTAGGAGACTATCGTAATTGCGCTGTGCTTCATAAGCCGAAGCGATCATTCCTCTCGTCGAATAATCGATTTCGAGCTGAAATCTTTGGCGTTGCTCAATCATGAAGGTGTCACACGTAAATTGTACGGAGAATTCAGAGAGACCAGAAGTGATCGACTCACCCTTTCGGAGAAGTTGAGCCAGTGAATCGCCTGCCTGACGAAGTGTCGTCTCGATGTTTACAGAGTCGGTTACCGTGATTGGCCGCGGTTGGGCAAAAGCCTGTATGCTGATCGTTAAACTGAGTAATGTGATGAATTTTTTCATGTTATTCGCAGTAATCCAATGTAACAAGTTCGAGTTTTGTTTCTGCGATCAGCCTGAATTTTCCAATAACTGACTTCGGTTTTTTAGGACGGCAGCGATTACCTGTAAATTTAAAATAGATCAGGTAGAAATCACCTTGTTGCCCAAGTGAATCAATATGTAAGTAGCAACCGATGTTTTGATCCTGTAATTTTTTTTGCGGCCACAGATAGACGTCGGGAATGGTATCTTGCTTCGTGATCTCGTAGAATAGATTTCCATAATAAAAAAAGAGGCTGTTTTTATCTTCGAATAGTGTTCCCGCCCGTTCTTCGAATTCATCATCAGCTGCGAGTAATGTAAGTATATTGATAAATAAAAGATCGGAATTTTCCTGGCAGTTCGAACTCCAGGGCAGGAGCATCAGGAATGACGCGAATATCCACTTATGCATTTTTTAGCATTAAAGATAAGTATATTCTATTATTCTTTTGTTTAGAGGAAATCATCACGAGGGTATCGGTCTCATTGAATAAATCACAACTATAAAACGTTATCATTAGCAAAACTTTTTATCTAATGCCTGATCAACAAAAACGCGCATCGGAGCATATTTACCGCTTTTGGGGCATGACAATGTGGTTGATTTGTTTCATAATGTTAGTTCTGCATACTTGTACGGGGATGAAACTTATAAGTATCGGGATCACCTGGATCTGTATCGTGATTTTGATTTTAGGTCTTTTTTACGCGGCACTTCGCGCTCGAAAATATTCTAAAAGTGCTATGGTATTCAGGATTGGGTTTAATAGCTCGCTTATCCTGCTGTTCATTTTTGAGTTAGTCACAATTGTGCTTACCTACAATGAATCCGGATTCAAAACAGAGGAGATTCTATATGTTCACTGTAACGATGATTCGCATCGTATTGAATATCAAATAGAAGATACTGGTATTTTGGGGACTAACGAGCGTATTGCGGAAATTCGTCCGTGTTGTTTCTTATTTGAGCAAACTAAACTTGTTGATACCTCGCTTATGGATCATTCTGACTGGGTTTACAAAGGTATTTGGGTGAATGGATCAGGGTTAAAAGGCGGTTAGTTTTAATTCACCTGATTTTTTTCTTTGGTGCGCAATCGTGATTTCCATTCGTATTTCGTAAAGATTGCCGTGTAGAGTACAATTTCCGATTGGGTCACAGTTGTGCGTATCAAAAGGAGCGGAACCGTATACGTTACCGGATCGTGGTTAGCAGGTTGAAACTTCATGACCCAACGTTTTGAAATGTAGGTGGAATCGGAGGTTTGTACCCATTTGCGTTGTTTCGATGCGATGATCTTACGAATGTGTTCAGGGGCACACCTGGAACAATCGAGTGCAATCACCAGGCTGTCGCAGGGAGACTCGTCGTCTATAATTCCGTTGCTGTAAGGACGGATAAAATGCGTGAGTTGCAGGGAATCTTTTCCTTCGATGAAAACAGTAATTCGCGAAGTGCTGTCAACAATTCGGATCCGAAAGTTGGTGTCCGAAGCGGCGAGTGCGTCGTATTCAGAAAGGATGTCGTGACGTTCGTTCCACAGATTGTCCTGCGCGTGCAGTGATCCACATACTAAAAGGAGCAACAGGATGACGTAGTGTTTCATAATCAGGATATTTTTCGGGTGATTGTGCGGGTTCTTATGCGGTGAAAGACAAAGGCCATTGTTCCGAAGAGTAACGGTCCGACCGTTAAAAGTACCAGTTGATTTGTAAACGGTATGTGCCAGGTGCTGGGTAAGTAATCGCGGTGAAAGGACGTCAGGAAAGTAATCAGCCGCCCGGGAGACAAAAGAGCCAGTATGCCGATAAAAGCCCGTCCGGGTAGATAAGTTCTGATTTTCGGCCACCAAAGTAATTGTATCGGAATTACATAGTAGCAGTAGTAAAAAAACGGCTTTTCAGCAAACAGTGCCCAAATGACAAAACCGATTGCGATAAAAGAGATCAGGTGAGAAGCCGAACGGTCGAATTCTTCAAAGCGTGCACGCTTTTCTTTAAAGAAAATATGCAGTACCAGGTACACTACCGAGTAGATACCGAATCCGGAAAAGCATGACAGGAAAAATGATTCGGCAGAATATTCCACAGGGAAGGTTTTCTCTTTTACCCACTAAAAATAAGCGTTTATTTTAAATGAATAAGCCTTTATAATTATCTTTGGTAAGGCCATTTAATAAATCACCGGTATGCAGGAAGGAAGCGCAAATATCAACGGAATCAGTATGTATTATGCCGTCTACGGACAGGGTGGAACGCCGCTCGTACTCGTTCACGGAGGCGGGTCGACGCACGAAATCAGTTTCGGAAGGATCATTCCGAGACTTTCTGAAAAACAAAAGGTGATTGCCGTAGAGTTACAGGCGCACGGACGCACCACGGACCGCGATTCGGATCTTTCTTTCGAACAGGATGCCGATGATGTGGCCGCACTGATTCGGCACTTAAATGTGCAGCCGGCGAACGTCTTCGGGTTTAGCAACGGTGCTACAACAGCCCTGCAGCTGGTGATCAGGCATCCGGAACTGGTAAATAAACTCGTGCTTGGTTCCGTACTCACCAAACGAAGCGGGGCCCCAACTGATTTCTGGCATTTTATGGAACAGGTGAGCGTTGATCAGGTGCCGCCCGCGCTTCGAAAAGCGTACCTGGAGATCGTTCCCGATCCGGAGCGTTTTCGCATCATGCACGATCGCGATGCCAAACGAATGGTCCACTTCCGGGATATTCCGGATGAACTCATCCGACAGGTAAAAGCTCCGACGTTGCTTATCAACGGCGATCGTGACCTGATTTCAAACGAACATGTACTTGCATTGCATCAGTTGATTGCCGGCTCGCGACTGGCAATACTGCCGGGAACACACGGAGAGTACATCGGAGAAGTCACGACCCTTCCGCAGGATAGCGGTGAACCGAATTTGGTAGCGGTGCCGCTTATCGAGCAGTTCCTGGATTCAACTACCCCTTAAAACTGAACAAATACGATAATTTTGAAAAAGTTCCTGATTTTAACCGCCCTTATTTGCGCTTCCCTGCTGAGTGATTGTAGCGTATTTCAGAGTTTAACCCGCAAAACACCGCGGGTTAGTGAAATGTTCTTTCCGGCCGATACGCTTCGGACTGCCTTTGAGATGCAGGACTCTGAAAACAGAATTGGGTATGTGGGGCCGTTTTCCAAAACGCTAAGTCTGGATGAAAACAGTGTGAGGCTGAATTCGTACTTCGGTTTTCACCCCCAGGTCAAACGATTTAATTTGGGCTCTGCCGAACCCGACATGTGGGTCGATACCAAACAGGAAATCGTGCTGAAAAATTACGATGTCAACTTGTTACCGCCCCCGGAGAACGGGGAACGTGTGTACCTCCCTGAAAACTTTCGGGCATTTCCTGCGTTTATCCGAAACACCACGGCGGATACACTTTTCCTGGATAACGAGGATGGACGACTCACGATGATCCGCGAGGCACGGGACGCATCCGGCGAATGGAAACCGATCGAGTACTGGAATCACAGTTTGTGCGGAAACAGTTTTGGGCAGTGTATCATTCCTCCTGGTAACCTGGCAGTCATCAAGATTCCGCATTATGGCGGGAATTACAAAACAAAGATGCGCCTCAAGTGCCAGGCAGGAGGGAAGGTCTATTATTCCCAAACCTTTGTCGGAAGAATGAATAAGGCGCAGTTCGAGGTGCCTGATCGTTTCAAAGAACATGTTGAAGACCCGAAATTCCGTGAGTATTTATTCCTGGGAGATTGAAGAGAAACGTTGATTTATGCGGCTCTGAAAGTTTTCAGGATACATAAAAAAAGAAAACCCCGGGAAAATCCGGGGTTTTTTGTTACCTGGGAGGAAGATGGGGTTCGAACCCACGACCTTCGGAACCACAATCCGACGCTCTAACCAACTGAGCTACGACCTCCATTTGGTGGGGGCAAATATAGATAAATTCTGTTTTTCCGACATCATTTATTCATTATTTTTTTTAAATTTAAGTCACGTTTTACGCCATGACGCTGTATGATGAAACAATTGCTGCTTGATGAATTCGAACGCAGGGTATTTTCCGAATCTTACTCACGGATCTTCAAATGCCTGGCGCTCATCCCCGAAGAAAAACTCTGGTTTTCGCCCAACGGGAATATTCCGTCTGTCGGGAACCTCGTCCTGCACCTGTGCGGAAACGGTCGTCAGTGGATTCTTTCAGGGCTCGGGGGAAAGCCGGATAACCGCGATCGGGCGCAGGAGTTTATGAAACATTCCAATATCCGGAAGTCGGACCTGATCTTCCTGATGGAAAACTTCAAGTCCAATGCAAGGCAGGTGTTCAAAACCCTTGTTGAAAGTGACCTGGCCATGCCGCGCACCATCCAGGGCTTTCACGAAACCGGGCTATCTGCGCTCATTCACGTGATCGAGCACTTTTCATACCATACGGGTCAGATTACCACGCTGACAAAACTCATTTGCGATGTCGATACGGGGTATTATTCCGGGAAGGACCTGAACGCCCCGAATTTTAACTGATGCACTGCAACAAAGCGAGTTGCCTTTTGTTACTTCTGAAACACCAAATGCGTCCTTCATGAAACAAACGGTTCGTAACGAAAAAAGAATGTATGACGGTAAATTACCGGTCATTAAAGCAGATATTACTTTACGCGATGAACAATCGGATGCCGTGCACGCTTTCGAGCGTGAAAAGGTTGTTCGCGGAGAAGCTGTTGCAGTACTGATCTATGAAGCCGATACGGAAAGTTTCATCCTGGTGAAACAGTATCGTTATCCGGCCAATCGTTTCCTGGTTGAGATTCCGGCAGGCAGAATGGAGTCGGGGGAAACACCTGAAAAGGCGCTGCGACGTGAAGTATCGGAAGAAACAGGCTATGAACTCGAGGGAGTACGCCTGATTACTTCGTTTTACGTGTCTCCCGGTTATTCCGACGAACGGATGCACCTGTTCTATGCTGAAGTTTCTCATAAAGACCGTAGCGGGGAGGGCGGCGGCGGCGTCAGCCAGGATGAATTTACGGAACTGGTACGTATTCCGCGCGAGGAACTGGAGGATCACATTATTTCGGGCGAACTGGTGGATGCCAAAACGCTCATGGCCTGCTGGTGGTGGCTCGGCTCGAAAGTCTAATCCTCGTATCCGCAAAGTGTATACCCCCTGCGCATCGCTTCCGTTTTACTTACCTGTTCAATGGTATGTGTGCAACGCTTGATTCCCCGGCAGCTTTTCGTATAATGATATTTTTTCGCTGCGCGACTTATGCAAATGTAGACATCAGCGGTCTGTGCGGTTCCTGTCAGCAAAAGCAGCGCGGAACAGGCGATCAGTAGTTTTTTCATGAAAGTAGTGTTATCCGGTTCTAAAATAGTCCCTTTTTTCAAACGAATCAGTTTCTTTTTTTCTTTTCGCGCTTTTCCACGTCTTTCGAGATCTTCTCAAATGCTTTGCGATCGAGTATGAGCAGGCTCTGTGTATCACAATTCCACAGGCTTACCTTCTTTTTGCCCACAACGACGTGCATGCTCCAGTTGGCATAAGGGCCATATAATAGAAGCGTACAGATGTCGGTCGGCGTGATCAGTTCGCCGGTTTCAGTAGCATGACTGTGCATCGTGGTGACAGGTGCTTCTCCCGGTTCGCCGAAATCAACGGGCAGGATGTTGCGGTGAAGCATCGACACACTTTCGATCTCATTCAAATCGTTAAAACGCAGTAAGTAATCATTCCCGAAAATCACCACACCCGAAGCCTGCGGACCTGTCAGTACATAGACTTTTTTCTCACCCTTGCGGATCAACGGAATAATGTTAAAACTCGTATGCTCATACAGGATGAACGTACTGTCCTCACGCACGCGGTTCAGCGCTTTTTGCCGGATCGTGAAAAGTTCCTTTTCGTAAGCGGTAAATTCACGGCGCAGGGTGTCGATCAGTACCTTCCCTTCAAGAAACGTACTGTCGAAACTAAAGATTGCGAGAATTTCAGGGACATCCGAACGGTTGAAGAAAACGCAGTGGGAATGTCCCGTTTCGTCCGTGTATGAAAAATATCCTCCCGACTGATCGCGTTTGTTTCCAAGCTGGTCCAGGAAGAGGTCGGTTCCGTTCCAGGAAGCCATTTCGGAATAGTAGAGTGCAAAACCTTCATCGAGGATATCCTGTTCTTCCTGCGCGCAGACCGTTCCGATCGCAAGGAGGGTTCCAAGTAAAAATAATATACGGTTCATAAACGGGTTTCTTTAAGTGCTTTGTGAAGCGGACCTTTCTTTTAAAAATACACTTAATTCCCGAATACCAATCTAAAAGGTGCTTTTCTTTTCGAGTTCGGGCAACATGGCATCGATCCTTCGTGCCAGTTCAGGAAGTTTAATGGTCGGAACGGCGGGAAACAGGTGATGTTCAAGATGATAGAACATATTCAGGGTGAGCCGGTTCTTCCAGCTTTTCCGCTGTGTTCTGGCAATCAGTGGGTTTTCGTGCGTGTCATGATGAACGGTCCATACCGCGAAAAAAGCCATGAGGCATTCTGCCAGGAGCATGACAGCCGCATGATAGAGAAGTACGTGAACCTGGAAATAAACGATCAGACTTAGGAAAATACCAATACTGAACAACTCCAAAAGCATATTCCGGCGGTGTTTCCTGTTTCCGTGGATCCAGGTGACCCGGTGTATGAGGAAGAGGTGCACAGGACCGTAAAGGATCGCGGTATACCAGCGCATGCGTGCAGATTTGCCCTCGTAATCCTGTTCCTGCAAACAGTATTTGTGATGACGCAGGTGATTGAATCGCACGGCATGTACGGACACGAACATCAGGACACTGTTCGAGTACAGGGTGAACCAGGTCAGGAAACGATTGGTGCCAAGCGCATTGTGAAAGCCATTGTGCACCTGCCGGAGTGCCGCCAGGAAAAAGAAAGCTGAAAAGGGCAGGGCGATGAGGTAATGCTCAAACCAGGCGAAGGTGTTCGCTATTACAAACCAGGGAATGGTCAGGTTGTTTTCAATAAGTAACTCGGAAGTACTGAGTTTGCGAAGGTCCTGCCAGTTGACGGCGCGAAGAATTTGTTGGTGGTTCATACAAATTGATTTAATGGTTTCGGATAAAAGTACGAAAAAAGCGTATTCAGCGTACTATCCAAAAAGCTTTAACCGCGGATCAATTCTTTCCAGCGACCCGACTCGGCGTATTCGCGGATCATTTTATTCCGTCGCCGGAGCAGACGGCGCAGGTGGCCGCGCAACAACAGCATGCTCGTTAGCTTTCCGACGAGTCCGAGCGGAGCCTCGAATTCAAAGACGTCTCGCATTACCGTTCCTGTTTCGTCGTTGTCGAAGTAATGGTCGTGACGGATGCGCCGGAATGGCCCGCGAACCATTTCGTCCCGAAAGTGGGTAGGAAAGCAGTAGTCCGTGATGCCGGAGGTCATCGTGAAAAAATACCCGAAATGGCGTGCGCGCCAGGTCACGGTTTCTTTCGGACCGATCAATCCGCTGGTTCTTCCGGCAATCGCTGTTTCGCGGGTATGGGCCGTTGAACGCATGTGCAGGTCAATGCTACGCGAAAGATCGAAAACCACCTCGCGAGGGGCACGTATCTTCGTTTTTAAACAGATTGATGTCATTGTGAGCGCCATACTGCTACCAAGTTACAACCTTTCTCCGAAATAAAAAAGACCGGGGCGCTCCCGAAAATGACTTTAACATATCCCGTACCTTCGAATGAAGTAGGAGCTTATCAGGATTTTTCGCCGGGCAGCGTGTCGTCTTCAGGCTGTGATGATTCCCAGTCTTCCGTGTCGTGCGAATCCATAGATGCCGGGCCGGGGGCCGGAGACGTTTCGGGAACCGCTTCCTGTTCAAGAGCTTCGAGTTTCTTTTCCTTGGCTTTCGATGCCATCATCAAGGCGATCATCATGATAATCACGGTCAGCAGGATCACCTGGATGATCAGGGACTTGTTAACCGGAAGAATGCGATCATCCGGGTCAATAGAGAGAAACAGGAGGATCGTAATGAGGCCGCGCGGAGCCACGAACAGCAGCGATTTCAAAGGCAGGTTCGACAGTTTCAGCTGGATGGCGCGGAAGAAGAAAATGAGGAATACGATCCCGACAGACCAGACAAGTGTATCGGTATTGAGAATTTCAGCCGTGTCCAGCAAATATCCGAAGAGCAGGAAGAACAGTGCGCGGATCAGGAAAGCTGCTTCGATCGTGAGTCCTTTGAACTTCTGGACCTCCAGGTTCAGGACGTCGGGTTTGAAGGTCTCTATCCATTTAAAGCGTTTCAATTCGTCCAGGTTCCCGATGAAGAGCCCGAACATCATGATAAAGATCAGTGCGGGAAGGTGATAGATCTTGGAGATTTCGTAAATGAGGATGATCAACAGGATGATCGGAATGAATTTGATGTGGTGTTCGATACGGCTCAACAGGAAAGAAAGCGCGATGGTTCCCACGAAGGATCCGACGGCGACGATCAGGATCTGCAGTCCGAAGTTCCCGAACGAATGAAGGTCAAAGACGCTGTTTAAGGCAATGAAATTAAAGAAAAGCACCCCGAGAATATCGGAGAGGCTGCTTTCATAGATTACGAATTCGCGGTCCGCAGAAGGCAGGTTTTTGACACTCGGAATCGCAATGGCACTGCTGATGATGCAAAACGGAATGGCGTTGACCAGGTTATCTTTCAATGAGGCATAACCGAGGTATTGAAATGCGTAAGCCAGCGTAAAAGCGAGAGCGAGCAGGGGCAGGAAAGAACCCAGTGCCGATTTTCCGATCAGTCCGAGTTTCGTGCGGTTCAGTTCCAGTTCGAGCGATCCCTCCAATACGATCAGGATCAGTCCGATGGTTCCGAAAATGGGAAGTACGCCCGAAAAATCGGGGAGTTTCATTTCGAAAAAGAGCGTGAGCTGTTTTACGATCCAGCCGAGCAAAAGAAGCAGAATAACCGATGGAATCCGGGTTTTGGAAAACGTAAGATCAAAGACGTATGCAATCAGCAAAAGCACACACAGCGTTATAATAATGGTCGCAGTCATGAACTGTAAATGTAGTAATCTTTTTGGTGGACAAACCCGGGGCTTTCGAAAGTTTTAAGCAGCCACTGTTAATAACCGTTTAAGCGAATTAAAACGGTTTTTTGCTGCTAAAAGTCTTTTATTGACGTCGCTATTCGTAAAACACGCTCGTTTCCGTGAGCGGTTTACGCGCTATATCCGGAACGAATGCATCTGCGGCAGCGTATCCTACCGGGAGCAACAGGAACGCGCGTTCGTTATCCGGGCGGTTCAGTATTTCGGCCAGGAAATTCATGGGGCTCGGCGTATGCGTCAGAGTCACGAGTCCGGCCCGGTGAATCGCTGCGATGAGCAGTCCGCTCGCGATCCCGACCGATTCATTGACGTAGTAATGGGTATGTTTTTCGCCCTGTTCGTTGCACTCATAGATCTGTCTGAAAACCACGATCAACCAGGGCGCTGTTTCGAGAAACGCTTTATGTTCATCGGTTCCAAGCGGCAAGAGGTCTTTTTTCCAGCGTTCACTCATCCGTCCGCCATAATTGGTTTTTTCTTCCGTTTCGGCAGCTTCGCGAATCCGGCGTTTTAGTTCGGGATCCGCAATAGCGCAAAAAGTCCAGGGCTGTTTGTGCGCACCGGAAGGAGCCGTAGTAGCAGTGCGTATGATGTGCTCAATGGCTTCGCGCGGCACCGGCGTATCGGCAAAGTCGCGCACCGAGCGCCGTTCGTTCATTTCTTCAAAAAATTGCAGGCTTCGTGACACGACCTCTCCCGGCTGATCGTGGCTTTCCTGCGCAAAGGCGACATGGGGAAAGCCATTTATCGTTTTTTTCCTGTTCTTATCGATCATATCGGTTTCTGTTATACTGTTTACTCAAAACGCATTAAGGTAGTATTTTTCAGAATAAGAACCGATGAGCAGTCCCTGGCTTTTTTGCGGATGTCTTTGGATAAGTATACAAATCGCTCGTTCAAAATAACATCAGGATCAATAACTTGCCCGGACGAATACGCTTTTATACCTTTTCACCGTCTGCATATTAGCTGAAAGAATGTAACTTCACGGCTAAACCGAAATGCAATTCAGAACGTATGAGTTATTGTGATTTCTGCGCCGGAAGACCGGAAGAAGATGTGCACCGCGTATACCACGACCTGCACTATGGCTTTCCGATCGGGAGTGATAACGAATTATTTGGAAGGCTGATACTCGAGATCAACCAGGCCGGGCTTTCCTGGGAAACAATCCTGAAAAAGGAGGCGAATTTCCGGAAGGCCTTCGATGAGTTCGATATCGCGACAATAGCGGCTTACGGTGTAAAGGAGCGGGAACGGTTGTTACAGGATGCCGGGATTATCCGGAACAAACTCAAGGTCGATGCTGTTATACACAATGCGCAGCAGGTGCTCGGCTTACAGCGCGAATTCGGGTCCTTCGGAGCCTGGCTGGATGCGCATCATCCACTGTCTAAAGAAGAATGGGTTCGCCTGTTCAAAAGGAATTTTAAATTTGTGGGCGGAGAGATCGTAAACGAGTTTCTGATGAGTACCGGATATCTGCCCGGAGCGCATGACGAAAGTTGTGATATTTATAAAGTTATCTTAAATTTATATCCTAAATGGAACGAATCATGAAAAAAAGTCTGTTGGCCCTGTTTTCAATAATCTCACTGGCTGCTTCCGCACAGGTGGGACTGAGTGGAGGGGCGAGTATTCTCAAGGCTTTTACGCCCGGAAAACCGTATGCGGGCCTTAATTTCGGGGTTGAGATCCCGCGGGACGATGAAGTTACATTCTACCTGAAGCTTGGAACCTACTTTAAACAGCAGGACCAGGATCCGACACCCATTCTTCTGGAAGCACGCGACCAGAACACGTCACCCTATGCCATCCAGGTGAACGGGAAGTACAGTTTTAATTACCTCACTTTGGAAGGTGGTACGCGTTATTACCTCGCGGGAACTTATGATTACGGTTTTGGTTTCTATGGCGGAACTGCGATCATGGCGGCTTTTAATAAAGTTTCGCTCGAGCTGGATCCGTATGATGAAACGCTGTATATGAGTCCTTCGGAAACGAAAGGAAACATCTTTAATTTCGGAGTGGGGCTCGCCGGCGGATTTAAGTACACTTTTCCTTCGGTAGGAACTTTTTACGTCGAACCGAGCGCGACATTCCTGGCCTTGCAGATTGCCAGTAACGAGACAGCCAATTTAGGATACCGCGGTAGTCCGCTGATCTTTACGGTTCATGTCGGTTTTCGCAAAGACCTTTACTGATCAGCGAAACCAGTTCTTCCAACTTCTTTTGCGGGGAATGGCTTTCCACGCCCGGTAGAATTCTTCCGGGCTGATTCTATTCTCAATTGCTTCTCGCAGGTACCCTTGCTGTTGTGCGTGTGTTAATTTCACAGGCGCCGTTGGGAATTCGGGCTTACAGGTCAGTGCACGCAGTAATTCCAACTCTTTTTTTCGCAGGCGGTCATGCTCCGGCAGGGGATGAGCTAATTGTAAATTTGTTGTAATAGCCGGATTCGGGTTTAAAAGAGGTAACTGCCCCGTCAGGATCTTATAAATGATCATCCCCGCGCTGAAATAATCGCTGGCGGGCCCCAGCAGTCGCGTGTGATGGAGAATCAGTTCCGGCGAAGAATAGCCCAGTGTGTAGAGTACCGGGCGTTTTTCTGAATTTGTCCGTTTGTGGAGTAGAGACAGATCGATGAGGTATACGGCGTTTTCACCCGAATTCCCGAGGAGTATGTTCGACGGTTTCAGGTCGCAGTGCAGCCACCCGGCTTCGTGTAGCGAAGCGATTGAAACCCACAGTTTCGGAAGGAATTCCGCAAGAAAGGCGCGCCTCTGTTTGAGCGGGACCTCTGCCAGTTGTTCGTCCAGGTTTTTCCCCGGCACATACCTTTGCAGCGTCAGTAATCGTGTTTCGTTTTCGTCGAGGTGAAAAGCAGGTACAAAGTGCGCATTTCCCTGTGGAAGTTCGGTCTCCTGGCGCATGAGCGCCAGCGTTTCAGGAGAAATACCCTGTTTCGGGATGATTTTCAGAACAACTTCTTCATGTGTTTCGCGGTGCCGGAGTAAAAACACACGTCCGAATTTGCGTCGGCTTTGGCTACCCAGTTCGCGAACGGTACGATATTCTGTAAGCGGTGACACCATGCTTCACACTTAAAATTTTCGAAAGATATTGATTTTTTAGCGGAGCGACGAATCACCGGAAAAGCGTATCTTGTCAGCGAATACCGGTGCAATGGGAAAACACAGGACACTCGTAATAGGAGAAAGCGGCGGAACCAAGACCGACTGGCGGATCATTTCCGGAAAGGATATTATTGAATGCTTTCAAACCGGCAGCTATCACCCGGCGCGCTGGAATACGGATTTCCTTGAAAGCGAACGGCGTTTTTGGGAGGAAAAAAAACTTCCGTCGGGTTGCGAACTCTGGTTCTTCGGATCCGGTTGCCTGCCGGCCGAAGTTCGCGCAGAAGGAAAGGACCTTTTTAAACAGATCGGCTTTCGGAAAATACAGGTGTTCAGCGACCTAGATGCTGCTGGAATGGCCCTTTTCGGGGAACAGGAAGGACTGGTTTGTATTCTCGGAACTGGTTCCGTTTGCGCGCACTGGGACGGACAACACGTCACCGCGATCCGTGGAGGAAAAGGATTTCTGCTCGATGATCCCGGGAGCGGATACTATTTCGGTAAACGGCTGTTACAGGAATACCTGGACGGCAATCTTTCCGAAGCGTTAAACGCAGAGCTGGTGCAGCAAATCGGAAGTACCGGAGCCGTTAAGAAACGGCTATATTCCGAAAAGGACCTCGCATTGCCCGGCCGGCTCGCCGCCATTTTTCCGTACGGAAGTTTCGTAGAAAGTGATCGGCTCCACCATGAAAACCTCCGGTTTTTTCTGCGTGAACACAACCAGTGGCTGGAGGAAGCGCAACGAATCGGTTTTGTGGGAACTTACGGCTTTTATTTACAGGATATTCTGCGCGCCGAACTTTCGGGCTATTCCGAAGAGCCTGTCACGTTTCTCCGACAGCCAGCCGATGCGCTTACCGATTACTTGCTAAAACATACATTTTAAGAAAAATTAACTACCCTTCAGAAATTAATTTACTCCAGAACGCAGTTTGTCTAACGTTTCGGGCCATTCGTAGAAAATTCTTTTAGACACGAATTATTTTTTGCATCTTGCATACAGTTAAACTTGATTATGGAAATTGTTACGCTTGAAGCAACACACGAAACACCTTCTGTACTACTCGATCCCTTTAAAGGAGAAGTGGAGATCAAAGGCCGCTCGATTCCGGAAAACCCGGAGGCATTTTGGAGCGGAATCCTGCAATGGTTTGACTCTTATGTTCCGGAAGCTCAGTCAAAGACCACGGTAAAACTGGACTTTGAGTACTTCAATATCTCATCATCCAAACGTATATTGTTCCTACTCTACAAATTAAATGAGTTAAACGAAAGCGGCAAAGAAGTTATGGTTGAATGGCATTATCGCAGTTCCGACGAAGACATGTACGAAGTCGGGCAGGATTATGCTTTTATGGTCAAGGTACCTTTCCACTTCGTGGAGTACCAGGATTCAGAAATCGCCGTTTGAGTTTGACACCTCTACTTATGAAAGCACGTTTCCAAAGAACGTGCTTTTGTGCTTTATGCTATTCCCAACATTTCTGTTATTTTTGCAGAAAGTCAGTAAAAAGGTGAGATTAGTCGAAGATATTCCGCACGAACGCTACAAGATCCAGGTGTTTAATTACAATGGAAAGTACATTGTGAAAATTGAACTCGGTCAGTTCGAACAAACTTATAAAATTGGCGAAACAGACGTTTTCGGACTTGAAGATGTGCGGCGAATGATCACTCCCGAACTGCTTTCCAACTGTCTCAAACGCTTTTTGAGCATGCGGGAGGACTGGGAAGCCGCTTTTTCATCTAAAAACACACAAAATACGTGAATTCAATGCAAATCGGAAAACTCTTTTTAATCGCGGGTATCGCCCTTGCAACGGTGGTTTCCTGTGACGGAACAAAGAAAAACGGACGTGCGTCAAAAGCTTCCGGAAACACAGAAAACGACGGTTCTACGGTTATTGCCTATTACGACCAGGAAAAACTGAGTGAAAAATACGCCTACTATCGCGAGCAGGATTCCATCATGCGTACGAAACAAATGGAGTTTCAACAGCAACTTGCAGCCAAACAAAGCGAGATTGAGCAATACTACAACGAATACGCACGTCGTGCCAAGAACAACGAACTTTCGCCGCTTATGGATCAGCAATACCAGCAAAACCTGCAGCAACGACAGCAACAGATGATGAATTTCCAGCAGACAAAAGGAGCGCGCCTCGAGCAGGATGCACTCACTATTTCCGCGGAGATCCATGACAAAGTGGAAAAAGCCGCCAAAAAGTTCTGCGAAGAAAACGGTTATGACATGCTGATCTCAAAGCAGGTGACAGGGCAGGTGATGTACATCAATCCTTCCATGGACGTAACCAGTGAGTTTGTTGATTTTCTAAACGACAAAGGAAGTAAAGACAAGGACGACGACAACGAAAAGAGTTCGGACACCAAATCTTCGAAGTAACACATGCTTATCGCACAACAGAAATTACAGGAGAATATTGCCGAGTACATTTTGTATATGTACCAGGTAGAAGACGTGATCCGCGCGTATCAGTTCGACCTGGATCGCATCGTGGAAGAATATGTAAAACCGAATCTGCCGGACAGTTCCTTTTTAAATCAGTACCGCGAGTGGTATCGGAAACTCATTGTCTCCATGCAATCACAGCGCATTGAGAAATCCGGGCACATGGCCGAACTCAACGAGATCGTAATGGAACTCTCTTACCTGCACAACACCCTGTTAAACCTGGCGAACGATGAAAAGTACCGTGCACTCACCGAACAGGCACTGCCGATGATCGATGAGTTCAAAGAGCGTTCGAACCTGAAAGAAAAGAATAACATCGAAGTCATGTTGCACGCAATGTACATGAAATTGCTGCTTAAACTTCAGAAAAAAGAGATCAGCGCCGAAACGGAAAACGCCTTTGATAACATGCGGGCACAACTGGCTTACCTTGTGCGTGCATATCACCAGATGAAAAGAGGCGAACTGAATTTCTTCAATAACTGATTATTTTAGTTATCTTGCCTGTTCAGTCAGGCTTATGAAAAGACTTATACTTACTACGTTAGCCGGTTTTTATGCAGCTGTACTGGTGGCACAAACCAACGACGTCAGTCGCGAAACACAACTCCCGGACCACAAATCAGGTCCTGAATTCAAAGCGGTCCATACGTATGTCGGCTTCGGCTTTGGGTTGTCGGTAAAAGATCCCGAATATTATTACATGAACCTTCCGTTCGATTACCAGATGCTATTTTACGGCAGGCACCAGTTATTGCTTGAACTCGAACCGCACTTTACCGGAAAACAGGTGGGCAAACTCGTGCACATGGTCAATTATGTAGCTGCCTACAACTATCAGCACAATACTTCCGGGAAAGTGGCTTTTTACGGTGGAGGCGGAATCTGCCTGACCAGCGGAAAATACTTAACGGGCAAGGTGGCCGGTGATAATATCTTTAAGAAGATCGATGAGTTTAACTTTGAGCGCAGGCAGGATCCGGGGCTTTATCTCGACCTTGGTATGCAGGTTCGCGGAGCACACGCGGGGATCAACCTGCGTTTTTATGGCGTCATAAACAATTCCTCGCAGTTCGGTTTCTCGCTGATCACCAATATCGGTGGGATGCATCTTTAGTACGGTGCGACTTAATCTGCTTCTTCAAGTATTTCCTGCACGCGACCAACGAGGCCGTCTTCGGTCATGATCTTAATGCCGTGCGGATGTTGGGGCGACTTTGTAAGAATACGTTTCACGATCCCTTCGGTGAGTTCACCGGAACCCTGGTCCTTTTTTTGAATAAATGCAACCAGCATTCCCGGTTTTATAGCATTTCTGGATGGTTTTGTCATGGAATTTACGATTTGATATCCGGGAAAAGTTTACCGGGGTTCAGGATGCCCTTCGGATCGAAGACCTGTTTTATTTGCCGCATTAATTGCAGGGATTCATCGTCAAAAACGACGTCCATGTATGCTTTTTGAACATAGCCGATACCATGTTCTCCGGAAATGGTTCCGCCGAGTTCTTTGACTTTGTGGAACAACAGGCGAATGGCCTCCGGGAGTTTGTTGCTCCAGGAATCTTCATCGAGTGTTCCGCGAATGATGTTGATGTGCAGGTTTCCATCGCCGGCATGCCCGTAGCAAACTGACCGGAAACCGTATTGCGCGCCGATTTCTTTCACGGCCTGGAGCAAAGCAGGCAGTTCATAGCGCGGAACAACCGTGTCCTCTTCTTTGTAGATCGATTGGGATTTCACGGCTTCACCGACTTTTCTGCGAAGGCTCCAGAGCGCATCTTTTTGCGCCTGACTTTCGGCAAACAGAATTTCATCGGTCGCATAATTTTCCAGTACGGCCATGATCTTTTCACACTCGAGCATGAGTGCTTCGGTATCGAAACCGTCTACCTCAATGAGCAAATGCGCCTGGTGGTTATCCGCCACGTGAATACTGAAATCCTGTGTGAACGCCTGCGTCCAGGTGAGTGCGTCCCGTTCCATGAATTCCAGCCCGCTCGGTGTGATCCCGGCACGGAAAATCGCAGAAACAGCTGCACAGGCTTCACGCGCATCGAAAAAGGGAACAAGCATCAACAGGTCAGCCGTAGGGTGCGGAATAAGTCGCAGTACGATCTTCGTAATGATGCATAGCGTACCTTCGCTTCCGGTGATTAGCTGCGTCAGGTTATAACCGGTCGAATTCTTCAGCACATTGGCACCGGTATGCATGATATGACCGTTCGGAAGCACAACTTCCAGGTTCAGAACATAATCTTTTGTAACGCCATACTTCACAGCTTTCGGTCCGCCGGAATTTTCCGACACATTTCCACCAATGAAACAACTTCCTTTGCTTGCCGGGTCCGGCGGATAGAACAAGCCGCGTGCTTTCACGGCATCCTGTAGTTCCTGGGTAATGACACCCGGTTCCGTCGTTACCTGCAAATTTTGCTCATCGATGTGCAGAATTTTATTAAACCGTTCCATGGAAAGCGCAATCCCTTTGAAAACGGGCAAAGCGCCTCCGCTAAGCCCTGTGCGTGCCCCGCTGGGAGTTATACAAATTCCTTCGCGGTTACAATGAGCCATGATACGTGAAACTTCATCGCTTGTTTCGGGTTTGAGTACGAGGTCGGGCAGGAAGGAATAATCCTCCGTTTCATCGTGTCCGTAGTTGCGCCGTACCGTTTCCTGGTCAAGACAGCGATCTCCGAGCAGGTCCCGGAAAAAGGCGACGTCTTCTGCATCCGGAGTCTTAAAAGTATCAGGGGTATGTGTCATAACAAAGCATTAAAAAAGCGGAACTTTCATTCCGCTTTCCGATTAACAAATATACGAATTTGCATCAATTTGCTTTGATCTCGAATTCCGTACGCCGGTTTTCCTGTCTGCCGCCGGATGTGGCATTGCTGGCCACAGGTTCCGACGATCCGTAGCCTTTGGCCGTCATGCGTGCTGCGGAAATACCTTTCGATTTAAGATACATAACGACCGCATCTGCACGTTCCTGTGACAATGTTTCATTTCCGGAAGCGGAACCGGTATTATCGGTATGACCTGAAATCTCGATCTTTAGGGCAGGTACGTCCTTCATCAGTTTTACAAGGCGGTCGAGTTCTGCGTTTGATTCCGGGCGCAGGGACGATTTACCGGTGTCGAAGAAGATGTTACGAAGTGCAATTTTACTTCCCACGGCAATATTCTTCAGTTCGATCGTTTTATCGACAAGGTTGTCCGCACTTCCGGATGGAATGTCGAAATTTTCCGAATGAAACAGGTAACCGTCGGCTTTTACGGCAATTCCGTAATTTTTCCCGGACTCGAGCGTGATAATGAATTTCCCGGTTGCACTGTTCGTCGTGATCGTCTCGATCGTTTTACCGGTTGTGTTGTCGATGATCTCGATGTCGGCCTGCACCGCTTTACGCGAAATGGCATCGATGGTCGTTCCTTTGAAAACGGTGAAGGATTTTCGGTTGACCGTTACGGCTTCTTCGATCTGGTTATCTTTCATCGGCATGGCTACGGAAGCGAGCAGGTAATCTTCGGTGTTGAAAACCGGGTTTTTCTCCGGGCCCCAAAAAGTAACTTTGTAAATGTCATAACCGCCGTCCCCGCCTGCGCGATTGGAAGCAATATATGCAAATTTTCCGTTCGCCGTGGAGGCAAAGAAGAAGTCGTCATACGGCGTATTGATCGGGTAACCCATATTCACCGGTTCGGACCATTGTCCCTGTTCTTTCTTCGAGATGAAGATGTCGTAGCCTCCCATGGAACCATGTCCTTCCGAAGCAATGTACATCGTTTCGTTGTCAATGTGCAAATAGATCGGTCCGTCGTTGAATTTACTGTTTACGTGGACGATCGGTGTGGCGAGTTTGTAGTCTTTCTGCATTTTATTGAGCATGGTGCTGCTCATGATCTCCGTTCCGCTTTCCCGGTTGGCATTGTCGCGCGCAAAGTAAATACTCCAGCCATCGGCGCTGTATGATCCGTATTTTTCATTGGACCGGTTGGAAGAGATGACGCCCGGCAGCACAACCGGTTCTGACCATTCAAGGCCGCTCAGTTTACTTTCATAAATATCGCTTTGTCCTTCGTTTTCACGATGAAAAAGCATTTTTGTACCGTCGTAACTGAGGTTGTTGGAAACTTCGTCGAGCGGAGAGTTCACATTTCCGCGTATCGGTTTCGGTGCACTCCAGGTGCCGTCCGTCAGCGTTGAAACGTAAATGTCATTGTCGTAGTTTCCGAGTTCGTTCGGCTGGTGATCGTTCGGGCGATTGCTTGTAAAAACGATCTCAGACCCGTCTGTGGAGATCGAAGGTGCGAAATCGTCGTTCGGCGTGCATAATTCAGGAACGCGGTCCACCCAGGCGCGAACGGGATTGGCTTTCCCTTTTTTGGCCATTTCGCATTCTTTTTCCCGCTGGTTCACGAATTTGGTGAAGTTATCCGCCTTCTTATAGTTCGTTTCGAATTCTTTGTAAGATTTCAGGGCCTCGTCGAAATTTTCCTCCAGTTGCATGGCATAACCGTAATAATAGGGCAGGAAGGGATTGCATTCCGGATCGAGTTGCCTGGCCTTTTTGAAATAAGCGATGGAAGAATATGGGTTCGTTGAATTAGCGTAACACACGCCGATTTTGAAGTTCAGTTCGGCATTGTTCGGATTGAATTTCTGTGCTTTTTCGTAGGACTGCAAAGCCTTTTTAAAATTGTTGCCCAGCGGTTGTACGGCAAACAGGGCTTCATTCCCCAGTTCGTAATATTCATCGCCCTGCTTAATGGCTTCTGTGGCCGCTTTCAAGCCGTCCTTATCTTCTTTGAAATTGGCCGACTTGAATTCCACATTTTGCGCAAACAACGCGGTATTACACAACAGCAACAGCAGTACTGTAAAAAGTATGTTCTGATTTGTTTTCATGTCTGAAGCGATTTTTCCTAATTACAATTTGATGAATACAGTTGTTGTCCGGTCTCGGATCCCATTTCTGCGGCTTTTTGCCAGTCTTCGCAAGCTCCGTTGAGATCGCGCAGCATTTCACGTGCGATTCCGCGGTTTACGTAAGCTTCGGCATACGCCGGATCCTTTGCGATGGCCTTATCGGCATTTTCTTTGCTTTTTTTGTAGTCTTTCCGCTTGAAATAGATCGCACTGAGGTTGCTGTAAGCCGGTGCATAATCCGGGTTCAGCTGGATTGCTTTTTCAAAATCACGGACCGCGTCGTCGGTCTTGCCCTGTTCCATCAGCGTAACCCCGCGATTGTTGTAAGCCATATAAAAGCCCGGGTCGATGGAAATGGCGCGATTAAAAGCCGCGAGCGCACCGGAATAGTCTTTCATATTCTTTTTAGTGGTCCCGATATTATTGAGCACGAATGCCAGGTTCGGGTTCTTGCGCGCGGCTGTTTCGTAATCGGCTACCGCCTTCGGGTATTGTTCGAGCATCCGGTAGCAGCTTCCGCGGTCGTTGTAAGCGTATGCAAATTCCGGGTCGAGTTGAATGGCTTTGTCAAAATAGCTGATCGCTCCCTTGTAATCCTGTTGCATGAAGCGCAGTGTACCGAAGTTGTAATAGGCTTTCGGATTCGACGGATCCATTTTGATGGATTGCTCGTAATCCTTTTCGCTGTTCGCGTAATTATTGAGTCCCTGGTAAGCCCTTCCGCGCTGAAAATAGGCTTTAGCATAGGTCGGGTCGATGGCAAGCAGTTTATCGACCGTCTCGCGGGCTTCACCGAACTTCCCGGCTTCATTTTCGGCAATTGCCTTGTTGTAATAGGCTGCCGTAAAATGGGGATCATATTGAATGGAGGTAGCGAATTGTTTGATCGCAGCCTCGTAATTTTTTTGTCCGAACTGGCTGATGCCGCTGTTGTAGGCCTCCTGGCTGTTGGCAATGGCTGCATTCTGGTTGTTCAGCGCGGCAATGGAATCACGATAGGCCTGTTCACGCGGCGTGAGTTCCTCGGGTTGTGAAAATGCAGCAAATGAAAGAGCCACTGCCAGAACCGGCAGAAAGAGTGTTTTCATAGTATCGTTAAATTTTCGTTAGCGCATCCAATATACAAAGTCTTGTGATCTTATGCGGTAATAAGTTTTCAACAATCCCCAAATTGATTAATTTAGCCAGTCAAATTTCAGAAAATGTCAAAAGAAGTCTATATAATTGACGGGATCCGTACGCCGATCGGGAACTTTGGCGGAACGCTTTCTGCGGTGCGTGCCGACGATATGGCGGCACTGGTGATCTCCGAACTCGTAAAACGAAACAATACGCTTGATCCGCAACTGATCGAAGATGTGATCTTTGGTTGCGCCAACCAGGCCGGTGAAGACAATCGGAACGTGGCGCGCATGGCCGGTTTGCTTGCCGGTCTGCCGGTTACAACAGGCGGAGAAACCGTGAACAGGCTTTGTGCTTCGGGAATGGCTGCTGCGGTGAATGCGGCACGAGCGATCAAAGACGGAGCCGGTGATTTTTACATCTCGGGAGGTGTTGAAAACATGACACGCGGTCCGTGGGTACTGTCAAAGGCTTCCACGCCTTTCGGCCGCGATTCGCAATTGTTCGACACTTCGTTCGGCTGGCGTTTCATCAATCCGAAAATGGAAGAACTTTACGGAACGGACGCCATGGGAAATACCGCTGAAAACCTGGTTGATCAGTACGGTATCAGCCGGGAAGATCAGGATGCCTTTGCAGCCTGGTCACAGCAAAAAGCTTCGAAAGCGCAGGAATCAGGCCGCCTGGCGGAAGAGATCGTTCCCGTGGAGATCCCGCAACGTAAAGCCGATCCGCTCGTATTTTCAAAAGATGAATTTGCACGTCCGGGCACCACAGCCGAAACATTAGCCAAATTACGTCCCGCATTCCGCAAAGACGGTTCGGTAACCGCCGGAAATGCCTCCGGACTCAACGATGGTGCCGGAGCACTTTTGCTGGCTTCCGAAGAAGGAATCAAACAACATGGTCTCAAGCCGATGGCACGGATTGTCAGTGCAGCTGTAGCCGGCGTGGAACCGCGCATCATGGGGATCGGACCGGTGGAGGCGAGTCGCAAAGCGCTCGAACGTGCCGGACTTACGCTCAATGAAATGGATATCCTGGAATTAAACGAAGCATTCGCCGCGCAGGTGCTTGCCTGTACGCGAAAAATGGGACTGGCGGACAACGACCCGCGCATCAATCCGAACGGAGGAGCCATTGCGCTCGGACACCCGCTCGGAATGAGTGGTTCGCGTATTTTGCAGACTGCCGCGATCGAGTTGCAAAAAACCGGGAAACGCTATGCGCTGGTAACGATGTGTATCGGCGTCGGACAGGGTTATGCCACGATCATTGAACGTGCCTGAGGCCAACCTCACGGCAGATTCATTCGTCTATTAATCAGTTCATGAATAAACTCATTCCTCTCTGTATACTTATCGTCCTGTTTTTCGCGTGCCGGAAAGAGAGGACCAGCTGGAATTCCGACTGGGTGCTGCCATTGATTAAAGATTCGCTGACACTGGAGTCTTATGTAAACGATTCCACGTTTTCAGTAAACGGATCGGGGCAACTCATGCTCAACCTGCGACGCTCGATCTTCGATTTTAACCTTGCAGAGATCGTGGAAATTCCGGATACGACGATTCACCAGGTTTTTACACCGTCGTTTACGAGTCTTACCGTTGGTCCGGGTTTTCAATTTATCAATGACACCCGCGAAAATGAGCTCTTGCTGGGCGATATTCAGTTAAAACAGGTGAACCTGAAACATGGAACGGTCGAGGTAGAGTTAAAAAATCCGGTCGGGACACAGGTTTATTTTACGGTGACCCTTCCCGGTGTTACGAAGAACGGAGTCGTATTTACGCAACAGTTCAGCGCACCGGCAGGATCGTCATCTAACCCGGGTGTTGTGAATAAATCTTATGATTTGTCGGGCTATGAACTCAACCTGACGGGAATAAACGGAAATTCCTTCAACCGCATTCAAACGGTATTTTCCGTGAAAACCGATCCGGGCGGACCTTCGGTCACCGTGACAAATCAACAATCCACGATTATCAATGCGCGGTTTAAGGACGCCGAATTTACCTATGCACGCGGTTACTTCGGAAACCAGGTCTTCCAGGACACTTCCGAAACGCAGGTCGACCTGCTGAATCAGTTGACCTCCGGGCTGATTGATATTCCGGCTACCACGATTCGTTTTCGCATTCTCAATGGCATTAAGGCTCCCGCGCGTTCCAAATTATTCTTTGCCAAAAATGTAAATCAGTATACTTCTTCCACGGTTTCGCTGACGCATCCGCAACTGGGAGTATTTATTCCCGTAAATCCGGCAGATGTGACCTTTACTTCATTTGCTCCCTCGGAAACCGTTTATGAGTTTACGAGTGCCAACAGCAATATCGAAGATTTCATCGAAAACCTCGGTGGCATTTTGCAGTATGCTTATCGCATTGAACTGAATCCTTACGGAAATGATTCCGGAGGCTGGAACGAAGTGTTTGAAGAAAGCCGGGTGAAACTGGAGGTGGAGGCCGAGATGCCTGTGGCGGTAAAGATGGACCAGGTAACACTGATGGATACCTTTGACCTTTCATTGAAACAAAATTCGAATTTCGTACGTGTAACGGAAGGCAAAATCGAACTGAATGCGGCCAATGCCTTTCCGTTTACGGCAGATCTGCAATTGCTTTTCCTGGATAAAAACGGGAATGTACTCGGTTCCGCTCCTGCCGATCAACCGGTGCTTGGTGCACAGTACGGAACGGATCTCATGAATGGTATTCCGTTTAAACGATCGCAGGTTTGGGTAGACATTCCCGCCGCTCTAGTAGGTAAGTTCAACCAGGTTAACAGCATTGTGGTAAAGGCAGTGTTCGATACAAAGGACCCGATTTCCGGCATTCCGGTACAAATGGCGGTTCCGGCAGATGCATTTTTAGGTCTCCAGCTGAAAGCTCATTTTAAAACGCGCAATACAATCTGATGATGAACTTTAAACTGATCGTTTTGCCGTGCCTCCTGTCAGTTGTTACTCTTTTCGGGCAGAATACTTTTCCGACCATTCAGGATACCAATTTCAGGAAACATTCGCTTACACTCGACGGATCGGCATTTTACGCCTCATCTTCGGTGCGAAATGAGATCCTGAATTCATTTATTTTCGGGGGAATGATCGATGAGGATATGAAAGATCGTTCCTTCTCAAAACACCGCGATGTAAACCGGCTCGGTGCACTTGCACAGGGTGAACTGGTCTATGCCAATTTCGGGGTCAGCCTTTTTGGAAATGAAAACCTCGGTTTCCTGATCAAGGCGGGAGCCTTTTACGGTGCGTCGGGTGCTTATTCCAAAGACGCGTTTGGACTCTTCTTTTACGGAAATGCGCGTTATGCCAGTCAAACCGTGAGCCTCAGCGGGAGCGAGGCCAATTTCATCGGCATGCAAAAGATCGGTTTCGGGATCATTGTTAAACGAAGCAAATCGTCCGTTTCCCTGAACTTTTACGGAATCTCGGATTATCAGCACGCGTATCTCGACGATGGTACACTTGCTTTTCAGAACGACGGTTCGCAAGTGGATCTGGTTCTTAAGGGAAATATGAGCTACACTCCCGAACGAAAATGGAACAACGGTTACGGGGTCGGGATTGATGCCGATTATCGTTTTGAAATCGACTGGATGAAAGACAAAAAAGCGACAGTACAGATACTTGCACGTAACCTCGGTGTGGGATTTATGAATAAGCTGCGCGAATACACGATCGATTCCTCTTTCCAGTATGACGGTTTTCGCTTCAACCAGCTCTTCGGTGATGCGGCGATCTTCGACAGTACGTATTCGGTACTCGATACGCTCGGTGTTCGCCAGTCGGACGTTCGAAAGGTTATTCCGCTTCCAGGGTACATCCAGGCCGGAAAGGTCGTTTCTGCAAACTACAACGGGAAATGGCAATCATACTTTGGAGTACGCATTTATCCGACCTTCAGTTACGTTCCGAAAGTGCACGCCGGTGTGCAATATAAAGTGCTCAAAGGACTTTTTGTCGGAAGTCAGCTGGCTTACGGCGGATTCACCGGTTTTCAATGGGGTGCTTATACCAATCTCCGGCTGAATTCGTTAAGTATAGGAGTGGGTACCGAGAATATTCTCGGGCTGAGTCGCTCGATTGGTTATGGAAATTCATTTTTATGCAGGTTGCAATGCAGGTTCTGATAAGACATATCATCATTGGAAGTTTCTTTTTGCTGGCATTTCAGTCCGGTGCCCAGATACACTTTTTCAGTATTTTCAGCGATAATGGCTACGATGCTGGTTACGGAGTGGTTCAGTTGGCGGACAGTTCGTACATGGTAACCGGTTCCTCCAGCAGTTACGCGGAAGGGCCCAATCAGGCTTTCCTGATGAAGGTCGATAAGGATGGCAACCGTATATGGTCACGATCCTACGGCGGATTTGGAAATGATGTGGGGCAGCGCGTACTGAACTGGAACGATACCGTATTTTATATGGCAGGCTATTCGACGTCTTTCGGCAACGGCGATTACGATTTTTACCTGATCAAAACCGATCGTGACGGGAATGTACTTTTTGAACGCAATTACGGAACGGATACGAGCTGGGAAAAACTTAATGACGGACTTTTTTCTCCGGCTGACTCATCTGTTTACATGGTTGGAGAAACGACCGCTACCACTTACCAGGATGCTAATTTTTACATTGTAAAAACGGATAAAGACGGCGATACGGTCTGGACGCGCAATTTCGGCGGCCCGGGCGATGACGTGGCACGCGAAGTAAAACAATACAATGACACGACCTTCTTTATCGCCGGAGATACCTACAACCCGGATTCTTCTTTGACGAAGGCCGCACTCATTCGGTTCTATGCGGACGGTACGATCGACTGGACCAAAGAGTACGGGGACAGCGGAGAGTATCACCTGAACGATTTCGTGTTCGTGGGGACGGCCATCAAGGGGATCGGTACGCGTGTTCCGGCTTCCGGTGATTTTGACGATTTTCGCTTGCGTACGGACATTGACGGAACGAACTTCAGTCAGGAAAGCGATCACCTCGCAGGAGATGTAATTTACGACAATATATGCCGCTACGGTAACAACGGGCAGGTTTACATTGCTTCGTATTATAAGAACGAGTATTCTTCCGGAGACGGTTTCGACGTCGGGATCACGCGCTTCTATGAAGATCTGTACTGGAACATGGCGAATGTGAGCATTAATTTCGAGTTTGACGAACGCAATTCCGAACTGGTGGCTACAAACGACCTCGGTGCGGTGGCGGTCGGGTACATCACGGGCGATGATAACGGCGGAAGTTCGGTTTACCTGCTGAAAATCGGTGCCGATGACGATTTCCCGACAGTGGACGACTCGCACGTGGAAAGTCTGGTAAGCGTGGCAGAGGCAGAACACATTCAAGATCTTGAAGTATTTCCGAATCCGGCCGGAGAAATACTCTATGTGCGCCCCGGAACCAACGAAACGGCGAAAGTCAGCATCTTCGGTTTACAGGGACAAATAGTCCTGCAGGAAACAGTACAGGGCGAGAGCGCACTGGACATTTCCGCATTGTTGCCGGGAGTTTACTTCCTGCAATTTGGCGAAAATGCAGCGAAACTGGTGCGGATAGTCGTTCGCTAACGGCTAAAAACCATTACGCTGTAATCTCCTTTGAATTTTTGAGCTTTCGTAAGCTGATAACCTTTTCCGCGAATGTGTTGCGTGAGGTTTGCGCCAGGATGCGTAAAAGCGAAGTTTGCGTCGATCAGTGTAAAGCTATCGGGTTTCAGTGAAAGCAGCGAGTCCAGCGAAACCACCCCGTAAATCCCGGATTTGGCTTCGTCTTTTCGCAAATTCGGATTCTCAAATTGTTTGCGGTTATAATAATACAGGAAGTTCAGATCGTAGTATTCCGGCGCGATCACGATCGGTTTCGAACCGTTTTCACGTACAAATGCGGCGAGTTGATCCGCGTCGCGGTGATTATCCGGAACCAGTTCGAAAAATGCACTGAACACCAGTAAAAAGACGACGGCAAACGTTCGGGTATAGGTTTGTTTTCCACTCATCAGAAAGGCAATTCCCGTAAATAACGGAACAGTAAGCAGGAAGAGGTAACGATCGTAAAACAGGGAAGGTCCGCCGGCAACTGAAAGTACGAAACAACTCAGGTAGGGCAGGGCGAACAGGAGCAGGAGAACCGTTAAGCGTTCCCGGGCAGCGAGGATACGTTCGAAAAAATAACGGCGCTGTATGATTATCAACAGTATTAACAGGCAAACGAGCGTTGCTAAGACCCAGCGATCATTCAGGAATTTATTGATCAACCCGTACAATTCGGTCCATTGCGCGTGTGCCAGCCAGGTTCCGCTCGTTTCTACCGATTCGGTTCGCTTTAGCAGAACGGGTATCCAGGGAAGTATGAGTGCACTGAAGATTCCGGCGCCGATCAATGCGTGCGGAATGCGGATCCGTCGCAGGAAAAGCAGGGCAACAACTATCTCTGCGGGTAACAGCAGTACAAACAGGTAATGCGTGTAAAAGATCGAAACGTTGATAAGCGCCAGGAAAATCCATGTTCGAAGCGGTACATTTTTTCCTTCCGAAATGATCTTTAACAGTAGAAAAGTCAGGATGCTGAACTCAAGTACAAGCAGGGAGTACGTACGCGCTTCCAGTGCGTGAAAATGATGAAAGTCTGAAAGCAGGAACAGCAAACACGCGATCAGAGCAGTGGAACGGTTAAAGAATTTTTCGCCGATCCGCCAGACTACCGGGATGGTAAGCAGGGAGAAAAGCAGGGAAAGGGAACGTACGGAAACGGGACCGATTCCGAACAGTTTTTCCCAGAAATGCAGGAATACAAAGTGCAGCGGCGGGTTGTTCTCCTGCGTAAAGATCGCGAAGAGATCCGGGAGACTTTTTTGAGCGTGAAAGATGGAGAAAGGTTCGTCCAGGCCGATCGGGGCGGTTTTAATAAAAGAAATACACAGGAGCAGGTCCGCCAGTATCAGCAGGGCAATGTAGGGCCACGACCGGCGTGTGTGCTTACCATTCAAAGGCATGTTCACTGAACCATTTTTTCTGTACACGCATCGTTTGCTCGATCACGTCGCGCACGCAGTTGTGTCCTCCGTGATAAGGCGACTGGTAATCGCTCAGGTGTTTGATCTCCACTGCTGCGTCCTGCGGACAGGTTGCGACACCTACCTGTTCCATGACTCGGTAATCCGGAATGTCGTCACCCATATAAAGCACTTCTCCGTCTTCGAATCCGTATTTGGCCTTGAGTTCTTCATAAACCAGTAATTTGTTAGCCGATCCGAGACATACTTCAGTAACCCCCAGGTTGAGCAATCGCCTTTTGACCTCGGTTGAATTTCCACCGGTGATAACAAATACGCGAAATTGCTCTTTTACGGCAAACTGGATGGCATAGCTGTCCTTTGAATTCATACTCCGGATCACTTCATCGGGAAAAAGCAGGACATTTCCATCGGTGAGAACGCCATCCATATCGAAAATGAAGGTTGTTACGGCACTGAGTTTTTCTTTATAACTAGTCATGACTGGAATCGTAAGTATTGAGAATGCTTTCGGAGAGCAATTTATAAATTTCACGGTTTGTTCCGCTTAATTGTGCGAGTTGAAAACGGATCGTCTCAAGATCGCCGCGTCTTGCCGGACCGGTTTGAGCGGCAAAGGGACCGATTTCCAGCAATTTTGCCACTGTTTCCTTCAGAAGGGGGTGGAGCAACTCCGGATCGATGTCTTTTTCCTGTAGTTGTTTCGTCGAAAGATAAAGCAAATGATTCACAAAGTTATTGGTAAAAACCGCGGCCAGGTGCAGGTGTTTTCGCTTTTCGGAATCGGCGAACTGCACATTTCTGCTGACTTTCCAGGCCAGGTCGAACAGTTCCTGTGCAAAACCGGTGCTGTTTCCTTCGATCAGGAACGGAACTTCGAAGATCTGTAGTTTGCGTCCCCGGGTAAAGGTCTGCAGCGGGTAAAAGATCCCGGCCTTGCGAAAACCAGTACCAACTGACAAATCTGTATTGCCGGATGTAATCGCGACGGCCTGTTCGTCGGGAATGTGTTTGAGCACTTCGGGTACCTGGTCATCCTGCACGATCACGAGGAAAAGGTCTGAAGGTTCGAGCTCTTCGATGTGTTCCACAAAAGGTGCGTTGACCCGGTGTGCAAGTTCGCGTCCGCTTTGAGCATTGCGTGAATGAACTTCACGAATCGTTACCTGATCGGCCAGGGCAGGGGCCAGTTGAGATGCCACATTTCCGGAACCGATTATGGTAACTTTTTCAATCATTGGACGCCTGCGGAATTGGCAATGCCACGGGATTATTTACCGTGGCACTGCTTGTATTTTTTACCGCTTCCGCAGGGACAGGGATCGTTTCGCCCGATCTTTTGCTCTGCGACAACCGGTTGTTGCTTTTCAACGACTTGTTTTTGCGAATTTCGAATGGCTTCGTCATAGCCCTGGCTTCCCTGGAACTGTGGCGGACGGGTAGAAGAAGAGGACGAGCTTTGCTGCGGTGCCTGGTTCGTCTGCGCCTTGCCGTAATTATTTTGTGAAGCTATTTCTTTATTCGTGCTCTGAATTTCTTCTTCGCGCGGAATGTCGAGTTTCATGAGGAATTCAACCGTTTCGGTGTTCAGTCGGTTCAGCATGGCTTTGAACAGCTCAAAAGACTCGAGTTTGTAAACGAGGAGCGGATCCTTTTGTTCGTACTGTGCTGTGTGAACCGCGTTTCGGAGTTCGTCCATCTCGCGCAGGTGCTCTTTCCATTCATTGTCGATCGAGCCGAGTACGATGCTGCGTTCGTACGTTTTAGGAACCGCGCGCCCTTCGGTTTTGTACGCTTCTTCAAGATCGATCATGATCTGAACAATGCGTTTTCCGTCGGAAAGTTTGAACAGAATGTTCTTGTAACGGTCGCTCATGGTTTCGTATACATGCTTGATCTGCGGAGCAGTCATGGCTATGATACGCTCGTTTTTGCGGTCGTATTGTTTTCGGACTTCCTCGTAAATGCGCTCGGTCAGTTCGTTTTTATCGGCTTTCGGGAATTCTTCGCGACTTACCGGCGATTCTACTCCGAGGACGCGATAAAGCTCAGACTGGAATTCTTCGAAACCATCCACGCCGTTGTGGGAAAGTACGATGTTCTTGCATACGTCGTAGAACATGTTGTCCACGTCGAGGTCGAGCCGGTCTCCGAAAAGTGCATTGTGACGTTTGCGGTAGATCGCTTTTCGCTGTGCGTTCATGACATCATCGTATTCGAGCAGTCGTTTACGCATTCCGAAGTTATTTTCTTCGACTTTCTTCTGGGCACGTTCAATCGATTTGGAGATCATGCTGTGCGTGATCACTTCCCCTTCTTTGAGTCCCATGCGGTCCATCAGGCGGGCAATGCGCTCGGATCCGAATTTTCGCATCAGGTCGTCTTCGAGGGAAACGAAGAACTGGGAAGATCCCGGGTCACCCTGGCGTCCGGAACGTCCGCGCAGCTGGCGGTCTACCCGACGTGAATCGTGTCGCTCAGTACCGATAATGGCCAAACCGCCCGAATCTTTAACACCCGAGCCGAGTTTGATGTCGGTACCACGTCCTGCCATGTTCGTTGCAATCGTTACTGCTCCGGCTTTACCGGCTTCCGCCACGATTTCCGCTTCGCGTTGGTGATACTTCGCGTTCAGGACCTGGTGGTTGATATTCTTCATCTTCAGCATGCGGCTCAGCAACTCGGAGATCTCCACGGTAGTTGTACCAACGAGTACCGGGCGACCTTCTGCCACGAGGCTTTCCACCTCTTCGATCACGGCTGAATATTTTTCACGTGCTGTTTTGTATACTTTGTCGTGCTGATCTTTTCGAACGACCGGTCTATTGGTCGGGATCACCACCACATCGAGTTTGTAGATATCCCAGAACTCTTTTGCTTCCGTTTCGGCCGTACCGGTCATACCGGCCAGTTTATGATACATCCGGAAGTAATTCTGAAGGGTAACGGTTGCATAGGTTTGCGTGGCTGCTTCAACCTGTACGTTTTCCTTCGCTTCGATGGCCTGGTGCAATCCGTCTGAGTAGCGGCGCCCTTCCATGATCCGGCCGGTCTGCTCATCAACGATTTTAACTTTCCCGTCCATGATCACGTATTCCACTTCTTTTTCGAAGAGGGCATAAGCTTTCAGCAACTGGTTGATAGAGTGAATACGCTCGGACTTGATACTGTATTCACGAATGAGTTCGTCTTTGCGGGCGAGGAATTCCTCGTTCGAAAGGTTCTGGCTTTTCAGGTTTGCGATCTCTGACCCGATATCAGGCATAATGTAAAAATCCCGGTCTTCGTTCCCGGAGATCAGTTCGATTCCTTTTTCGGTCAGTTCGATCGTATTATTTTTTTCATCGATCACAAAGTACAGTTCCTTGTCGATCTTCTTCATGTTCTTTCCCTGCTCCTGCATGTAGAAATTTTCAGTTTTCTGCAGGTGAGCCTTGATCCCGGGCTCGGAAAGGTATTTGATGAGCGCTTTGTTCTTGGGAAGTCCGCGGTGGGCACGTAAAAGTGAAACACCTCCTTCATCGAGGTTCTGTTTGTCGGCCTTTTTATCTTCGGTAGTCTCGTTGATCACCGACAATTTTTTCTTGGCGTCCGAAAGTACCTGGTTCACATATTGTCGCTGCGCATTTACGATGCGTTCCACGCGTGGCTTCAGCTGGTAGAATTCATGTTCTTCTCCGCGCGGTGTGGGTCCGGAAATAATGAGCGGTGTTCGGGCGTCATCGATCAATACGGAATCGACTTCATCGACGATGGCGTAATGGTGTTTGCGCTGCACGAGGTCGTCCACGCTTCCTGCCATATTGTCACGGAGGTAATCGAATCCGAATTCGTTATTGGTACCGAAGGTAATGTCGGCGAGGTATGCATTGCGTCGCTCGGTCGAGTTCGGCGTATGCTTGTCGATACAGTCTACCGAAAGTCCGTGAAACTGGTACAAAGGTCCCATCCACTCGGAGTCACGTTTGGCGAGGTAATCGTTGACCGTTACCACGTGCACGCCTTTTCCGGCGAGGGCATTGAGGTAAACCGGCAGGGTTGCTACAAGGGTTTTTCCTTCCCCGGTCTGCATTTCCGCAATGTTACCGCGGTGTAGTACGGCACCACCCATCAACTGGACATCATAATGCGTCATGCCCCATTCCACTTCAGAACCTGCAGCGGTCCATTTGTTGTGCCAGATCGCTTTGTCTCCTTCGATGGTAATTCCGTCTTTTTTAACAGACAGGTCGCGGTCCATATCGGTAGCTGTTACCGTCAGTTGTTTATTCGTCGCCCAGCGGCGTGCGGTTTCCTTGACCACGGCAAATGCTTCCGGGAGTATTTCTTCGAGAATTTCCTCGATTTTTTCGTCAACTGCTTTTGTCAGTTCATCGATCTCCTCGAACAAAGCTTCTTTGGCATGTACCGGCGTTTCCGGGGAATTCGATTTTTCTTTCAGGTCAGTGATCTGTTTTTCAAGATCGGCAGTACCCTCCTGGATTTTCTGGCGGAAAACAGCTGTCTTTGCGCGCAATTCGTCGTCCGACAGACTGTTTAACTGGGTAAAAACGGCATTCGTTTTATCTATAATCGGTTGATATTCTTTACGATCCTTGTTCGATTTATCGCCGAAAATCTTTTTTAAGAGGTCTTGAATCATGTTGCTGTTCTGATTTGGAAGCCCAAAAATAAACTATTTTTAGTAAGCTTCAAGTTTATAAGCTCATTTATAAGCGGCATTTCGTCATAAATTATTCCAAAGACAAAGAGTGTGACAGAATGTCAAAATCCGGTCATTAAAAACGGGTTGTCGATAACATATTTCGAACCGTCTTCAAAAAAAATGATATTCGTGGTTATCTTTGCGCCATGCAAGAAATGATTCTGATTTTAGATTTCGGTTCGCAATACACGCAACTGATCGCGCGGAGAGTTCGCGAGATGAATGTCTACTGTGAGATACATCCGTGGAACAAATGTCCGGAACTCACTCCCGATATCAAAGGTGTGATCCTGTCGGGCAGCCCCTTTTCGGTGCGTGACGAGAAAGCCCCGCAACCGGTGCTCGATCACATTAAAGGGCGCGTTCCGTTGCTCGGTGTGTGTTTCGGAGCCCAGTATCTTTCGCATAAATACGGGGGAGAGGTTTTACCTTCCACCATTCGTGAATACGGTCGTGCGAATCTTACCTATGTAGATCCGTCGAATGTACTTACGGAAACGATGTCTACCGGATCTCAGGTGTGGATGTCACACGGGGACACTATTAAAAAGGTCCCTGAGAACTTCAAAGTGATCGCCAGTACGGCTGATGTTGAAGTGGCGGGCTACCAGATCGAGGGAGAGCTGACCTTCGGCATCCAGTTTCACCCGGAAGTGTATCATTCGCTGGAAGGAGCCATTTTGCTGAAAAATTTTATAGTGAATATCTGTCACTGTGCGCAGGACTGGACGCCGGAATCCTTTGTGGAAGAAACGGTTGAACAGCTCCGCAATCAGTTGGGAGACGATAAAGTGATCCTCGGACTTTCCGGGGGAGTGGATTCTTCGGTGGCTGCCATGCTGCTGCATCATGCAATCGGTAAGAATCTGCATTGTATCTTCGTGGATAACGGTTTGCTTCGTAAGCACGAGTTCCAGTCCGTACTCGATTCGTACAAAGACATGGGCCTGAATGTGAAAGGTGTGAATGCCGCGAATCGTTTCTATGTGGCCCTGGCCGGGAAAACAGATCCGGAGGACAAACGCAAAGCGATCGGTCGTGTGTTCGTGGAGGTATTCGACGAAGAATCAAAAAAGGTGGAAAATGCCAAATGGCTCGGGCAGGGTACAATTTACCCGGATGTCATCGAGTCGGTTTCTGCTACCGGCGGACCGTCACAAACGATCAAATCACACCACAACGTGGGAGGTTTGCCGGAATACATGCAACTGAAAGTTGTGGAACCGCTCAAATTGCTTTTCAAAGACGAAGTACGACGCGTGGGCAAATCACTGCATATTTCAAAGAATATTCTTGGTCGTCATCCTTTTCCCGGACCCGGACTGGGAATCCGTATTCTCGGCGAGGTAACGGCTGAAAAAGTGCGTATTTTGCAGGAAGTGGACGATATTTTCATTTCCGGATTGAAGGAACACGGACTTTACAACGATGTCTGGCAGGCCGGAGCGATCTTCCTGCCCGTACAATCGGTGGGAGTGATGGGAGATGAACGAACCTATGAAAACGCGGTAGCACTGCGCGCCGTGACTTCCACCGACGGAATGACAGCCGACTGGTGCCATCTTCCGTATGAATTCCTGGCAAAGATTTCCAATAAGATCATCAACCAGGTCAAAGGAATTAACCGGGTTACCTACGATATTAGCTCCAAGCCGCCTGCGACCATCGAATGGGAATAATGAAAACGGCACAGCGATTGTGTAACGGCTAAAAACAAATGAACATGAAAAGAGTACTCGTCCTGATGTTTCTGCTGGCCAGCTTCCAGCTTTTCGCGCAAACCAAAAGTACGAAGACGGAAACGGTGAATGGCAAAAAATACTACGTACATATCGTTGAGTCCGGCAGTACGCTTTACGGTATCAAAAATGTATATGGCGTTACCGTGCAGGAGATTCTCGACGCCAATCCGGGTTCGGAAGAAGGTATCCGTGCGGGACAGAAATTACTGATTCCCGTAAAAGATAATGCTACTTCCGGGGGGCAGAGCGAAACACCAGCCACCACCAGCCTTACTCATACGGTTGAGCCGCATGAAACGCTTTACGGGATCAGCCGGCAATACGACCTTTCGATCGATGAACTCATTCGTGCAAATCCCGGCGCTGAAAACGGCATCCAGGTCGGCCAGGAACTTAAAATTCCGGGTCAGAAAAAAGAAAATGTACAGGTTACCGCGCCACCCAAACCCCGTATCGAACCGACCACCGGCACTCCCGTTTTCGGTACACTTACAAAAGACACAATCATTCATCACACCGTGCTCGATCATGAAACACTCTACAGCATTTCGCGTCGTTACATGGCAGATATGGATGAAATTCGCGAACTGAACAAATTGAATTCGCTGAACATCAAACCGGGACAGGTTTTGAAAATCCCGGTTAAAAAAGGAAATGCTTCACAACCCGGAATCCGGGAAGTGATCGGCGGAAATGGCAAACCGGTCGATTCCATGTTGCTCTTCCCGGCGAAAGAAAAATACACGATCGGCGTTTTGCTGCCGCTTTTCCTCGACCGGGGACCCGGGTACAGTGAGACCGTTTCGAATTATGCACTCGAATTCTGGATGGGGGCGAAGCTTGCGATCGATTCCCTGGAAAAAATGGGAATGAAAGCAGAGATCTTCGTGCACGATACCAAGAACGATTCCGCCGCGATCATGAAAGTGCTCAACAGTGCAGAGGCACAAACATACGACATGATCATCGGGCCGCTTTTCCCGAATAAGATCGAGATCGTTTCCGAATGGTGCAAAAAACGAGGTATCCGGATGATTTGCCCCGTGGCTATTCCGAGCGGGGTATTGCAGGATAATCCTTTCGTCTATGCGATGGTTCCCTCTGATATTACCCTCGTGGAAGGTGAGGCCACTTACATCCTGAAGAATTATTCCAAAGATGCGATCATACTGGTGAAGCCGACATCCGATAAGGACATGGCGATGTACAATGCATTCCGCAAACGCTTTGCAGACACACCTTATACAGGCGTACGTCCCAAACTGATCGAGGCCACCATCGATAATTTTACCGATTATATCCGGAAGGGAGGAAAGACAACGATCGTCATTCCTGCTACGGACAAAGCAACGGTTTTGAAATTTATGTCAGCATTGAATAAAGCGGCTTTCCGAATGGGTAGCGGTGCCATTACCGTATTCGGTACGAAAGAATGGATCGCTTTTGACGACATCAAAGGACAATACAAGAACAAGTACAGTTTTCACTTTTCTTCCCCGAATGATTTCAATTACGGCTACGAACGCACTAAAGAAGTATTGCGTAAGTATCGCCGCGCGTACAATACCGATTTCACGAAAATGTCGGCCCAGGGATTTGATGTTTTTATGTACGTTGGAAATACGATGCTTCTGAATAAGCCGTCGCGCCAGGGAGTAATGAACTGCATCGTGATGCAACAGGTCGCCGAAAACAGTGGTTTCGAAAACACGAATTGTTACATGATCTACCAGGAAGAGTACGAGCTGGTTAACGCCGAACTTAAAAAGGAAGATGCTGAATAAAGATACGATTGCCGCGGCTTTTTCCGAATTACAGGCCGATATTTGCCGCCGACTGGAAGTGGCCGATGGTTCGGGAGAATTCGGAAAAGATCACTGGGAACGCCAGGAAGGCGGTGGCGGACTCACGCGCGTGCTGAAAAACGGGAAGCACATCGAAAAAGGAGGAGTGGCCTTTTCAAAAGTATTCGGACCCGTTTCCGATGTGATGCGTCGGCAATTGTCACTCGATGGCGAAACCTTTTTTGCCACAGGCGTATCCATTGTTTTGCATCCGAATAGTCCCCATGTACCCATCATTCACATGAATGTGCGCTATTTTGAAGCGGGAGACACATTTTGGTTCGGAGGAGGTATTGACCTGACACCGCACTTCATCATTCCGGGGCATGCCGCACTTTTTCACCGGTCGCTCAAGTCTGTTTGTGACCGTTTCGACCAGGAATACTATCCTGCTTTCAAAAAGTGGGCGGACGACTATTTTTACATCCCGCACCGCAACGAAACGCGGGGAGTGGGAGGTATCTTTTTCGATCATCAGCAGGGGGATAAACAAAAGCTTTTTGATTTTTGCGTTGCGCTCGGAACAGCCTTTCCGGATATTTACGCTACACAGATCGAATTGGGGAAAGACCGCGAAATTTCTGTGGAAGATCGCCAATGGCAACACATTCGCAGGGGGCGATACGTTGAGTTCAACCTGGTGCACGACCGCGGCACAAAATTCGGATTGCTTTCCGGCGGAAGAACCGAATCGATACTCATGAGCCTGCCTCCGGAAGCAAGTTGGGAATATTGTTTTGATGAATCCGCTATTCCCGGCGCAACATCTACATTGGATCAACTAAAAAAGGATATTGACTGGTTGAAATGTTAAAAAATGTTATCAGTTTTTCTTGTGAAGTCCCAACCGATTTGTTATTTTTCCGTTAATTAGATATAGACCTTGTAAAAAAACTTATTACAAACGGAAAATGAAACTCTCCATTACTACTGTAGTATTCCTTATCTGTTCTTCGACATTTGCGCAACAAAATGATCCTGAAAAGAGTACGGCTACACAACCTGTGAAACGGGTTACCAAAGTTGAAAAAGCGCCACTCAGGGCTGCTCCTTCAAAGCGAAAAAAAGTTCTGGCGCCTCTCACGCCGGTTACCACACCGGTGGAACCAGTCCAGCAATCGTCGACTAAAAAAGAAGAAGAAGGGAACTAAAATACCTGTTACTTATGAAAAAACTACTACTGTTATTACTGACAGCGGGCGTCTGTTCCGTTTGTCTTGGTCAGTCTACGGACACATGTATTTCAGCTGTTTTCGGCGAGGAATACCTTCAAAATGTGAAAAATTCGAATCCCGGACTCTATCGTTATTTTGACGGGATTTGCCAAAACGGGATCCGGCTGGAAAAGGCCGGTAATTCGAAATATTCGGACGCACCTGTAATGGCGCGTATACCTGTCAGAGATCCTGAAAGTCCCGAAAAAACAATTTCAATCGACGCATTTGTGGAAGCGTATCAATCATCGGATTTTAATCCACTCATGTACAACCTGGCACCGACTGATGAGTACCAGGTTTTCCGGCTGGCCGGAACCTCTTATTTATTGTTTATCGCACCCCGAAAAAAATAGATCATGATGAAGAAAATGCTGCTTTTGAGCGTGATGATCGTTGGTTTCGGTTACACGTTCGGACAAAATATTTCCATGACCAATGGTTCCGGAAGCGGATGCGCCGGTAACCTGCTCGATCCGGGAGGAACGGGAAATTACGGAAACAGTCAAAACATAACCTATACATTTTGCCCGTCCACACCCGGTGCCCAGGTCGTTTTGAACTTTACCACCTTTGACCTTGAAAACGGGTTTGATTTTCTGACCGTTTACAATGGAACATCTGCCGCTGCACCCACCCTGGGTGTGTATACAGGAGTTGTCGGACCCGGAATTGCACAGGGAACAAATCCCTCGGGCTGCCTGACTCTCGTTTTTACCAGCAATGCGAGTGGTACCGCTACGGGATTTATCGCCGGAATTTCATGTACCAATCCCTGCCAGTCCATCATTGCAAGTCTCGGTTCGTCTGTTCCCGCAACGACCGGGGCACTTTACGTGGACGTATGTCCCGGGGACAATGTCAGTTTTACCGGTACGGGCGCTTATCCGCAAAACAATACGGCATATACACAGTCCGACGCTACCTCCTCGTTTACCTGGAACTTCGGCGACGGTGGAACGGGGAGCGGGCAAACTGCCAGTCATACCTACACAAGTCCGGGCATCTATGACCTGGATATTTACATTTCGGATATTGAAGGATGTGTGAACAACAACGATGTCGAAATATACGTGCGTGTGTCCGACGATCCGGTATTTTCGGGAACTTCCGCTACATTGCCTTCCATTTGTCTGGGGGAAACGAATACCCTTACAGGAGTGGTAGCACCCACGACCATCCAGTTGGATTGTTCTCCGCCGATTGCAGGACTGACCTATCTGCCCGATGGTTCAGGTGTTTCGTATGAGACATTTATCCCGGTGGATTGCTTTGCGCAGGGACAAACGCTCACAACCGCCACACAACTGGAGGAAATATGCGTGGACATGGAGCATTCCTACCTGGGTGATCTCCAGTTGGAAATTATCTGTCCGAATGGTCAGTCCGCCATACTCAAAGCATACCCCGGAGGTGGAGGAACGTATCTTGGCGACCCGATCGATACCGGTCCCGGTCCGGGAACAGGATTCACCTATTGTTTTGACAATTTTGCAACAACCTTGCTTGTAAACGCTCCGACAGTTACGGCCGGTACGCCTGCGGGAAATTCAAAAGCACCGGGGACTTATCAGCCTGTTCAGTCCTTCAACAACCTCGTCGGCTGTCCGATGAACGGGAACTGGACCCTGAAGATTACCGATAATCTTGGAATCGATGACGGTTATATTTTCGGGTGGAGCATGTCCTTTGACAATTCTGCGCTCCCCTCCAATTACACGTACACGCCTTCCATTACCAGTAGTAACTGGCAGCCTGATCCGTCGATCATTGCGAGTTCCGGAAATTCGATCACCGTTCAGCCTGCAAGTAGCGGAACAGCCTGTTACACGTACGAGGCTACCGACGAATTCGGTTGTACCTATGACACCACGGTTTGCTTCATCGTCAATGCACCGGGAACAGCCGGTTGCCCCGCCTGCAACCTGAACAACCTCAATGTACTATACGAGATCAATAACTGTGAAAACGAACTGGTCACAACCGGAACCGTAGAATTTACAGATGCACCCGGAAGCGGTAACCTGATCGTGGAAGATTGCCAGGGAAATCAGGTTATTGCAGATTCGTATCCCTTTTCATCCCCGGCCAGCTTTACCTTGACCGGTACCGATGCCGACGGAGCCGGATGCTCCGTTCATGCTTACTTTTCCGCTCTTCCTTCCTGTGAGATCAGCGTGAACTATACCAATCCGCTGGCCACGCCTCCCGACGAGGCAGGTACGATCAGTGCCACACAGAACGGAGACGGCATCACGAATTTTATACTGTGCGACCAGGACGATATCACCGTGACATCGAACAATGACTGGTCCATTCCGGCGATAGCTCCCGGCAATGATCCCGGGCTCGGATACCTTGTTTACAGTTGTCCGCCGACAGTTTACGGCTCCGGCGTGGACCCGGGGACGGACCCGTGTTATGTCGGGTACATCGACCTTTCGAATTTCAACCTGCTCAATAACGGCGGTTCAGCCGATCCGTTCCTGGCTTCGCTTGGAACACTTACGGATCAAACTTTTTATGTTGTTCCGATGACCTTTGGTTCGCTGAGTTCGGTAACTTACAACCCCGATTGTTATGAACTGGATCCTTCCCAAACCGTGGAAATTCAATACCTCAACCCGATCGTTCCGACCGTTGCGCAGGATTGTTATGCCGGAACGGCAAGCGTTACTTTAAATGGAGGATATCCGGAATTTTACGGTGGTAATTACACGGCAAGCGGCTTAAGCCCGGCAGGAGCCTCTTTTAATAATACAACGGCTGCCAGTGGCGGAACCATTGTCATCTCAGGCTTGCAGGATGGAGACAACTGGTCTTTTACCGTAACGGATAATAACGGTTGTCCGAAATTGATTTCCGGGACTTTTACCGGTGTACAGGATGCTTCGTTCACGTATCCGTCCGCTTCCTATTGTGCGGATGCCGCAAATCCTTCACCTGTGATCACGGGAATTTCGGGAGGTTCGTTCAGCTCTGCTGCCGGACTATCCATTAACGGATCAACCGGTGTGATCAACCTCGCTGCTTCCACGCCCGGAACTTATACGGTGACGTATACCAGTCCCGGCCCGACCTGTGCAGGAACTGAAACATTCGATATCACGATCAATGCACTTCCGACAGTGAACGCCGGTGCAGATCAGGTCGTGTGCGAAGGTACGGCAATTACACTTTCAGGCTCCGGAGCGGATAGCTATTCTTGGAACAACGGTGCGGCAAACGGTGTGGCTTTTACTCCGGGTGTCGGAACAACTACATATACGGTTACCGGAACAACAACGGCAACCGGCTGTAGCAATACAGACATCGTACAGGTTACCGTAAATCCTTTGCCAACTGTAAATGCGGGTACCGATCAGTCAGTATGCGACGGTGTGAATGTAACGCTTAACGGAAGCGGAGCGAATTCGTATTCCTGGGACAATGGTGTGACAAATGGAATTTCGTTTGCACAGCCGGTCGGAACGGTTACTTACACCGTCACTGGAACCTCGGTTGCAGGATGCTCTTCAATGGATCAGGTAAACATTACAGTGAACGCACTTCCTGCCGTAAACGCTGGCCCGGATCAGGCTGTCTGCATCGGTGGGTCGGTCACTTTATCCGCTTCAGGTGCAACGTCCTATTCCTGGAATAACGGAATAAGCGATGGAGTGTCCTTTACACCTGCTACGACGACCGTTTACACGGTTAACGGAACGGATGCAAATGGCTGCCAGAATACAGACCAGGTTACGGTGACGGTTTTGAATGCCACACCCGTTAATGCAGGTCCGGATCAGACGATATGCGCAGGACAATCGGCAACGCTTTCAGCTACCGGAGCAGTGTCTTATACCTGGAATAACGGGCTGGGAGCCGGAAATAACTTTTCGGTAAGCCCTGCCGGTACGACAAGCTACACGGTAACAGGAACGGATGCAAACGGCTGTACCGGTTCCGACCAGCTGGTTATTAACGTGAATGCATTACCGCTTGTGAATGCGGGTGCGGATCAGACGGTTTGTCAGAATACAAGCGTTACATTGAACGGTTCGGGCGCAAGCACTTATATCTGGAATAACGGTGTTACGAACGGAACTGCATTTACGCCAACTATTGGCATGACTACTTACACTGTAACGGGTACAGATGCGAATGGCTGTCAGAATACCGACCAGGTCGACGTGACTGTCAATCCGCTTCCAACTGTTTCCGCAGGGCCGGATCAGTCTGTATGTATCGGCGGAGCAGTGACACTTTCCGGCTCCGGAGCAGTATCATACAACTGGGATAATGGCGTGAATGACGGAGCCAGTTTTGTACCCGCTTCCACAACAACATATACGGTAAACGGAACCGATGCGAACGGCTGTCAGAATTCCGATCAGGTAACCGTAATGGTACTACCTTCCGCACCGATCAATGCAGGAGCCGACCAGACTATCTGTGCAGGTGAGTCCGTTATACTTACGGCATCCGGAGGCGTTTCTTATTCCTGGAACAACGGCCTGGGAGCGGGAAATAACTTTTCGGTAAGTCCCGCTACGACCACGACCTATACCGCGACCGGAACGGATATAAACGGCTGTACCGGATTCGACCAGCTTACGATCACCGTTAATTCGCTTCCGAATGTGAATGCGGGGGCAAATCAGGTGGTGTGTGACGGTGTTGCCGTAACCCTTTCGGGTTCGGGTGCAACGAACTACAGTTGGGATAACGGTGTAAGCGACGGAGTCGCCTTCACGCCGGCTGTGGGAACACTTACGTACACGCTTACCGGAACGGATGCAAACGGCTGTCAGAATACCGACCAGGTGGACGTGACAGTGAATCCGTTGCCCGCGATCACCGCAGGACCGGATCAGGTTGTTTGTGCGGGAGCAGTTGTTACACTGAACGGTTCGGGTGCACCGACGCTTACCTGGAACAATGGAGTAACGGACGGAGTTTCTTTCACACCTGCGTCCACAACTACTTATATGGTGACCGGCACGGATGCCAACGGTTGTCAGGATACGGATCAGGCGATCGTAACGGTGAATCCTCTTCCCGCGGTGAATGCCGGATCGGACCAAACGGTTTGCGACGGAACTCCGGTTACCCTTTCAGGCAGCGGAGCCGTTTCCTATACCTGGAATAACGGCATTTCGGACGGAGTTTCCTTTACCCAGGCTGTCGGTACCGTTGTTTATACGGTTACAGGAACTGACGCCAATGGCTGTCAGAATACCGACCAGGTCTCCGTTACGGTGAACCCCAATCCAAACCCGGTAATCAACGGCCCAACAGAATACTGCGAAGGTTTTTCGGCGACACTTTCAACAAGTCAGACCTATACTACCTACAACTGGAGTACGGGAGATGTGACTGCTACAAGCGATGTAACCATAGCGGACAACCCGATTAACGTAACGGTTACGAATTCATTCGGTTGTTCGGCAACTTCCGGCAATTTTACGGTCACTGAAAATTCGGTGATCACCGCTAATTTTAACGAAGAGATCTGCCAGGGACAATCAATTCTTATTCACGGCGTATCTCAAAGTACGGCCGGGACATATTCGCAAACTTTCACTTCGGCAACCGGCTGTGACAGCATTTCGAATGTCACCCTGGTTGTTCACGCACTGCCGAACGTCAATGCAGGCACGGATCAGGCCCTGTGTACGCCAGCGACCATTACCCTTACGGCATCCGGGGCTTCCACCTATGTATGGGATAACGGGGTAACGAACGGCGTACCATTTAGCCAGGCCGTCGGAACGATCACTTATACAGTTAGCGGAACCGACGCAAATGGCTGTGTGAACAGTGATGTTGTCGATGTAACCGTGAATCCGCTGCCGGCGGTGAACGCGGGGTCGGACTTTGCTGTTTGTACCGGTGATCAGGCGACCCTGAACGGTTCCGGAGCCGTTAGCTACACATGGAATAACGGCGTTACGGACGGAACGGCATTTACGCCGGCTGCTACCAATTCCTATACGGTAACAGGAACGGATGCGAACGGCTGTCAGAGTACCGACCAGGTGAACATCACCGTAAATCCGCTTCCGGCTGTGAATGCTGGCAACGATTTCGCAGTGTGTACCGGAGATCAGGCTACACTCAACGCTTCGGGTGCAGTTAGCTATACATGGACCAACGGTGTAACGGATGGAGTTGCATTCACGCCCACAACAACAAATACTTATACCGTAACCGGAACGGATGCGAACGGATGTCAGAATATTGGTCAACTGACCCTCACAGTTAATTCCCTGCCACTTGTAAATGCCGGAGCGGATGTGCAGGTCTGCGACAATAATCCGCTTACACTAACAGGTTCCGCGACCGGGAACGGACCGTTTTCATTTAACTGGGATAATGGCATTACGGACGGAACGGCTTTTACCCAACCTGTCGGAACAGTAACGTATACCGTGACCGGAACGGATGCCAACGGCTGTCAGAATACCGATGCGACGGATGTTTTGGTAAACGCATTACCACCTGTTGATGCCGGGACTGATTTTGCCATTTGCGCAGGAGATCAGGCCACTCTGAGCGGGTCCGGGGCAAACACTTATACATGGAATAACGGAATCACGGACGGTACCGCATTTACGCCGGCCGCTACAAACAGCTATACCGTAACGGGAACGGATGTGAATGGCTGTCAGAATACGGACCAGGTTATTCTGACTGTGAACGCGCTCCCGAATGTAGTTGCAGGTCCTGATCAGCAGGTATGTTCCGGTTTCCAGGTTACGCTTGCGGGCTCCGGTGCCGATTCTTACAGTTGGGACAATGGCGTAGCCGACGGTATTGCCTTCACACCCGGATCGACAACGAATTATATAGTAACAGGAACCGATGCGAATGGCTGCCAGAATTCAGATCAGCTAACAGTTACTGTCAATGACCTGCCTGTTGCAGATGCGGGCGCCGATCAGACTGTGTGTGAGAATGTGCCGGTTACACTGAGCGGTTCTGCGACCGGGAACGGACCATTTGTTTTTACCTGGGATAACGGTGCGAACGACGGAATTGCATTCAACCCGCTTGCAGGTACGACGACTTTTACACTGACTGTCACGGATGTAAACGGATGTACCGACAACGACCCGGCCGATGTGACCATGAACCCGCTTCCCGCAGTGAATGCCGGAGCCGACCAAACAGTTTGTGAGGGCACAGCCGTTACCCTGAGCGGTTCCGGCGCTGTCAGCTATACCTGGGATAACAATATCGGAGATGGCGTAGCATTTATAGCACCGACAGGAACTACTACTTACACGGTTATCGGGACGGATGCAAACGGCTGTCAGAACAGTGACCAGGTAGATGTAACCGAAATCGCGAACCCGGTTGTTTTTGCAGGTAATGATTTGACAATCTGCGCCGGAGACCAGGTGGTTCTTTCAGGTAGCGGTGCCACGAACTACAACTGGGATAACGGTGTTGCAAATGCTGCACCGTTTGCGCCTTTGGCAACAACGACCTACACCGTGACCGGAACGATTGCGGGAGGTTGTAGCGGAACTGATGATGTCACTGTGACCGTTAACCCGCTGCCGCAACCGACTTACGTTTCCAACGTCACAGAAGGATGCGCGCCGTTGGCAGTGCGATTTAACGGGACAACGGCAAATGCGGCAGACTGTAACTGGGCCTTTAGCGACGGCAGCATTTACAACGGTTGCGGTCCGTTTGAACATATTTTTACCGATGCCGGATGTTACGACGTCAGTCTGACCGTGACTTCCACCGACGGTTGTACGGCAACCTTAACTGATGCGAATGTGATCTGTGTCGAAGCAAATCCCGTGGCTTCTTTCAACCCCTCTCCGGCAACGCTGAGCACTAATAGTCTCACGAGTACGATGTTCAACACCTCGCTGAATGCCACGGAATATCAGTGGACATTCTTCGATGACGGCAGTTCGTCGGTGGCAGTTGATCCGACACATACCTTCCCGGAAAATAGTGGAACGTACGAAGTGATGCTAGTTGCACTTTCACCGATGGGATGTTCGGATACGGCATATCGCGAGATCAGTGTGGAGGAAGAACTTATTTATTATATCCCGAACACCTTTACGCCGGATAACGATCAGTTCAACCAAACGTTTCAACCCGTTTTTTACAGCGGTTTCGATCCGTACGATTTCACACTGTTGATCTTCGATCGTTGGGGAGAACTCATTTTCGAATCGCATGATGCGTCGATCGGGTGGGACGGAACCTATATGGGGAAGATCGTTATGGAAGGTGTGTATACCTGGAAAATCGAATTTAAGACGCGGGCGAGCGACGAGCGAAAAACGGCCGTTGGCCACATCAACCTGCTCCGTTAGCCGCTTTTCATACGAAGTAAAAGAGCAAGCAGGCATCTGTCGAAAGGCGGTGCCTGTTTGTGTTTTAGAAGGAGTCCTCGCGCCGTTGTTGCTTGAGCTCCGAGCGTTTCTTTTTTGCTGCTAGCCGTTTTTCTTTGACGGCTTTTGAAATACGCGTTGTTTTTCGTTTTTTGACCGGTTTAAGAGCCGATGCGATCAATTCGTCGAAGCGCGCAAGTGCGAGGCGTTTATTAGCCAACTGGCTTCGTTCACTTTGTGCGATGATCTGCAAAACACCTTCGTTCGTTAGTCGTGCCGACAGTCTGCGACAAATCATTTCCTTTTGAGCATCATCCAGGTAAGCGGAGTCTGAAACGTGGAAATTCAATTCCACCTTTGTGGACACTTTATTCACGTTCTGCCCGCCGCTTCCGCCGCTGCGGGAAGTTTTGAACCGTATTTCCGAATGAAGAACTGCAGGATCCATGCGTATTTAAATCAATGTTCGAACACTTCCTTTAACGTGAACGAAACGCAAAAGTTTGTACTGTGTTAAAAATAACAGTAAAAAATAAAACTGTAAAATTAAGACTAATTTTTTGGGATTTTGAAATGCCCTGCTTAATTTGAAGTTCCGGAATCAGTTTGAAAGGTCGCTGCAGCAGGCTTTTCTCATTATTCATTTAAAACACTATTGCTATGAAAAAGATTTTTTTAATGAATCTCGTTTTATTGGTTGTTGCCGCAAACGCTTACGGGCAGCACTTCAGAACCTATTTTTTTGACCACCTCGATTTTAATCATTATTCGATTGAATTCAATGAAGATGAGGGCACCTTTTTAGCAGCCGGCACCGTATTCGATAATTCTTCGAATCAGACGGATATGCACATCCTTAAAATGGACATCAACGGAAACCTGATCTGGCAGCAACGCCTGAATATCTCACCGGACGATCGTTTGCTTGATCTGACAATCGGGAGGCCGGGAGAGTTTGCCGTTACCGGCTACACAGAAGCCAGTGGCAATCGCGAGATCTTTGTGGCCGTACTTGATATCGGTTCGGGCGCGACGATCGCATTAGCTACCTATAATGTGAGTGGTAGTAATTTCGGTACCAATATTATTTACAGTCAGGCGACGGATATGTATTATTTGGGAGGCTTTGCTGATGCCGATCCTTCTGCCGGATTCCCGCTTTCGAGTTCCACGGGGCTGCTTATGGAACTCGACCCCTCGCTCGGGGTAAACTGGATCCGCTCTATTTACGGAAATTCACTGGATCATTCATCTGTTAATGACATCGTTGAAGTTGACGGCGGACTTTTCGTAACAGGTTCCATCAGCTTTACCGGAAGTTTTGGTACTCAGCAACAGGGCGTTCTTGCGGCATTTTTTGATTATTCCGGAAATTTGCTCAATGACCTGTCTTTCGAATCCACGAACTCAGAGCACGACGGTGTCTCAGCCGTTTACGAATCGGGCCCGAATGGTAACTGGCTCTGGCTAATGTCCAATAACAGCGTTGTTCACAACCCGCAGATCACATTGATCGAAGTAGGTTCTTCACCAGCTTCGGCAAGCATCACCGATCAGTATTACCTCGAACTCGACCCGTCTTACGGACAAACGAATGCGGCCGGTTTCCGCTTGTTGGACATGGGGGGCGATGAACTGATCGCTGCAGGACTTTTCCGGACATATCCTGCCGGAGACCAAAACAGCCAGTTGTGGATTGCGCGCTTTTCGAAGTTCAATGCTCCGGGCAACACGGCAAATTACATCGTATACGACCGGCCGTCTCCCGGCTTTTACAATCACGGGGGAGGTCTGTTATCGACATTTTCCGGAGAACATCCCTACATCTTTGAACAGGAATTGATCTGTCCCTTCGTGAGTGACGATGGAATTGCGAGCCTCGCATTTATGGCGCCTAATTACAGATACGGTTTGTTTTGCCTGGACTTCGGACAAACGGATATGGGATTTGCCGTAGCCGAAGCGAGTGGGTGCTTCACGAGCAACCAGGCCGACATTCCTTCAATTTCTGAAAGCCAAATTACCGCGGTGGTAGATATTCCAGGAGTTTCTCCCAACGGAGTCCAGTGGGAAATGGAACATGAGTTATATGTCGAAGTATCGCCCTGCGACATTGACGGTCCCGATGCGTTCAAAAGACTACGTGTTGATGAGGTGCCGTCAGGTCAATTTGAGGTGGCCCCGAACCCAACTTCCGGGAACTTACACATGATGTATTCCGAAGAATATGCCGGGAATCAGTTTGTACTTACTAACAACCTCGGGCAGCAAGTGTGCCAGGGTTCTCTTCCCGGAAAGGGAAACAATTACAGGCTTGATCTTTCGGATCTTCCGGCAGGAATCTATTACCTGCGTCTGGAAAGTCGCGATGGTACGAAGGTAAAACAGATCGTTCGGGACTAAAGTATTTCAATGAATCTCTGAAAGCCCCGGTCTCAGGCCGGGGTTTTTGTCAAAACATACGTTTGCATACCTGTTTTCAGGGAAGAAGCAATTCGCTGTTTCCCTTAAATATTAAAATTTAATAT
>CAYMEW010000018.1:0-79172 GCA_964389755.1 uncultured Flavobacteriales bacterium | reverse complement strand
CTCGATAATAGGTGCGATTTTCATAAAGTTCGGTCTTGCTCCTGCAACGATGGTAATTAACATAGTATGTGTTTTTTTGTTCGCGGTTTATTTTGAAAAGATCATTTTTAAGCGGGCGCGGAATACCATACTCGTAAAACGCGTGTTAGTCACGAGATAACGTTTCCACATCCGACGCGGTTCCTGCAGTACCCGGTAGAACCATTCGAGTCCGGATCGCTGCATCCACCGGGGCGCACGTTTCACCAGGCCGGAAACGACGTCAAAGCTGCCACCGACTCCCATAATGAAAGGAGTGCGGATCTGCGTTTTGTAAGTATTGAGAAAGATCTCTTTTTTCGGTGAGGTAATTGCAACAAATAGAATATGCGGCTGCGCCCGGCTAATTTGTTCGGCTACCTCTGGTTCCTCGTCTTTCGTAAAATACCCGTTTCGGTATCCGGCAATGATTTCCGGACCGTACTCTTCGGTGTATTTATTCACGACTTTGCGCACAACCTCTTCTTTGGCTCCGAGGAAAAAGATCCGGTATTTTTTTTGTGCTGCCATTTTTACGAGTTCCTGCATGAGGTCAATCCCTGCCACGCGCTCCGGGAGCGGTTGACGCAATAAACGTGATGCCCACACCACGGCCTGTCCGTCCGCATTGATGATATCACAATGAACAATCGAGTCACGCAATGCCCTATCCTTTTGTGCATTCACCATTTTGGCCGCATTTACCACCACATGGTGCAATTCCCTGCCGTTGTCGATCGAGTCAGTGATCTTTTCGAGCGTTTGACTCATGGTGAGTGAATCCACCGGAATATTAAAGAGTTCGATCCGTTTATTCGCGTTCATAAGATAAATAAATGGTAAGTGCATAGAACATCCACGCCTGGGCCCAGCGTATATACGGTATCCGGGAGGAAAAACGTTTTTTTACCTGGTAATAAAAATAACCTTTGGGGGATTGCATATTCCGGATAGTCCACCCGAGAACCCGTTCTGCCAGTTCACGGTTTTCTTCGAAACGCCCCAGTTTGTCTAGTGTGATGATCAACTGTGCCGGGGCGTGTATGTCGATCGGGTATGTCTGGTTGTTGTAATATTTGGCCATTCCGTCCTCTGTAAAAAAGGTATTGAGGTAATAGTCGAATCCTTTGTTTAGCGTTTCTTCAAACGCAGAATCTCCCGTATATTGCATATATGCGTAGATGCACTCCAGGTTAAAGCCGGTGTGAAAATTATCAATCCAGTGATGAAAATCGTATTCACCATAACTCCAGGAGCCGTCATCGTGTTGTTTATTACAACAATAACGCACTGATTTCTCAGCCGTTTCCGCGAGTTCCGGTTCCCGTGTATAAGCGAATACACGTGCTAACAGGCGGCTTCCCAAAAGCGAAGCATTGTAAACCACACTTTTATCAAGCGGTGAATAGGAGAAAGCAAACGTATCCTCTGATCCGGAAGTGCGGTTCAGGTCATTCATTACAAAGTCGCAGGCGCTTCGCGCAATCCGCAGATAGTCGTCATTCGAAGTGATGTCGTATGCATCCAGAAAAGCGGAGGAAATATAGGTGGTCGCAACAACTGTGGGCGTGTTTTTAGGTTGAAAAAAAGCCCGTGCCTGCCAGTCGAAGTTATACCCCCAGCAGGCACCGCTGTAACTACGATTTTGAATACGTATCAATTCATCGGCAAGGAATACAATACGATCAAGGTATTCCTGCTTCGGATCAGATTGGTAAAGACGGCAATATCCGGCGAGAAAGAGTCCGAGTCCCTTGGCATTGTATTCTTTTTTGACTCCGAGCACTGACCGTAAATTCAGCGGAAAACGCTTAAAGAACTGGATCCATGCCAGCCGGGCCAATCGGCTCTTCGAAAGAAAAGGCATTGCCTGGAATAGCTTGCTATTGAGACCATCGTACGGATCGTAGCCTTTGAAAGCTTCCTGTTCGCAGTATTGCCTGAGTTTGTTAAAAGCATGTTTCGTCATTCCAGGGAGCGTATTAGTTGTAAGAATTTTCCGTTTTTATGGTGTTGCAGGTTCTGAACCTTGTGGATACTGATCCGCATGTTTTGATTGAATTTACTTCGGAGATCATCCATGAGTTGCTTCTCATGCTTCGCATTGAATGTAGCAGCGGGAATGATGAATGCCTCCAGAACACCGCGTTCCGGATGATAGTATTGCAACCCTTCTATATGCGTGTAAATATCCCCGTGAAGGTTAAGCGCGGTCAGTGTAACCGTTGTTCCGTCCGGGTTTTCGATGCGATCTCCGTGCCAACGGCCCATGATATTACTCAGAACGGTTTTTCGGGCACCACAATGCGGACAAACTTCACCCGCGTACGTGGCAAAGTCACCGGTTTTATATCGGATAAGTGGCATTCCGTAATTGTAAAATGTGGTACCGCAAATTTCACCGCTTTCTCCCGGCGTTTTAACCGCCTGACCATCGTCACCGATCAATTCGAAAAAGCCATAAGAGGGCTCCACATGATAAAGCGACGAAACCGGACAATTAGCCGCGAACACCAACTTTTCCGTATGTCCGTAAAATGCCATAAGTTTGATTCCCATTTCTTTTTCGATAAGCTCACGCTGAATGGGAAGGATGTTTTCCGAGCTACAGAGAAACGCTTTTAAGAAACGAATATCCAGACCATTTTTTTTGCAGTGCACAGCAAATTGGTATGCGGCAGACGGATATGCGTGGAAGTAACGCACTTTATATTTTCGAAGAATGTGGTACACACGGGTGAGGTAATCCTCCTGTACGTTGAAATTATTGAAGCGAATTTCACGTGTCACCGGGTTCATTTCGAAATCGCGGCCGTTCTTCAGGTGATGATTTCGCATAACTCCGCGTATGTCAAAGTTATATCCGACCATGGACCAGGCCTGGTACACCGTTGCAAGTTCGAGCGCATAACGATTTTTAGGCTGATAGATCTGAAGCGGTTTTCCACTCGTTCCGCCAGTTGTCTGCATTTCGTAGTCCTTCAGCAGTTCCGGTTTGGCCAGGAACTTCTCGAGTTTTGCGACTACGGTGTCCTTATCGATAAAGCCGATCTGCTTCCGGAAATCGTCAATCGTATCAATTTGCTGGTAGCGCTCCTTGTAGAACGGAATATTTAAGATGGCGTAGTTGACCATTTCCAGAAGTTGTTTTTCACCCTGCTCAGCAGTAAAACTGTTTTCCTGCAGTTTTTTGAAGTACCTGGCGACTCCGCTCCCAAACAAGCGTTCCGGCTTTTTATTGAGCCGCATGAGTGGCAACAACAACGATGCTGGCAAGGCAGCAATGCGATCGTATATGAAACGCTTAATTCCCATGCTGGTCGTACATTTTTAAGAGTTCGTCATAGAGTTTTTGCAATTCGCGCTGAATGACTTCGCTTGAAAATTTTTCGTGGATCAGTTCCTGCGAACGTTTTCCCATGGACTCGATCATTTCCTTTCTTTCGATGAAAAACTTCATCTTTTCCACTAGGGCAGCTATATTTCCTGCCTCGATCAGAAAGCCTGAAAGCCCATCTTCAATCATCTCCGGAATTCCACCCACCGGTGTGGAGATTACCGGCATGCCGTTCGCCATTGCTTCGAGTATGGACACAGGAAGCCCCTCGTTTTTTGATGGGAGCAGGTACACGTCTGAGTTATACAGTAATTGCTCTTTCTCTGGTCCGCTGACCCATCCTACAAAAGAAACAGTGTCTTCCAGTTTTTTTTCACGTATCAGTTCAATAATCTTTTGTGTTTCGCCATTACCGCCGATGGTAACATGAAAATTTGGGTATTGTTTGCGTAATTCGTCGGCCGCGTTGATAAGATCATAACATCCTTTGCGTTCGGAGATGTACCCCAGGAAGAGAAATTGAACTTTGGGTGAAAGACGCTCTTTTCGTTCTAAGTGATGAAGTTCGCCGGCCGGGTTGTAAATTCGCTGAAGTTGTGCATCCGGATAGTGTTTTCTGAAAAAGTCCAACCATCCGTCCGAGAGTACGATCACGCAGTTTGAATCAGATATAATTCGCCTGATTCGCTTTTGGGTTTGTAAAGAAGCCTCTTGCATAAACAGGTGGAACTCGGCACCATGAATATGATATATAACTTTCTTTTTAGCGAGTTTCGAAATCAGGAAATACCTGAATTTACGATGAAAACTGCCCCTGGATGCTCCGTGAATATGAACGATCTTGATTTTCGGATGCGAGAAGATATATAATGGAAATAGCAATAATCTGGATGCACCGAAAATAACAGAGGCAACCTTTGAAAGTGGTTTGTAAGAACAGTAAAATGCGGCTTCCGGAAACATGCGTTTCTGCTCGGCGATGACTGCACCAATTCCACCGCGATGATTGCGGTATTCAGGACCAACGATGAGTATTTTGTTCAAACTTACGTTTTTGTCTGGTTAATGTAAAAATGAGAGCAAGGGAAAGGAAAAAAACATATGAAGGTAATGGTCTAAACATGAATCCATTACTTATTATTGAAGAAGTTAGGTAAGTGACTAATGCGGCTTGTATATACAAATCATTTTTAAAAAACTTAAATAAGCGGTAGATTAGTATAATGAAGAGAACGAGGTATATTATTCCGCTTTCTATAATAAGTGTCAGATAATCATTGTGAGATCCCTTCTCTTCCCACCACCAGGTATTGGAATACATTAAGTCAGAACCAGCTCCCGAACCGATTAGGTTTTGAAACCAATTCCGTTGACCAATGTAAGATATTCGCGAAACGTAAACAGAAATACGACCCGAACTGAACGTTTCCAGATTTTCTATTTCATACACAATGGTTAGGAAAGTTATCGTGAGAATGAAAAAAGATAAAATCAGGTAATAAAGTAATGGTTTAATTTTCCCATTTTCAAGTATGCGCTTTAAAAAAATATATACGAAAAAAATTAACATACAAACAATCGCAGTCCTTACATTGTATCCAAATGCAATTACATAAAATACAAGAACTGTGAGCAGATTTCGCAATACCTTTCGGGAATTCTCGATAACACTATAGCAATATAAAAGAATGAAAGCGGATAATACGACGTAAGCTTGCGTATGCAATCCCGAAAAATATACTGGCCAGAAAAACTCCATACGGTTTTGACTGGGGTCTAGAAATATATAAGCATAAAGGCTGAGAAACAGGATAAGAGTCGGAAGAACCCAAATGCTACCTCGTATGGATCTGTTTGGTACATGTCGAATGAGCGCTATCATGATGACAAAGGGAAGTAATAGTTTGAGTTGTGTTGTAAAAGAAACCAAAAAATTCTTGTCATTTAACATAGAGGTAATTGTTCCAACCGTCACCATAAGTAATAGAAGCCAAATGATGCGAAATAGTTTTCTGTCAAAAACAGCTTTTGAAAGTCTGGAATGAAAAAGTAGATTGATCAAAAATATAAATAAAACACCCACATCACACGCATAATACAGCATGGTTAAAATAGAGTTACCAGACCCTTCATTTGTTTCGGTGATGTTAACCGACAGGATTAACTTGATAGCTATAATGAATACAAATGATGAAAAAGTAAAAAACCAAATTTTATTGCTTGTCATGGTTAACTAAGACTTTTTTTCTTGATAATCCGCGCAGGAACTCCTGCAACTACGCAATTGTCGGGAACATCTTTTATCACCACGCTGTTCGCGCCAATCGTCACATTATTTCCAATCGTTACGTCACCCAGAATTTTTGCGCCTGCTCCTATAAACACATGGTTTCCGATGATCGGCAGTATTTTTTTTCCGGAGCGCCCGCCAATTGTTACCTGTTGGCCAATATTAACATATGAACCGATAATTGCTTTTTTATGAATCACCACACCAATCCCACCATAAGCCAGAAATGTCTTTTTTCCAATTCTGGTTGAACAGTCTACAACTGAATTGTAAATGACCCGAATCATGAGTTTCATCAAGATCGGAATCAGTGGAATGTGATAGCGATAGCAAAAATTCCCGACTCGGTAAAAAAGGAGTGCATTAGGCATATTTGGGCGTATTATGATAATTAAGTTGACGGTATCTAAAATAGTTGGTTAAAATATTTATCGTTGTACAGCTGAATACAAATAACAATGAATTTTCAATCAGTAAGTACATACCGGCTGAAATCAGTAGAAATAATATCAGGAATAATACATTCACTTTTAGTAACAATTGATTTTTGAACATTACAATCAAGGCATTAGACGCCGGAAGCGAAAGCTGAGCAGTTAATAAATTGATATAGATGGATAAGGCTAGGAAGATCGTGTTCAGGTCAAAGTTCGGGACAATTACGTAAAATAGAGCGAAAACTAAGGCCCCGATAATCAATAACACAATAAGGCTCAGATTGATCCGTTTCTGGAAACGATGCAGCGTTTCGGAAAACAGGTTAAATGAAAACCGGAAGTTTTGTGAAAGTTCCGGAATGAAATTATAGGCGATTGCTCGCGGTATAAGTAATGCAATACTCGCAAAATTATTCGTATAACCGACTATCATTGCAAATTCCGCGTTCAATAGCTGATAGCTAAGTGGTGCGAAAATTAGCTGAATTCCTCCGGTGCTCAAATTTATGAGTGAATAATTCATTGCGCGAGCATACACTTTTCCATCGAATTTTTTGATTGAACGAAATTCGTAATGATATACCGGTGTATTATTCGAAAAAAAACGAAAAAAAATGGGAATTAACACACAGGGAAGTGATAGCCAGAGTAGCATACTGTTGTCCAAATGCCAGGCTGTAAAAATACTGCCTAAACTAAATGCAAATATCAATAAATCACTCAGGAAAAGTGCCCTGTAATGCTTTCTGGCAATATAATAATGCCGCCATAATTGATGAAACGACCAGCAAAATAAGTAAACGATAAATCCTGAAAAATTAACGATAAGCCCCAGTTGATATAAGAATAATGAGATAACAAGTATGGGGGCGATAAGCGGAAATGTCAGCCAGACAATCTTCCCAAAGAAAAGAGCCTGTTTTTTCTGGGGCAACTTAGGCATTTCCGTAAGAATGAAATTGGCCCAGTTGAAAGCGGTTATAAATCCAAATATGTAAACGATAAATACATCATTTACAAAGTCAGCTGTAGTTCCTTTCGCAAATAGAAAGCCAATCAGCATTAACAAAGCAAGCTTATGGAAACCGGGAAAAGCGGTAGTGCCAAGGAGGAAAAAATTGTTTTTAATAAAGTGTAATCCCGATCTCATCAATGCCTTATGCTATTTTCTTTCCACGGCTTCGCCGTCGCCGGTCACATACTTGCATGCGCCGGACCTGTGTTTCATATTTGTTAAACTCCTTAAAAAGCGGAGTTTTAGTCATTCTATACTTTGCGAACATGGCTGCGGGGAACGCTTAAGCGAAATCCCGAGCGAATGCTCTCCAGCTCTACGGACACACAGAATTGCTGCTGGTTGCCCGTTGCAATACCAATAATACCCTGAAAGGGTCCGCGGATCACTTCCACAGGCGTACCCGCTTCCAGGCGGTCGCACGCATAGTGTTCCACGGCGTCCGGGTTTTGAGTGAGCAATTGTAAGCTTCTTATCTCTTCTTCCCGCACCACCGCCGGTTTTCCGAGGTACTTTAAAATTCCGGCGACACCCGGTACACCATAAACCGTGCCGAGTTCAGCAGCGGAAAGGCGTATAAAGACAACAGAAGGAATCAGTGGCTTTTCAATCTTTTTCTTCCGGTCACTCCAGATTCGAATGCTCGGATACAACGGCAAATAAGTTTCGATATCAAGCTGCTTCAGCCGAAACGCTACTTTTTTCTCTGCCATGGAGTTCGTGCGAACCACATGCCAGTCGATACTCATTTGTTTTTCTGTCCTTGCACGCATAACTTATTTTCTGCCAGCTTTGTACAGTAACAGGACAGATTGATTTGTCTGGCAAAATTAAGTTATTTTAACTTGACAGGCAATGAGTTGTGAATTTTGACATTTTTTTCGCCTCTGATTTTGGATCCTGAAATACGCCGATTGCTGCGTGGAAGTCAGTGTTTTCAACCCGCCCGACTATTTTGCAGGCTAAAACCGAAACTAAAATTTTTCACATTTTTTATAAAATCCGGATTGAAATGAATATGATTTTTCAACGTTTTTTTTAATTCAATAGCACGTTGACGGAGTGATTTTTAAGTTTGGACAGGGCTCGGTCGAACGTTTTTAGTCATGGGATAACATAAACGCTCTTTCCGGCGGATAATGACAGAGTGTTAAAGATGTGTTAAAGTAAAATTAACGTTTTTTTGCCTGCCGGCCTCGTTTCAACACGTCCTTTGCGCGATAGCACCGTTTTTGATCTAAAAATTTTGGATATGTAAAGCAATCCCGCGACCGGTTTTTGCGTCTGCATGTTAATTTGCTAATTATATTTAACCGTTTTTTAAACTTTAAAACTGAGAAAATGAAACACTTAATTCTATCTGCCCTGGCCCTTCAACTGGCCTTCTTTTCAGGTGCTCAGACAAGCACGAATGACATTAACAAATGGTCCGTCGGGATCAACGTAGGTGCGCATGACGGACATTCTCCGACCTATGCCTTCACGCGCGTTTACCAGATCCAGCACATTTCGGCTAACGGACGCTACATGTTTAATAACCGCTTCGGACTCATGCTCGATGCCGGCTATGACCTCTTCGACTTCTACAACTTCGGAAAGAACACGAATTATACGCGTGTGTCCTTACAGGCAGTCGGAAACCTCGGGAACATGCTGCATTTTAATAACTGGACACAGCACCTCGGGTTGCTCGTGCACGGAGGACTCGGTATTTCAAGTATGTGGCAAAAGGATCGCATGACCGAATCACCGCTTTTCGATAAGAGTGACGATTTCGGAAACTTTATCATCGGCCTCCGTCCGCAACTCAAACTCGGGGAGCGTGTAGCACTCAACCTCGACGGATCCTTTATTTTTCACACCGGCCAGGATCATACTTTTGGCTTTAGTAAGCCGAACGACAAAAGCGGGTTCGATGCTTATTTCGCGAACATTTCCCTTGGTGCAACCTTTTACCTCGGAAAACATGCAAAACACGCAGACTGGACACCGACGGTAAAATAAACTTGATAAAAATACGATCGGATAAAAAAGCCGTTTGCCCGTTGGTAAGCGGCTTTTTTTAGTTCGTATAAATTACACTCTGTAAATTTTTCGGGAATTTTTTCCCAGGTACATAACAATTTGTACCTCTGGTATGTACAACCTGTTTGAAAATAACATATCTTTGGTTTGAACTAATTATTATTCACATGAAAAGCAAGTATCTGATTTTCCTGCTTGCCGTACAACTGGCACTCAGTGTCGGGGCGCAGGAAGCCATTCACAAATGGTCCGGGGACAAGCCGGTAACGAAAGCATGTGCGCTTTCAGTTTACAAGTTTATCCGTACCGGACACTTAATGCATGAACAAGCGAATGCATCCCTGGAGATCAACACGATTGACGAAGTTCTTCTGCCGTTCGAAGCGAATGAAATGCGTGCCCTTTGCGCAGGTCTTCCATTCTTCTTCCACACGGGACAGGCTTCCGCCTTTCAAAATGGTCTCTCCGGGAACTCTGAGTTTATCAATGAGCTACAGAAATGCACCGGGAAACAAAACATATATGGTAAATGCCTGGTCCGAAGGACAAGTGGTGATCAGCACAAACCTCATGCGCTTCGCATAACTATTTCAAGAACCGGATTCCATCATTTCTGTTAACTTAAAAACACGTTCTGATAAGGTTTCACAATTTTTATCATTTGAATGATATGCTGTCAGGTCCTCAACTAATTTAGAAATAGTTTGTTGAAACTTGAATAGTCCTTCCGGCTTCTTTTTCTTTGATTTTCAATGGTTTTTTGTTTTCTGGCCTCAAGCCTGGATGCTTCGCGATAAGAGTTTTTGTTCTTCTACTCACGGAAGCTGAGGGCTCATTAAACAGCGTAAATATGCGAAATACTGGATTCGGAGTGCTTTAAGCCGAACAAGTTTTTTTAACTGCTTGTTAAGCCACTATACTTAATTTTTATTTAAAACAGACACAATGAAGCGTTTAATTTTACCAATACTGGCAATTCAGCTGGCCTTTTTCTCGACCGCCCAGACTGATATGAATGATGTCAACAAATGGTCTGTCGGCATCAATGTCGGGGGACATGACGGCATGGCGCCAACTTACGAATTTACCCGCCTGTACCAGATCACACACTACGGAGCAAACGTCCGCTACATGTTTAATAACCGCGTTGGACTCATGCTCGACGGCGGATATGACTTCTTTAACTTCAAAGATTTTCCCGGGAATACACATTATGTAAGGACTTCGTTACAGGGAGTTGTGAATGCCGGTGATATCCTGCGTTTCGACACCTGGACAAAACGACTCGGGTTGCTCGTCCACGGTGGAGCCGGAATGTCCAACATGTGGCAAAAAGGACAACTGGACAACACTCCGCTTTTTGACAAGTCGGATGACATGATCAGTTTTATTTTCGGTGCCACGCCGCAGTTCAAAGTGAATGAAAGATTTGCCATTAACGCCGACCTTTCATTTATTTTCCATGCCGGGCAGGACCACACATACGACTTTCGACATGCTAACACGCGCAACGGGATTGACGGATACATGCTCAACCTCTCGGTTGGCGCCGTGTTCTACCTTGGGAAACATGCGCGTCACGCAGACTGGACTCCAACCGTTTATGGAAGTGATAAGACACTTGAGAAGCGTGTGAGTGAACTTGAAGAACGTACCCGCGACACAGATGCTGACGGCGTACCGGATTACCTCGATAAAGAACCGGGAACACCTGAAGGTACTTACGTGAATTCACACGGCGAAGCCATTTCCGATAAGGACGGAGACGGTATCGTGGATGCTTACGATCAGTGCCCGGAGGAAAAAGGAAGCTTCGCAACAAACGGGTGCCCGGACAGCGATAACGACGGCGTTGAAGATGTGAATGATAAATGTCCGAACACACCGGGTGTACGCGCAAATAAAGGCTGCCCCGAACTTTCTGTGGAATCCAGGGGAGTTATGGACCGCGCACTGAATACCATTATGTTCGAATTCGGAAAAGCCGATTTGCTCGCGTCTTCCTATCCCGCACTTAATGAAGTGGTGGAACTCATGAAAGCTCATCCGGAATACCGGATCGATATTGAAGGATATGCAGATAGCATTGGAACCAAAGAGTTTAACCTGGATCTTTCACAACGTCGTGCAGCACGCGTATCGGAATACCTGGTTGCGCAGGGAATTTCTTCCGGTCGGATTGATACACGTGCCTATGGTGAGACGCACCCGATTGCACCGAACAGTACGGAGGAAGGTCGTGCAGCTAACCGCAGGGTTGAATTGAAGATCGTATTTTAAAAACGTGAAGTAGGGAAGAGGGGCCGGATGTGTGAACGCTGGCAAAAGAGGGACCTCCCCAATGGCGCCGTTCCTCTTTTGCCTTCCGGCTGTTTCCGGAAAAATTTTGCCAAATAGTACATAAGGCTGTCAACTATCGGGATTTATAGTTATCTTTGCAGCCTTAAATAAATTATTAACCGGAGTTTCGTACTCCAAATTATAACGACACGTTATGGCAACAAGAATCAGATTGCAACGACACGGTAAGAAAGGAAAAGCTTTCTTCCACATTGTAGCTGCCGACAGCAGGGCAAAACGCGATGGTAAATTCATCGAAAAACTCGGAACTTATAACCCGAACACAAACCCTGCAACAATTGAGATCAACTTTGACCGTACACTGAACTGGGTACAGGTTGGAGCTGAAATGTCAGATACTGCGCGTGCGATTCTTTCGTACAAAGGAGTTCTGTACAAAAATCACCTTCTCAACGGGGTGAAAAAAGGAGCGCTTACAGAAGAGCAGGTTGAAGAGCGTTTTAACAAATGGCTCGGAGACAAAGAAGGTAAGATTACCGGTAAAAAAGAGAATCTTGCTAAAAATGAAGCTGCCGACAAAGAAGCGCGCCTGAAAGCTGAAACGGAAGCCAAAGATGCCCGTGCAAAAGCGATCGAAGCTAAAAACACACCGGAAGTAGAAGAAACTCCGGAAGCAGAGGCTGAAGAAACAGCTGCTGATGAAGCAACTGAAGCTCCGGCTGCCGAAGCAGAAGAAACACCTGCAGAGGAAGAAAAAACAGAAGAATAAATGAACAAAGCAGATTGCTTTCATTTAGGATACATTGCGAAACTTCACGGATTTAAAGGTGAAGTTTCGCTGTTTTTAGACGTTACCAATCCGTCGGATTACGAGACGCTTGACGCGTTTTTTATCGATATTGACAATCACCTGACTCCCTTTTTCGTTTCGCGTTTCAAGCTGAAGAACAAGGGCTTTGCAGCCGTTAAACTTGAAGGTGTCGACTCCGAAGAAGATGCCCGTCGATTACTGCGTAAAGGTGTTTACCTGCCGGCCGAAATTCTCCCCGAACTGGAAGGAACCCATTTCTACGATCACGAGATCGTCGGTTTTACAGTGAAAGACCGTAAGCATGGCGATATCGGTCAGGTGAGCCAGGTAATCGACCTTGCCGCGAACCCCTTACTCCAGGTAGACCACCAGGGAACAGAGATCCTGATTCCGCTGACTTCGGACCTCGTTCAAAAAGTAGATCGCAAAGCGAAAGAGTTACACATCGCAGCTCCTGAAGGCATCATTGAACTCTACCTGGGATGAAACCCTTCCGTTTTCAGGAATTTGACCTCTATCAGCAAAATTCATTATTAAAAGCGGGTACCGACAGCATGTTGCTGGGTGCTTTTACGGATGCTCCTTGCGGAACAGAACAGGTGCTCGACATTGGCACCGGTACGGGAATCCTTGCGCTCATTTGCGCTCAGAAATATCTGCATGCACAGGTGACTGCAATCGAACCGGACGAAGGGTCTTGCAGCGATGCGGAACGCAATTTCCGGATATCGAAATGGAACGGGCGCTTACACTTGCAGCAAACCGATCTGCAGTCTTTTGTTCCAAAATGCAAATTTGACCTGATTATTTCCAATCCACCGTATTACGAAAATGGTCTGTTTGATCCTTCGGACCAGCGATCTTCGGCAAAACATGCCGCATACCTGCCACTTCCTTTTCTTTTTGACCGGGTCCGCGAATTAATTGATTCCCGGGGGCGTTTCGAAGTCATACTGCCGACAGCAGGCAGCATGCAGGCACTTACACTTGCGGAAAAAAACGAACTCTTTTTAGTTGGGGATATTAGCCTGCTTAGCAAAGCGGGAAAGGAACCCGTACGAAAGATATTACACTTCTCACCGGAGCAAAAGGAGACTTCGAGACAACAACTGGTGATCCGTGGAGAAGATGATCAGTACACGGAGGAATACCTGCTACGAACAAAGCATTTGCATCGCTTTACTTAGCCTTTTTGATCGTTCGGACCAAAGCCGAAATTTCGCGCTGCACGGATTGCCCCATGTCCTCGTTATACCAGTTCTGAAGAGCCAGTTTCTGCTCTTCATCCGACATGTTCGAATCGCGGTTCTTCTGATAAAGATACTGGCATTCTGCCGGACGCGGTCCCCAGTGCCAGAGTTCCTGCCCGTTTGCGTCTTTTGCAATCAGGATCGGAATCGATTTTCCGCCGTTTGTCAGGTAATTTTCGATCGTGTACGGTTCATCGTCGCGCAGCTCGATATCGAGGTGTATTTTCTCATTGAGTTCAGCCATTTTAAAAATAAAGGGTACCGAATGAGCGGCGTCGCCACACCAGGGTTCCGTAATCAGTGTCCAGTATTGTTTGGCCTCGATCGTATAAATCGAATCGATCGTGTCCTTGCGGAGTTCGCCGGTTTTAAGCCAGCGTTTTTGGCGGGAAGCGTTCAGTCTGGTGTAATTCAGGTAGAGTGGATTATCATACGGTTCTTCCGTGTAATGTCCTTCCACAATGGCATCGAAAAGGTGTTCGTAATCGGCGAATTTCATGTGTGCATCTTTTTACCAAAGATAACTTTTGCGGGAAATTACAAAACTTTTTTCGGACCGATTTAAGGAAATTTAAGAAACGAAACCGACTGCCCCGGATTACGGACAGCCGGTTTAAAATTAAGTACGTTTCATAACTACGGTAAACAAACAAGCTTGATCTTTTCGGACTTCATGTTCCCGTCGTGGTCGATCTCCACGTCAATGGTAGCCGTAACATACGCGGTATCGTCCACGTTATTCGTCCAGTTTTCCGAAAAATTGTATGAAGGAGCGTGTTCGTGATAGATTTCATTCAGGTAATACGCCTTTGTGGAATCGTCTACAAGCGTAATACGATACCCGTGAACCTTTTGAGATGCATGAATGGTTCCGTTGATCGACACTTTTTCTCCCTGTTGAACGGTATCGCCCGGCATCGGGGACAGAACGGAGATATTTACTTCCGGATCTCCGTCATTAATATCCTCATCCTTGTTTTTTTTACAGGAGATAACAAGTGCGGTTAAAATGAGTGCCGTAAAGCCGTATTGAATGTTGCGTTTCATGTTCTTTTTTTAATTAGATAAACAAGTGAGATACTGCCTGAAAATCTGGAATCAACATAGCCGCCGCCCAGGTTCTGGATCAGCGGAAGGTAAACGGTTGACTGAACGATCCAGTTTTTTCGGTAAAAATTAAGGGAAACAAGTCCGGATAAAGCGCTGCCATTATTGTAACTGTCTGCGTATACTTCCCCGTTTTGCGTATCGGCACCAAAAGCCGTGTAGCTCACTCCAGCCTGCGGAATAAGCATCGTTACGCTGCTGAACGAGATTTTTCGGAAATAGGAAAAGTTCGTCAGGAATGCATTTCCGTAACGAAATCCGAGTGAATTGCGCGTGCGTAAAGAAAAAGAGCTTTCGTTCATAAATCCGTTCTTTCCGGCTGAATACGTATAGTTACTACCCACGATGAAATCGTACGAGCCCGAACCGGGCATCAGGTTTCGGTCCATGACCTCCCTGTAACGGTAATCTCCTGTCGCAAATTTTACGCCACCGTTCACAAACCATTTGTGCCCGTGAGTGCCGAGGCTGTCCGATTTATCCACCACAAGCACGCTGGCAAGTACCGAAATATCTCCCGGACCGCTGAAGTGAACGGTGCTGTCTTCGCGTTGCTGGGTATTCGACACGTAGGGCAGAATGGCCATGACGCGCAGCCGTTTGCTAAACTGGTAACGAAACATCAGTTCCGCGGTTTGGAAACTTTCAGACGAACCAGGAACGGCCATTCCGAAACTCGGGGGATGTTCACTCGAAAAAGTACGGAGTCCGTAACGAAGCCCGACAAAATGATACCCGTTCTGAGGAAGAATTCCCATACTAACGGGATTTGATGCGCAGCCGCAAATATCGCAGGCAAACGCTTTTCCGATCACTGACAAAAGCAGGACGGAACTAATTAAATATCGCATTGTTTTGAGTTTTTTAATAAATAATTCAGTTACAATGCGTATTGCGGGGGATGAAAATAGCGTTCGTCCGATACATGCTCTTTGCAAACGAGAAGTTTGTGAGCCGGACTTTCAGAGGCTGTATCAATATCTTTCATGACCGGATGCACGCGAAAACTCAGGCAGGCGATGTCCGTTTTCAGGTGAAAGGGATTCGCGGGAACTTTCTCCGGCTCCGGTTTGGTCTTCTGTTCGAGCGCAAGTTGCCTGGCCAGGTAGCACTTCCCATTGCACTTCAAAGCCGGCTTTTCACGATTGACACATTTTTCCGCTGCGATACGGTCCTGGTTTACGACAAAATAAATTTCCCATCCGAGCTCAAAGAGCAGGCGTGACAGGATCGTCAGACAGAACAGTATGGAAATTAACAGCGGCTTCACTTCATACTATCCGGTTAATAGAGTGACGGAAACTGCTGCGGGTCGCTTTCGTGCATGATCGCGTATACCTTTTCAACGATATCTTCGATGTTCGGTTTTGAAAAATAATCTCCGTCCGTGCCGTAAGGCGGGCGATGATCTTTCGCGCTGAGCGTTTCCGGCGCCGCATCCAGGTGGAAGTACGCTTTCTGTTCGTTCAGGATCTTATCAAGCATAAAACCGGTTGCACCGCTGCTTACATCTTCGTCGACGATCAGCAATCTGTTTGTTTTCTTAACGGATTCGCAGATGAGATGATCAATGTCGAAGGGGAGTAGCGTTTGAACGTCTACCAGTTCCACATCGATTCCCATTTCCAGTAATTGTTTTGCTGCGAGTTCGCACAAATTAAAGGTAGAACCGTACGAAACGATTGTAAGATCACTTCCTTCTTTCACGATTTCGGGAACGCCGAGCGGAGTCCGGAACTCACCGATGTTATTCGGCATCGGTTCCTTGGTGCGGTAACCGTTGAGCGGTTCCACAACCAACGCCGGTTCATCGGCTTCCATCAGCGTATTGTAAAATCCGGCGGCGCGGGTCATATTTCGCGGAACGCAGATGTGCATACCACGCAGTGCATTGACGATCATTCCCATCGGGCTTCCGCTGTGCCAGATCCCTTCGAGTCGGTGTCCGCGAGTAGAAATGATGAGCGGTGCTTTTTGTCCGCCGCGTGTTCTGTACTGAACTGTTGCAAGGTCGTCTGAGAGCACCTGGATCGCGTAGAGCAAATAATCGAGATACTGGATCTCAGCAATGGGGCGAAGTCCGCGCATCGCCATACCGATTCCCTGCCCGATGATCGTACATTCGCGGATCCCGGTATCTGAAATGCGTTCGCTTCCGAAAACATCCTGCAAGCCTTCCAGCGTTTGGTTCACACCTCCGATCTTCCCGGCATCTTCTCCGAAAATAAGTGCTTCGGGGTGATTTTCAAAGATCTTGCGGTAGGTTTCACGCAGAATTATGCGACCATCCTCGAGTGGCGGTTCCGCATCGTAAGTCGGTTCGACCGGTGTAATGTTCAGTGCCGCCTGTTCGGATTGAGAATACAGGTGACTTCCATATCGGTTACCATTGTCCCGGATATTTGTTTTGATCCAGGCGGCCAACTGTGCTTTGGCAGGAATCGTTTCTTGGCGTACCATGCGAAGTACTTTCCGTACACTGGCTAAAATATCTTTTCGAATCGGATCCATGGCTTTTTGCAATGCCTCGATCTCTTTTTTGATGAAGACGCTGTCCGCACTTTGTGCAGCCACTTCTTCAAGCATCGCGATGGCTTCGGCCAGGTCCTGTTTTATTTCATCCGTGAATGCCTTCCAGGCAGCCGATTTCTCGCTGCGTACCTGGTCTTTGGCTTCCTTGCGGATGGCATCCAGTTCTTCTTCCGTTGCGAGTTTGAGCCCGTCTGCATCGAAGTTCAGGATCCATTCCCGGAACTTCTCAATACAATCGAATTCACTTTCCCATTTCAGGCGTTCTTCCGTTTTATAGCGCTCATGTGATCCGGAAGTAGAGTGGCCTTGCGGCTGATTAACCTCCTGGACGTGCACCAGTACGGGGACGTGCTCCTCGCGGGACACGCGTACCGCTTTTTCGTATGTTTCACAAAGGTGGGCGTAATCCCAGCCTTTGGTCGTGAAAATTTCGTAGCCTTTTTGCGTTTCGGTGCGCTGCATGCCTGCCAGAGCTTCCGAAATACTTCCTTTGGTAGTCTGGTACTCCCGCGGAACGGAAATTCCGTAGCCGTCATCCCAAACCGACATTACCATCGGTACCTGCAGCACGCCGGCAGCGTTGATAGTCTCCCAGAAAGGTCCTTCGCTCGTGGAGGCGTCTCCAATCGTTCCGAATGCCACTTCATTTCCGCCGTTTGTAAACTTTTTGAACGCTTCGAGTTCCGCCAGTTCCGGGTTATTGCGGTACACCTTGGATGCCTGGGCGAGCCCGAGCAGGCGTGGCATTTGTCCGGCAGTCGGCGAAATATCTGCAGAACTGTTCTTCTGATCCATCAGGTTTTTCCAGTTACCGTTCTCATCGAGGCTGCGCGTGGCAAAATGTCCGCCCATCTGGCGCCCGGCCGACTGCGGTTCGTGTTCCACACTCGTATGAGCGTAAAGTGCGGCGAAATACTGCTGCACATTCAACTGCCCGATCGCCATCATCAGAGTTTGATCGCGGTAATATCCCGAACGGAAATCGCCGTTTCGGAACTGTTTGGCAAGCGCGATCTGGGCGAGCTCTTTTCCGTCGCCGAAAATCCCGAACTTGGCTTTTCCGGAAAGTACTTCACGACGGCCAAGCAGGGAGGCTTCACGTGAAATACAGGCCAGCCTGAAATCCTCGATCACTGTTTCCTTAAAGGTCGCAAAATCCAGTTCTAAAGTATCTTCGGAAGTTTTCTGTTTACCCATGAATGTTTTTTTGAAGTGTTGCAAAGATAATGAATTTAAGCCCTCGCGAAAACAGGCGGATGAATTACTTTTGCGAAAACAATGCATCCGGAATGAGACTAAAAGAAATGTATAAGAAATATTTTCCGTATTTTGTAGACTTCTGGCAATACGTGATCATTATTATCGTATTTCTCGTTGCTTTGTTATTCGTGCTTTAACCAAACTTTCCCGTGTATGAAAAATGCCATCCTGTTTTTCGCAGTATTTATCAGTATCAGTACATCCTTTTCGCAATTGCACCTCGATTCACTTTCACGTGTCGATTATAGCGCATTGCACGGCACGCAACTCAATGATGTGTGGGGCTACGCTGATGGAAACGGAAATGAATATGCGTTAGTCGGAACGCAGGACGGATTGTCTGTGGTAGATGTGAGTGATCCGCAAAATCCTTCGGAAGTATTCTGGGGAATGGGGCTTCATTCGATCTGGCGCGATATGAAAACCTGGGATCATTATGCATACGTGACAACGGAAGCCGAAAACGGACTGTACATTGTAGACCTCGGTACGCTTCCCGGAAATACAAACCTTTCAACGGGATATTACTTCGGGGGGAGCGATCCGTGGAGTTCGGCACACAATATTTACATTGACAGTTCCGGTTATGCCTATATTTTCGGGGCCAACCGCGGCAATGGAGGCGTGATCATCCTGGATGTGCATACGAATCCGATGAATCCCGTGGAAGTAGGGACTTTTGATGACTGGTACGCCCACGATGGTTACGTACTCGGAGATACGTTGTATGCCGCGCACATAAACGATGGCTTTATTTCGGTGGTGGATGTTTCCGACAAATCGAATCCGGTACTTTTGGGTACCCGCTACACACCTTCCGATTTTGCACACAATGTCTGGCCGCGGGATGACGGACAGGTCGTTTACACAACCGACGAGATCTCCGGGGCTTATGTTGCTTCCTACGATGTTTCGGATCCGACGAATATCACGGAACTCGACCGTGTGCAGAGTTCGCCCGGCGCCGGCGTAATACCGCATAATGTGCACGTACTCGGTAATTTCCTCGTAACTTCTTACTATTCGGACGGAATCGTTGTTTTTGATGCAACGCACCCGGAGAACCTGATCGAAGTGGCACGCTATGATACGTATCCGCAACAAACCACTTCGTACGACGGCTGCTGGGGCGCTTATCCCTTTTTGCCGAGCGGGATCATACTTGCTTCCGATATTACCGGCGGATTGTTTGTGCTCGGCCCGGAATACGTACAGGCCGGTTACCTGCAGGGAATCGTTACAGAATCAGGCTCCGGAACGCCGCTGAGCGATGTGACGGTTTCACTAACTGGAAATGCGATGGAAGAACAAACTGCCTCAACTGGTTTTTATGCAACGGGGATGGTCGACCCGCAAACAACGGATGTAACCTATTCAAAGGTCGGTTATTACCCGCAAACGGTTTCGGTTTCGCTGACAAGTGGCGTGGTAAATGTGCAGGATATTCAACTCGAGCAGATTCCGCAGTATTCGTTGTCCGTGGTAGTGCAGGAAGCCGGTTCAGGAACGCCGATCGACAATGCACAGGTAAAACTCGTTCATCCGCTCATTACACATGCCGGGCCGACAAACGGGTTGGGGCAGGAGGATCTCGTCCTGTATTACGAGGATACTTATCACGTGGTCGTTGCCAAATGGGGATATAAAGAATATTGCGCCGACCTGTTTATTGACGATGTGACCGGAACGATCACCGTTGAACTGGAGCCCGGCTATTATGACGACTTTGAATTTGACCTGGGATGGACCGTCGTGAGTACTGCATCTACCGGGAAATGGGAACGGGGAATTCCTTTTCACGGGTCACCGGCATCGCCCTTCACTGATGCGGACTTCGATTGCGGAGACCATTGCTACATCACAGGGAACAGCGAAACCATGAATGCCGATCTCGATGATGTGGACGGCGGTGTGACGCGCCTGACTTCTCCCTTGTTCGACCTGTCGACGTATAGCGATCCGCACATTAATTTTGCGTGCTGGTTCTACAATTTTTTCGGTCCGCAACCGCCGGCCGACGACACCCTGCGTGTGATTCTCGGCAATGGGGTCGAGACGCTCGAGATCTTTAAGAAAGGAAGTTCCGGGGACACAGCATACTGGGAATTTGAGTCCATTCGCGTGCTGGATTTTATGACGCCGACAACGACCATGACCCTCAGTGTGCGCACTTCCGACCTCGATCCGGCGGTAAATATCACGGAGGCTGCATTTGATTTCTTCAATGTGAGTGAATACAATGTGCTCAATGTGCCTGAAACCGAACAAGAATCGGTTACGCTTTATCCGAATCCGGCGGAAGACTGGATCGCCTTGCGTGGTATTTCAGCTCCTGCGAACTGGGAGATCGTGGATATGCACGGGCGCGTGATCTGTACGGGAAAAATCGGTCCTGATCAAAAGATAGCCATTGCAGGATTGAAGCCCGGAATTTACCTCCTCCGTTGCCAGGATCGCATTTTCCGCTTTACAAAGGATTAATGCAAAGCCATGAGGATAACAAAATTGAATGTTTATATTTGCTTCTAAAAAATTCTTTTGGATCAGAATCTGGATATTTCCGTTGTCGTTCCGCTTTTCAATGAAGCCGAATCACTGCCTGAGTTGTTTGCCTGGATCCGACGGGTTATGGATGAGAACGGGTTTTCGTTCGAGGTTATCTTTGTCGACGATGGCAGTAAGGACGCATCCTGGGAAGTGATCGAAAAACTGCGCGTCGAAAGTCACTCCGTAAAAGGAATCAAGTTTCAGCGTAATTACGGCAAGTCCGCTGCGCTACAGAAAGGTTTTGAAAAAGCCGAAGGCCGCGTGGTCATTACCATGGATGCCGACCTGCAGGATTCTCCCGATGAAATCCCTGAACTCTACCGCATGATCATGGAAGAGGACCTCGACGTGGTAAGCGGCTGGAAGAAAAAACGCTATGATCCGATCTCGAAGACCATTCCGACCAAACTCTATAACTGGGCGGCGCGCAAACTGACCGGCATTTACCTGCACGACTTCAATTGCGGACTCAAAGCATACCGGAATGCCGTGGTTAAAAGCATTGAACTCTATGGAGATATGCATCGCTACATTCCCGCACTGGCCAAATATGCCGGTTTTAATAAGATTGGCGAGAAGGTCGTGATCCACCAGGCGCGAAAATACGGAACTACCAAGTTCGGACTGAACCGGTTTGTCAACGGCCCGCTCGACCTGATGTCCGTGACCTTTATGGGGAAATTCGGTAAAAAACCCATGCACTTCTTCGGTGTGATCGGCCTGCTGATGTTTATACTCGGCTTCGGACTTGCTTTTTACCTCGTGATCGATAAATTGTTCATCGATACTTCCGCTAAATTGCTGGCGCAACGTACGGAATTTTTCATTGCTTTGGTAGCAATGTTAATGGGAGTTCAGTTCTTCCTGGCAGGCTTCCTGGCGGAACTCATCGGCCGGAATTCGGCCACGCGTAACGTGTATCTTGTTGAAAAAGTCCTTGATTGATGTTGAAACTGGATCAGACATGGACGGTTTTTCTGGACAGGGATGGGGTGATCAACGAACGGATTTTCGGAGGATACGTCAGAAACACGGATGAATTCCGCTTCTTGCCGGGTGCTCCCGAAGCCATTGCGGCCATTAGCCGGAAAGCAGCACACGTATTTGTAGTGACCAACCAGCAGGGCATTGGGAAAGGACTCATGTCTGAGCGTAACCTTTTCGACGTGCATGATTATATGTGCGAAGCGGTGAAAAAACGTGGCGGCGTCATCCGGTCCTGCTATTTTGCGCCTGGTCTGGCCGATCCGGGAAATATGTTGCGAAAACCGAACCCCGGGATGGCACTTTTGGCACGACAGGAGTTTCCGGATGTTGATTTTTCAAAATCGGTCATGATCGGTGATTCCGACAGCGATATCGTTTTTGGCAGGAATCTTGGAATGACTACCGTACGCGTGCTTACCGCAGAGCCGGCCCGTGAAAGGGCAGATTATTCGGTGAGTAGTTTAAAAGAATTTGCAGAACAGTTTTTAACATGAAAATACCTTTGTTTCTTTTCCAGTTTTTATGCGTTTTCAGCTTCCTGGCGCAACCGGTGAATCAAACCGATTCAAAAGGCCGGAAACAGGGAACTTGGCAGAAAACATATCCCGACAGTCGCGTCTTCCAGTATAAAGGACAGTTCAAAGACGATAAGCCGGTCGGAACCTTTTCCTACTTTTATCCCAGCGCCAAAGTGAAGGCTGTTGTGAAACATACCGAAGGATCGCCGCGATCGGTCGCGTTTTTTTACCATGAAAACGGGAAGCTGATGTCGGCCGGTATTTACATGAACGGTGAAAAAGACAGTGTCTGGAACAACTATGCGCCTTCCGGCAGGCTCAGCTTTAAAGAAAGTTTTAAAAACGGTCAGCTCAGCGGGCAAAAGACCGTGTATTACCTGTCGGAAGACCCGAGTGACAATTCAGAGCGCGTTTCGGCGGTTATGAATTATTCCAACGGAAAACTCAACGGTTCTTACAAGGAATATTACGATTTCGGGGGTGTCCGGAAAGAAGGAATATACGTCGACGATAAAAAAGACGGAATTTGGAAAACCTACTTTCCAAATGGGAAGATGATGTTCCTCGAACGCTTCAAAAAAGGCATTCAGCACGGGTGGAGTTTTGGCTACGATGAGCAGGGGAATGAGGTCGGCCGCAAATACTTCTATTACGGTAAAAACCTGACGGGCAAAGAACTCGAGTTCAAGATGAAGCAATTAAAAGAACTCGGAGTTGATCCGAACGGATAATTTTTACGTAACTTGGTCCTTGTGTTACGATTAAAATCATGCGTAAAATTATCTGCTTCATAAGCTTAGCGTTCCTTTTACTTTCCTGTAAGAAACAGGAAGCGGCCCCTGAATTCTACTACGATTACTTCCCGATAGAAAAAGGCAGGTATGTCGTTTATGACGTGTGTGAAATTACACATGACGAAGCCCTGGCACAGCATGATACCGTTTATTACCAGCTCAAAACGCTGATCGGGGATACCGTTACGGATAATTCCGGAAGGGAAACACGCGAATTTTTCAGGTATACACGTCCGAATGCTTCGGCAGCGTGGCAGGTACAGGATCTCTGGACGGTCTACAAAGACAACCACCGTCTTGAAAGCATTGAGGAAAATCAACGGATCATTCGCCTGGTTTTCGCAGTGACCAAAGAAAAAGAATGGAATCCGAACGCTTACAACACAATGGACCCGATGGAATTCTATTATTCCGACCTGCATACTGAAAAAACCGTTGGGAATACGCTTTTCCAGGAAACAGTGACCGTGGAGGAACAGGACTTTTTCTCCCTGGTCGATTACCGCCGGAAATACGAGGTTTACGCGCGCAAGGTCGGCCTCATACAGCGCTATTACAAAGACCTGCGCATCGAGAATTTCGACACGCTCGCGGCACAAAAAGGCACCGAACAATTCTATACCGTGGTTTCTTACGGGATCGAATAAGTCAGCACCTGTTCGCTCCTGCCTTTGAAATATACCTTCCGCGAATAGCTTTTTTTTAACGGGATAATTACCTTTGAAGCCATATAGGGTGATCATGAAACTAGAAGACGTAAAATTCGATTGTAAACATTTCCGCGGAGCGATTCCCTGCAAACCCAACAAAATACTCGGCGTAACCTGCGATCATTGCAGCGAGTATCTGCCGGCCAGCAAGCGCATCCTGATCATAAAACTCGGAGCTCTGGGCGATGTGATTCGCACCACGCCGCTGATGGTTCGCCTCAAACAGGAATATCCCGACTGTCACATTACCTGGCTTACACTTTCCCCGGATATTCTTCCGAAGAACGAGATCGACGAGCTCTATAAGCTGGATGCTGTCTCACTCTACACCATTGCGAACAGCGATTACGATATTGCAATTAACCTGGACAAAGACCCGGAAGCCTGTATGCTTTTAGCAGAAGTGAATGCAGCTGAAAAATATGGTTTTACCTGGAATAACAATCACATCGATGCCGCAACCCCCGCGGCGGTTCATAAGTTGATGACCGGTTTTTTTGATAACCTGTCGCAACAAAATACCAAAAGTTATCTTGAAGAGATCTTCGAGATCTGTCACCTGGATTTCCGCCTGGAGCCGTACCAGATTAACCTGGATGAAGGACTTTCCGAACAGTGGAGAAAGAAGATCCGGACACTGGCTGACGGACGAACCGTGGTTGGATTGAATACAGGATGCGGTCCGCGCTGGAATACCCGCCTTTGGTCCGAAGAATCGTGGATCAGCCTGGCGGTGCAACTGCGCGAAGCTGGTTTTTACCCCGTGTTTCTCGGCGGGCAACTCGAACACGAAAAGAACCTGCGCATGAGCAGGGAGGCGGCGATTCATTATCCGGGGCATTTCAGCCTGCAGGAGTTTATCGCGCTGACGAACGCCTGCGACGTGATCGTGACCCAGGTGTCTATGATGATGCACATTGCAACGGCGCTTCAAAAGCAAATGGTGCTGATGAATAACATTTTTAACCCGTATGAATTTGAACTTTACGGAAGAGGTGTGATCGTCGGTCCGCCGGAACCCTGCATCTGCTATTATGGAAATAGCTGTAAACGCGGACGTTCCTGCATGCACGACATTACGTCTGAAACCGTCTTTGAGAATGTGGTTCGGCTTAACCGTCCGGAATCATGAAAATTGTCTTTCTATCCACTTTTTACCCGTATCGCGGGGGAATAGCGCAGTTTAACGCCCTTCTTTATCGCGAACTCGAAAAAGAGCACGAGGTAGAAGCCTTTACCTTTCGCCGGCAATATCCCGACTTTTTATTCCCTGGACAAACACAATACGTTTCTGAAGGCGATCCGGCCGACCGTATTCCGGCAGCGCGTGTGCTAGATACGATCAACCCGGCCAGTTATGCATCTACCGCCCGGAAAATACGTAAAAGTAAACCGGACCTGATCATCTCGAAGTACTGGATGACCTTTTTTGCACCCGCACTCGGGTACGTTTTCGGTAAGCTGAAGCGTCGCGCTGTCCGGATTAGCATTCTGGACAATGTGATCCCACACGAAAAGCGTTTTTTTGACAGCCCCTTCAATCGCTACTTCTTACGTCGGAACGACGGTTTTATCGTGATGTCCGACAAAGTCCTGAAAGATCTGCTGAGCATTCGTCCGGATGCCCGGTACCTGCGGATCGATCACCCGGTGTACAAACAGTTTGGCGAACGTATGGATCGTTCAAAAGCACTTAAAACACTCGGACTCGAATACGCTGCCGGGAAGAAGATTGCTTTATTTTTCGGGATTATTCGCGATTACAAGGGACTGGATCTTTTGATCGACGCCATGACGCAACTGGATGATTCTTACGAACTCATTATCGCCGGTGAAGTATATGGTTCTTTCGACAAATACGAACAACAGATTCGTCGCCACGGGTTGGAAAAGCGCATCCATAACTTTATAGAATACATTCCCGATGAACGTGTTCCGCTTTATTTCTCGGCGGCGGATGTCTGCGTTCTCCCTTATCGTTCGGCCACGCAAAGCGGTATCATCAGTATTGCGAAAAACTTCGAGGTTCCTGTCATTGCAACGGATGTCGGCGGACTTAAGGAGTCCGTGCAACATCGTCAAAACGGCCTTGTTGTGGATGAAGCATCTCCGGAGGCGATCGGTACAGCGATCCGGGATTTCTTCGGCAGCGATCTGAAAGACACCTGTTCCGCGTATATCCGCGAAGAAAACAAGGCGAACAGTTGGGAGGCTTTTTCCCGTAAATTACTTGAATTTTACGAAAAACTGCGTGAAAGTTCGCGCCCGGCTTAGCCTGCCGTTTATTCATTGTTAATAAACTTACTAAATACCTCGCAAACTTTTTTGACTTTAATCAAGCATTATTCTATATTTGCGGGCTTAAATTATATACTATATATACTAACTGATTTACGAAAATGCGTAATAAAGGATTTTTCTGGTTTTTAACCATTTTACTTACAGCTGTTTGTCTGTATCAGTTGTCGTTTACCTGGGTGGCAACGTCTGTTGAGGAAAAAGCTTCGAAAGATGCTGACCGCGCGGTGGAAGAATTGATGGAAGAGGCGAAAGCAAACGGCAACGTGGCTACGCTTCCCAACGGTACCGAGGTCGATTTTTCAAAGCCGGAGAGCAAAGAGATCGCGAAAGCAGCGTTCGTGAATGCGAACCTGAAGGACAAGGCGACTACCAAAGTGTATCCGGGCATCGGGTACAACTTTACAGAAGTTAAAAACCGCAGTTTGGCGTTTGGTCTGGACCTCGTGGGAGGGATGAGCGTAACGCTCGAGATTTCTATTCCCGACCTGGTAAAGAACTATGCGCGTAACCCGAATGACCTTACGTTTAAGAAGCCTTTCGAGAAAGCGAGTAAAGAATACCATTCAAAAGGAGGCGATTTCGTAGACCTGTTTGAGAAAGCGCACCAGGAACTCAACCCGGGAATGAAAGACGAACTCGTTCGCCTGTTCTCTATTTCCGAAGTAGACGGACTCGATCGCAACTCTTCGAATGCGGATGTAAAAGACTTCCTGAATGATAAGGTCGCCAATTCAATGGACGGGGTTGAAGAGATCATGAACCGTCGTATCAACCAGTTTGGTGTGGCACAGCCGAATATTCAGAAAGATCCTTCGAACAACCGTCTTTACATCGAATTACCGGGTGTTCAGGATGAGGCTACCGTAAGTGCAAAACTGCAATCAACGGCAAACCTCCAGTTCTTTGAGACATTCGAGGATAAAGATATTCAGCCGGTGTTGATGCAGATCGCCAACGTTTCGCAGCAGCCATACATGGAAGAAAGCGAGGAAACGGACGAAGTTGAAGTCGAGGATACGACCCTCGTTGAAGATACAACGCTTGTTGAAGATTCATTGAACCTGGCGGACCAGGATACTTCGGAGAACAGCATGGAGGATATCTTCTCCAATACCGATAAAGAAGGAAATGAAGTTAAAGGACTGCAGAGTTACCTCAAACCTTTTGGTCGTGCCGCAGGTTACGCTTCACCGCAGGATCGTGGTAAAGTGGATCAAATCCTGAAACGCAAAGATGTTCAGGCGATCCTTCCTCCGAACCTCGCTTTCATGTGGTCTGCAAACCTCGAGAAGGTTAGTCAGGACGGTAAAGAGCGCGGATACATCCTGTATGCCATCCGGGTTCCGGATAACGGAAAAGCACGAGTTGGCGGAAAAGACGTTCAAAATGCAACGACCGGCTTCGATCAGCAGGACGGACAAATTACCGTGGATATCGAAATGACCACGGAAGGAAGTGAGAAGTGGGCACAAATGACTGCCGATAACGTCGGGAAGATCGTTGCGATTACCATGGATAGCGTTGTTTACAGTGCTCCGAACGTGATCACGGCTATTACCGGCGGACGTACACAGATCTCCGGTTCATTTGACATTGAAAGTGCCAAGGACCTCGCAGGACTGCTCAACGGTGGTGCACTGCCGGCTCCGTGTGTGATCAAAGAACAAACGCGCGTCGGTCCGACCATCGGTTCCGAGAACTCGCGTGCAGGACTCATCTCTTTCGGTGTTGCATTACTCGTGGTGTTCATTTACATGGGCTTCTACTACGGTAAAGCAGGACTCGTGGCGGATATCGCGCTGATCGCGAACATCCTCTTCATTTTCGGATCGCTTGCCTCTTTCGGTGCGGTACTTACACTTGCAGGTATTGCAGGTATTGTCCTCACTATTGGTATGGCCGTCGATGCGAACGTACTTATTTACGAACGGATTCGGGAAGAACAGGCTGCCGGGCGCGATATCAAGACAGCGGTGCAGGAAGGTTTCAGCAAAGCGCTTTCTTCCATCATCGATGCCAACGTGACCACGCTTCTTACGGCAATCGTTCTGAAGATCTTCGGTTCCGGACCGATCGAATCTTTCGCGACAACCCTCATTATCGGTATCTTTACGTCGCTCTTCGCAGCGCTCGTGGTTACCCGACTCATCATTACAGGTATTGTAAGTAAGAACAAAGAACTGACCTTCGGGACGTCTGTCACGCAGAATGCGTTCAAAAACTTCCGAATTGACTTCGTGGGGAAACGCCGTATTTTCTACTTCATTTCCGGAGCGTTGATCCTCGCAGGAGCGATCTCACTGTTTACGCGCGGTCTGAACCTGAGTGTGGAGTTTGACGGAGGTCGAACGTATGGCGTTCAGTTCGATAAATCGGCACAGGGAAATATCGAATACCTGAAATCCAAACTGGGCGAAGTACTGGTGGAAGACGGAAAAGTGGCTTCCATCGATGCGAAAACAAAATCGAACTCCTATTACGTGGAGATCACGACCAATTACATGAAAACGAGTGATTCTTCGAACAATGTGGTAAAAGAGAAGATCCGTGAAGGTCTCGACCTGACCAAAGAACGACTCGGAGAATCGCGCATCATGGAATCGCGTACGGTTTCGGCAAGCGTTTCACAGGAGTTGATCACATCGTCCACGATCTCGATCATCCTCTCGCTGATCATTGTATTTGCATACATCTTCATTCGTTTCGGAAGATGGCAGTATTCGGTAGGTGCGTTGCTTGCGATGGCACATGACGTGTTGCTCGTGCTCGCAGCGTTCTCTATTTTCTACGGAATCTTACCGTTTAACATGGACGTTGACCAGGCCTTCATTGCGGCTATCCTGACTGTGATCGGTTACTCGATCAACGATACGGTGATCGTCTTTGACCGGATCCGGGAAGATTTCCGACTCGGAAAAGGAGGAGATCATGCTTCGCAAATTAACGGTGCACTGAACTCGACCCTTTCACGTACGATTAATACCTCCATGACAACCTTCGTGGTGCTCCTTACGATCTTCATCTTCGGTGGTGCTTCGATCAAAGGATTCGTATTTGCGCTGATGGTGGGTGTATTCGTGGGAACTTACTCATCGCTCTGCATCGCAACTCCGTTGCTGATCGATTTCAGTAAGAAGATTAAAGCCTGATAAAAAGAAAACTTAATACGAAGGCCGTCGGTTTAACCGACGGCCTTTTTTTGTGCCAAAACAGGCCTTGCAATACCATTTGTAAATCCAGAACGACATCACGTGAAATAGCTGTATCAAAAACGGAATTTTTGTTCCATCTTTGTAGGGTCACTGATGACAAGATTAACAACCAACCATCCCAAATGTAAGAAGCCGGCGAATTTCAGCCGGCTTTTTAATTTTGCGGAATCGCATTTTTAGCGCATGGATTTTCCGCTTCGTGCCGAATCAAGAATTCCCGTAATTTCATCGGAAGTTATTTTTTCCGTACGCCTTGTTCCGGCAAGTTGTAACCAGGGACGAATTGTATCGTAATTGTAGGTCCCGTAGATTACAACAGGCGTTCCTTCCTTTACAATGGTGCGCCCGCTGTCCGCAAGTTGCCACTGGTCGGCCCAGTCATAGAACCAACGAGCATCCGTTTCGCGCAAACGAACGCAGGAATGACTGGCCGGGTAACCCGGAAGTTCGTATTGATGCAGCGCTATTCCTCCTGTATTGTGAATATTGAAGTACCACGGAAGGATCCATTCGTTATTGACAGTACTTCTCTTGGATTTGATCTTCCAGTTGGTGTGATACAACCCGTTCGGAGTCGGTGTGCTTCTTTTCCCGGAACTCACCGGTCCCCAGCGGGACAATTTCCCGTTTTGATAGGCTGCAAATGCCTGGATCCGCTGAGAAACGAGAATGATCTTCGGGATCGTGTCGAAGGCATGAATGCGGATCGGGAAAGGCGCGTAATAACTCAACGAACCGAAAAGTGTGTCCGGAATAATAATGGTCGTGCCCCGGCGTACACGTGATGAATCGATCCGGTTGATGGCGAAAATGATCTCCAGTTGGTCGGGCGTATAACTTTTACGAAGTGAATCAATGACCGAATCAGTCTCCAGTTTGCGAATCGCGTAAATCGGGCGTACCGGAACTTTTGGAAGCGTGTCGGGTCGTTGAAATTCGTGCAGTGCCACCTCTTGATTCAACGGTGTTCGATGCCTGCCACAGGAAACGCTGATGCCGAGGAAGGTAAACAACAGCAGGAAAAGGTGTGTATATATTTGGTATCGCATAGCTGTGATCGGGTTTTATGTCTGACTCTTTAAGGTAAAAGTAGTTGTACAAAATGTATTCCCATAGCCGGATTTATTATTCGTATTCGTTTTCTTTTTTATCGTTTTTTTTCGTGATGAATGTTCCGTCATTTTCCGCATAAACGCGTTTGTTACACGTGAGAGCATGCTCTGATTTCCCCGTGAACATCCGTGGATTCATACGTAAACTAAAAATAGCGATTGTATTCAGACGAATTCATGAACAAATGTTAATCCTCTGCCTTGAACTTTTAGTTTTAACTGGTTTTCTGTGTAAAAAACTGCGCTTAACGCGTAAAGTTTACCCGGTTTTGGAATTGCCGTAACCGCAGATTCGAACAGAAAGTCCCTTTTCGGGTATTGGCACGATACTTAGCAGATTTTTCAAACACCAAAACAGACAAGCCATGAGATTAATTAATACAAAAGTTCACGGAGTGCTGGATTACGTCACGGGTTTTTTATTGATCGGTTCGCCCTGGTTATTCAATTTCGTTACAGGCGATGCTGAAATGTGGATTCCCGTGATAGTTGGAGTTTTGATTTTATTACAAAGCACTTGTACACGATATGAAACCGGCATTTTCAAAATGATTCCGATGAGAACACACATCGTGATCGACTTTATCCTTGCAATCTTGCTAACTGTTTCGCCGTGGTTGTTCGGCTTTTATGAACTTGTTCGCCTGCCGCACTTACTCATCGGCGTGATGATCATCCTGGTCGCCGTGATGAGTGCCAGGTATCCCGGTTATCGGGTTGTGTAATACGATGATGGTGAATAAGCTTCAAAATAAATACTACAGGGGAGAAGGAAGCCGGGAATCAATGTGTCATTCTTCAAAAAGATCCTGCGAAAATTTGTGAAAAAATCCATAAGTCAAAACAAATCTCTCAGTGGAGTAGTTATCCTGAGAAAGAAAAAGTAATAACACTGATCATGATGCGTACGCAGAAAATAGCGAATGAAATACCTGGACAGCGAACTATTGTCGCGGACTGCGGTGAAATGCACCGGATATTTGGCGATGAACAGGAAGCCGGAACGCAATACACTCTTGCCGTGGGGCGCTTATTGAACATCAATAAATGGCACACCTTTATCGGGCAGGAACTGGTGTTTACCTTAACCGATCCAAAGGGAACTGCCGTGAATCGTTTACCGCGACCAGGCGACCTGATCAGTTACGGACCGATACTCGGTGCGCGTGATGAGGACAAAGACTGGTTCAGGATTGAAGATTATTACGAAAGGCACGAGCCCGAAATGAAATATGATCTCTTCGCACTGCGCTTACGACCCACAGATGATCCTGTTGATGATGTTGCTTTTGACGATGAAGAATGCGGACAGGCGTGTACGACGCTCATTATTCAACGTTCCGGAGCGAGACTCAGCTCTTCGGAAAAGATCCGTGACGAATCCTCTAACGGTAAAATCATGTATGCGAGGCCGCGTTTTGCCGAACCCTGTGAAATGAATACGCCCTGGCAAAAATTCATTGAAAATGTATTGAACTGAGAAAACAGACTGGCACGTAGTCCAAATCAGAATAAAGAGGAAACCGACATGTTTCCTTTTTTTAATTCTGGGTAAGCTTTGAACTAAGATTGGGGATTTTTGGGAACACTTCCTTCGCTCCGAAAACCAATAGGTATCCCCGAATCCTGAATTATTCGTTGTGGCACGAAAATTAAAGCTTCAATTCTTACCCAAAAACAAAAACGCTATGAAACTGATAAGCACAAAAACACATGCCCTTACAGACTACATCATCGGCCTGATGCTGATCGCTTCTCCCTGGATCTTTAACTTTGCCACACAGGGACCCGAAATGTGGATTCCGATGCTTATTGGTTTTTACCTGCTGACTGAAAGTGTTTTTACGCGTTATGAGAATGGTATTTTTCCGCTCTTGCCCATGCAAACGCACCTGATCATTGACATTGCGGCAGGCGTTTTTCTTTCCTTCTCTCCCTGGCTTTTCCGCTTTGATGAACTGATCAGTTTCCCGCACCTGTTTATCGGTTTGCTTATTTCCTTCATCGCCATTATGAGTACTTCGAAAACGACCTATGCCGTTATATCGTAAAAAATAGCTGTTTCCCGGAAAGGAGAAGGTGGCACGCTGGGAAAAGCAGGATCTGTCGGTAATTTCCTATTCCGATTTTACCCTTATCTTTGCAGTCTGAAAACAGCAAATAATGGCTCAGAAACCGGCAACTCCAAAAGGTACGCGTGACTTTCTGCCCGGGGAAGTTAACAGACGCAATTACATATTCGATACAATTCGCAGAGCATTTCATAAATACGGGTATGCCCCGATCGAAACGCCGTCTTTCGAACTGAACAGTACACTGCTCGGAAAATACGGCGAAGAAGGAGATCGCCTGATCTTCCGGATACTCAATTCCGGCGAAAAGGTAAAGCAAGCCGATTTACAGGCGCTCGAGGAAGAGAACCTGCCGCGCTTCGCGAACTCACTTTCCGAAAAATCACTGCGTTACGACCTCACGGTGCCATTCGCCCGGTTTGTGGTTCAGCACCGCAATGAACTTTCTTTTCCCTTCAAACGCTACCAGATACAACCGGTATGGCGAGCAGACAGGCCGCAACGCGGCAGGTATCAGGAATTCTTTCAGTGCGATGCAGACGTGGTCGGAAGCGATTCGCTGCTCTACGAAACCGAATTCGTTTTGCTCTTTGACGAGGTACTTAGTGAATTGCGCATTCCCGATTTCACGATCCTGATCAATAACCGGAAAATCCTGTCCGGGATTGCCGAAGTGAGCGGGGCTTCCGAAAAACTCATCGACATCACAGTGGCGATCGATAAACTGGACAAGATCGAGAAGGACGGCGTCGTGGAAGAACTGCGCCGCAAAGGAGTTTCCGAAAATGCCATTACACGGATCGATCCGCTCTTCGAACTACAGGGAACGAATGCCGAACGCATGGCAGTTATGCGTAAGTTCCTGCAGGAAAGCGAAACAGGTTTAAAAGGGATCGAAGAACTTGAATACGTGATCCGAAAGATTGAAAAATGCGGATTGCGTCAGGCAAAATTCGAATTTGACGTAACGCTGGCACGCGGTCTGAACTATTATACAGGAGCGATCTTCGAGGTGAAACCGAATGGCGTCAACATGGGAAGCATCTGCGGTGGCGGACGTTACGATGACCTCACCGGACTTTTCGGTATGAAAGATGTTTCAGGAGTCGGGATTTCTTTCGGTGCAGACCGCATTTACGACATTCTCCAGGAACTGGAATTATTCCCCGAATCCGTTGAAAAGGGATTGAGTCTCCTGTTTGTTAATTTCGGGCAGGCGGAAGAAGAAACCTGCTTCGAATACGTACAACAACTGCGTCGCGACGGGCTGGATTGCGAACTCTACCCGGTTTCGGCTAAAATGCAGAAACAAATGAAATACGCCAACGAACGGAATGTGCAATACGTCGCTCTCGTTGGCGAGACAGAATTAGAAAACGGAACCGTGCAACTCAAAAACATGCATTCCGGCGATCAGCAATCACTTACATTTGAAGAACTCCGTGCATTTTTTGCACCCAAAAGACATTGATATGTATACGATCATCAACGAACACATCACCCTCGACGATTTTGAAGAACTCATTCAAAGCGGAGAAAAAGTACAACTATCCGCAGATGTCCGCGAAACGATCCGGAATTGCCGGCTCTACCTCGATAAAAAGATCGAAGCATCGGATGAACTCATCTACGGAATCAATACCGGGTTCGGATCATTGTGTAATACGGCTATTTCCAAAAAAGACCTTGAAGCGTTGCAAAAGAACCTCGTACTCTCGCATGCCTGCGGAATGGGAGATGTGGTTCCGGATGAGATCGTAAAACGCATGTTGCTGCTTAAAGTACTCGGTCTTTCGCACGGAAACAGCGGGGTGCAGGTGGCTACAGTAGAACGACTGATCTATTTTTACAATAACGATATTCTCCCGGTGGTTTATCAACAGGGTAGTCTCGGAGCTTCGGGTGACCTGGCACCGCTCGCGCACCTGTCCATGCCGATCTTCGGAGAAGGTGAAGTGCGCATAAAAGGTACGGTTATTCCCGCGTCCGAAATGCTCGAAAAGTACAACCTGGAACCGATCACGCTTCGGAGTAAGGAAGGACTGGCACTGCTGAACGGAACACAGTTTATGAGTGCGTATGCCACGTATGCTGTTGAACACGCAAAAGAATTGCTGAAAAAGTTTACCACGGTGGCTGCTTTGTCGCTGGAAGCGTATGACGGGCGCATGGAACCGTTCAGTCATTCGGTCAACGCGATCCGGAAACAAACCGGGCAGATCACGATCGCCAAATTTGTGGCTGACCTGCTGGAGGGAAGCGAACTGATCATGCGTCCCAAAGAACACGTACAGGATCCGTATTCTTTTCGCTGCATCCCACAGGTACATGGCGCTACGGCCGACACGATCAATCATTGCGCCGGGATCATTGAAAATGAGATCAATGCGGTAACGGATAACCCGACGGTTTTTCCGGAAGAAGACACGGTTGTTTCCGCAGGAAACTTTCACGGGCAACCTTTGGCGCTGGTAATGGACTTCCTGGCGATCGCACTTTCCGAACTCGGTAGTATCTCCGAACGTCGCGTATTCAAACTGGTTTCGGGAACGCGCGGGCTTCCCGCTTTCCTCGTGGCCAATCCGGGGCTGAACAGTGGATTCATGATTCCACAGTACACAGGCGCTTCCATCGTGAGCCAGAACAAACAGTTGTGTACGCCGGCTTCGATCGATACCATTGATTCGTCGAACGGGCAGGAGGATCACGTAAGTATGGGAGCAAACGCAGCTACGAAGTTGTACCGCATCGTTCAGAACCTGTATTCGGTATGTGGAATCGAACTGATGAACGCCTGCCAGGGACTCGATTTCCGAAAACCGGCAAAAACCTCCGAATTACTCGAAGAACTGCGGCTACGTTATCGAAAAGAAGTGCCGTTTGTGGAAGAAGATCGCTACATGCACGAACTGATGCAGAAAAGCGCGCTTTTCGTGCGAAACTGGTAGTTTTACAGGTCTTTTCCAAGAAAGTTGCGAAAAGTACGCGGCAGCATCCGGATAATATCGGAAGCCGACATTGTTTCTTCGGTTCCCTCTTCGAGGTAGGTCTCTGCGCATTTTCCATGCAGGTAAACAGCCAGGCAACAGGCATTTTCGGGAGGATAGCCCTGCGCGAGTAATCCGGCAATGAGCCCTGTGAGTACGTCGCCGCTTCCGCCGGTTGACAACCCGCTGTTCCCCGTGTCGTTGAAGCGAATAGCCCCGTCCGGTGAGGCAATGGATGTCCGGGCTCCCTTCAAAACGATGTAACATCCCAGTTCCCTGGATTTTTCACGCTGTTTCAATAAGCGTTCGTAACCGTTCGCAGAAGGGTCGAAAAGGCGGTCGAATTCCCGCGGGTGGGGCGTCAAAACGTGCTTTTCATTGAGTAAAGAATAGAGTTCACGATGCCCGGAAAGGATGTTTAAGGCATCGGCATCGATCACCATCGGATTTTGGTAATTCCGAAGTACATGTTCGAGTAGACCGGCCGTTTCAAAATGCGTCCCGATGCCGGGCCCGATTGCAATGCAGTTGCTAGCAATATGATCAGCATAGTTCCCTGAAAGGTGCTTTTCGCCTGAGTTAGCCACGAACATGGCTTCCGGGACGCCCGTTTGTATAACCTGAAATGCCTGTTTAAAAGATTCAACGGTGACCAGGCCTGCCCCGATGTGAATGGCTGCTTTTGTACACAATAATGCCGCGCCTGTTTTTCCATAGGATCCTGCGAGCACGTGAACATGCCCGAACGTTCCTTTGTGACCGGAGGACGGGCGAATCCTGTAATACGTGCGTGCGTCCGCGAAAGTTGTAAGCGCGTACGGACTTTCGAGTTCGTCCAGGAAACGACGGTCGAGGCCGATGTCGATCATTTCAATTGTTCCGTACAAGGACAGGTTTTCCGCAATATAGAACTCAAGCCTCGGTACCTGGAAACTCAGTGTGAGGTCTGCATGAATGCAATTATGCGTTTCTCCCGGCGGAATACGCATGCCGGAAGGCACATCAATGGAAATACGAATTCCGGGACTTTCGTTAATCTGTTGAATGGCGAGTGCAAAGAGTCCTTCGGGAGCGCGATTGAGACCGCTGCCGAAAATAGCGTCTATCAACAGGTCCTTTCCGGAAGACTGAAGCCTGGTGTCGGGTGTAAACACGTGCAAAGCGACCCCGGTCTTCTTCAGGCGTTCGGCATTCGTTCGGTTATCTTCACTTCGATCCGGGCCGGGGGCCACATCATAGACGCAAAGGTCATAGCCGTGATCATGAAGGATGCGCGCGATCACGAGTCCGTCACCACCATTGTTGCCGGGACCACAAAAAATAAATACGCGTCGCTCCCGGTCGAAACGGTTCATGATGGCCGCGGCACACTTTTTAGCGGCGCGCTCCATCAGTTCCAGGGAAGAGATGGGTTCGTGTGTGATGGTATAGCTGTCTGCCTCGCGAACCTGCCCGGTCTGAAAGATCTTCATCGTTTTCGGCTTTTTTATTCAATATACCAACAAAAACGGAATCAACGGTTCTTATAAAGGGAAAAATGCCTTTAGCGGGAAACATACGTGTGCATCGATTCTTCCGCGTCTCCCGGTTCTCGTTGAGCCGTGGAACGCACCGGTCTGAAGGTGATGAAACTGACATCGTCCGTTTGTTCGTGATCACCCTGCCAGTTGGTGAAGATTTGCTGAACCTCTTCGGCCATTGCGTTTCCGCTCACCGGTTTTTTTTCAGCGATCTTTTCGAGCAGTTTGCGACGTGTCAGCTTTTTACCCTTTTTTCCGCCGAACTGATCGGTCAGCCCGTCGGTATAGAGAAACACGCGATCATTTTCGGAAAGTTTTAGTTGTTTTTCTTCAAAACGCGAATGAACCGTACCCGAATAGGATACCTCCAGTCGCCGGGTCTTTTCAAAATTCCGGATTCCGCGTGGTCCATAAATAAAACCGTTTGCGTTCGTGCCGGCATACACAAGTTCCCGTTTATCGGTATCGATACAGCAAATCAGTACATCCACGCTCAGGTATTTGAGCGAATCCATGGAGTGGTTGAGCGCCTGCTCGAAGTGAGCAAGAAGCAGGTGAAGGATCACGGCAGGAGGTAAATAATGCCGGTTGAGGATGTCGTTGAGGTAATTCATGCCAAGCACGCTTAAAAAAGCGCCCGGAACGCCGTGTCCTGTGCAGTCCGCAATGATCGCGTATTTGTAATTACGGTCGCTGTCGGTCATTTCATGAAAACGGTAAAAGTCCCCGCCTACGAGTGCTTTCGGACGGTAGAAAATGTTCACTTCCCCGAAGATCTGGTCGTAGTAAAATTTTTGGGGAAGAATCAGTTCCTGGATGCGTGCTGCAAATTCGAGGCTCTGGAGCATTTCCGAATGCTGTTTCTGGATCACTTCTTTTTGGAACTGGATTTCTTCGGTCCGTTTTTCCACACGCGTTTCAAGTAATACGACATCCGATTTAATGCGTCTCATCAGGCGAAACACCTTGATGGTGAGTTTTCCGAATTCGTTATTGGGGATCTTCAGCTCATGCAAATTCAGTTCGTTCCGCTCGCTTCGCATGAAACGCTCTACCTGGTTGTGAAGGCGTACCACGTAATTCCGGATGAGGTTGCTGAGGTAAAAAGCAAGCAGCAGCCCGAAGATGCTCAGGACCGTCACGAAGATGAGGTTGAGGTTCCCGGCATTCTGAGATAGTTTCCCGGATTCTTTGATGATCCCGTTACGAATAAAAAAGGCGGCATGTTCGATCTTCTGCCGCGATTGATCGTAAAACTGCAGGTAGCCGTCCTGTTCACCACTTTTCCCGAGTTTTAGGTAGGCTTCGCAAATAGCATGGAAGCGCTTCCGGTACCGGGCAAGCAGTTTTTTCCCGCTCTCATTTTGAATGACTTTGCGGTACTCTTCGGCGGTCTTGTCAAAAGCGGTCATATAGGCCTGTTCGCCGCGCAGCAGGAAATCTTTTTCGTGGCGTCGCAATAAGAGCAATAATTCGTTGTGCGCCTGCGTCCGCTCGAGTTCGTGCGCCGTTTCGCGCATCGTTCCGATCATTCCCTTGTTTTTAAACCCCAGTTCACGCGTTAGCCGGATCAGGCTCAATTCACGCATTTTCTGGTGTTGCAACTGGCTGCGGATGTAGCGCAGGGTATCTGTGTACCGCCCGTTGATACTGTTCAGGCTGAGTACTTCCCTGATCGCATGATCGGACCGTCCGTAAAGCGTCTTGATCTGTGCAATGACATTTGCTGCATTCTGCGCTTCTTCAATCCGGTAATTCTGGGAATAGATGAAAGCGTTCACCAGCTCGTTGCGTCGTGCAGTCGTATTGGTAAGTTCTTCCACATAGCGCAGCGTCATGAACATTTTCTTCTGACGGGCATACTGGTTCACGTTCAGAACGCCAATTACCAGGATGCATAAACAATAAATTGAAAAGATTGAAATAAAGAGTCGTTTCAAAACATCGATTTGGATACAAAGTTCAGGATTTGACGGAAGAAGAAGTTTATGCCAGTATTAAATGCGGGTGACGAAGATTTAATACAGTGTTTACCTACCATTGAAGAACGAATGCGCCGCTTTCGGGAACCAAATGGAGATATGCAACGGATCGGCTAAAAGACAGACTTTTTATCGGCCGGTTTTTTCAGCGGAATTTATACTTTTGAAAGAAAAAGCAATGAAGATCGTATCGTTTAACGTCAACGGCATCCGCGCCATCGTCAAAAAGGATTTTTACAAGGACATGGAAATACTTAGTCCGGATATCCTTTGCCTGCAGGAAACCAAGGCCACTGCGGATCAGGTACGCGAAAGTATGGCTCTGCTTCCGGATTACGAGGTGTATGCGAATGAAGCCAATCGCAAGGGATATTCCGGAACGGCAATCTTAACGCGCGTAAAACCCTTGTCCGTGACGTACGATATCGATCATACTGATCACGACCAGGAAGGGCGTGTCATCTGTGCTGAGTTCGACGATTATTTCCTGGTCACCGTATACGTACCAAACTCGGGCAGCGAATTGCTGCGGTTGGAATATCGCCAGCAGTGGGACCGTGATTTCCTGGCATATCTCAAGCGGCTCGAAGCGGAAAAACCGGTTATTGTGTGCGGCGATTTTAACGTGGCGCACCGGGAGATCGACCTCGCAAGGCCGAAGCAGAACTACAACAAGTCGGCCGGTTTTATGCAGGAAGAGATTGACGGGATGAATGCGTATGCCGATGGAAAACTCGTGGACGTGTTCCGGGCGCATAATCCGGAAATGGAAAAGTACTCCTGGTGGAGCTACCGGGCCGGTGCACGCGGAAAGAACGTGGGCTGGAGGATCGATTATTTTCTCGTATCCGAACTTTTACTTCCGCGTATCGTAAATACGGAGATCCACAACGATATTCACGGATCGGATCACTGCCCGGTCTCGATTGAACTGTAATTATTTTTCGTTGAGGTTCCAGTTGTAGTCCATGTAGGAAACGGAAGCGTTATCCTTTACATTCGTTCCGCTGTATTTCCGGATAAAAGCCTTTACGCCGCCGGATTTATCAAAGTCCGATTTGTACCAGTCGAAAATTTTGGAAATAACAAGTTTGTCGCTGCTGATCTTATTCTTCGAAGGATCGTTTAAAAAAGCTTTGGTCATCCGTGTAAGTTGCTCATCCAGTTTATCGGCGATATAAGCTTCGTTGAGCAATTTCGGACAGGAAATACTGGCACAGTTCACGGCGAAGTGAATGCGGGGTTCACCGAATTTCTTCCGGATCATGTTCGTTTCAATGTCATTCAGGCTGTACGTTTTCCCGTCGATCTTAATAAATTTCAGGTCCCACGGTCCGGAGGATCCGTTAATATCTTTGATCGATTTGACCGGGTAGTGTTCGCTGACCAAACTGATCGTGTAGAGATTATACGCATTGATCCAGTAAGCGAGTTGTTGCTTTTCGCTCCAGTCGCTTTTCGGGGAATTGTTCTGGAAGGAGGACAGCAGTTTGTTCAAGGTGGTTTTGTCCTTCACAACTCCCTTGTAATTCACAAGTCCGTCGGAGGAAACGTATTTTTTTAAAAAGGCCGAATAATCGGAATAGGCCGGCTGTTCGGAACTGCGTGAGGCGATTTCGGAATTCGTACCGGTAGAATTACAGGCCAGTAAAACGGAGCAGATGAGTGCGTGCAGGATCATGTGTTTTTTCATTTCGTGTATTTACGGGTCAGCTCACTCGATGGATTTATAACTGCCGATCCATTCCGGGTCGGTGACGTCATTTAAGATTTTCCAGAAGCTGGAATCGATGAAGTAATCAAATTCGATGTTGCTGACATTATATCTTTCTTTCAAATAACGCATTTGTGCGGCAGAAGGTTTAAAACGCTCCTCACTCCATCCGAATTCATTGTCTTTTCCGGAAAACGGATACTGTTCGTAACGGATCTTCCAAAGCGAATCGAGTGCCGGAAACCAGACATATTCTTTAAGCGTCAGTGAATCGGTCAGTACAGCGCATTCCAGTCCGTTCTTTTCGATCAGGTTCTCGCGTTTCCGGTTGTACGGGCTCGGCCATTCGCCGGAGGCAAAGCGGATGAACTCCTGCGGGCTGAGGTTACGGGGAAGCGCATATCCGCGACCGTTATTAATGAAACACATCAGGTGCACATCCTTCCCGTCGGCCTGTGGTGAAATTTTTACGGCGAACGCCGGACGGGGAAACTCACCGTCATTTACGGACGCGCAGACGAGGTAAACCAGTATGAGCCAAAAGCGTATCATCAGATACTCCTTTAACGTAAGAAGTCGTTTTTTGTTCCTTATTTCCTGAAAATCAGGTAGAGTGAAAGCACGGCAGCGAGCGCTATGATCAGCGGGACATACCACGGAGCAAGGAAGAGCGAGACAGCCATCAGCGGGATGAGGATGATCGCAAGCAGGTGAAATTTACCCTGGTGCTTTGGATCGTTAGTTGCCAAAGCGAATTAGTCTTTCGGGAGTAACACAGGCGTGCAGACGGATATCTGTTGGTAAGACATCGTCGATACGGTCTTCCACGTCGAAAAGGTGTAAACCGATGAACTGGCACCCGGGAGCGCACTTGCGCAGAAAGCGGTCGTAAAAGCCGCGGCCGTATCCCACGCGATGACCTTCCATGTCTACGGCAAGTAGCGGCACAAACACGTAATCAAAGCGATCGGCAGCGATGACGCGTCCTTTTTTAGGTTCGGGAATGCCGTAGTGATTGATCTCGAGTTGGTTCTCATTCTCAAAAAGAATGTGTTTCATGTCATGCGTTTCAAAGTTGGCCTTCGGAACGGCAACATGCGCATCGAGATTTACGGCCTTTTCCCAGAGTTTATACGTATTGATCTCCTGGTGTCGTTCGATGGGAAGAAAGAGACTGACATACTTACCGCCGAGTTGAAAATTAGACAGTACTACATCACAGATCTGGTCCGAATACCGATCCAGCACACCCGGAGCAAGTGTTTTGCGCAGGTGTTTATAATGAGCCCGGAGTTCTTTTTTCGTCACAATGTTTCGATTAAAGGCCCGGCATAAAGTTACGTGCGGAAGCCATCGCTTCGCGTTCGTGAACTTCATTGGCCTGTTTGAGTGCCCGTTCGAAAGCTACTGAGATGAGGTCTTCGAGGTCCTCTTTTTCCATTTGCGACAACTCCGCATGAATGGAGATCCGTTTGAAGTTACGATTTGCGGTGAGTTCGATCTCAACCAGTCCGCTACCGGATTCACCTCTTACGATCACATCATCCAACCGTTTTTTGCTTTCTTCGGCGGCCTTTTGCATTTCCTGCAATTTTCCAAGCATATCAGAACCAAACATATCGCGAATTTTGGCGCTAATATACGGCAAAATACGGCGTAAAAAAACCGGGTTGAGTGCTTCGTGGGCAGACGTACCTGAAAGGACTTTTCTAATTCAGTCGGAAGGCAAAGCCTGCTTTGAGTGAAACACCGCCGACTTTGAGGTTATAATTGGGTATGTAGCGGCCGAAGTTCTGAAACCAGGAGAGTTCACTGAAAAATTGCCACATGTAAGTCAACTGGTAACGGTAACCGACGCCGGCGAGCCAGACTGCACGCGTGTGCGGCATGGTAGCTGCCATGTCGTATTTTACAGGTGTGTTACTGCCGTATGCGTACATTCGCGATCCGAGCAGGGAAAGGTGCATCGCAATGCCGGCCTGGATGTAAAAATCCGATTTGCCTTCGAGCACATAATAGCGCAGCGCCAGCGGGAACTGAAGTAAGTTGAGGTGATAGTCCGATTGTGCAACTTCCTGTTGTTCACATACCACGCATTCCTCGGTCCGTGAGAAGCGGGAATTCAGGTAATAAACGCCTGTCAGTAGTCCGAAGCGGTCCGAAAAGTCCATGCTGAGATCAAGCCCGCCCTGGAAATTAAAATCACCCCGGTAGGTGTAATTATCGGTTCCGTTTGATTCGATTTCCGACCAGTGAGCGTATCTTCCGCCAACACCGAGGCCGATCCGGTAGACTGTTTGAGACTGTGCTTTCTGTCCATAGAAAAGCAGAAGAAGGATAAGAAGTAGTTTTTTAAGCATTATTCGTCGTGTTCGGCAAACGAAATTACGGTATTAATCGTATATGAAGCAGCGGCATGCCGTGAAGTAATAAACACGATTTTCACAGTATTTTGCAACAATTTCATTCTTAAACGGTTAACTTTTTATGCGTTCGGGAACTGTTTACATTCTTTTATTTATGGCTTTCGCGGCTGGCTGCCTGGTTGGTTTCGGTCCGTCCGGAGGCACCATGAGCCTGCGTGAAGTTGCCGTAAGCGACAATGCGCCCGTGGAGGAAGTGCTGATCTCGCTCGGAGAAAAGCCACTTGTTCAGCATCTTGACAGTTATGACACGGATAAAGCCGAAATGGGACGTCAGCTGATAGAGCAGGGATATGTCGACTACAAATCGCGACAGGGAAAGCGCGTTTCGATCAATTTTGTATGTACGGATTGCCATAACCAGGTGCGCGAATTTGATTCGGAACAGGAAAACAGCCCGGAAGCCAGGCTCGATTATGCACGTGAAAACGGCCTGAAGTTTCTTCCCGCGTCCACTTTTTGGGGAATTTATAACCGCACGTCCTTTTACAACGGAGATTATTTTAAAAAGTACGGTGAACTGGTTATCAATGCGCGGGACACACTCGCAAATGCCATTCAGTTGTGCGCCAAATACTGTTCTTCGGGTCGGTACCTCGAAAACTGGGAACTCGAAGCCATATTGCACTATTTCAAGTCGAATGAATTGCATATAGAAGACCTGCCGCTGACTGCCGAAGATCGTGAGAAACTCAGCCAGACGGAGCGTCTTTCACCTGAAATGAAACAGCAACTTGCGACCCGTATCTCGGGAATGGTCAGGCGCGAATATCCGGCCACTTTTCTCCCTGCCATGGCGCGTAACCAGCGTTTGTACGGAAAAGGAGGAAATGTAGAAAAGGGGAAATTTATTTTTGAGAACAGTTGCCTCTACTGCCATGGTGGCGCTCGCGTAACCTACCTCGACCTCAATGACAGGCATCTTTCTGCGCGCAAGTTCGTTCGTCACCTGAAAGACTACGATTACTTTAGTCTGTACCAGGTTATCCGTTACGGAACCTATCCTAAAACAGGTCGCCCGCAATACATGCCGCTTTACACAAAAGAAAAAATGAGTGATGACCAGCTTAACGACCTGGTAGCTTACATTTACGATTTAGCGAACGAAGAACTATGAGAAAAACGCTGCTTTTACTTTTTACGATCACCACGACCGCTGCCTTATCGCAGGAAACCACCCAAACCTTTAATTCGACCCGGATCATCAATGGGCATTCAGTGGAAACACTTGGAAAACGCGTACTCGAATACCGCATCGAACATCGCTTCGGAGATTTTGCCGGCGAAAACGGGGGAATACAGACGGCGTTCGGTTTTGACAATGCTGCAGATATTCGTTTTGCACTGGAATACGGACTTACGAAAAACACGATGATCGGCGTCGGGCGCAGCAAGGGAAACGGCTTTCCATATCGTTCACTGATCGACGGTTTTTTCAAATACAAGGTGCTCACACAGAATAAAGCAAAGGGAATCCCGGTATCCGTGGCCCTGTTGCAAACGATGTCGCTGACCTATATGAAACGGGTGGACGATATCTCGCAGGTCGCCTATTTTCCCGAGTTTTATCATCGTCTGGCTTACTGTTCGCAGGTGATCATTGCCCGTAAACTCAATGAACGCGGGAGTATCAGCATCAACCCGACGTACGTGCACCGCAACTATGTTTCGGCCGATGATCAAAACGGACTTTTCGCCGTGGGCATCGGGTTGAACCTGAAGATCACCAAAAGCCTGGGACTGCTCGCCGAATATTACCATGTTTTCGACGATCCGGATAAGCGTCTCGATCGTAAGAATAGCATGGCACTTGGAGTGGAGTACCAGACGAACGGACACAATTTTCATTTTGTGCTGGCCAATGCAACCGGTTTCGGGGAAACACAATTTATTACAAACACGAATACGAATCCGTTCATCGGTCAGTTCCGCATCGGGTTCAGCATTACACGAAAATACAAGTTATGAGAATCGCAGCACTTTGGATATACGCCTTTGTAATTACCGGGATTAGTTTGCTTTCCTGTTCGAAAGACAAAGTTCCGGTGGCCGTGTCGGCTGAAAATTGCCCGGATACGATCAGTTATGAAACGCAGATCCGTCCGCTGGTCGAGCAAAACTGCAGCACTTCAGGTTGTCACGATGCAAGCGCTTCGGGAGGTTATACCTTAACGAGTTACGAACAGATCAGTAATAACGCCGAGGTAATGTTACAGACCATGAACCACGATAGTGGTGTAAAACCAATGCCGGACGGCGGTTCCAAGCTACAGGACAGCCTCATTCAGCAAATGCGTTGCTGGATCGCACAGGGAAAAAATATGAACTAACTTCAATTCAATCGTATGAAATACCGCTCTTTCCTTATCTTATTCGGCCTTTCAGGCCTGATGTTGTCATTTAGTGATCGCCTGACCGTAAAACGCGGGCGAACCGGGCATTATGAGCACATCCGTCATTCTACAGGAGCTCCTGCAGGACGAAGCGGGGCGCCGGGTGAACTAAACTGTACTGCCTGCCATTCCGGTTCCGTGCTGGACGGCAGCCTTCAGAATTCTTTGGCAGTCACGCTGAACGGGGATACAGTATCGGCTTACGAACCGTCCACTACCTATACGATCCGCGTTTCGATCGCTACAAATCCGCCTAAAAAGGGATTTCAGGCCACGGTGCTCGACGGGAACAACCAGTTTGCAGGAACTTTCACGGCACTGACCTCGACAGCGATCAGTTCGGGCAGCAGCGGACGCAAATACGCGAATCACAAGCTGGCCAGTACGTCTCCCGGAACGAGCGTTTGGGAATGGGAATGGACTTCCCCGGATGTGGATAAAGGTCCGTTGAAGTTTTACCTCGCCACGAACGAAGCGAACGGCAACGGGCAAAATACCGGCGACAAGATCTACCTGTCGCAGCATAACCTGGGTAGTGTGCTCAGTGTGAAGGAAGTGGCTGCACTGAATGAATTGCAGGTGTATGTAACTCCGGATGGTGCGATCGGATATCGTTTTGACAGTCGCGAGGCCGGACGATTATCCGTTTATGTGTATGATTTTACGGGAAGGCTCGTGGCTTCGGATGCGTTTCGTAAAGCCGTTTCGGGAAAGAATTCCGGAGAATTAAACGTTCCCGGTGCTACACCCGGAGCTTATTTCGTACACATCCTGGTCGATAATAACACAGCTTCGAGGAAAGTCATACTTCCGTAGTCGTTTTTAACCGATACGGCGATCCACGAGTTTGCGCACTTTCTTATAAAACTGGAAAGGGGTGTAGGTGCGCCATTCGATGTCCTCCAGTTCTCCACCCATCACAAAATACTGGTCCAGGTGAATGTGCTCGAATTCGCGCAATACGTGATCGTGAAAATTGATCAGTGCGATCCAGCCTTCTTCCACGTCATCGAACCATTCCTCGTAATAGCTGTCGTCCGAGTAATGGAAGTTCAGCACATTTTCCCCGATGATGATAAACTTGTGGATGCCGAAGTGCAATAATTCATCGATGATGTCCCGCTTGAGCGTCATAATGTCGTTTTCGATGGCGTCGTTCCATTCACCGATAAGTTCGAGGATCGCGTAATGTTCCTCGTAATCCACAAACAGAATTTTCAGGAAAAGCGTATTGGATCCGAATTCATCCCATTGCGGATGGATATAATAGTTGTAAACGCGGTTCGAAAACTCGAATTCACTGTAGTCCCTTCCATAAAACGGGGAGTTCTGGTCTTCCGAGGCGACGTAATAATTTCTCCATCCAAAGAAAGGTTCTACAAAATGCATGTTTCAAAGTTAAATTATGTTACAGAAACGGCACGTACACCGGCAGTATAAATTATTGTTTATTTTTGGTTATAATTTATCGAAACCAGAGATACATGCTAAACAAGAGAAGTTACCTGTTGTTCCTGCTACTTGGAATTTTTATGATCTCGTCCTGCGGAAAGGATGAGAAAGGCCGTTTAATGAATGAATACCTTTCGGCTTTTTTGAAAACGAATGATTCGGTGATCGTGTTCGGATCGGCCGACCTGAATACCATTCTTCAGAAAACCGATTATCGAAGTGATTCGAAATTGCGGGCACTGCTGGACGGACAACTCGCCGATTTTCGCTCGGCAATCGATACGACGTCACCGGTTTATTTTGCCGTGGAAGGTCCGATCGAGAATGGGAAAAATCCGAAAGCCACTTACCTTTTCCTGGATGTGAAAAGCGAAGATTCGCTGGTTGCCATGCTCACAAAAAGCGGCTTCGATTTCAGCGAGGAAGGTGAAATGAAATACCACCTTGACGGAGATGTTGCGATCGGAGTGGACAATGACCTGGCGATCATGATCGGAAAAGGTGGAGAATTTGACGGGAAACAGATGCTGATCTCGGCATTTGAGCGTAGTCGCGGGGAGATGTCCGGTGGCAAGATCGACGCAATATTAGCGCAGAAAGCAGATATTGTACTCGGCACAAACCTGAAATCGCTGTATGGCACTTCCAATACCGATCTTTCGAAACTGGATGCAGATAAGCAAAAGGAATTGAAAGCAATGGTAGAGGACAGTTATATCCAGACGACCTTTAAATTCGAGACCGGCTCGGCAACTATCGAGTCGAAACACCTGTTCAATGAAGATCTGAAACGTCGCCTTTTCTTCCGGGAAGAGCAGGATCCGGCGGTATTGAAATCGCTTGGAAACGGAAGTCCTTCCGCGGGTATGGCAATCAATCTCGATCTTTCGAAGCTGGAAAGCCTGTTGAGTGACTATTCACCCGAAACACTTGAGGCCATTGCGGAGAAGCTGGAGATCAATCCGACGCTGATGAAAGTCATGAGCGGAAATAACCTGCTTTCGAATATCGCTGACGGAAAAGGGGGAATGTTGTTGTTCCTCGACCAGGAAAATTTCGGTTTCGGCGTAAATATGTACCTCGGCCTGGAAGCTGCCGGGCGCGAAATGTTCCCGCTGATCGAACCGAAAATCCCGATCGGGTTCAATTACTCTATGACGGAACACGGTGTGCTGGGCTATACCATGCCCCGCTACAAGGATACGGTAGGTGGAAGCATCGACCTTCCGGAAGGCTGCGGGGTCTTTGGTAAAAAAGGATTTACGGCGTTCGCGAGCCTCGACGGTATCGATATTCGCGATTTCGGAATGCAGGGGTCGATCAACGCGCTCTCCGTGGTACGTTTCCTGACGATCGAACTCGATGAGAACGGAAGTAAGATCTATCTCCAGGCGAAAGACAAAGATCAGAACATCCTGAAACAGGCACTTGGCGTGTTTATGGAAGAAATTAAGCAAAAAATAGGCAATATCGCGGTGTAGAAACTATACAATTAGTATATTTCGACCATGAAACTTTTGCTGCTGCTCTCAGGGCTGCCCTTACTTGTATGCGCTACACTTCGGGCCCAGGACCGGATGACCGTTCTTGAATATACGATCGGATGCAGACCGGTTGATACGCCGGACAGTTCGGCCTGTGATTCGTTGAGTAATCATACCATGACGATCAGTTATACCGATAGCTGGACCCGTGTGGACTATAACCAGGCTACTGAGGGAACGATCGTCCTGATGTGTCACCGCGATTCGTCTTATCTTTTAAACCTGTTTGATGCTCCGGGATGGGAAGTGGCTGTTAGCGTTCCGCGCAGCGACGGCAACTATTACAAAGACGCCGATTCCGCATACATTGTAAAAAAAGACCGTCGCCGGATAATGTCCTACCGGTGTTACCGCGCCGTTTCTTATAACAGGGGAATCCCGACAGAAAACTGGGTAAGCCGCGACCGGGACTTTCGTTTTCATTCTTCGGTAGTTTTCCCGGATCTACTCGGCGGATTACCACTTCAGTTCACCACCGTTGAGAACGGCCTCGAACTCACCTATACGCTAAATCGAATGGAAGAGCGCAATGTGTCTTCCGGTTTTTTCACCTATGCGATTCCGGAGAATTATTACCTGATGGAGAATTAGCCGGCGGTAAACAATCTTTTTCCCGGACTGTTTTCGTATATAAAGTAAACGATCAAGTATGCTGAATAAAGATCAATGGAATAAACTCACGCCCGAGGAGGAACGCGTCATTGTTCGAAAGGGAACTGAAATGCCTTTTACGGGAGAATACAATGAAGTCAAAGAAAAAGGTACGTTCGTCTGTCGACGCTGTGAGGCGGAATTGTACCGCACGGAAGACAAATTCAATTCCGGTTGCGGCTGGCCTTCGTTTGACGATGAAATTCCAGGCGCCGTAGAACGCGTTCCGGATGCCGACGGGCGTCGAACTGAAATTGTATGTGCCAACTGCAAAGGGCATCTCGGACATGTTTTCACGGGAGAACGATTTACCCCGAAAAATACGCGGCATTGTGTGAATTCCGTGTCAATGAAATTCGTGAAAGATCCAGAATAATAGTAAGAAGGGGGCAGGTAATAAAAAAGGGTGAAACAAATTGTTTCACCCTTTTTGTCGTGATCTTATTGATATCTATTTATTTCGAACAAGCTGAACCATTCCCTGTTTTTCAAGTTCTTCATCCGCCTCGGTAGTGGCGATGATCTTATAGAAGTAAGTTCCGTCGCCAAGTTCGTTTCCGCCGCCGTCTTTTCCGTCCCACACGAATGCAGGATCACTGAATTCTGCTACTGTGTTTCCCCAACGGTTCACGATCACACAGGTCAGGCTTTTGATCCCGCTGTGATTGATCAGCTTGAACACATCGTTTACCATGTCACCGTTCGGAGTAAACACGTTCGGCACTTCAATATCACACAGGATCATTTCAATGTAAGCAGAATCGCTGTGCGTACCGCAATTGTTGCTGGTCGTAACGATATACAGACCCGGTTGCCCGATGGAAATAGCCGTAGTGTTCACGTCTCCCGTTGACCAGGTATAATTGTCGTTATTCGGATAATCCAGTGCATTTAAGGTATACGTTTCCCCGAGACAGATCGTGGTATCGTTGATCTGTGTGTACGGGTAAGGAATGAAGAATACATCAAAGCTTTGATTGAAATTACACACCGTATCCATTTCAATGTAAGCAGAATCGCTGTGCGTACCGCAATTGTTGCTGGTCGTAACGATATACAGACCCGGTTGCCCGATGGAAATAGCCGTAGTGTTCACGTCTCCCGTTGACCAGGTATAATTGTCGTTATTCGGATAATCCAGTGCATTTAAGGTATACGTTTCCCCGAGACAGATCGTGGTATCGTTGATCTGTGTGTACGGGTAAGGAATGAAGAATACATCAAAGCTTTGATTGAAATTACACACCGTATCCTGGAAAGTAATCGTATATGTTCCGGAGGTATTGCTGTTGATATACGGATTGAGCGAATTATTGTTCTGGAAATGGACCGTTGTGTCGTTTGCAGACCAGATAGAACCCGTTTGAGACTGTGTACCGCTTACGTAGAATCCAAAGTCACACACGCTTGTGTCAGTCATGACCATCGTGGGAGCCGGTGTGTTCGTAATGCTTACCGTTAGCGAATCCTGGCAGTTATCCTGGTCCACAACGAATACTTCGTAGGTTCCTGCCGACAGGTTCGCAAATGTTGATCCTGCCTGTCCTGTGGAGTTATCCAAGTTGTAAGTGTACGGAGTTAAACCGCCGCTTGCATAAACCAGTATTTGTCCGTTTGCGAGGTCACATTGCTCATTTACGAGGTCCGTGCTGTCAATTGAAGGACTCCCGGAAGCCTGTACATGCACGGTATCCGTTATGAAACAACCGTTTACGTCACTCGCATAGATCGTATAAGTACCCGCTGCCAGGTTTTGGAAGAGGCTGTCGTTTTGCAGGTTCGTGCCGTTTGTAACACTATACTGGTAGCCCGGAGTACCGCCAGTAACAATGAAAGACACTTCTCCGTCGCTTTCACCACAACTTGTATTTACGCTGTCTACGGAAACGATATCCATCGGCTGTACACCGGTTAAGGTAACCGTATCTTCATCCGTACAACTGTTCTGGTCGATGACCTGTATGTAATAAGTATTCGGTCCGAGGTTGCTGAAGTAGGCATTCCCCTGGAAAGTAGTACCATTGTTAATGCTGTACTGGTATCCTCCGGCACCACCATTAACGAGTACATTGAGGTTACCGTTCGTATTTCCGCAGGTCGGATCGTTGGCCACAACATTGAAGATATTCGGGTAACTAATGTTGATTGTCACGGTATCTGTACAGGTATACGTCCCGTTTGTCATTGTTACCGAATAAGAAGTGGTCGTATCCGGGCACACAGGAGTCGGGTTGGTTCCGACGTAGTTCCCTGTTCCGAGTGAGTAACCGTCGTGATCCCAGGTAATCTGGTAGTTCGGGTCTGTCAGCGTGATCTGCACGTTATCAATTCCCCAGTGGTCATTGACGTTTGCAGAAACGGCGTCCTGGTGCCAGCGGATCATTGTGTTGGTCGTTTGCGCAGCTGCGGGAATGTTTTCGCAGTAGTTACCCCAGTTAATAAGTGACGCCACCGTTCCGGGATACGGATCCCAGTAATTAATGGTGACCCAGGTTGCTCCGTTGTCAATGGAATATTGCAGGTAAACGCCTTCGTCCGGTTCGTCCGGTCCCTCACACGGGCTTGGGTCTCCCTGTTCTGCATAACGCATTTCAAAGCAGATCTGGCCACCAAGCGAAAGGTCGAAGCTAACGGTTGTCATGTCACGCGGATTGGCCGCCTGGGCACCCATCCACATGAAAGGGGTTCCGTCGGGAGAAGGAACACCGCAGGTATTGTTGGCAATTGTTACAGACTGTGTAAAGGACCATCCGGTCGGTGAGCCTGAGTTAAATGTTTCCTGGAACGCGACCGAGCCGTTGCCGACACCGCTTACGGAAAGCGTGGTACAGCCGTTACACGGAATAGTCGTGTTACCGGCAGAGGCCGTCACCGTACACTGGGCATTGGCAAGCTGCATTCCGCCGATCGAAAGGAGTAGCGTGTATAGTAATTTTTTCATCTTTCGGGTTTTATTCAGTAATAGTAATGTTGTTCAGTTCGAAGGCATCCAGCACGTTCTTTGAAAATCCGCCGCCCATGTGGTGGAAGATCTTCAGATCTTTGCCGTCCTTCGGATCACAGGTTCCGCTTAGCGTGGATCCGGCCGGAACAGTCAGGTTCACATGCAATTCCTCGTTTGCTTCGTCACACCCGATGCACTTCCCGTTATAGGTAAGTTGTTTGTCATAAGCCACATTCAGTGACTTTGCAGATTTATTGGTCACCTCGAGAAATACGTAGAAATTATCCGTCCCATCCTGCGGACGAATACATTCTTCCACATGTGAAGAGATTTTAATCTGATCGTTTTCGAAAACCACACGTTCCATCTGTTCACCGGATACGGTTCGGCCCGAAGTCAGGAGCAGCATCACTAAAAAAGGAAGCGTCGCGCCGAGTTTTACATAGAGTCGTTTCATAGAGTTACTATTTGTAGTTTTTTAAAGCAGTGTTAAATTACAAACACAAATTTAAAAAATCTTTTCGGTATATTATTAATTCTTTAATTGCAGACGATAAAAACTTTGAAAAAGTTCAGTGGGTTGCAATAAAAAAAGAGCAGTAGGTGATATTTCACACCTTACTGCTCTTAACTAAAAAAATATAACAGTTAATTTCGTTCGGACAAGTGGCTAAAGGCTGGCCGAGCAGGGATAAACGGCCGTACTTTCTGCGTAAATCATGTCGTGAAGTACCAACTGCGCGGCAAGTGCCAATTGCGTATAATTTTGAGAATTATTTCCGAAACTCGCAGCGGAGTTTTGCCACATGTTCCGGATCAGTTCCTGACCGTTGCGCACTTTCCCGATCTTGTTGACAACTGCACGTACATTGTAAGCTCCGGCGTGATACACGTGTAGTACAAAAAGGCGAAACCACAGTTCATCTTCGCAGTAGTCGTATCCGGCGTCGTCCAGAATGGACTTTGCTTCCGGAATGCAGATGCGGTCAAGTAGGCGCGCTGCACCCATGGCCGATTTGTCAAAGTCCTTGCGCTCATCCACGTACCGGTTCACTTTGAGTCCCTGTGCCCGGGCTACAGCAGGCATGAGTTGAAACGCTCCGTAAGCCCCGACGGTTGATTTTTTAAGTTGTCCCGGACTCTCAATGAGCAAAATGGCCTGTGCATACCAGGGGTCCACGTGGTACTTTTCGAAGGCTTCAACTCCCCTGGAAAGACTCGGGTAAACATCCTGGAAACGGTAGAAATCATTTTTCCCGGTAGTTACATAAATCCGCGCACCTGAATCAAGATTATAACAGCTGCGAATACTGTCCCGGAAAACGTCTTTTTGCGCTTCGCTCTGGGCGTGCCAGTCTTTCAGCGACATGCGTGCAACAACCTCCCGGTTTTCCGCAATGTTGACCAGGCAGGAATCCGGACTCAGAGACATGATCTCCTTCCAGAATAAAGGCTGTGGAAGTGTACACCAGTTTTCGTCAAAAATGTCATCGGCACTCATGACCACACTGAGTTCGTTGTTTTTGCTGACTTCGATCTTTTCGTCATCCCAGGAGAACATAGGCTGACTAAAAGAATACGAGGTGAGCATTAGGGCGAAAAGTACTTTATACATAAGAAATAAGGGTTTTTAGCTTTATTGCCTTGCTCACTAATTTAACGCTTTTTATTAAAAATTAGTATACTTTTGAATAAAGTTGCGAATTCGACCAGTTTTATGCGCACATTTTACCGCATTATCGGTTTTCCATTCATTTTACTCGTCCGGCTTTATCAGTGGATCATCAGCCCGATCTTCCCCGCGAACTGTCGGTTCGAACCAACGTGCTCATCTTATATGATCGAAGCGATTCGGGAATGGGGTCCGTTGAAAGGAATATATCTTGGTATCCGAAGGATCAGCCGTTGCCACCCCTGGGGAGGAAGTGGCTATGATCCGGTGCCGAAACGACATCGCTGTAAACATCACGAACCGGAGGACTGAATTTCCTTTCGAATACGCATTTCTCTGAAAATACGGATCACGAAATAAATGAACGATCCGATGTATAAACCCAGAAATGCGAAAGCCAGGATTGTCGCTGCGAGTGTTTCCACGTATGCCAGGAAGTATAAGGTAATCGCAAGTGGTCCGAAAAGGAGTATGTACAGTAGAATGAGGCCTCCCAGTTTTAGAGCGGCACGTGTTTCCGGGGCCGGATTTCCTTTTTTAGCAGGCGAAGTATTTTGCGTTGGAACTTTAGTTTCCACGTGCATTTCGGCGCGCACTTGTTCTAAGGAGAGTAAAACTGGTTTGTTCGCAGTTGCGGGGCTTTGACCTTCTAAAGAATTCCGCGCTACTTCGGGAATTGCCGGGATACTTATGCTATCAATTAAGACCTGCGATGAGCGAAGTGAGGGTACCGGTTCTTCAAGTTGTGCCGGGAAAGGCGTTGGTATCCGCTCCGTTTGTTCCGGTTCCGATAATTCAACTGCGCTGTCAGATACATAGTTTCTGAATTTTGTCACGGTGAATCCGGGTCTGTAATGGCGTTTTTCAATGCGAATCCCGCATCCGAAGAACAGAAGGATACAGGTCAGAAGAAGAATCGGTTGAGTGTGTTTCATGATGAATAGTTTAAGAAAACCCCGGCGCAGGAAGTCTGCACCGGGAGAAGTGGTTAATGGGTGGTGTTGATCGTGTGAATGGAGGAAAGTTTTGCAGAAAGTTCTTTTTCAGGTTTTCTTTCCTCTTCACTGACCAGGTTCAAAAGCACATACAACACAAAAAGCAGCATGGCAATCGCAACCTGGAAAAGAGATCTTACATCTTTCATAATTTTAGGTTTATGATGAATTTACTATTTCAAAGCTATGCATGAATAGTAAATTTTGAAAACGGAAAATCGCAACTACGCGACAGACAGTTGCGATTTTCCGTACTGGGATATTCGGTCAGGTAAAAAATTGTGCGGGTAAAGACCTTCTTTTGAAAGCATAAAGCAGGAATTCGCCAAGTGCAAAGGCGAATAACAGGATATACGCAATTGTACGCATGACTTCTGCGGAAATGCCCGGCTGCGTGCTGTAGAACGAATAGGATAAAAAAGCCAGGTAGGACCAAACGGTAGCCAATACCGAATCCGTGAACATACCGAATGCAATGAGTGTAGTGAGGTACCACGGGTGAACCATCGGACTCAACAGGAAATAGCAAATCAGGCCGATGAAAATACGAGTGACGAATTGCTTATCGGAAGTCCTTCCGCCGAATACGGCTATGCCGGTGATGATGATGGCACTCCATTCGGAAAGTGTTTTCGCATAATACCGCAGTCGCAGCCAGCCGAGCCGACGCAGGTCTTTCTCGATCAACCAGTGAACAAGCGAAGAGTTGAACTCGAACTGACCAAAGTACAGTGCCAGGCTTTCCCGGAAATGAGGCAGGTTTCCGGCATCGATCAGGGTAATGAAAAACAGGAAATTAATTAACGCAACGATTACAGCGGCAAGCAGGCTTTTCCCCCAGCCAAGGTAACGAAGCAGAAAAGGCAGAATAATTAACGGGAGTAACTTCGTCTGAACAGCGAGCGCCAGGAATACCATGGCAATCAGGTATTTTTTCCGGACAAGCAGGTAATACAGGAATAACAGCAGGCAAACGGTCATTACGCCTTCGAAGTGGAGGTTCCCGACGATCTCCGTTAGCACAAGCGGATTCAGTATGAAAAGTCCTGCACGGCGCGGAGAATAACCGAAGGTTTCCAGCAAGTGCTTTAGTGGACGAATGGTACAGAGCAATAGCGCAATGAAGATAAGACGGAGTAACAACTGCCCGATGAAAACGGAATCGGAGGGCCAGGACGCCAACGCGAAAATAAACTGGTTTCCGGGTGTGTAACACGAATAGTTCGCACGCGAAAGCGCACTCATGGATTCGTAAAGTTCCCGGAAAATCTCGCCGGAATGCATCACTTCCGACGGTTTAAAGTCGTAGGGATTGATCCCGTGCGTCAGCAGTTCGCCGTCCCATAGAAAGCGGTAGTAATCATCGGAAAGCTGGGGAGTGAAAAAAAGGCTGACAAGTGCACACAGTCCGAAGACAAGTAACTGTTTGTTGAATGAATAACGAAGCAGTCCCGTGAAAAACGCAAATAAAGCGGTATAGAGTGCAAAAAGGCTCGTGAATTCGGTACGGGGTAAAGCGAGCAGTCCTGAAAAGCAAAGCGTAAAGCCACCGGCAAAGAGCGGGTAGAGGATACTGCTCTGCCACCTCATGATGCCTTATTTTCCACGCACTTCGGCAATCGTGTAGAAGAACACGAGTCCGTAACCGGCAGCAAGCATCAGGTGGAAAGGAACCATCCCGAGATCGCCGTAAATAGCTCTGTTTACTGCTGTAAAGAGGAAAACACAAAACAGGATCCCTTCACCGATATTGATGATCGAAAGGCTTTTCTTGTCGTACTTGTTTCCTTTAAACTCGCCTTTTTTCGCCACGTTGAATTTCGGGGTACGAACGAATGAACTTTTAATTCCGAGGTAGCCCTCGATCACAGCGACGGTATTGCTGAGCGCGAGTCCCATGGAAACGATCAGGAACTGGAAGAAACGTCCCACGAAGCGAATGAAGGATTTGAACTTCCTGTCGGTCTTGTCGCGATAGGAAAGCCAGTAATAATACATCAGGAAAACCGTACTCAGGATAAAGATCGCGCCGTACTGGATGATGTAATTCAGGTCCCCGAAACTGTCTTTGATGTGCAGTACGGGAAGGCTCAGCAGCGAGATCATCAGGATGAAAACAAAAACGGACGAATTGAACAGGTGAGACAATCCGTGAACGCGGTCGCTGAGTTTGACACCTTTGGCAGTCAGTAAGCGTTTCCACATTTTCCGGAAACATTCCGCACCACCTTTCATCCAGCGGTGTTGCTGGTTTTTCAGGGCCGACATCGTAATCGGTAGTTCCGCCGGTGCAATGACGTTCTCCAGGTATTTGAATTTCCAGCCTTTGATCTGCGCACGGTAACTCAGGTCGAGGTCTTCGGTAAGTGTATCGTGTTCCCAGCCGCCGGCGTCTTCAATACATTTTTTGCGCCAGATACCACCGGTTCCGTTAAAGTTGATGAAGTGTCCGGCTGCATTTCGGCCGCCCTGCTCGATCGCAAAGTGTCCGTTCAGTCCGAATGCCTGCAGTTCGGTCAGCAGTGAATAGTTTTTATTGAGGTGCCCCCAGCGCGTTTGTACCACGCCGATCGTCGGGTCGGCAAAATACGGCATTGTTCGGATCAGGAAATCGGGCTCCGGTACGAAGTCTGCGTCGAAGATCGCAATGAAATCACCTTCCACACGGTCCATGGCGGCATCGAGTGCCCCTGCTTTATAACCGGTGCGATCCACGCGGTGAATGTGTTGAATGTTGATCCCACGGGCCGCCACTTCAGCGACTTTCTTGGCGATCACATCTTTGGTCTCATCGGTAGAATCGTCGAGTACCTGGATCTGGAACTTGTCGCGCGGATATTCGAATTCGGCTGCCTTTTCGATAATTCGATCCGCTACATACAGTTCATTGAACATCGGGAGCTGGATCGTTACTTTCGGTGTCTCCGCCTCGTTAAAGAGCGGTTGTGCCTCATCTTTGCGGGCTTTGCGTGTTCGCGAATAGACGATCGCAAGAGAAAGTTGCAGGATACTGTAGAAAAAAACGAGTACCAGCCCGGCACCATACAGGAACAGGATGACCTTTGCCGTAAAGTGTGACCAATAGTTCTCTTTGCCGTAAGCATCTCCCCAGTTGAAAAGCCAGGAAACTTTTTGCTGTACTTCAAAATCAAGGTTCGGTGAATGCGTGGCTGTGGCCTCGAACCGGAAATGCTTGTCAAAAAAATTATCTTTGGTAGTGGATAACTCGTATTTGCCAACGGGGATGTCGGAAAAGGTAAACTTTCCGTCATCATCGGTCTTTGTTTTGTAAATACTGCCGTCGTTCGAACTTACGATCTTCACCGTAATGTCATCTTCCGCGCGGTTGGTTCGGTCATTACTGATCTTTCCGGAAACCGTCTGACGCATTACGGACGTCTCTGCCTGTCCTAAAACTACGTTGAAAACGCTGGTTAAGCAGAGCAGGAGGGCTGTAAGAAATCTGGTCATTCGTACGTTCAAATTATTTCTTCGCGAAGGTAAGATTATTACCAACGATATTTAAAAACCGCAAATATAATTTTTATTCCGGCAAGTACGGTACCTTTCACGGTTCCGGATACTTTCGAGACCCCGATGCGCTTTTTATAGTTGACCGGTACCTCGCAATAGCGCAACCTTTTTTTAACGGCTTTAATCTGCATTTCAATGGTCCAGCCGTAGGTCTTGTCCTGCATGCCCAGTTTATCGAAAGCTTCCATGCGGATAGCACGAAAAGGCCCGAGATCCGTGAAGCGTGCGCGGTAAAAGATACAAATGAGCCGGGTGGCGAGCCAGTTTCCAAAAACCTGTTGCGGGGTGAGTGATCCGCGCTCACGTTTACCAAGTGCACGCGATCCGATCACCATGTCCATGCCGTTTTCGAGTATCGGCGCAAGTACATCGGGAATTTCTTCGGGATAATCGGAAAAGTCGCCGTCGAGAAATACGAGAAGCTCCGTTCCGCGTTCGCGTGCATAGTCAATGCCCCTGAGGCAGGCCCATCCATACCCTTTTCGGTGTTCCTCGAGTACGGTAGCACCGGCTTTTTGTGCTTCAATGACGGTGTTGTCCGTCGAATTGTTGCTCACCACGATCACTTCGTCTACCCATTCGCGTGGAATGGCGCGTACGACAAGCGCAATGGATTTTTCTTCGTTAAATGCGGGGATAACGACGCTCGTTCGCAATGGATTCATCGGTAAAAGGAGGTAAAGTTACTCATTTGATCCCCGTCATCTTCGGGTTTTCAATAATGCGCCCGCTTTCCGGCCCGTTTTCGAGTTTCAGAACGCCCCGCGGACACACAGCCGAGCAAATTCCGCAGCCCACGCAACTGGAACGAACGATGTTCTCACCTTTTTGAGCATAAGCCCGCACATCGATCCCCTGCTCGCAATAAACGGAGCAGTTTCCACAGGAAATACATTGTCCGCCATTTGTTGTAATGCGAAAGCGCGATTTGAACCTTTGGAAAATACCCATATATCCGGCCATCGGGCAACCGAACCGGCACCACACGCGATTTCCGAGGATCGGGTAGAAGCCTACGCCGATCACGCCGCTAAAGGTCGCCCCGATCAGAAATCCGTAGACTTTTTTCAAACTTCTGCTCGAAATAAAAAAGAGCCGCTGGTTGTGGATGAGTTTTCCGAATACGACGAGCACCAGGATCGCAAAGAGGATTACGGCTCCCGTAAGTAACCATTTATTCCGGCTTTTACTGCTGAAATAGGCGTATAGAACACCGGTGATCGCCAGCACAAGTAAAACAAGCGTACCGATAAAATAAGCGGTTCCGCTTATACGGATGAATCCGAGTTCATATTCATTGCCGGTGAAATAGGGGTAAAGTGTGGCAATGGACATCACGAGCACAAAGACCATAACGGAATGGATCAGGACGCGTTCGAGCCGCCAGGCAAAAAGGGATTTACTGGAAAGTTGCCGGAAACTGTCTCCTCCCGTTTCGGCAAGTCCGCCGCAACCACATACCCACGAACAGTACCAGCGTTTTCCGACCAGCCAGGTGAGCAGCGGAGTAAAGATGAGGAACAGAAATACACCGAGTACGAAGTAGAAAGTTCCCGAAACTCCGGATTCGTTCTGAGTTTGCAGGCTGTTCAGGTTGTCGGGCGTGGCGAACTTGTATTCAAGCGGCCAGATACTCTTGAGGTCGCGCCCGATGTAAGGCGTACCGCTGTAAAAGGATTCAAGGATCTGTGGGAGGAAATAGGCGAATACGAGTTGAGCGAGCACCACTGACACTGTCCGGATGAACTGGTAGCGGTTGTGCCGGTATTTGACCATGAACTTAATTCCGAGAAAGAGGATCACGAAGGTATAAAGTGTTCCGTAAAGGAACCACTGGTCCGCCGGTTTGCCGCGCAAAAGTCGGGATATCGGATCGAAGACATGAATAAAACCGGTATTAGCCGTCCGGATCTTTGCGCCGCTGATCTGCTCAACGTCGTCCTTCTTTTTCGTGTTCACGCTTATTTCCAGGGCGTCGGGATGACTGGCGGTGAGGTCCTGCTTGACGCTTTCGGCAGTTGCTCCCTCAGTTAGTTCAAGCTGATCGGCCTTCACGTTCGTGTAATGCATGCCGAGGGTGGTACCGTAAAAGTACAATTGAATGTAAAACGCTGTCAGCAAAATTCCCGCGATCCAGGCAATGACTCCGCGATTAGTAAGGCTGTTAAACCAGACGAAGTTGTTTTTTATTCCCTTCGTTTCGTGTGCGTATGTTCCGTATGTGTAAAGGAAAAGTCCGCCGATGATCAGTCCGAAACTGAGAACGGTGAACAAAACAATTGGTTCAAAAGTAATTCCGGCCCAGGCCAGTAACAGCATAAGTATACCGGCTACGGAAAGTCCGAGCCCGGCTTTTTGAGAACCGCGCAGTTCGCGATGCGCGTTTGCACTGACGGATAAATTCGCGTCTTTCATGAGATTCGTGTCGCTTTTTCAGTAAGTAATTCACGCCACCAGCGTCTTTTGGCGAGACGCAGGTTGCCGTTTGTCTGTTCGTTAAAAGAACGGATGATCATTTCTTCGTACGATTTGTATAATTCCGGATCGAAATTGGCCGTACGCAGGTGTTCCAGTACATAGTCGATACTGCGTTTCTCACGGAGCCATTGATCCATGAGTTCATGGCGGAGGCGCATGCCGAATGCATTGACACCCCGAAAGGTCCTTGTGTCCTGGTCGAAGGTGAAGTGCAACAGGATGTACTCTTCCGGATGTCGCCAGGTAAAGACGGAAAGGCCGACTTTGGTTTCAGCAGGGACATATCCGTAGGTTTGGTATTCAACGTCGAAGAATTTGGCTGAATTGAACCAGGGGCCCGGCCGGTAAGCAGTGGGAGTTCCACAAATCGTCTGAGCAAGTGTTTCTCCCATCATGCGTCCGGCGTACCAAACAGCTTCAATGGATTTCCGTCCCGGTGCCGGATCCCGCACTTGTACGCAATCTCCGATCGCATAGATATCTGCTGCACTCGTTTGCAGGTATTCGTCCGTCAGTATTCCTTTATCAGTCTCGATCCCGGCCTGTTCGGCGAGTTTTTTGTTGGGTGATACACCGATGGCCAGGCACAGCAGGTCACAATCGATCGATTTGCCGGAGGCCAGCCCGATGCCTTCCACGCGTGTGTTTCCATGGATGGATTCCAGTTCTTCCCCGTAATGCATGTGCAGGTGTTCGTGCTCGGAAAAATGATCCATGATCAGTTGTGCATTGGAAGCGGGAAGGGTATTGCCCCAGTAAAATTCGTCCCGCACGATAAAGTGGGTCTCGATCTTACGGCTGAGTAACATTTCAGCCAGTTCCACACCGATCAGGCCGCCACCGACGATCACGGCTTTTCGGGTACTTTGCGTATTTTCAAACAGGGCTTCGAGGTCCTGCTTGCTATATAAACTTTGGACTCCCGGCAGGTTTTCATTGGCGATACCGGGCATGTTTGATACGGAACCGGTCGCGATGATGAGTTTATCGAAGGAAAGCGTGCTGTTTTGCAACCTGACCTCTTTCTTTTCCGGATCGATGGCGCTCACGTGGTCGCAAATCAGTTCGAGCCGGTTCTTTTTCCAGAAGAAAGATTCATAAGGTTGCGTATGTTCGAACTTTAGGTGTCCCATGAAAACATACATCAGTGCTGTGCGCGAAAAAAAATAAGCCGATTCGGAGGAAATGATCACGACCCGGGCCGTACTGTCCTGTTTGCGAATGTGACGTGCGGCGGTGATTCCTGCTATTCCGTTCCCGATAATTACGACTTGTTGCATGCTGTTATATACACTGGTTTTTTACTAATGTACGCATTAAAGCCACTTTCGGTTGGTTATTCAGAAATATTAAGATTTTAACAGGAGCCTACTCCGGTAATACGCAATGTATTTTCCGGAAACAAAAAAACCGCCGGCTTTTCGGCCGACGGTTTCAAATGCGATACAGAGTTCCTGAAGGTAATTATTTCTTAACCTGCGCTACAACAGCTTTAAACGCTTCCGGGTGGTTCATAGCCAAATCGGCTAAAACTTTACGGTTGAGTTCGATACCGCTTTTGTTGAGCGCTCCCATGAACTGGGAATAGTTCATTCCGTGCTCACGTGCACCGGCGTTGATACGCTGGATCCAGAGTGAACGGAAGTTTCTTTTCTTTTGCTTACGTCCTTCGTAAGCGTAGAGTAAACCTTTTTCAACAGCGTTTTTCGCTACTGTCCAAACGTTTTTTCTACGGCCAAAGTAACCTTTGGCAAGCTTCATAAAGTTCTTTCTGCGAGCTCTTGAAGCAACATGATTAACCGATCTTGGCATATTTTTTAGTTTTTTGGTAAGAAGTGCTTCGCTGTTTTGCTGTCGCTGACCGACCTGCCCTCAGAAGGCTTATTTACTCATTACCGGGTTAAACAATTAAACCTGCAGTGTGCTTATTTCATGCACAATTGCAATTTCACATTTGACAGATCCGCGTTGTCTACCAACCCGGGTTGTGTCAGATTTCGCTTTTGCTTTTTAGTCTTCTTTGTAAGAATGTGACTTTTAAAAGCATGCTTTCTTTTGATTTTACCGCTTCCAGTAACTGTGAATCGCTTCTTCGCACTGGATTTAGTTTTCATTTTTGGCATTTCTCTTCGTTTTAATCGTTACTCTGTATCAGCTTCTTAAAATGCTACTTCTTTTTCGGGTTGATCATAATGATCATCCGTTTTCCTTCCAGTTTCGGAAGTTGCTCCACGGCTCCCACGTCCTCGAGTTCCTGGGCAAATTTCAGCAGCAGGATCTCACCGCGGTCTTTAAATACGATCGTTCGTCCGCGGAAAAATACATATGCCTTCACCTTACTTCCTTCTTCGAGGAACTTGCGGGCATGCGCCAGCTTGAAGTTGAAATCGTGATCGTCCGTGTTGGGGCCGAAGCGGATCTCCTTCAAAACCACTTTGCTTTGCTTGGCCTTGAGCTCTTTTTGCTTTTTCTTCTGGTTGTAAAGGAACTTGCGATAGTCCATGATCTTACAAACCGGAGGATTGGCGTTCGGAGAAATCTCCACCAAATCCATTTCCTGTTCTTCGGCTATTTTTAAGGCAGCCGAGGTTTGCATAACGCGCGGTTCCTCTCCTTCTGTTACCAGGCGAACCTCCCGTGCGTGGATTTTTTCATTAATGCGATGCTGTTCTGTGGGTTCGCGTCTCGTAAAATTTCGTCTGTTGTCTCTTCTCATTCAATTAGTTAACGTTTGTCGACAATTCTTCTGCTATCGTCTGTTGGATCAATTCGGCAAATGCTTTGACATCCATGCTGCCAATGTCACCGGCGCCGCGTTGCCTTACGGATAACTGCCCGGTCTCTGCCTCTTTCTCACCCACAACAAGCATAAACGGTATTTTGTTTAGCTCCGATTCGCGGATCTTCTTCCCGATTTTTTCATTTCGGCTGTCAACGAAGCCGCGAATATCGTAATTATTTAGCAATTCTAAAACTTTTTCTGCATAGTCGTTGTACTTGTCACTGATCGGGAGGATCGCCACCTGATCGGTTGTAAGCCAGAGCGGAAAGTCTCCTGCGCAGTGTTCGAGCAATACCGCCACAAAGCGCTCCATCGACCCGAAAGGTGCACGGTGGATCATCACAGGGCGGTGCTTCTGATTGTCTGCTCCCACATATTCGAGCTCGAAACGCTCGGGGAGGTTGTAATCAACCTGGATCGTACCCAGCTGCCATTCGCGTCCGAGTGCATCCTCTACCATAAAGTCGAGTTTCGGACCGTAAAAGGCAGCTTCGCCGTATTCCACCACAGTCGGAAGTTCTTTTTCCGCAGCTGCTTCGATGATCGCACGCTCCGCTTTTTCCCAGTTCTCATCCGAACCGATGTATTTTCCCGGATTCTCCGGGTCGCGCAAAGAGATCTGTGCCTTGAAGTTCTCGAATTTCAGGGTCTTGAAAATGTACAGTACGAGGTCGATCACTTTTTTGAACTCGTCCTTCACCTGGTCCTGGGTGCAAAAAATATGGGCGTCGTCCTGTGTAAAACCACGCACACGCGTCAGTCCGTGTAATTCTCCGGATTGCTCATAACGGTATACGGTTCCGAACTCGGCAAAACGGGCCGGAAGGTCTTTGTAAGAACGTGGTTTTGCTTTGAAGATCTCGCAGTGATGCGGACAGTTCATCGGCTTGAGCAGGAACTCTTCGTCCGCATCCGGCGTTTTGATCGGTTTGAACGAATCTTCGCCGTATTTCGCGTAATGTCCCGAACACACATACAACTCCTTGTTCCCGATATGCGGGGTGATCACCTGCTCATAACCGGCCTTGCGCTGTGCTTTTTTCAGGAAGTTTTCCAGGCGTTCGCGCAAAGCGGCTCCTTTCGGAAGCCAGAGCGGAAGTCCCTGACCTACCTTCTGGCTGAAGGTGAACAGGTCGAGCTCTTTTCCTAACTTACGGTGATCGCGGCGCTTGGCTTCTTCGACTTTCTCCAGGTATTCGTTCAGTTCGGCATTTTTCGGGAAGGTGATCCCGTAGATCCGCGTGAGTTGCTTGTTTTTCTCGTCTCCACGCCAGTAAGCCCCGGCAATGGAAGTGAGTTTAACGGCCTTGATGAAACCGGTATCCGGGATGTGCGGTCCGCGACAAAGATCCGTGAAATTACCCTGTGTATAGAAAGTGATATTCCCGTCCTCGAGCCCTTCGAGCAATTCGAGTTTATACGGATCGTTCTTTTCTTCGTAATAAGCCACCGCATCGGCCTTGGAGATCTCCTTGCGGATATACGGATTCTTCTGCTTGGCCAGTTCCTTCATCTTCTGCTCGATCTTCTCGAGATCCTTCTCCGAAATAGTGTGGTCCATCAGGTCCACATCGTAGTAGAAACCGTTGGCCACCGGCGGACCGATCGCTAGTTTGATACCGGGATAATAAAATTCCAGCGCTTCAGCCATGAGGTGAGCCGAAGAGTGCCACATGGTCGATTTTCCCTCGGGATCGTTCCACGTAAGCAGTTGTACCGTAGCGTCTTCGGTGATCGGGGTGTTCGCATCCACCGTGTTACCATTGATTTTTGCCGCCAGTACATTACGTGCAAGCCCTTCGGAAATACTGAGAGCAACATCCATGGCTGTTGCTCCCTGCTTATATTCTCTCACTGTTCCGTCCGGAAGAGTAACTTTGATCATCTGTGTGTTTTAATTGGTATGCAAAGGTACGGTTTTCTCTTAAAAAATAAAGTTCCCGAAAGTCGAATAATTTTGACCGCATACGACGATCGAACAAGCTGAAAAATAGCCTGATCGCTTCCGCTTGGCCGGATTTTATTTAAGTCCCAGTACCAGGATGATCGCTTCCTGTGCGTATTCCGAACCGCCGATCTCATACGAGATATATGCTTTTTTCAGTCGCTCGGAACGCGGTACCTTTTCCCGGTAGCTGTGGTTCAGTTCTGAAGAACTCACCAGTACGTTCTTACCCGTGATGTCCACCGATTTCAGTAAATGCCTTGATGCCGAACTTTCGGGGAGGTCGTAAAAATGCGCGCTTACCGGCACCGAAGCGATCTTACCGTTGAGCGCAAATATGTATTCCCGGTCGGTGAAGAAAAAAACTTCCACCGATTTCACCTGTTTCTCCCTGCGAAGTGCATAGTATGTGACGCGCGAAGATTCATAGCGGGCGGGTTTGATGGATTTTTTACATTCTTCCTTGTAAGTGTTCACGAGTGCGTCAAAACGGGAATGGTCCTGCCGGATCATAGCGCTTAAGAGCACGAAAGCGGGCAGGATAAAAAGGTATTGCGTGTATTTCATGATGTCGTTATGCAGGTTTGATGATTTTCGAACGCAGCGATTCGATCTTATCGGAAAGCACCTCGAATTCTTCTTTGCTGAGTTTCGGGCCGTCGGAACCGGATCCGGCAGTTTTCACGGATGGAAAAGTTTCGTAGGTACGCAGCAGGTTCTCGAGGTCGCCGGAAAGCAGTTTGAGGCGTTCATCGCGGGTCGGGTAGGAGTTCACACCGCGAATCGTATTGCTCAACAGGTTCATCTGATCGGTCAGCGCGGATCCCATGTTTTCGGGACCTTTTGTTCGCATATCGGCGATTCCCAGGTACATTCCTTCTATCCAGGCACCGGCAAACTGGATAGATGCAAGATAGCGGAGGTCATTATCAGCGAGGTAATCGTCCGACTTTTCCTGGATGGTGATCACAAGTTCTTCAAGCGCCTGTGGATTGTCCAGGTCCTGTTCGAACTTATCGGCCAGTTCCCGGTCCGAATAAACAGCGTCCAGCCCGATGGTAGCGGATAGTTTACGGATCGCTGCCAGGTAATTGCGCGCTTCCTGTTGCTTCTCATTTAAAATGCAATAGGCAAGGTCCGCGGAATACACACCGAAATTCAGTAATTGGTCCGACTTCAACGCGTAATCGTCTGCGTGTGCAATCGGATTTGTGCGCCCCTCATGATACCGGATTCCGGAAGATTTCAGGGCCTGCGCCAGTGTGATGGGCTGGGGGAGGATGAAGTCCTGGTCGTCGGAAACGAGTACATTCGAAGTGTCTGCCTCCGCCACGTTCCGTGAGTTCTGCGCAGGCTGCTTTTCAGTTCCCGAACAGGACTGCAGGAGCAGGATGCCGCCAAGTAGTAGTAATTTCGGATATCGGGTCATTTTTTCGGATTTGCTGCAAATAAACGAAGAAATTCACTGCACTGCAAGTACGAAATAGTAATTTAAGAATTTACGTATGAGTTCTTTAGCGTATTAGCATGTTCATAGCTTCTTCATCGCATGAAATCCACTTTCAGTCCGACCCTGAAGTTGAGTGCCGGAGCCGGGTTGAAGTAACGTCCGCCGTAAGCATTCAGATCATTCCCGAGTGAATAACGTTGGTTCAGCAGGTTGTCGCCCGTGGCAAACAGGGTCCAGTCCCGGCGCCGTGTAAAGCGGTAGCGGATACTCGCTCGTAAAATATGCGCGGGATCCGCCTCAAGGGTATTTGCGTCATCCAGGAAAATGGAGGAAACATACTGGTAGTTCACGTCTACTTCCAGTTTTTCATACGGACGCCATAACATTTCGAACGATCCGGTGTATTGCGGTGTTCCGGTCAGCACATTTCCGTTGAAGACTCCGGCTTCGCTGATGTAATCCCGGAAGCGATAATACGTATAGTTTTGACTGAGCATCAGGCTTACCGGAAAACCGCCGTCTGCATATTTTACCCGGAAGGGATAATACGTTGCCGCCAGTTCGATGCCATTCTGTAAGATGGAACCGGCGTTTTGGTAATAGTCGTTTCCTGCTGCATCGGTCCTGCGAATAATGGCCTGGTCCACAACGCTGGTGTAAACGTTTGCCTGCAGGGTAAGCTTGCGATAACGAATCCACTTGACGTTCAACTCGAGGTTCTGTGTACTTTCGGCACGAAGCGCCGTGTTGACAACCTGTGTGGCCGGGCGGATCTCCTGTACCGACGGATTCGAATAACCGGAACTGTAAAGCCCCGTTAAGATAAAACTTCCTCTGGACCAGCTGAGTGAAGCGCTTGGGTAGATACTTCCCGGCGCAGGATTGAAGGTCTGGAATTCGGGTTCGTAGACCGGGAATTTGTGTTTGAAATAGATCTTATTGAAAGGGGCGTTTACGGAAGCCTCAAAGGTCAGGTTCCGGCGAATATTGTATTTGATAGAAGAAAAAGCGAACACGTTTAGTGCGTAGATCAGGTCGGAACTTTGCAAATTTCCTTCCTGCCCCTGTAAATTATCGGCATTTGAAATGAATGAACGATGCAGACGTGCTTCCACGCCGACCGCTACCTCGGACGCATTCTGAAAACGATCGGTATACTTTCCGAAACGCAGATTTCCGACGGAACGGATTCCCCCGTTCGATTCGGCATGTTTCTCGTAATTCGTGATGAACGGATTGTCGAAGCGCGTCACGGAGCCGAATACGCTGTTTCGAAAACGAAAACGCTTGAATTGCAGGTGATGGGTCATGCCGAACAATCCGGTATTGTTGCTGATTCCCGCATCCTGTTCTGCTGATCCCGGGCTAAAGGCTGTGGCTGGTCGGGCCTGTGTCGGATCCGCAAGGAATTGTTCTGCGGTGAGTCCTCCCGGCGTTTCGTAGTCGAGGTGTGCGGCGAGCACGAACAGGTCGAGCGAGGAGTTGTAATTGATGCGAAAATGATCGCTGACGAGCAAGTTCATACGTTGCATCCCGCTCTGATCACGATAACCCTTCGCATACTGGTACGATCCCTTTACGGTCAGGTAATGCTTGCCCAGGTTCCTGGCAAAATCCAGCTGATGATGCTGATAGCCGAAAGATCCCGCGCTGCTGCTCAGGCTGAATTTGTTGCGCATAAACCTGGAGGTGGAACTTAAGATCAGTGTTCCGTTGCTTTGTGAACCGAAACCGGCCGGACCCGGTCCTTTGAATACGTCGAGCGCTTCCACCTGGCCGAAATCGATCAGGTTCAGGTAGGCATTCCCTCCGGCATCAGTAAGTGGAACGTCGTTGTAATAGATAGCGGTATTTCGCGTGCCATAAGGGGAGCGGATCGCACTTCCGCGCATGGAAAGCCGGTAACTGCCCGGCGAACGTTCTTCCATGCGTACGCCGGGAACGGTATTCAGCACGTTGACCGGCGTGCGACCTATTCCGTCGAGTAATTTCGGGTCGAGGGTGAATTTACTGGCCAGACTCGGAAAACCATAAGGCGTCGTATTGATCACTACTACCACGTCCAACACTTTCATCGGTGCGATGCGGTCCTGTGTGATGATTCCTTCATCTATCCGGTTTGTATCGCTTTGGGCGCTAACGGTCGCTGTACACAGCAGCACACACGCAAGTAAAAATTGCTTCATATTCTAAGTTTCTCAGCCTTTCTAAAAAGGATGCAGACCGGCACTACTTTCCATAAAAGAGTCAGGGTAATTTGCGAACGCGCCAGATCACATCCCCGGCATCGTCTGCCACGAGCATAGAGCCGTCCGGGAGAAAAGTGACCCCGACAGGCCGCCCGTAAACCTCGCTTTCATCAGCATTTGCAATGAACCCGGTTAAAAAATCCTCCGGTTCGCCGGAAGGTTTTCCCGCCTTGAAGGGAACAAACACGACTTTATAACCAGCGAGTTCACTGCGGTTCCAGGAACCATGTTGCCCGATGAACATCCCGCCCTGGTATTTTTCGGGGAAACCACTTACTGTACAGAAAGCAAGTCCGAGCGACGCCGTGTGCGCTCCGAGCGATACGTCCGGCACGATGGCTTTTTGGACCAGCTCAGGTCGCTGTTCCTCCTCTGAAAATCGCGGGTCTTTATGCGCTCCGTAATAAGAATACGGCCAGCCGTAAAATCCGCCTTTTTTGACACTGGTTGCAAAGTCGGGAACCAGGTTGTCGCCCAGTTCGTCACGTTCGTTTACAGCTGTCCACAAAGTATTCGTTCCGGGTGCCCAGCCCATGCCTACCGGGTTGCGCAGTCCGGATGCATAAATCACTTCTCCGCTGCCGTCGGGGTTGATCTGCAGGATATTCGCACGACGCTTTTCATGTTCCATGCCGTGTTCACCCACGTTACTGCCCGAGCCCACGCTGATGTAGATCTTTGACCCGTCCGGGCTTGCAAGCAGGTTTCGCGTCCAGTGATTGTTATAGCCTCCCGCGGGAAGGTCCAGGATCTTCTTTCCTTCGCCTTCGATCCGGGTCGCGCCATTTTCATACGGGTAAACCCACAGGCCGTCCGTGTTGGCCACATAGAAGCGATCATGCAGTACGAGCATGCCGAAGGGCTGGTTGAGATCTTCCAGGAAGGTGGTCATCGTTTCAGGAATGCCGTCGTGGTCGGAGTCACGGAGCAAGGTAATTTTATCCGGACTGTTGCGCGTTCCGGACTGCGCTGCGAGCACATCCCCGTTCTCGAGCACATACAACCAGCGTACGGATTTCATATTCCCTGCGAAGCGACTGACTTCAAAACCTTCGGGCGCCTGTGGTTTGGCGCCGTCTTTCCAGCCGATCACATCGCTGCGGTTGACAGCTGATTTTGTAGCATACGGAGCCGGCAGCTTTAAGGAATCACCGTCTCCGGTACGGATCTCATCGGCATTGGCCGTAACTTCCTGCTGGCGTCCCGCAGTGCAGGAAAACAAAGCAAGTGCGCAGGTGGAAAGGAGCGTGAGTCGGGTAAATGTGTTCATGGGCTTGCGTTTCAATGTTTTTGAAAGAACAATCCAGTTTTGCTTTGGTTCGCGGAACTAATCCCGAACTTGGGTGTTAATCAGTGTTGATATGAAATTACACTCCAGTTACCCCTTTTGGATGATCCGTGAAGGATTGATGAACTCGTTTCCCACGCTTCGTGAAGATCTAAAAACCGACGTTGTCATTATTGGCGGCGGAATTACAGCCGCACTGGTGGCACACGAATTCACGCAATCCGGGATCGGAGTGATTGTGCTGGATAAACGCCATGTGGCACACGGAAGTACTTCTGCGAGTACAGCCATGTTGCAGTATGAAAATGATGTGCCGATGTTCAAAATGGCAGAAATGATCGGCAGGCAACAGGCCATAAAGGTATTCCGCCGCAGCGTGGAAGCCATCGAACGGATCGGTGAGATCAGTGCGTCACTGCCGGGAGAAGTGCACTTTGAAAAATGCCCCAGCCTCTGGTACGCCAGCTATCGCAAGCACGTCGACGAATTGATACTGCCGGAATTTCACATGCGAAAGAAGGAAGGATTTGACGTGGAACTCCTCGAAGAAACGGAGTTCGAAACGAAAATGGGATTCCGGAAGGCGGCCGGTATCTGGTCGGCACAGGGCGCGCACGTAAATCCTTACCGGCTATGCCAGGAATTATTTTCGGAAGTCCGTAAAAACGGGTCGCAGGTATTCGATTCGATTGAAGTCACGGAGATACGCCCGGGACGCGGGAAAGTAATGGTTCGCACCAAAGACGGACCCGTCGTCACGGCCGCACATGCAATCGTTGCCTGCGGCTACGAATCGGAACGCTTCCTCGAAAGAAAAGTCGCGCAACTGAAAAGTACTTATGCCATCGTAAGTAAACCCTTTCCCGGGAACGTCGATCTGTGGACCGACAACGCCATGCTGTGGGAAACCAAAACACCGTATCTTTATATGCGTACCACCGGCGATCGCCGTATACTTGTTGGCGGACACGATGAGGACTTTAGTTCACTTGCGCTGCGCGATAAAAAAGTCAATAGCAAAGCATCGCGACTCGAGGCCGATTTCAAAAAACTGTTCCCTGAACTGCAGTTTGAACCGGATTTCTCCTGGGCCGGAACTTTCGGCGAAACAAAAGACGGACTGCCCTACATCGGGAGCGAAAAGCACGAGCGCATTCACTTCGCCCTCGGGTACGGCGGCAACGGCATCGTGTTCAGTGTGCTGGCCGCAGAGATCCTGCGTGAGGCAGTCAGGGGACGCAAACACCCGGATGCCCCGCTGTTCGGCTTTAACCGCTGATTATTCGACCTCGCGCAGGCAGTTTTGATGGATGAGGTCCATTGTACGCCGCGTAATTTCAAGCTCTTCCAGGCTCACACCGGTGAGTGCGTGTTTCCGGTTCCGGAATACCAGTTGCTGCACATCGTCGATCACCTGTTTACCCGAGTCGGTGACCGTTAAGCGATTCGTACGCCGGTCCGCCTTGTTTACCTTGCGTTTGAGATAGCCCGCCCGGATCAGTAACTGGATGATCCGCGTAACAGACGCGACGTCCTTAAATACCCGTTGAGCGATCTCGCGCTGCTGGATATCGGGGTTCTCTAAAATGCATTTAATGATGATCCACTGATCAATGGTAATGCGGAAACCATGCGCATTAATACGCTTTTGGGCAAACTGGCGGTAGGAACGGATAGCACGATCGATAGAGTAGAAGATGATAGTGTTGAGTTTTTCCATGAGCAAAGATAACTAAAAAGAAAACGCTTTATATTTGATATGTCAAACGACATCCACTGATACTTCCCCGGGCCTATTTATCCTGTTAATTGACCACTTACGGAAAAAACAATTCCCAATGCAGCGTTTTGACATAAATTGGCTCTAAAAAACATGGAACATTCAGTATTAATTTCAATTCTCTCCCTGTTTACCGCTTCACCGTTCAAGGGGAACAAGGGCGACAAAAAATAGACCTGAGCAGGGTCCCGGGCTAAACCTGTTTTTCATAACATAAGTACAGTTTAATTAGTTAGATAGCACCAAATTTCCTCCTTTTCGGGATCCTGCTTTTTTAAAAGATGAATTCGAGCGTACCTCCCTCCGCAAGACGGTGATGCGAGATACGGAAATCCGTGACCTCATCGCCGTTCCACAGAATGCGTTTCGGGTGGATATGCTTGTCCGACTGGTTCTTTGTACGAACCTTCAGCGTCTTCCCGTTCTCCAGCTGAATATCTGCCCGTACCACCAGCGGGCTCCCCAGTGCATAATATTCCGATCCGGGCGTTACCGGGTAGAAGCCCAGGCTTGAAAAAATGTACCAGGCCGACATCTGGCCGGCATCATCATTCCCACATAGTCCGTCGGGCTTGTTCAAATACATGTGGCGCAGAATGTACCGCACCCAATATTGCGTTTTCTCCGGCTTTCCGGCATAGAGGAAGAGGTACGGAACATGATGGCTCGGTTCGTTCCCGTGTACATAGTTGCCGATCATACCGTCTACCGTAATGTCTTCGTTCTTTTCGATGTACTTCGGATCAACCCGCATGGTGAACAGGCTGTCGAGGTAAGTTTCAAAGACCTTCGGTCCGCCGAACGTACGGATCATCGCCGGGATGTTTTGCGGAACATACAGGCTGTAGTTCCAGGCATTTCCTTCTATAAAACCCTGTCCGTGCGTATCCATCGGGTCGAAATCCTTTCGAAAAGCACCGTTCTCACCCTTCGGACGCATAAAACCGCTTGTGCTGTCGTACAAGGCCCGCCACGCTTCGGAACGTTCGAGGTATTCCTGCTCGATAAGCGCCAGGTTACTCACCTGGATACCTTTGGCTATTTGAGCAATACACCAGTCGTCGTACGCGAATTCAAGCGTTTTAGATACAGAATTGTCCTGGTCTTCATACGGGATGTAACCAAATTGCTTGTAAGCACCGATGCCGTCATAATAATCCACGTTTGAAGTTTGCCGGCAGGCCTGGAGCATGCGCAATTGGTCTGTATAAACACCTTTTACGTATGCATCCGCCAGCACCGATACACTGTGATAACCGATCATACACCAGTTCTCGTTCGCATAATGACTCCAGACCGGTAACATGTGATGCACGCTCTGTTCCTGGTGCGCCAGCATCGACTCGATCATATCGCGGTTGCGCTGTGGCTCGATGAGGTTGAAAAGCGGGTGCAACGCACGATATGTGTCCCACATCGAAAAAACCGTGTAGTTCGTAAACCCCTCCGACACATGGCTGTTCTGGTCCAGCCCGCGGTATTCGCCGTTCACGTCCTCGTAGATCACCGGGCTCAGCAACGTGTGATACAACGAAGTGTAGAACAGCGTTTTGTCATCTTCGTTCAGGCTTTCTACTGTAATCACTGATAATTCTTTTTCCCATTTTTGCTGTGTCTCTTTCAGAACTTCGTTAAAAGACCGTTTTCCGACCTCGGTCTCAAGATTTAAGAGGGCGTTTTCGCTGCTCACCGAAGATAGCGCCACCTTTACGGTGAGTTGTCCGGCACTTGCAAATCGGAACCAGGCCTTGATAGCACTTCCGGCCATTTCCGGGAAATGATGCTTTTCGTCGAACTTGCGGTAAAAGCCGTTATAGGGTAGTGGATGCTCGTTCTCATAACCGTAGTCAGAGATCGGCCGGTCGAAACGGATCGCGAAATAAACGAAACGCGTGCGTGCCCAGCCGCTTGTCTGGCGGTAACCGGTGATCGTATGATCGTCCTCTACACGCAGGAAGGTCCAGATATTTTTGCCCTCGAAATTGTAAATGTTAGCGGTCATGTCGAGCATCATCCAGGGTTCGCTGCCTTCCGGGAACGTATAGCGTTGAACGCCGCTGCGCTCGCTGGCCGTCATTTCCGCAAGAATATCCTCATCTTGCAGCCGTACCTGGTAGTAGCCGGGCGAGGCCTTTTCTTCTGAATGGCTGAATGCAGAAGCATAACCTGGCTTACCTTCCGAATCGAACGGATTCAGTTTAAGCTCACCCGTACCGGGCATCATCAGGACATCGCCCAGGTCAGAATGACCCGTTCCGCTGAAATGCGTGTGCGAAAACCCGGCGATCATACTGTCAGCATACTGGTAGCCCGCACAGTATTCATATACTTTCGGATTGTACTTTCCGTCGCTGAACATCGGAACCTGGTTTGTTTCCGGGCTTAACTGGACCATCCCGAACGGCGCTGTCGCCCCGGGAAAGGTGTGTCCCATCTTTTGCGTTCCGATAAAACAATTCACATAGTCACTGTGCGATTTCTGTTGCGTATAGGCAACCGGCGTATGAAGAGCCGCAGCCGAAATAAGCAGGCCCCAAAGCGTAGTTCGTTTCATGAAGCTAAAAATAACAACTTTCTCCATTCTGTCAGCTTGCGAGAGTATCCTACTCGTGCCGGTCTCCTTCTCATTCTGATCCTCCCTCTCTTTCTGTTTCTCATTCTCATTCTCATTCTGCTTCTGTTTCTCATTCTCATTCTGTTTTTGTTTCTGTTTCTGTTTCTGCCGCTGCCGCAAGCGTCCCCACGCGTGTCCACACCCACACTCTATACTCACACTCACACTCACACTCACACTCTAGACTCACACTCGCACTCACACTGAAAACCCCAAGTCTCCGACCCCACGAAGCAGTACTCCGGACTCATTCTCATTCTCATTCTGTTTCTACTTCTGTTTCTGTTCTTGCCGCTGCCGCAAGCGTCCCCACACCCACACTCTAGACTCACACTCACTCGCACTCACACTGAAAACCCGAAGTCTCCGACCCCACGAAGCAGTACTACGGACTCATTCTCATTCTCATTCTCATTCTGTTTCTGTTTTTCATTCTCATTCTGTTTCTGTTCCTGCCGCTGCCGCAAGCGTCCCCACGCGTGTCCACACCCACACTGAAAACCCGAAGTCTCCGACCCCACGAAGCAGTACTACGGGATCATTCTCATTCTCATTCTCATTCTGTTTCTCATTCTGTTTCTGCTGCTGCCGCAAGCATCCCACACGTGTCCACCGACTCACACTCTAGACTCACACTCTAGACTCACACTCACACTCACACTCTAGATTCACACTCACACTCTAGACTCACACTGAAAACCCGAAGTCTCCTACCCCACGAAGCAGTACTACGGCATCATTCTCATTCTCATTCTCTTTCTGTTTCTGTTTCTGCCGCTGCCGCAAGCATCCCACACGTGTCCACCGACTCACACCCACACTCACACCCACACTCTATACTCACACTCACACTCTAGACTCACACTCACTCGCACTCACACTGAAAACCCGAAGTCTCCGACCCCACGAAGCAGTACTACGGACTCATTCTCATTCTCATTCTGATCCTGATCCTCCCTCCCTCTCATTCTCATTCTCATTCTCATTCTCATTCTGTTCCTGTTTCTCCTCCTCAAAACTTGTTTTTCATCCCGGAAAACAATAATTTCAAAGCAAAGAATAAACCATGAGTACACTGCAGATCCGTTCATTCGAAGAATACAAAGAAAAATACACCGAAAGCATCACCGATCCCGAAAAGTTCTGGGGCGATATAGCAACGCATTTCACGTGGCGTAAACCCTGGGATAAAGTGTTGGAATGGAACTTTAGCGAACCGCGCATTGAATGGTTTCGTGGCGGAAAACTGAACATTACCGAAAACGCGCTCGACCGGCATCTCGAAAAACGCGGGAATAAACTCGCCCTCATCTGGGAACCCAATGATCCCGGACAGCGATACGAAAGATACACCTACCGCGAACTCTTTGAACAGGTATGCCGTTGCGCCAATGCGCTGCGCGAAATGGGGATCGAAAAAGGGGATCGCGTATGCATTTACATGCCAATGGTACCACAACTTATGATCGCAGTGCTAGCATGTGCCCGCATCGGGGCAGTGCACTCCGTTGTGTTTGCCGGGTTTTCCGCTTCCGCGCTGGCAGACCGGATCAACGATGCACAGGCTAAAATGGTGATCACCGCCGACGGACTCAATCGCGGAGCCAAACAGATCCCGCTCAAAAGAGTAGTGGACGAAGCGCTCGAATCCTGCGACTCCGTGAAAAGTACACTGGTCTTTAATTGCCTCGACTGGGATCCCGCCATGAAAAAAGACCGCGATTACTCGTGGCACGAACAGGTAGACCGGCAACCGGCCTTTTGCGAAGCGGAAGAAATGGACGCCGAAGACATGCTGTTCATTCTTTACACATCCGGGTCTACCGGGAAACCCAAAGGCGTTGTACACACCTGCGGCGGATACATGATCTATACCGCGTATACCTTTCAAAATGTCTACCAGTACGAAGAATCCGACGTATACTGGTGTACCGCCGATATCGGGTGGATCACAGGACATTCCTACATCGTTTACGGGCCGCTTCTGAGTGGCGCAACAAGCGTTATGTTCGAAGGAATTCCCACCTATCCCGATCCCGGGCGCTTCTGGCAGGTGGTAGACAAACACAACGTCAGCCAGTTCCTGACCGCTCCTACGGCCATCCGCTCGCTCATGGCGCAGGGGGAGGAACACGTGCTGTCTTATTCGCTCGATTCGCTGAAAGTACTGGGTACGGTCGGTGAACCGATCAACGAGGAAGCCTGGCGCTGGTATCACCTGCACGTCGGCAAGGGCCGCTGCCCGATCGTCGATAACTGGTGGCAAACGGAAACGGGTGGTATCATGATCTCCGGGCTTGGGAATCTTTCGCCGCTCAAACCCACTTTTGCCGGGTATCCGCTACCGGGAATTCAACCCGTGTTGCTCGACCAGGAAGGAAAAGAGATCGAAGAACACGGTATTGAGGGCTACCTGTGTATCAAAGCACCCTGGCCCGGGATGTTACGCACAACTTACGGAGATCATGAACGCTGCCGTGTAACCTACTTTTCTCACTATGACGGATATTATTTTACCGGGGATGGCGCAAAACGCGATGAAAATGGTATGTTCCGAATAATCGGGCGCGTGGACGATGTAATTAACGTATCCGGGCACCGTTTCGGAACCGCAGAGATTGAAAATGCCATCAATACCAGTAAGGCAGTGGTAGAATCTGCTGTTGTTGGTTATCCGCACCCCGTAAAAGGACAGTCCATTTATGCCTACGTGGTATGCGAGGACGAGGTGCAACCGGACGAAAATACCCGCGGTGAGATCGTGGAAAGCGTAGTTGCCCAAATCGGGAAGATCGCCGTGCCCGAAAAAATTCAGTTTGTCAGCGGACTTCCGAAAACACGTTCGGGCAAGATCATGAGACGCATCCTCAGGAAGATTGCCGAAGGCGAAACGAAAAACTTCGGGGACACTTCCACCTTGCTTGATCCCAATGTGGTGGAGGAACTCGTGGAAAATCGCCTGTAAAAAACACGGCTTCCTTTTTCAGTTATATTTGCCTTAGTTTAAAATTCGATCTATGGAAACGGGCACCTGCTATATTACGAAAAAAGAAATGGATCTCGAGGAACTCGTGGTTGAGCAGGACATTCGTCCACAGCTCGTGGCACTGATCAGGAAAGACTATCCTGAATTTGGCCCCGGAGACCGGATTTCCCGCGAAGAGCTCGATAAATACAGGCGAAAACACCTCGAGAACATCATTCACCGGGAACACCGTGAGCTGAATTCCCTCGAGCAACAGGTGCTGAAGTCCATGGAAGAAAACCAGTTGCTTTCCGATAATATCGAACTGGAAATCAGCACACGTACCACCTTTGGACAGCGCCTGGCGGATAAAATCGCCGAATTCGGTGGCAGCTGGACCTTTATTATCATCTTCTTTACCTTCCTGCTCTGCTGGATGGGAGTCAATGTGTGGATACTTGCTACCCGACCTTTCGACCCTTTCCCATTTATTTTACTGAACCTCATACTATCCTGCCTTGCTGCGATACAGGCACCGATTATCATGATGAGCCAGAACCGACAGGAGCAAAAAGACCGGACCCGCAGTGAGAATGATTACAAGATCAACCTGAAATCCGAACTTGAGATCCGCCTCTTACACGAAAAGATCGATCACCTCATAATTCATCAGAACAGGCGCCTGCTGGAGATCCAGGAACTTCAAATGGATTACCTTGAAGAGCTCACGAGGTCGGGTCGTTCCGCGAATGAACCGCCTCCAAAAACTTAACACACGCCCCATTTTTTTAGGATGAAGCGCAGCCTGTTGAAAACAGCGAACCGAAGCCTCACGGTGTACTTACAACCATCCAATAACTTCATATACACTATAAGCTCCAATACGAAGCAATCCGCGTGTACTTTGCGTGTGCGCATTAGTGTAAGCTGCCGGGACCCAACGCATGCAGTTCCGCAGAACTTTTTACCTTGTCCGAATCCGCCCCAGGCGGAAAGTTTGGTAAAATGTTCCGGAACAAATGCCCGTTGGGTGGCTGCTGCAACGCAGCGCTAAAGCATTTTTTGTTCCTTTTTTTGCTTCGGAAAAAAGGAAGAATGCAAACACTTTAATTTTAAGAAAAACCGTTTTTTCGAAGCCCTTAAACTTTAACTTCACATCTCCTCCCTCTGTATC
>CAYMEW010000017.1:0-79384 GCA_964389755.1 uncultured Flavobacteriales bacterium | reverse complement strand
TTGGGGCGCGTTTAAATAACCTTGCTGACGGCTATCCTGCATTTGGATTGAACGCCGTTGACCCGCATGTTCAACTGGAAGTTGAATATCCTGAAAAATCTTCAAGAGGTCTGGCACTGGCGCGTGTATTATTCGGAACTTTTTATGTACTTATTCCGCACATGTTTTGCCTCTTTTTCCTTGCAATTGCAGCTTCTTTTGTAAGGATCATTGTGTTTTGGGTAGTCCTGTTTACAGCAAAGCTTCCCAAAGGTCTTTTCGATTTTCTCGTGGGAATTATGCGTTGGCAATTCCGCGTTAATGCTTACATGGGATACCTGACGGATAAGTATCCTCCATTTTCAATGTCTGGCGATGAGGCAGATTTTAATGATCAGGTTCGAGTATCTTCCAGCGACTTGCTTGACGATTAAATAAAACACAAAATTTTTAAAGGCACATTCTTCGAGTGTGCCTTTTTTTATTCCATGAAGAAAACCTGTTGTCCAAAACAGAATAATGTAGCAGGTCTGACGCCAAAATCCTGATTTTTCTTACTTTTGATAAACTCATTTTTGAACTATGTCAGACGATAAGAAAATCATATTTTCAATGGTCGGGGTTTCGAAAGTTACTCCGCAGGGAAAACAGATCATTAAGGACATCTACCTCTCGTTTTTTTACGGCGCAAAGATCGGGATCATCGGTTTAAACGGTTCGGGAAAATCGACCGTGATGAAAATCATTGCCGGGCTTGATCAGTCGTACCAGGGGGATGTCGTTTTTTCTCCGGGATATTCGGTTGGATATTTACCCCAGGAGCCGGAGCTCGATGCGGAAAAAACCGTACGCGAAGTCGTAATGGAAGGCGCCCAGGAAACGGTCGATATTCTCAAAGAATATGAAGAGATCAATAATGCGTTCATGGACGAAGCGGTGATGAATGATCCGGATAAGATGGACAAACTCATTACGCGCCAGGGGGAAGTGCAGGACAAGATCGATGCGTTGGATGCCTGGGAGCTCGACACGAAACTCGAACGGGCGATGGATGCCTTGCGTTGTCCGCCCGATGATCAAAAGATTGGCTCTCTGTCCGGAGGGGAACGTCGACGGGTGGCCCTGTGCCGACTGCTGCTGCAGAATCCGGACATCCTCCTGCTCGATGAGCCGACCAACCACCTCGATGCCGAATCCATTGAATGGCTTGAACAGCATTTGCAACAATATAAAGGAACGGTGATCGCCGTGACCCACGACCGTTACTTCCTCGACAACGTTGCAGGATGGATCCTCGAACTGGACAGGGGAGAAGGAATTCCATGGAAAGGGAACTATTCTTCCTGGCTCGAACAAAAAGGAAACCGTCTCAAAGAAGAAGAAAAATCCGAATCGAAACGCCAGAAAATGCTTGCCCGCGAGCTGGAATGGGTGCGTATGAACCCGAAAGGACGTCATGCGAAGAATAAGGCCCGACTCAGCAATTACGACAAAATGCTCGCGGAAGATCAACGCGATAAAGAAAGTACACTGGAGATCCCGATTCCGAACGGGCCGCGACTCGGAACAAACGTGATCGATGCCGAACATGTGGCTAAATCCTTCGGGGACAAACTCCTGTACGACGATCTGAATTTCAAATTGCCACCCGCCGGAATTGTCGGTGTGATCGGTCCGAATGGCGCGGGGAAAACGACGATCTTTAAAATGATCATGGACGAGATACAGCCGGATGCCGGTGAGTTTAAAGTCGGTGAAACCGTGCAGATCGGTTATGTCGATCAGGCGCACGCAGACATTCATCCGGATAAAACCGTGTTCGAAGTCGTTTCCAATGGATTGGAGTACGTGGAGGTCGGAAATCAAAAGATCAATGCGCGGGCCTATCTTTCGAAATTTAACTTCAACGGAGCCGATCAGAATAAAAAGGTCGGCGTGCTTTCCGGGGGAGAACGTAACAGGTTGCACCTGGCCATGACGCTGAAAACAGAGGCGAACGTATTACTGCTCGATGAGCCGACAAACGACATCGACGTCAACACACTGCGTGCGCTCGAAGAGGGAATACAAAACTTCGCAGGATGTGCCGTGGTCATTTCCCACGACCGTTGGTTCCTCGATCGTATTTGTACGCATATTCTTGCCTTTGAGGGAGATTCCGAAGTTTACTGGTTCGAAGGTTCCTATACGGAATACGAAGAAAATCGAAAAAAACGCCTGGGAGATTCGGGGCCGAAACGTATTAAATATCGTAAACTGATCAAGTAATGGATCCGCTCCATGGAAAAACGCTCGAAATGATTCTCAGGGAACTCGTGGAGGAAATCGGCTGGGAACACATGGGATACCTGGTTAAGATCAATTGTTTTAATCACGATCCGAGTATTAAAAGTTCCTTGCATTTTCTCCGGCGAACGCCCTGGGCCCGCAAAAAGGTCGAGCAGTTATACCTCGAACGGATTGTTGAATTTAAAAACGCACAAAAGAATAATTAACAAACATGTCAATTGAAGTTAGAAACCTGGAGCCGAAGAGTCTCTGGAACCATTTTGCAGATTTGAACGCCGTACCCCGTCCGTCTAAAAAGGAGGAACGCGTTATCCAATTCATGGTCTATTTCGGAAAAGAACTCGGCCTGGAAACCAAAACAGACGGAATCGGGAACGTAATCATCAAAAAATCGGCTTCTCCCGGAATGGAGGATCGTCAAACGGTTATTTTGCAGTCGCACCTGGATATGGTGCACCAAAAAAATGCAGGAACTCAATTCGATTTTGAAACACAGGGCATTGAGATGCATGTCGAAAATGACTGGGTCAAAGCCAACGGAACCACGCTCGGCGCGGATAACGGGATCGGTGTTGCGGCGATCATGGCATTGCTTTCTTCGGACGGAATTGCACATCCGCCGCTCGAAGCGATGTTTACGGTAGACGAAGAAACAGGAATGACCGGTGCTATGAAACTCGAAGGAAAGAATTTCCAGGGAAGCATCCTGCTGAATCTCGACACAGAGGATGACGATGAATTATCCATTGGCTGCGCGGGTGGAATTGATACAAATACTTCATATAATTACTCAAAAGAACCTGTAAAAGAAGGTTTTGAATTCTATAAGATAACTGTTTCCGGTTTACTGGGCGGACATTCGGGAATGGATATTGACAAGGGGCGCGGAAATGCGAATAAACTCATGACACGCGTACTTTACCAGTTGTTTTCACTCGTAGAAACACAGTTCATTTCCTTTGATGGCGGCGGCTTGCGAAACGCCATTCCTCGCGAAGCAAACGTCGTTGTCGGCTTTCACAAGGATGAAGAGATCAATGCTTTGCAGGGACTGGAGAAAATTCGCGGGAGCATCCGGGAGGAGTACGCCAATATCGAAGCGAACATGTCGATCGAGTGGGAGAAAGCGAATGCAAATGGTGAAGCGGTTTCACACCGTGACCTCGAAAAGATCCTGAACGCACTTTATGCAGTACATAATGGCGTATTCCGTATGAGTCCGGATATTGCAGGATTGGTCGAAACATCCTCGAGCCTGGCACGCGTGCTGATTGCCGATGGTAAATTTGAAACACAATCCCTTCAGCGCAGTAGCGTGGAATCGGGCAAAGACGATGTGGCTAATACGGTTCGGGCCTGCTTTGAAAATATGGGATGCAGTGTTATTCAAAACGGAGATTACCCGGGCTGGAAACCGGATGCAAATTCGAAGATCCTGAATATAATGTCCGAGCTGTATCGTGAAAAATTCGATGAAGAGCCCCAGGTTAAAGCCTGCCATGCAGGACTGGAGTGCGGAATCCTGGCACAGCACCTGCCTAACGTGGACATGATCTCCTTTGGACCGAATATCCGTGCAGCACATTCGCCGGATGAAAAAGTTCAGATCAGTTCCGTGCAGAAATTCTGGGATTACCTGCTTGAAACCCTGAAACGTATTCCTAATAAATAAAGCTATGTTATTTACTACAACGCACACGCTGCAGGGAAAAGAGATCGAAACATACCTCGGTGTGGTTTCATCCGAAGTCATAATCGGCGCCAACGTGATCAAAGACCTTTTTGCCAATTTTCGCGATTTCTTTGGTGGTCGTTCGGATTCGTATGAAAAAGTTTTCATGGAAGCAAAGGCAGAAGCCTTCCGGGAGATCGAAGCACGTGCATCCGCCATGGGTGCCAATGCCGTGATCGGAATTGACCTCGATTTCCAGACGGTCGGTTCGGCAGGAGGGATGCTGATGGTAGCTGCTACCGGAACCGCAGTAATTGTGCGTTGAGGTGGATCAACGCGCAGAATTAATAAAACTGGCCAATTTAAAAATGCCCTTTGGTAAATACAAAGGGCGTTTTTTGGTTGATTTACCGGAGCCATACCTGGTTTGGTTTCGGAAAGAAGGTTTTCCTCCCGGAAAACTTGGCGAACAACTTCAGGTCATGCTCGAGATCAAAATAAACGGATTGGAACACCTGATACGGCCGCTTATCCAAAAATAATAAGTGATTTTTTCGAATGCGATAAAATTGTATTATGCTCTTGAAAAACAGCTTATTAAATAACCCTCTTTAAATTATTTTTTCAAATAACAATACACTTATTTAAATTTTTTTTCGTAATTGTCGTAACCTCGTTTACATATCTGCGTAAGAGACACTTGTAAAAACTTTTAACATGAATGTAATTGGAGTGAATATGCTGACGAATACAATCAAAAAAGCAGAGTATCAACTGGGACTGCATCGCCAAATGGGTATTAAAAGTACATTAGACATTTTCCAGGTTGCCGAACTCATGGACGCGATCCGGAAAGCCAAAAACATGCAGGAAACCGGGAACCGGAAATCACTTTTCTTCGGTTTCCATACCAACTAATTAAAGATATAAAAGGGTAGAGCAGCGAACTCCGAATAGGGGGTTCGCTTTTTTTGTTTACAAAAGTGATTTACAAATTTGTTTTAGCCAAGCGTATAAATCATTACATTTGTAACATAAAATATTGTTAACAAATGGAAATTAGTGAACGCCTGAAAATGGTCTTGACCATGCACAAATTATCGCCTTCGGCTTTTGCTGATCGGATTGGCGTTCAGCGTTCAAGTGTAAGCCACGTTCTTAGCGGTCGCAATAAACCGGGACTTGATTTTCTGGAAAAGATTCTGACGCATTTTCCGCGCGTCAATGCAGCGTGGTTGATTACCGGGGAAGTGAAAGAGGAGGAGGAACAGGCCAAAGCGATCTTTGAAGACGAAGCCCGTGCGCCGTATGGGAATCAGATCACTGACCAGCCTTTCAAAAAAGCCGAAACGTCAACATCGGAGGAGCGTCTAAACGCTGATTCCGCGATTGAAAGAATCGTGATCTTTTATAAAGACGGGACCTTCGAAACCTTTAAGAATAAATAATTCCGCTACCGAACAATTCTTCATTGTCATACCAGGCACAGAACTGCCCGGGTGTAATTCCTTTTTGCAATTCTTTAAATATGACGTACAGTCCCTCAGCTGTTGCATGTACCATGGCCTGTTGAAGCGGTTGACGATAGCGTATACGTACCCGGAACTCTTTTGAATCTCCCGGTAACAGGCGGAACTGTTCGGAAAGAAAGTGAACATCTTCCTTTTGGATGAACAGTGCTTTCCGGTTAAGTCCCCGGTGATGCTCGGTCTGGCCGGTATAAACGGTATTGGTTTCGGTATCTATCCCGATAACAAACGACGGCTCCGGACGTCCTCCAATGTGCAGTCCTTTGCGCTGACCGATTGTATAAAAGTGAGCTCCCTGGTGCTTTCCGACTTCTATGCCCATTTCCGGTTCAAAAGAAAAAGGACTTGTTAACACTTGTAAATTATCCGTTGTAAGGTCCGCGTGATAATTCATAAGTTCCGGCAGGTTGTCGGGGATCTCGATAATCGAGCCCGTTTTTGCTTTTAATTGCTGCTGTAAAAACTGCGGTAGGCTGATTTTTCCAACGAAACATAAGCCCTGGGAATCTTTCTTATCTGCGGTGTGCAGACCGATCTCCCGTGCAATATCGCGTACTTCGCTTTTGAGCAACTCTCCGATCGGGAAAAGAGCTTTCTGAAGTTGAAACTGATTTAACTGGCAGAGGAAGTAAGACTGGTCTTTGTTGGGATCCTTTCCGCTGAGCAGTCCGTGAGAGCCATCCGGATGAATGATTTTTCGGCAGTAATGCCCGGTAGCCACGTAGTCCGCTCCCAGTTCGAGTGCAGCCTTTAAAAACACATCGAATTTGATCTCCCGATTGCACAGGACATCGGGGTTCGGCGTACGTCCTGCCTCGTATTCGGAAAACATGTAATCGACTATCTTCTCTTTATACTCCCTGCTCAGATCGATGGTCTGAAAAGGAATATTCAACTGTTCCGCAATTAATAGCGCATCATTCGAATCATCGATCCAGGGACAGTCATTCGACAGGGTGACACTTTCGTCGTGCCAGTTACGCATAAACATACCGATCACATGGTAGCCCTGCTCTTTCAACAAGTACGCGGCCACACTCGAATCGACACCTCCGGAGAGGCCAACAACGACCGTTTTTCCATTCATAATGCAAAATTAAGCATATTTGAGATGGATAATGCAGTACCACCCAATAATTCAATGGTTACAAAAGTAAATGATTACCTTGTTACAAATGTAACATATTGGATTTGATGTGGGAAAAGCTGAATGTTTGTATATTCGTTGTATGAAGCGAGTTTTGATGTGTTTGCTTTTGCTGATCCCGGTTATGGTCGGCGCGCAAAAATGTGACCAGGTCCTGGTTAGCGGGCGTGTGCTTGATACGCTGCGGCCGCAGTATTTTTACAACCTGATGGTTATCAACCGTACTTCCGGCAGAGGTGTTTTCGGTCAGCCGAGTGGTTCGTTTTCGGTGTATGCCAGTAATCACGATTCGATTACACTGTCTGTTAAGGGGTATCCACCTGTTCAGTTTATCGTGGAGGCGGATTCGAATTGCCAGTTTCGACGCAATTATATCATTGAAGGAAAGGCACAGGAGTTGAAAGAGGTGGCTGTAACTCCTTTAAAGTCCCTGGAGGAGATTAAGGAAGAGCGGGCGGCACTTGCTTTGCGCGAAACACGGCAGGTAACGGGTATTGAAGTGATACAAAGCCCGATCACGGCACTTTATGAAGCGTTTTCCAAAAAAGCGAAAAGCCGCCGCTGGATCGCCGAGCAGGAATATAAGGATGACCAGGAGCGGGTTTTACGCGAATTGCTGCGCCTTTACGTTTCCTACGATATCGTGGATCTGTCGGACGAAGAATTTCGGGATTTCATTGAGTTCCTGAACGTGGACGATACCTTTTTGAAAACGGCTTCCGAAATGGAACTGATCACTTTTATCAAGGACAAATATGAACATTACCGCATGTTAACGCCCAAACCGACACCGGAAGATTTGGAAAAGCAGCGAAATGCCTTTCCTGAAAATCATTAGTATTTAACGTGTTTGTTTTAACGTCCGCCGTTCAGGCGCTTTTCGCGCTGCATAGCGTTTTCTTTACTCTGTTGTTGCTGAAATAACTGGTACCGCGTCGGTTGTGTCTGAGGCGGCCAGGAGTTGTTGTTCAGTTCCGTATCGGCTGTTTCCAGGTAGGGATCCAGACGGAAAGAACTTACTTCTTTGTCAAAAATAAAGACTTTGGTTACCTGTTGTTCCTGCTGTCGCCAGATCTCGGCGGGAATGCGAATCACTTCTTCACTGCCGTCGGTATAATTTACGCGAATAATTAGCGGCATCACAAGTCCTCCGAGATTATCGAAGGTTAACTCGTAAAACTGTTTGCCGGATTCGAGCAAGGCGATTTCTTCGGGGCTGAGTTGCGCGCGAAAGGCTTCGTACTCTTCTTTATCGATTGCATCGACCAGGTAAATATTCCGGCGTGCATAAAAGTCGTCTATCTGGCTGTCGGCTTCGTTGTAGGTTTCTGTAATCGCGGTATCGTTGCGCAGATCTCCGATAAAACGATCGCGAGCCTCGTTGCGGTTTCGTTCCAGTTCTTTTTCGATGGCGGGGTTGTTGGTGTTAAGTTGAAACCAGCGTACGTTCGTGATAGCGATGTCCACGTGGTCGGTGGTGTAAAACCAGCCTCTCCAGAACCAGTCCAGGTCCACGGCTGAGGCATCCTCCATCGTACGGAAGAAGTCAGCTGGTGTGGGATGCTTGAAGCGCCAGCGTTGACAATAGGTCTTAAATGCGTAATCGAAAAGTTCGCGTCCCATCACCGTTTCACGCAAAATATTGAGAGCTGTTGCAGGTTTTCCGTAGGCATTGTTTCCGAATTGCCAGATGGATTCCGAATTGGTCATGATCGGAGCGATGTGTTTCGGGTCCCCGGCCATGTAATCGGTAATGAGGTAGGCCGGACCGCGCCGGGAAGGATAGCCGCGTTCCCATTCCTGTTCTGTCAGGTATTGCACGAAGGTGTTCAGTCCCTCGTCCATCCAGGTCCACTGGCGTTCATCGGAATTGATGATCATCGGGAAAAAGTTATGACCGACTTCGTGAATGATCACGCTCCACATGCCATATTTGGTTTCTTCACTGTACGTTCCGTCAGGCTCCGGACGTCCTCCATTGAAGCAGATCATCGGGTACTCCATGCCGATCCATTTGGAATGTACGGAAATAGCAACGGGATAGGGATAGTCAACGGTATACCTGGAATAAGTGCGGATCGTATGAGCCACGAGTTTGGTAGAATAGCGCTCCCACAGCGGATTTCCTTCTTTCGGGTAAAAGGACATGGCCATCACTTTTTTGCCATTGATGTCTACGGCTTCGGCATCCCAGATGAATTTGCGGGAGGTGGCAAAGGCAAAATCGCGCACATTCTTCGCTTTAAAGTTCCAGGTTTTTGTATCCGTCGCGTGTTTCTTTTCTTTTTTTGTTGCCTCGTCCTGTGTTACGATGAGTACCGGACTGTCGGAATTGCGGGCCTGGTCCATCCGCTTGCGTTGTTCGTCGGTCAGTACGGAAGAGGCGTTTTGCAATTCGCCTGTAGCCCCGACGATGTGGTCGGAAGGCACGGTGATGCTAACGTCGTAATCTCCGAATGGCAGCGCGAATTCTCCGCGACCGAGAAACTGTTTGTTCTGCCATCCTTCCACGTCATTGTATACGCACATGCGCGGAAACCACTGAGCAATGGTATAAAGATAATTTCCGTCTTCTTTAAAGAATTCGTACCCGGAACGACCTCCGACCTGCATGCGGTCGTTTACGTTATACCACCATTTTACTTTAAAGGAAACGCTCGAATTCGGCTGAAGTGGTTTTGCCAGGTCGATGCGCATCATGGTCTTGTTGATGAAATAGCGCATTTCTCCGCCGGAAACCGACGTTACTGATTCTACCTTGAAACCGCCGTCGTAATAGAACATGCGTTTGGAGATGTCACCGAGACTTCGAAAATCTTCCATTTTTTCGACCTGGATCAATTTTGTATCGGAGTCTTCTGCGAACAGGTTTTGATCGAGCTGCAGCCACAGGTATTCCAGCTGGTCCGGCGAATTGTTGGTATAGGTAATCGTTTCTTCGCCATACAAACGCTGTGTTTCGTCATCGATCCTGGCATTGATCTTATAATCCGCTTTTTGCTGATAATAATGATGTCCGGGAGCTCCCGCTGCGTTTCGGTATTCGTTCGGTGTGGGCAGTTCCGTTCCGAGTTGTGCAAATTTGTTTTGAGCCAGGATGGCCGAAGTTGCTAAAAATGAGCCGAGAATAAGGATGTGCTTCATAATTCTAATTCAATTTTTCCGCTTGGTTTCGACGGAAGGAATACTTCGGTATACTTCCGGCTGTTATGGATAAATGTGATTTTATTCTGTTGTTCGTGAAATTCATCGAAAAGCATGTCAAAACGCACGTCGACGACCGGAGTGAGTTCGATCTTGTCAGAATGAAAGTAAAAATTGGACAATCCGTTTAATTTGACCTCAATTCCGTCGAGATGAAAGTCGGCTTTTTTTACTCCACAACGAATTTCAAAGTGTTCAAGAATGAGGGCTTCGATCTGACGGAGCATTGTTTCGTCGTTTCCGATCTTTTCGAGGTGTTTGACACCTGTGCCTACATCCTGCAGGTAATGTTCGATGTCATGCGTTGAAAAGATGAGCGTCGTCTCTAACTGTTTTTCACTGGAGTTATAGGCTGTTTCGGCGAATGCAAAAAAGTATTCGTGGGCCGAAGCAATACCTGAAAAGCAAAGCAGAAACAGGAGTGTAAAGCTTTTCATTTGTCTGGTTTTGCCCAAAAATACGGTTTTTAAGATAAATTGGATGTTTTTATAGTGCCGGAATCATTCAATATTGTATTCCAAAATGAATAAATCGAGACACAGGAATGCTCTTAAAAAAAGAAAAGTCCGCCTTGTGGGCGGACTTTCTTGCTATGGTGAATGACTAGCGTTTCCTGTTTTTCATTTGTTCCTGCTGCGCTTTTTGCATTTGCTCGAGACGCTCCTGGAACTTTGATTTCTTTTTACCGCTCTTGCCGGGTGAAGCTGCAGCAGCGGCCTTTTTAGCAGCCATTTTTGCCTTCAGTTTTTCTTCGTCCACAAAGAACTGTTTGATGACAATCATAATGATGATGGACATTAAAGTGGAGATGAAGTAATAATAACTCAGACCGGCAGCGTAGTTGTTGAAGAAGAAGATCATCATAACCGGGAAAATGTACATGATCACTTTCATGTTCGGCATTCCGGGTTGTTGCGGTTGTTGTACGTTTCCACTGTTAATGTGCGTGTAAAGCAGCGTCGTACCCGCCATCAGAAGTGTAAAAAGGCTGATGTGGTCCCCGTAAGGCCAGATATACGTTCCGAAATTATAAATGGAGTCGTATGAAGAAAGGTCGCTTGCCCACAGGAACGATTTCTGACGGATCTCGAAAGAAGCCGGGAAGAAGCGGAACACGGCCAGCAAAATCGGCATCTGGATAAGCATCGGTACGCAACCGGAGAGCGGACTGGCGCCTGATTCGCGGTAAAGCGTCATCATATCCATTTGCTTTTTCATCGCGTCGGACTTATCCGGGTATTTTTTGTTAATCTCTTCGATTTCCGGTTTCAGGATACGCATTTTTGCAGAAGAAACGTACATTTTCCACTGGATCGGCATCAAAACGAGTTTGAGAATGATCGTGAGCAATAAAATGGCAATTCCAACACCCATTCCGGTAGATGTCAACAGGTTGAAGAGTGGCTGAACGGCATACAGGTTGATCCAGCGGAAGATTCCCCAGCCATAGTTCAGGATATCATCGTAGTCACTGTGATACGATTTCAAAACTTCGTTGTCGTTCGGACCGAAGAACCAGTTCATTTTTACCTGACCGTCTACTTTCCCGACCGGCAGCGAGAGGTACGACGAGTAATCTTTCAGGTGTGACCATTCGCGATCATCTCCTGTTTTATACGCAGTCACCTTCAGTGAACTTCCGGCAGCTTTGAACTTTTCGGAAGGACGCAGGATTGAAGAAAAGTAACTTTGTTTGTACGCAACCCAGTTTAGATTATCCTCTGGTTTGAGGTAATCGCTTTGAGTTTCGCTCAACCAGTTGAATCCGTCTTCGGCCTGATCATAGCAAATGGTAGACACGCGACGCTGTTCGGTAAAGAGGCGCTCCGTTTTCCGGAAAGCTACATCCCAGTTTAGTTTAACATCCTGGTAGTTAGAAGAATTATCAAATCCACTTAAATTAACTGTGTAATCCAGGTCGTAGGCATTGTCGTTCAACTGATAGGTAAGACGTACTTTTTTTCCGGCTTCCGGCTCCCAGGCAAACACGACCTTTTTATCAGTCTTTTGTTCAATGTGAAATACGTAAGCAGACGTTCTGATCTGTCCTTGGGTCGTGTAGAGTACCAGTTCGTTTTTCGCGTCTCCTTTTCGAAAGAGCTTCAGCGGTGTGATTTTACCGTCTTTTTTGATATAATTCCGGTAAGTCTCAAATTCTTTCAGGTAAACGGCTTCTACCTGTCCGCCCTGTGTGGTCAAATCCACGATCAGGCGTTTATTTTGAAGACGAATTGTTTCTGCCGGAACCGCTGGCTTTGTTTCGGCAGCAAGTTGAGCTTCCTGTTTCGGAACCACAAGCACCGTATCGCGTTTGGTCAGTGTATCGACGTAAACAAGGTTCCCGTTTGCATCCTTTAACGGATTATCGGCCGAATCTTTTTTGACCACCAGGTTGGCGGGAATGTTTTTGTCGGCAGACCCGGTGGTCTGTTGTTTTTTTACTTTAGAAGTAACTTCCGTTTCCGCTTTTCGAGCGCGTTCGTTTGCCTTTTGCTCTTCTTTGGAAGGGCGGTTGAAGATGGTAAATGTGGCTAAAATGGTACCGATCAATACCAGTCCGATGACTGTATTTCTATCCATGCTTATTTTTTATTTGCGATAGCTGCGTTAATGAATCCGGCGAAAAGTGCATGAGGCTTGGCAACTGTACTTTTATATTCCGGGTGAAATTGTGCTCCTACGAACCACGGATGCTCCGGGATCTCCACGATCTCCACGAGTCCCGTTTCGGGGTTTTTTCCGGTAGCGACCATTCCTGCTGCTTCAAAGTCTGCCAGGTAGGCATTATTAAATTCGAAACGATGGCGATGGCGTTCGGAAATAACTTCTGTATTATATGACTGGGCTGCGTTGGAACCGGGTTTGAGGTGACATTTATAAGCCCCGAGTCGCATGGTTCCACCCATGTTTGAAATGTTCTTTTGTTCTTCCATCATACTAATGACCGGATGCGAAGAGTCTTCCGCAATTTCGGTCGTATGTGCATCGGACCAGCCAAGGACGTGTCGTGCAAATTCGATCACGGCACACTGCATACCGAGACAAATCCCGAAGAAGGGGATCTTATGTTCACGTGCGAATCGGACTGCCTCGATCTTCCCGGAAATTCCACGGGTTCCGAAGCCCGGTGCCACGAGAATTCCATCCAGTCCGGCCAGTTCTTCCTCGATATTATTCTTGGTCAGTTTTTCGGAATGAATCCATTTGGTCTTTACGTCGCACTCATTGGCCACACCTGCGTGAATGAAAGCCTCTGAAATGGATTTATAGGCGTCCTTGAGTTCCACGTACTTTCCGACGAGCCCGATGCGAACACTGGTTTTGGGATTTTTAAGTTTATTGAGAAATTCCTTCCAGTTGTCGAGGTCCGGGACCTGGCGCGTGGGAAGTCCGAGTTTCTCCAGTACTACTTTGTCGAGTTCTTCCGATTGCATGAGCAGGGGAACGTCGTAAATGGATTCGGCGTCACGCGATTCAATTACCGCATTCATGCTGACGTTGCAGAACTTGGCGATCTTTTTTCGAAGGGTGAGGTCCAGTTCGTGTTCCGTGCGGCAGCACAGTACATCCGGCTGAACTCCGAGCTCAAGCAATTGCTTTACGGAGTGTTGCGTCGGCTTTGTTTTTAATTCACCGGCTGCGGAAAGGTAGGGGACCAGCGTGAGGTGCACAACAATGCAATCGTTCTCAAACTCCCACATCATCTGGCGCACGGCCTCCACGTAGGGCAGCGATTCGATATCGCCTACCGTTCCGCCGATCTCTGTAATAATGATGTCGTATTCGCCTTTTTTTCCGAGGATCTGGATGCGTTCCTTGATCTCGTCCGTAATATGCGGAATGATCTGAACGGTTTTTCCGAGGAATTCACCTTTTCGTTCTTTGTCGATGACCGACTGGTAAACGCGTCCGGTAGTTACGTTATTGGCTTGCGAAGTGCTTACGTTCAGGAAGCGTTCGTAATGACCGAGGTCAAGGTCCGTTTCCGCACCATCGTCTGTTACGAAACATTCTCCATGTTCATACGGATTGAGTGTTCCGGGATCGATATTGATGTATGGATCAAGCTTTTGGATGGTGGTAGTGTATCCACGTGCCTGGAGTAATTTTGCGAGTGAGGCCGAGATAATTCCCTTCCCCAAAGAAGAAGTAACTCCCCCCGTTACAAACACATATTTCGTTGAATTTGACATACTTTTTTTATGTAACTACGGGGCGCAAAGTTACTATATTCCTTTTACATTAAAAGAAAAACCGCCGGAAAAAAATTCCGGCGGTTTCATGTTCTTTAGAAATGCTGAATCAGCGCCTGTTAACGCAGTATTGAGAGGTTTTTAGACGTTTTCACGGTACCGTTTGTCATGATCACGCGATACATTCCGTTTGAAAGTCCGGAAACGTCGAGTGAAGTTTCGCTGGTTCCCGGGCTCAGCCGTTGTGTTTGAACGGTTCTGCCAAGTGCGTCTACGAGGACGATCGTAAAGTTTTCTTCGGCTTTCACTTTGAGTGAAATTTTCACCTGTCCGGATGCCGGATTCGGATACATGCTGAATTCCTGCATTCCGAGTTCGTTTACACCTGCTACCGATACGCAGGCCTGCGGATTGTTGGTCACGATCGGCTGGTATGCGTTGTTGATGACGTGCACGATCTCTTCCACGCAAATGGTCGGATCGGTAATCTGACTGTAATGAATTCTCACGAGCGGTGCCGGGGTGATATTTTTCGGGATCAGGCTGTCCTGATAGGAAAGGCAAACCACTTTATTGCCTCCCGGGAGGAACTGCGGTGTGGCCGGGTAATTAACCGGACTCACCAGGTTTTCGACATCCACGATGTCAACTCCGGAAACATTGAATTCATATCCCACGATCTTGCAATCGGGGTTACGAATATAAACATCAATGTAATTCATGGAGGTATTGATTTCCGTGAAACCGATCTCTGCATATTGCGCCGGATTGGTAACGGTATTCGGGAAGTCGCATACTGTATTCCCGGGTGCGTCATTCAGGGCGCAATTTACAGCCAGTCCGGCATCCCAAACGGTGATGGCGCCGTCACCGGAAATATCGCGGCATTCGCTTGGTGTCATGGAGGAATTGAGAATTCCGTTCACATACGTTACGCCGTCGTTGAGTTCGATCTGCTGATTGAGGTCGACATCTCCGCGCATGGCTGAACCACCACAGTTTCCTTCGCAATCCACTAATGAATTCCCGTACGGAACGCCGGCACAATCAACATACGGCTGGCAATCGGCGAGGAGCGTGTATCCTTTGTTTCCACTTGCATCTTCGGTGATGCGGATACAGACCTGTGCCCAGTTATTCTCATATCCCATTTCATAACGTCCGAGTGCATCGGGCGACTGGTCCCAGTTCACTTTGATCGCGAGGATGTATTCGCCGGTGTCGACATCGGTAATGTCGATCCACTGGCAATCCAGGTAGCTGTTGTAGATATCACCGCAATCTTTGGAAATCCCCATATTGCTGCAGCCGTATTGCGCGGTTCCGCCGTTATTACATTCGAGGTCCATAACACAAAAACCGTTCTTGTGACCGATGGGAATGGAGACTCCGTTTGGTTTGTAGAGGATGTAATCGGCATATCCTTCATAATGTGCGTGACCGTGGCAGTTGTTAAAGCTAAACTGCGTCGGGTTGCTCGTCGGGTTTCCAATGTAATAATCTGTTTCTCCGACGTTTTGAATATGCGTATCGAAGGCCAGTACGGTTCGCGTTCCATAACCGTTCATACATCCTTCTTCAACCATGCAGTTTGTTGCCTGCTCAGTCCGTAGATTGAGTGAATTCTGAACGTCATTCTGAACAATGGACAGGTCGGGTCCGTTCGGGCAGTTCGGATCCGGGTAGAAATAACAGGTTCCTGCTACCGAAGCGAGCGGGTTGTAGTTACAGGCTGACGGATCCATGCAACCGGTAATCGGTCCGACGTAGGTGATCTCAAAGGCGATCGGATCCGTTACACATGGAGCAGACGCGTCCAGCCCGATGCGGATGTAATACGTGATTCCGGTTTGGAAATAAGCTTCAACAACTGCCTGTTCGCCGCAGCCTCCCTGGTTATCATCGTAGAAAATGGTTCCGGTATTGGTTTCGTTGACGTTTCCGCCGCAATGATCGTAAACCCAGATCTTCGTGTCGCAGGTATTGCCGTTACAGGTTGAAATGCTGTAAATCCCCGTAGCTGCGGGCGTGAATTCATACCAGGTATTTTGATCGGGAGCTGTAAAACTTCCAGTCGTCGCGGTCAGCGGATCTTCGCAGGTTGTTCCGGGAGGACAATTCGTGGTGACCGTTTCTTCGCTTCCGAAGGCACCACCTGTCGCCACGACCGAACCGTCGAGTATCAGGTTGTACGAACCGTTCCCGTAGGAACAGCAAATCCCGTCTCCGAAGCTGTCCATTATTTTAAACTGAATGCACGAATTCTGGGGTACGCAAATCGTATCGCCGAGGTAGTTTCCGGTGGCGACGATGCTGCCGCCAGCCATCAGTTCCCAGGAGGTTTCGCCCGGGTAATTGTCAGGAGTGATCTGAACAATGACTTCGCTCTGTCCGGCACCGCACTGAGACCATGCGATGGGAGAGAAGAGGCTACAGATCAAAAGGGTAAACAGAGTTCTCTTCATTTTCATAAGTTTGGTAATAGTAAAACTAATGTATCGCTTTTTTTTGAAACAACAGTTTTTAATTGGACCAATTTTCATTAAGTCCTAACTGTAAGTAAAAACGATCCGCACGTCGATCCGTTGCCTTGAAAACGGGTTTTCCTTCTGAATTGAGTCGTGGATAGTGCGGAGTATGGCGTTTCACCGATGCGGGTAGCAGGATCAGATCGTGTGCGAGACGATTTTGAAAGAAATGGCGGATCTGTTCGCTGTCCGTTCCGGTTTTGAAGTGAACCTGGTTTCCGTACGCGGTATTCGCAATGAAACCGCCGTATAGAACCCCATGACTGCTCTTACCATAGGGCAGGTTTTCAAGCGAGCGGTAGCCGTTCGGGGTTCCCGGTCCGGCGTCACGGATCCAGACGGAATTCGCCGTTTCACCGGTCCAGATGTACAAGCCGGTCAAAAAGCGAATTTGTTCGAAGCGGTAAGACAGCATGAGGTGTCCGGTCCGGAAGCGGTCGCGTGCCTGTCCGCCGAACACGTCGTTCTCAAAATACAGGGAAAAGCGTTTCAGATGTACCGCCCATCCGCCGGAGAGTTGAGAAGTTCCTGCATTGTCAAAGTAAAACAGGTAATTATAAGCGATTCCGTATCTGTAAGCGGTCTGATGATTAAGCCCGTCCAGTAAAAAATCAATGGGCTGGTCTTTCTTTCCGGCAAGCAGAACGAGTCCGACAGCGGTGCGACTTTCAACAAAATGACGCCGTTCACCATAACCGTTCAGGTTAAAAGTTACGGAAGAACCCGCATTCAACTGTGTGAAGTAATTTGTATAATAAGCCTTGAGGTTGAGTCCGACCGAATTCACGTGCGAACCGAAATTTACCAGTAATCCCAGTGAGACGCCGGCATGCGTTCCCGTGTACGACTGAGCGCCACTCTGAAAGGGGAAAAGCAGTAAAATCAGCACGATTCGTCTCATGGTCGCGTTTATTCCAAAAAGTAATCCAAAAAGGTTTTGGACCGTAAAATTACGCTTTCCCGCCGATTATCCGATTGACCGCATTTGTGAAAGGGATTGGTCTATATTTGTATTCATGAAATCTTCGAAGTTTTTGTACTGGCTCGCACAGGTTACGGGCTGGCTCGGATACGGGCTGATCATTTTGCTTGCCGCTTATGCGAGTTCCCCGGAACGGCTCGACTGGAGATTGGTCGTGAACCTCGTCTGTATCGTATTTTTTGCGATCCTGTTTACGCATCTTATGCGCCTTTGCTTTTTTAAACTGGGCTGGTTGGAAATGAAACTTGCCCCGCTCATTCCGCGCATCCTCATTATCAGCCTTATCTGTTCGTTTCTTGTTTCACTGAGTAGCCTGGCCGCGCACTTCCTGACCGGGCAACACAAAAACCCGGACGATCAGGTGACGCCTTTGCTCTTTTTTATCGATATTATCGGCAACAGCATCCTCATACTTTTCTGGAATGCGATCTATTTTACCTATCATTTTTTCACCAAATCCCGCAAACAGGAACTGGATAACATTTCACTGGAAGCCAGTAAGAACGAATTTGAACTCAAAAACCTGCGTTCCCAACTCAATCCGCATTTTCTTTTTAACTCACTCAACAGTATCCGGGCGCTGATAGACATCGAACCCGGGCGCGCAAAACATTCGGTAACGGTCTTATCACAACTCCTGCGTAACTCTCTGCAAATGGGGAAAGAGACCTCCGTGACCGTCGAGCAGGAAATGGGGCTTGTCAGCCGTTACCTGGAACTGGAAAAGATCCGTTTCGAAGAGCGCCTGAGTGTACAGCTCGACCTCGACGACAGCATCAGTGAGCACACCATTCCGCCCTTCGTGATCCAGGCGCAGGTTGAAAATGCTATTAAACACGGTATCAGCAAACGGATTGACGGAGGAGAGATTGGTATTCGCACATACCGCGAACACACCTGTGATGTGTTTGAGGTCATCAACTCCGGGACCCTGACATCGCGTAAGTCCGGGAATTCCGGTATCGGACTCGAAAACACCCGCAAACGCCTGTGGTTACAATACCGCGACAAGGCCACCTTCAGCATCCGGGAAGCAAATAATCAAGTCATTACGCAAATTAAAATAGACCGTTTATGAAAACACTGAAAACCCTGATCATTGACGACGAACGACTCGCCCGTGAAGAATTGAAAAACCTGCTGAAGGATTACGATGAGATCGATATCACCGCAGAAGCCCGGAATGCACGGGAAGGGATCGACCTGATCCGGGAGCAAAAGCCGGACCTCGTTTTCCTGGATATTTCCATGCCGGAAATGAATGGCTTCGAAATGCTGAAAAAGCTGGACGAGATCCCAAAAGTGATCTTTATTACTGCTTACGATGAATTTGCATTGAAAGCGTTTGAAATCAATGCGCTGGATTACCTTTTAAAACCTGTGGATCCGGAGCGACTCAAAGAAGCCATTGCCAAAACACAGAAGGAAGACGAGGATTTTACATCCGACATCAGTGCCCGTGCTTCGCGCAAAGACCGCTTTCTTACGATTGACGACCGTGTATTTATTAAAGACGGTGAGAAATGTTGGTTCATTGAACTTCGTAAAGTGCGGATGCTTGAATCGGAAGGGAATTATGTAAAGGTTTATTTCGATAGCTTCAGGCCGCTCATTCTAAGATCATTGAATAGCTTCGAGGAACGTCTGGATCCCGAACACTTCTTCCGTGCGAACCGAAAATTCATTATCAATCTCAACTGGGTATCGTCGATCGAAAACTGGTTTAACGGCGGCCTGCAAGTGGAACTGCGAGAAGGAGAGAAGATCGAAATTTCCCGCCGACAGGCCATACGCTTCAAAGATATTATGAGTTTATAAGCCGGATGTGATCTTTCTCAAGCATAATCCGTTTTTGCTTATAGAGGTTCCCGACTGCCTGCTTAAAGGCTTTTTTACTCATTCCGGCCTGTTCGCGGATCTCGTCGGGATCACTTTTGTCAGTGAGCGGTAGTTTGCCTGCATTTTTTTCGAGTAGTTCCAGTAGTTTTTCCGCATTCGGTTCGATCCGTTCAAGAAACCCGGAAGGTTCCAGGCGAATGTCCAGTTTTCCATCTTCCCGAATGGTGTAAATGTATCCTTTGGTGCGCTCACCGCGTTTCACAGTTCTGCTGATGTCATTTCTGAAGATGAGTCCGTGCCACTTATTCTCGACGATCACCTGTATTCCGTTTTCGGTTGTATCACAGATGAGCAGGTTTACCTCGTCACCTTCGGAAAGTCCGGTGGTATCTTTAGACAGGAATGCATTCACCTTTGTACTTCCGACCAGCCGGTTGGTTGCTTCGTCGAGCAAGAGGTAAGTGAGGTAGAATCCACCTTCCTGCAAACGGGCCTTTTGTTGTTTAAAGGGAACCATTAGTCCTTTTTCCACGCCCCAGTGCATAAATGCACCGTACAAATTGACCTGTTCGACTTCCAGGTATGCGAAAGTGTGGAGCGTCAGTAACGGACGCAATGTAGTGGCTATCAGCCGGTCTTCCGAATCGAGATACAGAAACACTTCAACTTTGGAATCCAGTTCCATTTCAGGCGTTACGTATTTGTTCGGGAGCAGCACATCGTTATCCTGATCGTCGCCCAGATAGGCGCCCACAGATGTAAAACGCAGCACGGTTAAGGTGTTGTATTCACCCAGTTTCATAAAAAGCTTAAAAATACAATGAAGAAGCCAGTTTGGAATTGAGTACCATGCACGGCAGATTCATCTCGTTTGTAATCAATGACTGTGCAAAGTTATCAAATTGCGGCAATAAACTTTCCGAATGATAGGCGATGGCAATAAAATCGATCTCGTGTTCTTTGCAATAGCGCATGATCTTCTTATAATAAGAACCGCCGCCTTTGACCATTTCCACCTGGACGTTTACATTTCGTTCCTCGTACTGGTTCTTAACGAGCAGGATACGGTTCTTAAGTTGTTGGCTGAGAATTTCGTCGTTTTGTTTTTCGCCGATTACGTGTACCTCTCCGTGGAATATGTGCGAAAGGTCTCCCGCGTAGTTTACAATTTGCAAACTCTCTTTCGTAAGGTCGATCGGAACGAGGATGCGTTTTACTTTGTGCAATTCCAGGTTTGACTGAACCACGAGAAAAGGAACATCCGTACTGGTAACGACTTTCATGGCATGACTGCCGAAAATCTTTTGCATGCCCCGTACACCATGTGTTCCCATAATGATGAGTTGCGCTTTGGCTTCGCGCGCAATTTTACCGATATCTTCGAAAATGCTTCCCGTTTTGACCAGCGGTTCAACAGGAATTCCTTTTGTATCGGTCCTGCTAATAATCTCCTGTAATTTCTTAAGTGCTGCGGCCTGCTCGGATTGTTTGTTAACGATGTGCACAAGACGAATATCGACGTTTACGTGTGTACCCAGGAAAAGGGCGTATTGCAGGGCGGCATCGCCGACATCCGTAAAGTCGTGCGGCACAATGTACAGGTTTTTACTCATATGAATCGATTTTTAACCAAATATATGTAAAAGCACCAAAAACAAAAATATAATTTACAAACAGCTGACTATGAATAAATCAGCCGGGAGTAGCTACAGCCCGGTATTCGATTTAGGCGTATTACGGTATTTCCGGTTCTTTTTCTTTTGTTTAACAGGCTTATTCTTTTTGGACCCGGAAGAACCGTCTGCTTCAGGTTTAACGGCCACATGGACGCTGCCACCGGCGGGAGCACTTTCATCTGTCGGATCCTGCCATTTATCCTTTACACGGATCTCTTTCGGTTCACCGGTTTTTTCATCGATCACGCTGATGGTCATCTTTTCCGATTTGTGTTCGTTAATGCCGATCACGTCTTCCTGCAGGGTCCAGCGGTTGCGTTTGAGTACCAGGGCATCGTACGACATATCGGGGACATAATAACTGTAGAAACCTTCCATTCCCGGCGATTCGGGCGAAAGATGATCAAAGATAATGCGGTCGTACTTTTCTTCGTAGCGCAGCGACATCACCGCATTTTCGGAATGTTCGAAAAATACACGTTTGAGGGTCTGGTCGTTCATCCGGAACACAGGATTCCCGAGGCGAACGGAAGTTCCTGTAAAGTAAAGTACGTCGATCAGTTTGATGTTGCTGGACTGGTCGTTTCCGTCCCAGCCCAGTACTGTATACATCTGGCGGTTTCCTTTTTCGAAAGGAATAATCTGGTAATAAAGTGCTCCATACCAGTTATCGGCCTCAAGAATATCGTCGGGGCGCGGCGGGAGCATCATGGAATTGTCTTTGAGTTCGATGATGTCGTATTCTTCGTGCCGGTCGTTATAATGCAAAATGAAACATTCGTATTTCTGCGTAAAGTCGTCCTGCTCGATATTCCAGTTAAAAAAGCGAAACGAACTATCCGGGCTTGCCACCATTCCGACGGTCGATAATTGCTCGAAGGGATATGAAAAAGCACCCGGGAGTGCGATCGTTTTGCGCATTTCTTCCTTAAACGATTTATTCGCAGCGGCTTTTTCCTGGTCATTTTTGGCGTTTCGCAGGTTCGAGAGCAGGCCGGCAAGCACGGTTTCGCGTTCCTGCAGGCTGTTTTGTGCAAACACCTGCGAAAAACCGGTAACAATCAAAGCGGAAATAACAAGTGTACGTTTCATATATCGCATAACGCAAAAATAAGACCTTTGTTACGCCTGTACAATTTTTCAGTCTTTATATAGGATAAAATTGAGGTCGGGAACGGGTAGATCCAGGAGTCTGAACTGGCGCAGAACCTGGGCGCGATGGTGCGTGGAGTGATTCAGAATGTGATACAGGATGTCAAGGTCCTGCTTTTCAAGTGCTACGCCTTCTGAATCGTGGTAGGCTACTTTACGGTCGACAGATTCTTTTTCCAGGTAATCATTCGTTCTGAGGAAATTGTCACGGCAAAACCGTTCGAAATAATCCACGGGCAGGCGATCATTTTCATGCGATTCGGGCGGAGTTCCCCATATACGTGAGATCCAGATGTGATGTACGTTAACCAGGTGCGAAAAAGAGTTCAGTATGTAACTATCCACGGCGTCTTCGTGTTCGACGATGTGTGCGGCGAGTTTCAGATTCGCATAGAGATCGTATTCAAATTTTTCCCGGAAAAAAGGAAGTATCACAGGTTTTTCAGTTTGCTGATCGTTGCCGAAGGATCTTCCGAATTGAACACGTAGCTTCCGGCTACAAGTGCATCGGCACCACATTTTACGAGTTCGGCACCCGTTTCGGCATTCACACCGCCGTCTACTTCCACGAGGGCATGACTTCCGCGTTTATGGATCAGGTTTTTAGCCTGTTCTACTTTCCACCCGGCGTTTTTTATGAACTTTTGTCCGCCGAATCCAGGGTTCACCGACATCACCAGCACGAGGTCGAGGTCTTCGATGATGTTCTCGAGCAGATCGACGGGGGTATGTGGATTGATGGCCACACCCGCCCTGATTCCGAAGGAACGGATTAACTGAACCGTTCGGTGCAGATGCGTGCAGGCTTCGTAATGCACGGTGAGGATATCAGCCCCGGACTTTACGAATTGTTCGACGTACTGATCCGGATTTTGAATCATCAGGTGCACGTCCAACGGTTTTTCAGCATGCTTTTTAATAGCCTGCATGACCGGGAATCCGAAAGAAATGTTCGGTACGAATGCCCCGTCCATCACATCGATGTGAAGCCAGTCGGCGTCGGAAGCATTGAGCATTTCAACGTCACGCTGAATGTTCGCGAAATCACAGGAAAGTACGGAAGGAGAAACGATAACGGCCATTTGTTCTGCTTTTTCAAACAAAAGTACACATTCCGCATAGAAAAGGGAAGAGGACTGTACACATTCTACTGGTGAAAAAAGCAGAAAACCGGCATCCCGGAAAGCAGAATACTCTGTATATTCGGCTGAGAAATGTACAAACTATGGATATCCCGGTACTTTATATTATTATCACAATTACCGTACTTGTCTCGTTAAAAGGCTTTAACGATCCCGATTTTAAGTATCGGATGATGTACATTCCATATAAAGTGAATCACGACCGTCAGTTTTACCGCAATTTTTCGCACCTGCTTGTTCATGCCGATATGCCTCACCTGATCTTCAATATGATCACCTTATACTTTATGGGTATTGGACCTAACAACAATGGGCTCGAGCCTATATTCAACCTGGAGTACGGACCGGTTCGCGGAGAGTTCTATTTTGTATTGCTGTACTTGGCCGGCGGACTTTTTGCCACGCTAATCCCGTTTATCCGGCATAAGAATAACAACTCGTATTTGTCGCTCGGGGCGAGTGGTGCCGTTTCGGCGGTGCTTTTTGCAACTATCATTTGCGCACCGGAACTGGAATTTGGGCTTTTGTTTTTACCCATTCCGATTAAAGGCTGGCTGTTTGGGTTGTTGTACCTGGCTTTTGAGTTTTGGGCGGATAAGCGCGGAAACAGTCACATTGCACATGATGCGCACATTGGCGGGGCGCTCTTCGGAATTTTATTTATCTTGGTCATCGATATCGATAAAGGCCGTCAATTCATCGAAACAATATTTTAGTCATGTCGCTACTCTACGTAAACAATAACGGAACTATCCTGGCAGGAAACGCGCCAACCATTCATGCGGGAAACCGCGGACACTTATACGGGGACGGGGTTTTTGAGACCCTGCGCGTGATCCAGGGCAGGACCATCAACGTGGAAAATCATGTAAAACGGCTTCATGACGGCGCCAAAGCACTCAAAATGCGTGTTCCGACCTTTATGAGTACGCAATTCTTCGAAGAAAAGATCTCCGAGTTACTGTCCAAATCAGCGATTACGGAAGGCGGAAAAGTGCGTATCTCGCTCGACCGGATCACCGGTGGAACCTACAAACCGGACTCAAATGAAGTGACTTATTTTATTGAAGTCTATCCGCACCAAAGCAATATTTTCGAACTGAACTCAAAGGGCCTGGAAATCGATCTTTACACCGATATCAAGAAGCCGAACGATGCGCTGGCCAATTATAAAACAAAGAACGGACTGCTTTATGTAATGGCGGCCATTAATGCCAAAGAGCGCAACCTTGACGACGTATTACTGAGTAATTACAACGGTGGGATCCTGGAAAGTACCAATTCGAACCTTTTCGTGGTAAGCAACGGCGTATTGTATACTCCCGGCCTGGAAGAAGGCTGTCTTGCCGGCACCATGCGCATGCAGATTATCAACCTGGCGTTGTCTCACGGAATCAAGGTCTATGAATGTAACATCCTTCCTCAAAATCTGCTCTCGGCAGACGAGATCTTCCTGACCAATGCCGTTCGCGGTATTATCTGGGTCAGCGGATACCGCACGAAACGCTATTTCAATAACGTTTCCCGGAAACTCGTTGCCTATCTTAATGATTACTGGGAGGGGCAACTGGAGCTGTGAGCGAAAACGGACCTTCGAATCGGCATTTTCCGTAGCCGGGTAAAACTGAAATCTGATTTCAACACGTATAATTTTGTTTGAGTGAATGCGTTCATGACGTACATTTGCAGCATTCTTAACATCATTTTCAATGCATCATTCTGCACGAGAACAGGAAACAGCGCGCCTTCAGGCACTTCTCGATTACAACATCCTCGATACTCCACAGGAAGAATCTTTTGATTCGCTGGCGCGTCTGGCAGCACATGTCTGTGAAGTGCCCATCGTGTTCATATCCATGCTTGATGCCGAAAGGCAGTGGCACAAAGCGCGGATAGGGGCGGAGGGCAGTGAAGTTCCCCGTGAACACACCTTTTGCGATCACACCATTCGTCAGGATGAATTATTTGAAATCCCCGATTCGCTTAGCGACGAGCGTTTTATCGACAATCCGTTCGTTACCGGTGAACCGCACATCCGTTTTTACGCCGGAATGCCGCTTCGTTCACCGGATGGTTATAATGTCGGAACCCTGTGTGTTGTAGATAAGTCTCCGCGGGAACTCAATTCGGCACAAAAAGAAGCGCTCAGGACAATTGCCAAACAGGTTGTACTGCAACTCGAACTTCGCAAACGCAACGAAAAGCTGAGTGAAGCACTTACGAAACTTGTCGAAGAACGCATTCACGATACCAACGTGCAACTCAGGGCCAAAGAAGCCGAGGCTGACTACCTGCTTGAAGCGCTTAACAAAGCAAACGCCACCGTGGAGTTCGATGCCGCGGGAAAGATCCTGCAAGCCAATTCCAATTTCCTGAAACTCGTTGGATATACGCCGGAAGAGATCGCGGATTGTCACTGGGAAAAACTGAATTGTTGCAGCGAGGCACTGGATCAGGAACAACTGTGGGAACAGATCAGTCAGGGAGATGTGGACCAGGAGCGCCTGCAAATCCAGGGAAAAGACGGGAAGACCTATTGGGTTAAAGCCACCTTTTCGACTTTTTGCGATATGCAGGGGCAATATCTGCGCATCCTGGAAATTGCACAGGATATTACGCGCGAAATGCAGGCTGAACAAAAGATGAAGCAAGCCAAAGAACTCGCCGAAAAAGCCACAGAAGCGCGCGATAGTTTTCTTGCGAACATGAGTCACGAGATCCGGACCCCGATGAATGCGATTCTCGGTTTCACCGACCTGCTTTCCGGTACCGACATTGACGAGGAACAGCGCGAATACGTACAATCCGTTAAGATCGCCGGTGAAAACCTGCTATCCATTATCAACGACATCCTCGATCTTTCCAAAATCGAGTCGGATATGCTTACCCTGGAGAACGAACCCTTTGCCGTGCGCAAGGTCCTTCAAAACGTACAGCGCATCATGCGTGTGAAAGCAGATGAAAAACAACTTGCTTTAAAACTCTACATCGACGAAGATATTCCCCCGTTTATTTCCGGGGACGCACACCGGCTTTCCCAGGTTCTCATTAACCTCGTGGGAAATGCGATCAAATTTACAGAATCCGGCAACGTGAGTATTTATACCGATCTGCACGCGCGAACCGCCACGCAAGATACCCTGGTGTTCCGCATCCGCGACACCGGGATCGGGATTCCCTTCGAGAAGCTGAAGGTTATTTTCGACCGCTTTACGCAGGCAAACGAACATACGACCCGGAAATACGGCGGCACCGGGCTGGGACTGAATATCACCCGTTTGCTGATCGAAAAACAGGGCGGAAGCATCGAAGTGGAAAGTGAGGAGGGTACAGGTTCCGAATTCACCTTTTACATTCCCTTTGAACGCACGCAGTTTACCGAAGAAAGCCAACTTCAGAAGCCAAGTGAGTTGCGGCCCGCCCGACGGTTGCGCCTGCTTATGTGTGAAGACAACGCACTCAACCAGCGCCTTGCGGAGATCGTGATCCGTCAATTCGGCATGGAACTTGACCTCGCCGACAACGGGCTGATCGGTCTGGAAATGATGCAACAGAAAAGCTACGACCTCGTTTTAATGGATTTGCAAATGCCCGAAAAGGACGGTTATCAAACGACTTCCGCCATTCGCAATGAACTCCGTTCAGATGTTCCGATTATGGCAATTACTGCACATTCGCTGGTCGGTGAGAAGGAAAAATGCCTTGAATACGGAATGAACGATTACATCTCCAAACCATTCAATAAGGACGAACTGTACGCAAAGATTGTCAGGCTTACGACTCGCGGAGACGACGAATTTACGCCAGATACGCTTGTAGATCTTAGTTATCTGCGCGAAATTTCAGGTGCAAACGAAACGATTGAACGCGATATGATCAATCTGTTTATCAGTGAAATGAGTGATGTTCAAAAAAAGCTTTTAGAGGCTGTCGCATCATCCGATGAAGAAACAATTTGCAAATTATCCCATAAATTAATATCTTCTTTCGGAATTATTGGTGCGGATGCCGTATTGCTTCATACACTGGAGGCCAGCATTCGTGCAAAAACACCTTTTACAACGGTAGAAAAAATTGTTGTAAAGATCACTAGAAACATATCTGCTATACTACGTGTTTTAGAAAAAAGTGTTTGAACACAATTGATATTGAAAGGATGAAAATAATGTTAGTTGAAGACGACGACGTATTGCGTAAGTCGCTGGTATATTATCTTGGTAGTAATGGTTTTGAGATAGACGATTACGATAATGGGGAGGATGCCATGCAGCAATTGAGGACCGAAAGCCCTGACCTGCTGATTACAGATTTGAATCTGCCGTTTGCCGGAGGACAAAGCCTTATTTCGCTTTTACGGAATGAAAATGCGTCAGATATCCCAGTGATCGTGCTTACCGCACACGGGGTGGAATCAACTGAACTTGAAGTGTTCAACCTGGGAGCAGATGAATTCATTTCAAAACCTTTTAGCCCGGCCGTATTACTTGCACGCATAAGTAAGTTATTACGCAAACACTGAACGGCGTATGCTTAAAACACTCCTTATTCTGTCTGGTTTATTTGCTATTCAATGTACGCTTTCGCAAACTCCGCCCGATAGCCTGTTCAAGCAGGCCCGTGACGCTGCTTCGCGCGGACATGTTGACAGTTCGGAAACGATTATACGCGCGTTACATACGCTTTATCCGAAAAATGAAGATTATACCATTTACTACGCACGGGTGGAAAGCTGGCAGGAAAAATACAGGGAGGCCATTGCCCTGTTAGAACCATTAGCAGATCGGGAACCGCCCAACCAGGAAGCGTTGATGTTATTAACCATTCAGCACAATCGGGCAACAAACTCCGAAAAGGCACTTCATTATGCAGGTATTGGAGTTGCGACTGGTGAAAACCCTGTTTTTTATCGTTTTCAAGAGGCTACGGCACTGGGAGAGCTCGGCAGAACAAAGGAGGCACTTAAGAGCCTTGATTTCATCGAGTCGGACACCCTGAATCATTCTGTTGAATATTTGCGTACCAGTTTATTGAAGCAGCAAAAAAACATGGTATCAGGAGGTTATTTTAATACCAGCTTCAGCGATCCAGGATTCGCACCCTGGCATTTTGCCCACGTTGAATATAAGCGGAATTACAGGCCAATGCCGTGGATTATTCGAACCAATTACGGCCGACTTTATACCAACAGCGGTATCCAGGTGGAGGCAGAGGCTTATCCGCAACTCAATAAGCGGACTTATCTCTACACAAATGTGGGGCTGGCCGGAAACAGTAAAGTATTTCCCGGATTTAGGGCAGGAGCGGAACTGTATCACAGCATCCGAAACTATGCACAGTTTTCAGGTGGTTTGCGTTTCCTCCATTTTGCAACTGAAGAAGTTTTTATTTATTCGCTAAGTGCCTCGCTCATCCGCGGACCGTATAAACTGACCTATCACCCGTATCTTGCAAATCAGGGTGGAGAATGGTATGCTACCCATGTTTTAAACCTGCGTTTTACCAATGAATTAAACGAGTCGTATTTTCAATTTGATCTTCAGTATGGTACCTTGCCTTATTATTACCTTACCAGTACCGGATTTACACGATTAAATGCACTTCGCGCCGGGTTCCAGTACCGATTCAGGATTCATTATAACTGGTTTCTACAACCTGTATTTATGTATGAACTCGAAGAATACGTGCCAGTGCAAACACGAAATAAATTCAATGTGCAACTTATAATAGCACGCCGGTTTTAAAGTATGCATGAAGAAGCGACATATTACCTGAACGATGCCCGGCAGTATTATTTTCTGATCGCTTGCATCGTGAGTTTTTCAGGTGCCATTATACTTTTTGCAAGTATTACCCTTGTAAGTCGCTACATACGATTAAGACGTGACGGACTTAAAAATCGAATTATTCCTTGGCAACAAAAACAGCTGTTTGCCTTTTTGTTCGATGATTCTTCCCAACCTGAAATACTTCTTCGCCTTATGGATTCTCCGGATTATCACCTTCCGATATTCAGAGGGAGCCTTATGGAACAGCTCATAGCATTACATAAGCAGTATAGTGGGGAGTTTGCCGAAAAACTTGAAAAACTTTATGAACAAACGGGCCTTTCTTCCGATTCTGAAAAAAAGCTGAACTCCCGCAGGTGGCATCGTCGCATCGAAGGACTTCGTGAAGTATCGGAAATGCGATATACCATTCAGGAAAAAAAACTGTTAGCCCTGTGTGCCGACCGTCACAAACTCGTGCGTCTGGAGGCGCTGCTAACATTAATCCGTCTGTATGGACTTGAATCAGTCTCCAGGCTTGAACAAACGATTGATTATCTCAACGACTGGATGCAGCTTCAAATTCTGGCTGTAATCCAGCAGGACGATGACTATCAAGTTCCCGATCCCGCTTATTTGCTGACCAGCAGGAATCCGTCGTTCAATTTGCTCGGTGTGCGCATTGCCGGCAAATACAACCTGACCACCTGTAGCCCCTTCCTCCGTGAACTTGGGAATCATTCGAATCCGCTGTTAGCCGGAGAGGCTGCACACACCCTTGAAACACTGAACAAGTTATGACAGGCAATTCATACATTGACTCGGGCATACACTACTTTAACCTGTTTATTCTTGGGTTTGCGGTTCTCGTCATGTTTTCATACCTCGTACTGGCACTTATTTCCGCCTTTTCATTGCGGCGCCATCTTCGGGAAAATAGTTTTATTAATTATGACGCGGTACTCCGATCGGAACTCGCTCCGCATCTTTCGATTATCGCGCCTGCTTATAATGAAGGAAGTACGATCGAAGAAAATGTGAAGTCCCTGCTTGGTTTGAATTACAACCACTACGAAGTGGTTATTGTAAATGACGGAAGTCGCGACAGTTCTATGGAAATTCTCCGAAAAGCCTACAAACTTGAAAAGCAGTCCGTGGAATATCACCAGGCAATTCCCACGAAAGAAGTACGCGGCATTTATAAATCAAGCAACCCGGCATATTCGCGACTTACCGTAATTGACAAAGAAAACGGTGGCAAGGCTGATGCACTGAATACGGGCATTAACTATTCCAGGAACCCGTATGTCGTTTGCATCGATGTTGATTGTATTATGGATAAAGACGCATTGCTGAAGCTTGTTAAGCCGCTACTCGAGCACAGTGATTCACAGGTGGTGGCCACAGGAGGGGTGGTGCGGATCGCGAACTCATGCGTTATAAAATCCGGAAAACTTGTGGAGGCACGCGTACCTTCTGCCTTATTACCCCGGATCCAGGCGATCGAATACCTGCGTGCGTTTATTCTGGGACGCATGGCCTGGTCGCGATTAGACGGCCTTCTCATCATCAGCGGCGCTTTCGGGATGTTTGACCGTCGAATCGTTTTGGAGAGCGGGGGATATAATACGCATACAGTGGGGGAAGATATGGAACTCGTCGTCCGAATCCGCCGAAAAATGATTGAAGCCCGCAAAAAGTACACCGTTGCTTACATTCCGGATCCGCTCTGCTGGACAGAAGCACCTGAAAACTTTCAAATTCTGCGCCGGCAACGCAGCCGATGGACTCGCGGAACTATGGAAACGCTCTGGATACATCGCAGGATGCTTCTAAACCCCAAGTATCGCCAACTCGGTATGATCAGTGTACCCTATTGGATGCTGTTTGAATACCTGGCACCGATCGTTGAATTCGTCGGGTTGATGATTTCGGTACTTTTTGTTTGTCTGGGGATACTGAACTGGTCTTTCTTTTCCCTGTTGCTCCTGTTTGTCTATCTCTTTGCCGTCCTTTTTTCAACGCTTGCCCTTTTTGCCGAAGAGTTCACATATCAGCAGTACCGGTCTGTGCGGGACTTTAGAAAATTTTTCTTCGTCGCGCTTCTTGAGCCCTTGTATTTCCATCCCTTCACCGTTTATTCGGCGCTGAAAGGTAACTGGGAGAAGTTAAGACGTAAGAAATCCTGGGGAGAAATGACTCGCAAAGGTTTCGGTACGAACAACAAGTAGCGCTGTAAAGAAGCTAAAAAACACCTGTTTTTAAAGGGGAAGTTCCTTCTTTAAATATTTTTTACTTATAACCAATATGTTAGCTGCGTTTCTTTCGCTCTATTAAAGATCAGCGCCTCAATTAACCGAGCTTTTCAGCCAGTAATTGTAAGACCAGTTCCGTTTCCGCGCAAAATTGCCCAATAAGTTCCCGAATGTACTTTTCCTCCTTCTTTTCCAAAGCAGCACGTTCCAGCTTTCCTGCAATCGCGGCTAAGCTTTCGAAGCCCGAAGATGCAGCCATGCCTTTGGACTTGTGCGCAATGGCATTCAGGCGATCCATTTCCAGATTGTCCCTGGTAGTGACAATGGCCTCCAGGCTTTCCACCAGTTCATCCCGTGCAATCCCAAGGACACCGAGCAATGCCTGCTCATCATTTCCAAAATATAATTTGAGCGCCTCCGGGTTAAAATGAACAGGTTCGGCAACCTTCGCGGAATTAATCGAAGTAGCGTTTTCAGCCGGGTGTTTACTTCCTTCCAGCCAGTTTTTCAATGCATTTTTGAGCTCATCCACCGAAATCGGCTTTTTCAGAAAATCGTTCATTCCGGCGTCCAGGCATTTCTCGCGTTCACCTTTTACATTTCCTGCAGTAAGGGCCACAATCGGGAACTGATAGCCGAGTGCGCGAATCTCTCGTGCCGTATCAAACCCGTTCATGAGTGGCAGCTGTAAATCCATGAGTACCAGATCCGGCTTTATCTGGTTGCAGACTTCCAGAGCTTCCACGCCATTGACAGCCTCTTTCACGAGCGTGCCCGGCAGAATCTTGCGAAGTAGCGTGCGTACAAGCAGCATGTTCACGGCGTTGTCTTCCACTACCAGTACCACCGACTCGTTCGGCTCTTCTACAGGTTTGGGGACTTCCGTTTTAAGGGGGGAGACCTGCGCAAACTCATAGGTTTTGAGCCTGGAAATGAGTTCTTTGGCACGTACCGGTTTCAACAATGTTTTTGTGATTCCCAGTTCTTTGCGGTATTTCCTGATCGTTTCAGTAGCCGAAGAACTGTGTAACAGAATAATGAACTGCTCGTCAAAATTCGGGTAAAAATTCTCCCGCAATTTCCTGATCGTATCGATCCCGTTCATGAAGGGCATGTGGTAATCAATGATGACAACATCGTATTTATGCCCCTCGTCGAGGAGTCGAAGTAAATCCAGGCCGTTTGATACACAGGTGACCTCAACTGAATGTATCTCCAGCATATCCCGGACAATGCGCCTGTTGGCATCCTGATCATCCACAATAACAGCCGTTTTTACCGGCAGGTCGTCCTGCTGGGCTAATTGATGCATATCATCCACCGGCAGGGTAATCTCAAAACTAAAGGTACTTCCGATACCGATCTTACTCGTTAGTTCCAGTTTACTATCCATTAGCGCCAACAGGCTGTTGGAGATTGTAAGACCGAGTCCTGTGCCCCCGTATTTTTTGGTTGTGGAGCTGTCTTCCTGTGAAAACGAATCGAAGATTTTGGCCTGTTTATCTTCGCGGATCCCAATACCGGTGTCGCGTACCGAGAAGCGAATCGTAACCCGGTCTTCGAGCATTCCTTTATTTTCGACTTTCAGTTCAATTTCTCCGGTCTCCGTAAACTTCACGGCATTTCCCAGTAAGTTGACCAGGATCTGTTTTAACCGGATCGCATCGACCAATACGAAGTGGGGGAGTTCCTCACCGAAGCTAAAAATGATCTCGAGATCCTTGCTTTTGGCCTGAAACGCGACTATGTCGGTAGCCTGTAGACACAATTCGTATAATTCTGCCGGTTCCCGCTCTAATTCCAGCTTGCCCGCTTCGATCTTAGAAAAATCAAGAATGTCGTTAATTATACCCAGCAGGGAATTCGCCGACTGGTTAACGATAGACAGGTACTGAAACTGGGATTCATCAAGTTGTGTTTGCATGAGCAGGTCCGTAAACCCGATGACGCCATTGAGTGGTGTACGAATCTCGTGACTCATATTCGCCAGGAATTCGGATTTGGCCTCACTTGCCTGTTCCGCCTGTTTTTTAGCATTCTTAAGTTCTTCCCGTTGTCGGATCAGCGAGGTAATGTTTTGCGTAAACAACATCATTCCACCAATCTTTCCATCGAACTGGTACCACGGGCGCATTTCCCAGGCCACGTAGCGGTCCCGTTTATCACCGGGCAGGCGATAGGCCGTTTCATCATTTCTTTCAATGGCTCCGTTCAGTACACGTTTATGACGGGCGAGTGCTTCCTCCGTAACATCCGGGAACACCTCGTAATGGGATTTCCCGAGGATATTTCCCTGGATCTTGTAATCATCGATCCATCGTTGACTCACTACCATGTAGCGCATGTCGTTATCGAGCATAGCCACGGCTGCAGGAGCGTGCTCCACGAATGTAAGCAGGCGCATCTTTTCAGTAAGCAGTTCCTTTTCAATCCGGCGTTTTTCAGTAATATCAACGGCAATTCCGAGGTAACCGATGACCTCATTTTTCTCCGACGTAATGGGGGTAACCACGAGTGAAACGACCCTGCGGGTACCATTTTTACAGCAGTACGTCCATTCGTGACGGTCGGAGCCCATTTTTTCGGCCCGTTCGACAAATACCCGAAATCCTTCCACTGGGTAGGCGAATTCTTTGGAAAGCACTTCGGAGCGTCTCTTTATTTCTGTTTCATCGTGAAAGATCGCCGGGGTTTTCCCGATCATTTCCGCGGAGGAATAGCCCAGTAATTTCTCAGCTCCCCTGTTGAAAAGTGTAATCGTCCCATCCGGATCGGTTGCAATGATGCTCACTTCGGAAGCCGCCTGAAGCACGTCATTCAGTAGTTTTCTGGAGCTGGCGACCGCCATTTGCGCTTTTTTCTGGCTATCGATGTCCTGAAAAGTTCCGAATAACCTTTTACAGGTTCCGTTTTCCATCACCGGGTTCCCGATTGCGCGCACCCAAATCTCTTTCCCCTGGACATTCACGATTTGTAGCTCAAGGTCCCATGGTTCGCCCTGTTCAATGGCATTGCCCACTGCCTTTTTAATCAAATCGCGGCTTTCGCCTTCCTTGTAAAAATTGATTCCCTGATCCAGCACCGGTTTAAAGTCTGGTGGGACCCCGTGAATTTCGCGCGTTACGGAAGTCCAGGTGAGTTTTTCGTTAACCAGGTCGAGTGCCCAGCCGCCCACCCTTGCAGTGCGACTGGTTTGCTGGAGCAGTTCACCGGTCCGTTTGAGGTCTTTTTCGAGTTTGGCCCGACGGGTGATATCAATGGCATTTCCTATGACATAGGCGGGACTTCCCGGTAATTCCTTTTCGAGTACATTGTTGTAGATCCAGATGTGGTTGGTACCGTCCTTGTGCCGCGTTACCATTTGTCCGCGCGCCCTTCCTTTTTCGCTGACTTCCCGGAGGTAATTACGCAAATCCTGGTGGAGGTCATCCGGAACGATGTCGAAGAGGCTCATTGTGCGAATCTCATCGAGCGAATAGCCGAGTGTTCGTGACCCTGCTTCATTTACGGAGAGGAAATTGCCTTCGAGGTCGTGCGTGCACATGAGTCCCTGCGAGTTTTCGAAGAACGCCCGCAGTTTTCTTTCACTGGCGTGCAACAGTTGTGCGTGTTCCTGTTCATCGGTCACATCCCTTGCGATCGCGAAGATGTTCCCGCTTTCCCTTTCGGGTGATGCCGCCCATTGCAGGGAGCGATAGGTTCCCTGTTTTGTGCGCATCCGGTGCATAAAATCAATCGTATTCTCTCCTTTGGAAAGTTTTTGAATTTGTCTACGCGTCATTTCGAGGTCATCGGGATGCACCAGTTCGAAGAACGATTGTTTCAGCAGCACTTTACTATCCCAGCCGAGCACCTTTTTGAATGCCGGGTTTACCCGCCTAAAATAGCCATCAATACCCGCAATACAGATCAGGTCCTTCGAGAGGCGGAACATTTTTTCAAAGTTCTTGAGGTCTTCTTTGCGCCGGCGTACGATAATTATATTCATGAGGTCTTCGGCCAGCAGTTGGAGCGTTTCCCTTTGAATGTCAGTCAGCGTGCGTGGTTTGCGATCTACCACAGCGAGCGTGCCGAGTACAAATCCGTCGGGATCCGTGAGCGGGAAGCCTGCATAGAACCGGATAAACGGGTCATCGTGAACCAGCGGGTTGTCGCAGAAGCGTTGATCTTCCAGTGCATCCGGGACCATAAACAAGTCATGCCCCATGATCGTATAGCGGCAAAAGGCTATTTCGCGCGGCGTTTCGCTTTTGTCGATCCCAATTCTTGATTTGAACCACTGTTTTTTTTCATCGATGAACGATATGAATGCGATTGGTGCCTCGCAGGTAAGTGCCGCGAGTTTCGTGATCCTGTAAATATCCTTTTCGATCATTGCATCGAGCACGTGGTATTTCCGAAGTGCTTTGATGCGCTCACTTTCATTGTGCGGTACCGGTTCGTTGCTTTTCACAGAAATGGCTTTTAAGGAAAGATACGTTTTTTAGGGCGTATTCGTTTGCTTTTTACCAAAAATTCTTGAAAAGGGCAAAATGGTCATTCGCCAACCTGTTAAATTACAAACACATTGTTTGAAACAGGTACAAACAATACACTATCTATACTTGTGCTATACTGATGCTATACTTGTGCAATATACCTGAAGTACTTCTTCCTGCGGTCGAAGACCTCAGGTTTCAGTGTGAGTGTGAGTGTGAGTGTGATTGAAGAGTGTGAGTGTGAGTGTGGAGTGTGGAGTGTGAGTGTGACCCGGAAGTACTTCTTCCTGCGGTCGAAGACTTCGGGGTTAGGGAAGACATTTTGAAATGTTAAAAAGGTAAAAACGGTTTTAAAGGAAGGAAAAAAAGGTTAAATTTGTGGTATGATAGTAACATTCAGACATCCGATGCTCGACCAGATCCCTTCACCGATCATGCCGTCAGACGTACTGCGCTTGTTGAAAAACAACAGTATTACTTCCGCTTATTTCGACCTGTTAAAGAGCCTCACGAACTTTACAGACGAAGTACTTTCCGGGTGGCTGAACGTCAACATCAAGACTTTCCGGAGCTATAAAAGCGCCGCCTATAAAGCCGAAGTAAAAGCCGATCTCCAGGAACACGTGGTGATGCTGCTGGCGCTTATGAAGCACGGCATCGAAGTATTCGGAGACCGCGAGCGTTTTATGACCTGGCTTGAAACCGAGAATTTTCAACTGGGTAAAATGAAGCCCAGCGATTACCTGAACACGATCAGCGGCATTCGTTTTATCGATAGTCGCCTGACCGGTATGGAATACGGTGACAACGCCTGATCATGCGTGTTTACCGGATCAGCAGGGATATTTACGCGGGCAAACTCACGGCCTCCGGCGTCGCAAGCCGGTGGAACCACGATCAGCAGTGGGTCATTTACAGCAGCGAGAGCCGTTCGCTTGCAACCCTTGAGCTCGTTGTGAACAGTGCCACCGTACAGCCCGGCCTCGACTACCGCACGACCGTATTCCAATTTCCGGACGATCCCGAACTGATCACCGAGGTAGGAGCAGAGGAGTTGCCTGCAGACTGGCGCGACATCCTGTCTTACCCGGAAACCCAGGCTATCGGCAGCACCTGGTACAAAGAACAGTTAACCCCGATCCTCAAAATTCCGTCTGCCGTGATCACCGCCGAATACAATTACGTTTTTAACACCCGTCATCCGCGTTTCGGGGAACTCATAGCAGTTGAAAGCACCGAAGCATATTTCTGGGATGAGCGGCTGGTGGTATGAAATGCCTGAGAGATGTTTATTCAATTCATAGTCGCTCCAAATCAGATCAAATTATTTCACCCCACTCTCCAAACGAGTTTACTCCAATAGACATGTAGTTATTACCTCTGGTGTAGGTATGATAAAGCGTAATCTGGTTTCCAGTGAGACCACATTTGTCAATGAGGTTTTCGATCAGTATGTCAGCAAGCTCCATATCATGCTCTTTTAATGCATCGGGCTTTAGTAAGTTAACTGCGATGACAACATTTATTTTTTTCAAACCTTCGGAGGTAATTGACGGCTCATCACATTGAAAATCAAGCAATGTATGCCAATCTATTGCCTCTAGGGACGCATTGTCCCTGATCTTGACAATTTTCGCATCCCAGTCACTCTTTTTATCGGTATAATTTCCGAGTATTAAAACACAGCCTTGCATTATGCCTTCCACAAATACACAGGCACTAGTCGAGTCTCCTTTTTCATTGAGGCGAATAGGTGGATTTTGGCCATTTTCACATGCAATATCCACCTGCCCGGTTTCCATTCGAAAACGCACCTGAGCAATGTTTTGACGCGGCAGAACAGATACAAGTTGTTCACTATTCATTTTTTGAGTGTCAATAGCCAGAACGCTTTTTACCGGGTTATTTGGAGCCAGGCAGTTGATCGGCTGATCATTGATAATATACTCTTCTGAGCCACTTATCAAACAGACCCTTTTTCCGGAATCATTTTTTTCACCATATTGGTATTGTGTAGTATATTCAAGCCGGATTTCAATTGCCGTTTCATCGAGCATGAAATTTTCTTTGTATGAACCTTCTTTTTTCTTCATATCAATTTCAGTTTTAAATTCGCGACTCTTTAAGGCGTCATAATGCTTTTCCAGGTCAATATCAACTAACGTATAAATGGGTGCATGATCCACGCTGATGTCTGTCCATTCCCTTAAAAAAGCGCTATGTTGAGGGCCGAAAGAATTGGCATTCGTTTCAAGAAAACGCTTACCGATTGCGCGCGTATAGTTGCCGGAAATACCAGGACCGCCCATAAAGTGATCGGCTGTTTGCCCTCTTCCTTTTGTCGGGAAATTGGTAATTGTGTCCGGAGCAATGAGTTCCCAGGACCATTTTTCTTCTGATCGTCCTTCTTTTAATTCCCCCCATTCTTTCGGAAGTTCTCGCTCCATATACCAGTCTCCTCCAATCAAAATTGGGATACCAGATGCTTCGCTTATTTTTTTACCCGCTTCCATGGCTTTCTTCACTTCTTTGCCTACATCAATACTTGGTGAAGTATGGATAACACCAACAAATAATTCAATCCATTCAAAATAATCTGTTTTCCTGATATTCGTGGTACGCAGGAAATACCGGTGAGCAGGAATATTAAACTTCCAAAGTACGAGACGGCGGTTTATCTGTACTTTTTTATCCCGAAAAGTATCGGTAAAGACCTGATCTCCTTCTTCCGACATGATCATTTCGGTTTCTTCTTCAGCGTCAAACTCAAATGTTCCGTAGCGTGCAACTAGTTTACCGTCCTTAATTTTTTGGAATGTTTCATAATGATAATCATACGTCCATAACTCCGGTTTTTGAATAATGGCCGATTTGTCGTAAATAAGCGGGTAATAGTCCGGCGTGTTCTGCATTTCTTTTCCGGCACCAAATTTTGGACCTTTTAAAATTTCATAATCACCGATCACCGTTGTTTCTTGGATCGCTTTTATAAATTCACTTTCTGTTAGTTTCGATACCTTCTTTATCCTATCCGATAGTTCCATTGGATCCTCAGGTGTTTCAGAAAACATTTCTGCTTTGAGTTCCTCTTCTAGCAAATTATCTGTCTTTTCGGCTTCCTTTTCAAGGATTTCATCTTCATTACCAATCCATAAATACTTCTTTTTATAACTATCGTATTTTTTATCTATAGGTATTTGCTCTTTAAGTTTTTCTACTAATTGTTTGTAGTCCGCAATTAATTGTGAAAAACGTTGCTTAAACAGTTCTTTATTTTGGTTTATTTTACTTCTATTAAGTTTTTTAGCCCACAAAATAAGCATATTAAGCTCTTCCCGGCTCTCGCTGAACGCATAATTAAAACGTAGTATTTTTTCTTTTTCGAGCTTTTCATTATCCGGTGCTTCTTCATAAAAAACAGATTCATTCAAAGCTTCGAGCGCATCTAGTAACTCAGGAAGCGTAGATGGCATTAGATCCAGTTGCTCTAAGAACGTTAATTTCGCTTTTAACATGTCATGCTCGTTCCAGGTCCTTCGTGGTCTTTGTGGCTTAACGCCCGAAATATCCGCATTCGTAAAATCGTTCAATCCTTTAACACGCCCTCTTCCTTCGAATAATACTTTTGCGTCCGAAACTTCCTGCATGACCATAATCATTGGATGATGTTTATCCAGTATCCGATAAATAGCGTTACGTTTTTCTCTTTGTAAAGACTTCATCGTAGTTTTACCAAATTTTTCCATATTCCAGGTGACCATGCTTAGGGTGGTTTTTTTACCCTCTTCCGTTCGTTTTTTCTTGGTTTCACCCTGGTTTTGAGAAAAATGAACCTCCAGGTCATCATCCCGATCCTTCATTTTTCTTTTGCCGGTTAATTTGGTGTCTGTTACCGGGTTTTCCAATGCAGGCGTTTGCAGGACCTCATTTCGGTGTTGTACTCCAATACGTTTGTTTCTTCTTTTTTTTGGAGGCATACTAATCGGTTTTACTCTTGCGAGCCATCTTTAAAAATCACGGTTTTATTCGGGGTTCCGTTCACGAACAGTTCTTTGTAAAGCGCTGCGATGTCGGTGGCGCTCATGCCTTCTTTTTGGGCTTTGTCGAGAATGGCCAGTGCTGCGTCCATGCGGACGTTTTCCATTTCGATTCGCTGGTTTTCCACGCGTTCGCGACGTACGGTCTGCTTCTGGAGTCCGGCTGCGTAATCGTCGAGGCCCACGCCTTCGCCCAAAACGAGGTCTGCTACCACGTTATCGGTGCGCATAACGACTTTGTCGTGCGAAAGTACCACGCCGTTCACGCGCGCCGTATCGTTGTCGTTCACACTGAAGTTCGTGGTCGTTTTGCGGTTGATCAGGAAGACCTCATTCCCGGTAAGCGCTATTTTCCCGTCGCTCACGAGATCGGAAGGATCTCCGAGGGCCCCGGTCGTTTTATCGATGTACTGAATGAAGGGTGCATCGTTCTGGTCGCCGGCCATCATGTTTTCAATAGCATACACGTAATTGATGATCCGTGTCATGTAGTCCATTTTGAGTTCCTGATCATCGAGTAACACCTGGTCCAGCAGATCTTCCAGTTCGTACAACTGCACTGCGCGGTAGGAACCCGGTACGGGATCGAAATAGGCAATGCGCACATTCGAGATCGTATGGGCGATGGCAAATTCCTGGTTCATCTGGCGAAAAAGGATGTTGAGCGTACAGCTGTTGTTGATGTTCTTGAATTCGCGTGTAACGGCTGTTTCCTTACCTGATTCGGTGGTGACGGTGTAGCTGGTGTTCACATTTACATCGCGCTGTGCGGACACTTCCTGTGCGTGCGTTTGCAGGGCGTTGGAAACCATTTGTGCGTGACCATTGAGGTTTGCCGAGAGCGAAAAATTACTGTTCTCACTGACGTCGAGGTTTCCGAAGCCCCAACGATCTTTATTTTCGGCCGCTTCGTGAAAGTCGAAGGCGAGCGCTGCCCCGGCGTCGAGACCGAACTCGCTGTTGCGCGCATTTTCGAATGAATCCTGTGCACTGCGGCTGTTGGAATCGAAAATGGAATCTGTTTTTTCTTTCGACGACGTGGAGTTTTTGTAAGTCTCGATGCTCGCGTAAGTGGATTCGCCCGGCATGAGTGAAAAACTACGCACGACCTGGCCTTCGCCGATGTATGAATAAAAGGAATGAACTTCCGTATCGAAGAGTAGCAGGAGGGTAGGACCATATCCTTTGGGCAGCGGAATGAAACTGTAATCCATGTCGCCGTCGCCGTCTTTCGAGAGGTTAAGGCGCAGACCGCCCACCCAGTTTTTGAGGAATATGTCAAAGGTAATGTCCGCAATGGCTTCTTTTGCGACTTCGTGATCTTCTTTCTTTACGATCGAGATATTCGGAAATACGACCGCATCGAAGTAGCCGGTTCCCTGCGCCTGATCAAAGGCGTCCTGAAGTTGTTGTTTGGTGACGCTCGGAAAGCCTTCTGCCGCACCTGAAAAGATGGTTCCTTCGGAAACGAGTGCTGTCCAGTCGAGGTCGCCGTTTTGCCAGGCGAGGAGGTTGGGTCCGCTGGTGTCGGAGTCTTCGATCGGCGGAGCTATTGCAAAGCCATTGGCCAGTAGTCCGAACACTTCGTTATTGTTCCAGGTCAAATATCCGTGTACCTGTCCCGGGTAAGTTCCCGAGGCGAAATCTTCTGTAAATGTTCCATCGAAATCGCGGGCAATCGGCCAATAAAGCAGCAAACCTTCCTGGTTCCCAAAGGTGCGGTAAGAAGCATCGCGGAGAATTTCTTCCTGTGTCCTGGCGGTGGTCCATACCCGAAATTCACTTAACTCTCCCAGGAAACAGTGAGTTAAATTACTTGGCCCCATAAAAACATCCGGGATGAAACTGGTGTTGAATGTACAGGTATGCGAGCTTGCTGATAAGTCGACCTTCCGGGTATCCACGTAAAGTTTCGGTGTTTCGCCTGAAACGCACGTCAGCGCAATCGCGTGCCATTTACCATCTGTCAAATCTATGTTGGTCGCGATATTTCCATCATTCATGTGAATTGTTAAGGCTGTCGGATCACGGAGAGCTAACACATATTCATTTGCCGTTCTATTGTAGACCGAGCATATCTCGGAACTTGAGTTGCATGTCGAATATGCCTTTACCCAGATTTCCAGCGTGATTCCCGGAAAAGATACCTCCTGATCGTAAAACTCTTTTGAAATGGCCTGCCATGTAGTCAGTCCGTATTCATTAAAAACAGCCGCGCCGGACATATTCGTCGGATCCGGAACGATGTGTTGCGAGTCGAGCAGGGCGCCGAACAGCGAGGAATTATCCCATACCTGCGTTTGGTTGGAATGGGTGATCGTTCCATCGTTCCCGTTTCCACTGGAATCGATCACCGTACTGTTTGCCTCGTCAAAGTCGGAACTCCAGTAGAGCAGTAGGTCAGATTCTTCTCCCTCAAAGAGATGCCTTCCCGCATTGTAAATTATCTCGGCCTGTGTACGGGCACTTTTCCAGACACGCATTTCCGCAATTTCCCCGTTTTGCAGGTAATAGGATGACGAAGTACCATAGTTTCCACCATAAAGCGAATACGTATTATTACTAATGCCGGTAAAGTTCTGTACACCGGAATTATTATAGGAAACCATGCGTGTATCCACGTAAATTTCCGGTTTGGATCCTTTCTTCAGCACAACTGCCACGTGGTGCCAGAGACCGTCAATCAGGCTTTTTCCCGTATTAATCGTTGAACTGCCAGTTAACGTGAGTGTCAGGTTGGCCGGATTTAACAGTTTTACGTAAAAAGATCCTGACAACCAAAAAATAGTGGTATTGGAACCGTAACTGGTGTTGGGATCTACTTTTACCCAGCATTCAAAAGTAAGATTGTCCCCGTCGGAGTTTGCGAGTGTAAATTCAGTATTCGCAATATTTGTATGATAATCCGTGATCTTCAATGCTCCCCTTAAGCGATTTTGTGTGAGGTAGTCGCCCTGGTGAAAAGGTTGCTTTAGCTGGTAGAACCTGAAATCCGCGGTCGGGAAGTTAAAGGCATTGACATTGAGTCCACGGAAGGTATTGGAAGCCTGCACGGGTTTGATCTTCGTGGCAGTCTCTGATTTTCCCGGCAAGCTGGCCGGATCGAATTGTACTTTTTTGGTCGTATCGCTCATCACGTAATTTTTTTTAGTGAAGCCGGAGTTTTCCGAACTATTTTAAGCGAAACTATCCGAAGTGCTGAATTACTCCAAATAAATCAGGTTAATTATTTGATTTTTAAAGAAAAACAAATACTTATACCGGGTGTTTCCGGGTATAAATACCGGGTATGAGTTGTCAAAAAAATGCGCGGTTTGGATGGAAAAGAAAGAAATCGCCGATTGAAACCGTCATTTATCCGTAAAAAAGAAAATGTCTTCAATTTTTAACCCGAAGAGTTCTGCCATTTTAAAAGCGGTGGGAAGGCTGGGATCGAATTTTTCCTTTTCAATGGCATTGATGGTTTGTCGGGAAACGCCGATAACCTCGGCTAACTCTTCCTGGGTCATGTTCTTTCGCGTCCTTAATTCTTTCAATTTATTTTTCATCGGTAGCGTCTTGAATTGATCGTGAAAGCAAGCAGGTAGGTAATGCCGATAAACAGGATTAGGACACTGATCTTAGCGCTAAAATCAAAGATACCGGCCGCCGCCACCAGGGAATAGGTGATACCGAAAACGACGGTTAGTCCCAGGGTAATGGCCATCGATTCCAAATGGATCTTGCGCTCCAGTTCATCGAAATCGTTGAATAAATGCCTGTTTGCAATGATCATCAGGGCGCCGTTGACACAGTTCACCAATATGGCAAAGGTGGTTAAAAACGGGTGGTAATCCCAGATAAATTCCGGACCGTAAGTCGCGATGAATAACGTGGCGAGCCAGCTCCAGGTCCATGCTGCTAATTGTCGCAGTCTTCTTTTTCTTTCCGGTTTCATAATTCAAAATGTAAAGTTAACTTGACAAATGTAGTGAAATTAAGTTAATATGTAAAGTTTACTTTACTTTTCCCCAGTTTAACGAGTCATATCCAAGCCGGAATTCATTATCAGCCTGAAGAACTCAGTCTGACCGTTGCGCTTTTCGGGTGAACCAAACGGGCCTTCGTTGTTACAGGATAAAAATCCGTAAATTGGAAGCATGAAAGCAATCTTTTGCCTGCGTACAGGACTCTTAATTATTCACTTGTTAGCGGTCGTTATTTTACAGGCGCAGGTTCCGGACCTGGTTCCAAACGATGTACTGACGATCGACGGCTATAATGACAGTGATGTGGCGGACCTGGAAACCGACGATGCCGGAAACACTTATGTGGCATTTAACTATTCGATGGGGATGACGATTCCCGAGCTGAACAATCAAGAACTCCCGTATGCTCACCACGTGGTGGGTGCCTTTATGAAACTCGACCCGAACGGTAAACCGCTTTGGGTACATGCCATTTCGAGCAGTTTTGACGCGCGTATCCGCGATCTCTCTGACGCCCGAAGGTGATGTGCTGATCACCGGTTTTTGCGACGGAGAAAGTCATTTTCCCACCACGAACGGAAAAGACCTGGTACTCGGACGTCCGAAAAAGCAGGACGAATACCACCAGCCGCAATTTGTATTTCTCACACGTTACACAGCCAGCGGAAAACGCAAATGGGCCAAAGTTTTTAGCGAATCCTGGGGCGAAGGGATTTCCGTGGCTGCTAATTCCAAAGACGAGATCTACCTGTCGCTCTATTTTAAAGGCACCCTGCGCGACGGCGATCAGGTCCTCGACAGCCTTCCGCGTCCGGAGCATGGCAACAACCGGGTGGCGGTGTTCAAACTGAGCGGAACGGGAGAAGTCTTAAAGCGACTGCCGATCCGGTACACGCAGACGGACAGTCATGTTTACGTGGCACCGAACCTGCTTATCGATCATGCGGACCACCTGATCCTGTACGGAAATTTCAGCAAAGCGATCCGGCTGGACGCGGAAACCGAACTTACGAACGACAGTTATTACGAATCGCTCGACGCCTACATTGCGCGCTACTCGGCGCAGGACGAATTGCTTTGGGCCCGCGTGATCGGCGGACAGCATTATCAGCACGTGAGCGACCTCGCGGTGGACCGCGAAAACCGCATTTACGTGACCGGTGACTACACTTACGAATGCCTGGTCAGCGAAGAAACGCGCGTAATCCAGAAAAGTGTAACGGATCAGAAGACCGGAACCAGTTTTTTCTATGGCTGTTTTGACACCGACGGAGACCTGTCGTTCATGCAATTTCACAGCGTCGGAAACTACGGGAAGTATTGCACGGGCACTTCGCTGCGGGTGGATGACCGCGGATATACCTATGTTGCGGGAAATTACAACGACACACTGCAATTCAGCAGCGCAACCGCCCGCATTACCGGTCAGCGCGAAACACAGGGATTCGTCAGTATCTGGAAAGGAGACAGCATCATTCACCTGCAACAGGACATTGCCTTAAACCGCGGCTGGGCCAATCAGCGCAGGTTGCGACTGAGTAAACGCCGGTGCGTCGTAGCCGGTTTTTATTACGGAGACCTTCATATGATCCGGAGTGGCAAAAAGCTCAGTAACCGCGACTATGGACGCGCCAGTTACGTATACAGCATGCCGCTGCCGTATTTGCCGGAGAATACGAGACCCGTGCGCGACAGTGTAGGTCGACTCGCACGGCTGGAACCTTTCTTTGAATGCGTTTCACCCGAACTCAACGCCGACCCTGCCGTGTGGGTACCGGATACCGATAGTGATACCATTCGTTTGCCCGATTCCGGTGAAGACGCCGGCGAATGTGCTGTCCGTTTACAACGCGAAGCCAGCCTGTATCCGAACCCGACGAGCCAAAAGAGTACACTTGTATTGAAAGAACTGCACGGCCCGGTGTCGATCACGATCCTTACGGAAGGAGGGAAGCTCATGCTCGCGCAGGAAGTGCTGATCACGAAGGATGTGCAGGAATTTGAGCTCGATCTCGGCAGAGCCGTTCCCGGAACCTATTTCGTATACATCCGCCAGGATGGTTTTTCGAAGATGTTGCGCCTTGTGAAGATCAATTAGATCAAAATCACTTTTTACTTGCGTAGCTAAATAACTTCATATATATTTGTAGCCAAATAACTACATGAATGAATTTACGACGTGACGTATTCCAGGCGATCGCCGATCCCACGCGCAGGGCGATCTTGTTATTGCTTGCTTCGCAGTCCATGACCGCCGGTGCGATCGCTGCGAACTTCGACACGGCTCGTCCCACCGTTTCACGACATTTACAAATTCTCACCGAATGCGAATTATTGCGACAGGAACAGAGCGGGAGGGAAGTGCACTATCACCTGAACCCGTTGAAATTCAAAGAGATTTCAGACTTTATCGAGCCCTTCCGCCAAATGTGGGACACGCGTTTCAACCACCTCGAATCCATCATGCAACAGTATAAAAAGGACACTGAATGACACGCGGAAAAACACAGGTACACGCGGAAGAAGGTCGCCAGGAACTGGTCATCACCCGCACCTTCGATCTCCCGCTCGCATTGCTCTTCAAAGCGTATTCCGAAGCGGAGATCCTGGAACAATGGATGGGAACGAAGGTCCTCAAACTCGAAAACAAAGCACACGGAAGCTGGCAATTCGAAACGCGGAATGCGGAGGGAAACGTCGTTTTTGCCGCGCACGGAACCATCCACGAATTTACGCCGGAGAAGCGCATCGTACGCACCTTTGAAATGGCCAATGCGCCTTTCCCTGTTCAGCTGGAATTCCTCGAATTCGAAGCCTGTGATGCGCAGCGGAGCAAACTGACCATGCAGATCGTTTTTCGTTCGGTAGCCGACCGCGACCAGTTGCTCAAACTTCCGTTTGCACAGGGAATCAACATGGCGCACACGCGCCTGGAACAGCTTTTAAAACAACCTCAATAAACACTCATGAAAAAACGCAACAAGCTTATCTACTGGATCGCCACGGTATGGCTTTCCCTCGGTATGACCTCCAGTGCCATCGTGCAACTGCTCGCGCTGCCCGAAGAATCCGAAATGCTGACCGAACTCGGCTATCCGCTCTACATCCAGTACATACTCGGTACCTGGAAATTGTTGGGCGTGATCGTGATCCTGCTTCCGAAACTGCCTTTGCTGAAAGAATGGGCTTACGCCGGGTTCTTTTTCGCGATGTCCGGAGCCTGTATTTCGCACCTGATCATGCACGATCCCTTCGGAGAGGTGTTCCCGTCCCTGTTTTTGATACTGCTGACCGCACTTTCGTGGTACTTTCGTCCGCCCGCCCGCCGACTCGATTTAACCGTTAAAAACGCTTAGCATGAACCCGAAAGTCGATTTTTACTTCACGAAGCACGCCCGCTGGCAGGAAGCCATCGAGGAATTGCGCGACCTAGTACTGGAAAGCGGACTCGCTGAAGAACTGAAGTGGGGAACGCCCTGCTACACGGACGCAGGCCGCAACATCGTGCTGATCCACGTATTCAAAGAATACTGTGCTTTGCTGTTTTTCAAAGGCGTTTTGCTGAAAGATCCGGAGCAATTGCTCGTACAGCAGACCGAAAACGTACAGTCGGCCCGGCAAATGCGTTTCACCGGTGCGGAGGAAGTGCGTGAACAGGCCGAAATCATTCAAAAGTACATCCGTGAAGCCGTGGAAACGGAGCGCTCCGGGAAAAAGGTGCCGATGAAAAAGACCAAAGAGTTCGAGATGCCCGAAGAATTCCGGAAAGCCCTCGACGAATATCCCGAGCTGCAGAAAGCTTTCAAAGCGCTCACGCCCGGCCGGCAACGCGGTTATTTGTTGCACTTTTCACAGGCCAAACAATCCGCCACCCGCGAGGCGCGCATTGAAAAGAACATTCCGAAGATCCTGGAAGGGAAGGGGCTGAATGATGCGTGAGTTCCATAAGGCGTTTGGTTTATCTTTTTTATATTTGTAAAAAAAACATGATAATCAATCTAGAGAAACACCTAATCTCAATCTTCGTGATCTTGGTTTCCTATACTGCATTTGCTCAATCGGGTGCCGTCGACGTTACCTTTAATCCTGAAGATAATCATCCCACTTTTACTCCAGTATTGGGCAATGTCAAAAAATCTCATTTATTTCCTGATGGAAAATATCTCATAGCGGGCGATTTCACAGAGTATATGAGTCAAAATGAGTCCTATTTTTTGAAACTTAATCAAAATGGTTCTGTTGATATGGCATTTAATTTAGGACAGAGTGGGCCTAACGGACCGGTGACTGGTTTCACTGTTTTATCCAATGACAATATTTTATTATATGGTAGCTTCAATTCGTATAATGGAGTACCTGTCGACAGCATTGCATGCATTTCTGCCAATGGCACACTTCTATCGAATTTTTCAGTTTCTTCATTTTGCCCCATTTCACAGGTAAAGGATGCAGTAGAGCAGTCAGATGGAAAAATCGTAATCGTCGGTGAATTTGGAGCTCAATATGATATGATCCGTTTGTTTAGTGACGGAAACATTGATGCCGGTTTTAATGAGCCCGTATTTGTTGCCAGTACCGGTCAGGGAATACAACATATTTATCGTGATTCGCTTGATCGATTATATTTATGTGGAAGTTTTGGAACCGTCAACGGTGAAATACGCGATCATATTGCAAGATTTTTACCGGATGGAGAATTGGATTTGAACTATCAACTACCTTCCGATTACAGCACGAATACACTTGATATGTCTGTTTCTCCTGACGGTTCTCTGGTTGCATGCGGTAGCTACACGACGCTATCTTCAGAAAATTCAATATTAGGTTTCTTTAGGGCATTACCTGATGGAACAATAGATTCGAACTTCACAACTGGTACAATTTGGGGTAAATATACTTCTATCACCCGTGAATCCGGAGGAAGCTATATTTTATCTTTTGATAATAATACTTGTGTACGGATATATCGTATTTCTCAGAATGGAATCGTTGACCAAAGTTTTTCCGGACCAAGATGCATTTCCAATCATCCCAATGATGTTCTGGCGCAACCTGATGGTAAAATTATGCTGTGTGGTTCAAATCTTATTAGGCGCCTTACTGCATCTGGCGCCTTTGATCCGTCCTTTCAGATAAGTTATGGACTTAACGGTATCTCAAATGACATTGAAATCGCGAATGATGACAAAATCATAATTGCCGGGGATTTCATCGGTTACAACGGAGTTTCCAAAAATTCAATTGTTCGGTTGATGCCTGACGGAACATTAGACAACAGTTTTGATCCGGGAAGCGGGGTCATTAATCGACAAAGTACCTTACCGGAAGAGCAAATTTACGATGTTGAAATTCTTCCAAACGGAAGGATTTTCGCGGGAGGATACTTTGGTTGGTTTGATGATCAGCCTTATAATTCTTTCGTATGTCTGCTTCCTGACGGTAAAATTGACACGTCATTTCACACCGGATCAGGTTTTCAAACAATAAACGCGACACCCGGCACTATAAATCTTATTGATTATCAGTCCGATGGTAAAATAATTATCGGTGGAACATTTAACAAATACAATGGTAACACAGTATCGAACTTTATCAGGCTTATGCCTGACGGCACCATGGACACAACGTTTCAACATATAGTGGTTCCGAATTATATGAAAGATATCGAGATCACTTCTGACGACAAAATTTATCTGGTTGGTTCATTTGGGGGGGTCGCCGTAAATGGAGTAGCCAATTCGTGTTCTGGAATCATCAGGCTTGATTCTGATGGTGCTATAGATACGACATTTTCTACCGGAACAATTGAAAGCGAATTCGGGATAAACGACTTTCAGCACATTTCAATCTACGACACCAACAGAATACTGGTCTGTGGACGCGTAACCGTTTATGCCGGGGATACCGTTAATCATACAATACGCCTTTTTTCCAACGGAAGTCTTGATACGACTTTTAATGTGAGCGGATTTGATGAAACTTCGGGTAACTTTGACAATGAATCGGACTTTCAGGCAAAGGCCTTAACAGATGGACGGATTCTTTTACTAAAGGGGGCTGCCTGGCAGAACACATCTGCAAAACTTGTAAGACTGAAACCGGACGGTTCGGCAGATAGTAGCTTTATTTGGCAGAATGCACCACCTATAAGTATTTTTGATCTTCAGCATAACGGTAAAATTATTGTAGGAGGACTGTTTAACTCCTACAATAACCTGAACAGACATAAAATTACACGGATTCTCAACGATACAATTTCGAACACCTGCCAGTTTTTAAATGTTCATTTTACTCAATTTGATACCCTGACTTGCAACACTGCAGCTTCAATTCGTGCCTATGCTTCTTATGGGAATGTACCTTATTCCTATTCGTGGGATAATGCAGGTGCCAACATTGATGATACAATTGCTTATTTTTCTCAGTCTGGAATACATTATTTATCGGTTATAGATTCCATTGGATGTACTTATGAAGCCGGTTTTCTCATCCACGGTCCGTCAACAACATCCGGAGCAGATATGCGTGTTTCGTTTGTACCAGGAGAGTTTCGACCGGGTTTTTCATCCACTTCCAGAATCTCGACCTGGAATGACGGGTGTAATGCTACACACGGGCAGGTATTTCTCATAAAAGATACTTTAGTAAGTTTTCTTCAGTCCGACCCAATGCCGGACATCATTTCAGGAGATACGCTTATCTGGAATTTTCCCTCCCAGGGCTTCGAGGATCCTTATTGGGAAAGTGAAATCGAATTTATGACAAGTACTTCAGCAGCTGTCGGAGACTCAATTCATTTCCATATTAACACAGTTCCCGCTAATCCTGATCAGGACACCACAAATAATGAACTTGTTGAGTCTTTTGAGGTCTTAAATGGTTACGATCCTAATGATAAACACGTTTTTCCAACAGGACAATGTGCTTATGGCTATATCAAACCAAATCAAAAACTAACATATATGTTACGTTTTCAAAATACGGGTAATTCAGAAGCCATCAATATCCGAATTGAGGATTCTCTCAGTAGTTACCTTGATATCAATTCGCTTCGTATTCTCCATAGTTCTCACAATTATTACACCCTGGTTGATAATGAAACCGTTAATTTTATGTTTGATGAAATTCACTTACCAGATAGTTCCTCAGCACCCGAGGAAAGTAAAGGATTTATTGTCTATGAAGTTTCACCTAAGCAAAATCTTTTTGAAAATTCGACAATTAAAAACAAGGCATCGATTTTCTTTGATTTCAATACGCCCATAGTTACTAATGAAACAATTAATACGGTATCCGAAGATTATCTCCTCGGGACACGCGATACTGTCTCCATGACTGTTTGCGACTTTTTTGAATATAATGGACAGGAATTGCTTGAAACCGGTATTTATCAATTTAGCGATCCAAATATTGACGGTTGTAATAACTTGACCATAGTCGACCTCGTAGTTCATCGTTCGCAAGACTCTGTAATCGATCTTTATGGGATTGACTCGGTTTCTTATAATGGAACTGTTTACTATCAGTCAGGGGAGTATCAACAAAGTTTCAATACAATCTACAACTGCGACAGTATTGTCCATCTAAACGTAAATTTAGGATTCTCGGGATTCAGTTCTCAGGTTGATAAAAATGAGATTCTAATAAGCCCAAATCCTGCACATGATCAGCTTCGTGTAAGTAATTGCCAATTGAATGACGTTAGTTCTATTCAGATTGTCGATGCTTCAGGAAAAACTTTTAGAACCGTGGTAAATCCTCCGTCTGAAAACGTCAACATTCCTGTCGGTGACCTTAGTAATGGAATCTATTTCGTAAAAGTAGAAACGACAGCAAAAAGCTATTTCCTGCGATTCGTAAAAAACTAAATTGAAACGGGACAACTTGATCGCATGATCAAAATGATCTATTTTTTTAAAAAAAACACATCGCTCGTGTAACAAAATAGCTGTGAAGAAGTCTTACGGCAAAACCAATAAAAATTCACAGTTATGAAAGCGATCATTTTAATTACAGGCTTTGTTTTAGCAACAACTTTTTCCTTTGCCGGTCATGGCGAAACCATCGTGGACCGCATCATGCACCGCAAGATCTCTTACCCGGAATCCCTGCGTGAAAAAGGCATCGAAACGACAGTTCGCCTCCGTCTGCGCGTGGTATCGGAGTACGAGGTTGAGATCGTGCGCATCAGTTCCGATTCCGAAGAAATGAATGCCGCCGTGGCCGAACAGGTGCGACACATCCGTTTCCGGCTTCCGAAAGGCCTCGTGGGAAGCGAATTCAGTTATACCTACCGCTTCAAAGTGCAGGACTAGTGCGCGGGCGGTGACGTTAAACGCGAAGCAGCCTCCTTTTGCGGGAATGCGTATCTTTGTAAATGCAATCGATTTGCATTAAACATCACAAAAAATGAAACAGGTCAGAAATACAGTAGCCAAAACGGCGGTTTTAGATTTGATCAGCCAGTCGGAAGTGGCCCTGTCGCACAGTGAGATCCAGGCAGCGCTTGACGGCTTGTGCGACCGGGTAACCATTTACCGCATCCTGGACCGGCTCACGGACGAAGGAGGCATTCACAAAGTTGTGAACACGGACGGCGGTGTAAAGTATGCCAGTTGCACGGAATGCACCGAAAGTCACCGGCACGATCACCTGCATTTCAGCTGCGAGAACTGCAAATCCGTTACCTGCCTGAGCGAAGTGGAACCGGAATTCAGCCTGCCCAAAAAGTATAAAGTGCGATCGGTGAACTTTACCGTTTCCGGACTCTGTCCGCAGTGCTCGTAGGGATCTAAGTACGCTTTTTACTTCGCTTCACAAACTAGCTTCAGTGCGTCCAGCGCTTTGGGCCAGGTCTCATCGAAATAGGAAACGTATTCTTCCACCGTGTCTACTTCGGCCGTTACGCGCGTTCCGTTCGGGATCGCTTCAAAACGATAATTTTCGTGTGCTCCGCTCCAGCCCTTCACTTTTTCACCTTCCGTAATTTCCACTCCGTTTTCCAGGATTCCGTAGTGTTCGATGGAAACGTACTTTCCCGGATCGTTTTCGGCAATGCGGGCCACCATTCCGCCTTTGCTGCCATCCTCCGAAATGCCTACAAACAGGATCTTATCGCCGGTGTTCCATCCGCCTTCCCAGGAAGAAGTCGGGTTGAAAGCAGCGGTCCATTCTTTGTACGTCTGCTTGTCGCTGAGTCCGAGCATGGCATCGTAAACGCGTTCCGGCGAAGCGGAAATTTCTTTGGAATACCTGAGTTTTTTCATGTGAACGTTATTGTTTAGGGCTAAGGTAAACAGAAATCGGTTTGAATGAGCGTATTTTGGCGGGGCCAAATTCAAAGACCTCTTAAAAGTGCGGTCAATCCCTTGCGATTCGAATAAATCCATAACTTTAGACCTTTCAATGTAACTGATATGAATCACTTATTCCCCCGCTGGTCGCGTGTACCGTTCTGCCTGGTCCTGGCAAGCATGCTCACTGCCTGTCACAAAAAAACTTCGTCTGATTTCCGCCTGGAACGCTATACTTATGCGCCCGGGGAAACACTCGACCTGATCAACCTTTCGCCCCGAAAGCGGCACCAGATCTGGCAAATCGTGAATCCGGACGGCGGTACGGATACCCTTGTTGAAGGACAGGCTCCGCAACTCACGCTCAATGTACTCGGAAAAGACGGGATGTACCTGGTGCGGGTATACGACAATAAACAGGAAATGAAGAAGGGCGTGGCGTCGGAAAAAACAATTATGGTCAGCGCCGAGCGCGGCGATGTGATTATTTACGCGAATGCAGACGCCGGCAAAACCTTCCCGCTTTACATAGACAATCAGTCTTTCACGCAAAAAACGGCTCTCATTACCAACTTCCGGTGGGGAAACACTTCATCAAAGCATCCAGCATTAACTATTTGGGCGGTCCCGTCCAATCGCTGGACACCATCGTGACCATCAGCGCGCAAACCACCAGCTTTTTGCATTTGCACCATTGATCCTGAAAGGGGAGCGGACCGGTAGCCGCATTTTGTGGGAATGCGGGGGAATAGGTGAGTGGGGGAGGTTTACGGTGAAGTGATGTAAAAACCGCCTGGATTCGTGTTTTGACGGCTTCTTTGGAAACGAAATATCCGTTTCGATGGGAAAGTTAGTTACCGTATTTGAAGTTTGGAATTTTGTTAGTAGATTTAGCATCAGAAAACTAACGTAGATGATCAGGATCAGTTCATGGTTTAGGATAAGCCAAATAATTTTTCCTTTCTCTTTCAAAGTTTATCCCCTAAACAACTTCAAACGGATTCCTTTTTTCTTGCACCGTAGCGGAGAGAAATAGGGAAGGAGTGGGGTTATTCTATTCATTTTGATCAGTAGAATTACGAACTGAAATTTCAGTATCAATCGTCGTTTCTAGAGGAATTAAGGCACTGTATTTGTTAAGTATAGTGTCATAAATATCAATTTCATCACTTGCAATTTCCAATGTCAAAATTAGAGCAAACTCCACTTGAGAGTTTGAGTTTCTCGCACCGCGACCCAATGCGTGGATGTGAAAAGCAGGTTCAGAAATTCCGCTCGCTCTCATTGACTTTTGTCTAGTATCAATTGTATCCCATTTCAAATCGGCTCTTAGCTGATCTTCAGTTTGATACTGTGGCGAAGCATTACCTGTAACAGGAAAGTTACTCTGGCTCCATCCATTTTGCAAAAGATATGCTGCTCGTTCCGGGTCGGCTTCAATATCTACTATTTCGGATTTTTTATTCTCACCGTCTAGTGGTAAGCCTTCTTCATTTTTGAAATTGTATTTGTTTCGATTAGGATAAAATGCTACTTCAACAGAAGATGATGTGTAATCATCTGAACTCAACTGATCAACATCTGTTAACACAGCAATTGTCCATCTAAATTTAACACTACCTGTCTGAACTTCTTCCCATGGTATTAGATATTCTGCATATTTCCCAGCTTCTACACGACCTCTATAAATTAAGGTATAGGAATTACCAGTACAATTAACAATTTCATCTATACTATCAGGAATTGAACCATGCCCCATTTCGGCGCAATGATTGTCCTTTTGCCTTTCAGCAGAATGGACTATTAATGCTTTGGCTGTTAATGAATCAATATTGCTGTTGGATTCTCCGATTAACCTACCAGCGATTCCTGCTACTATAGGGCTTGCAAAGCTTGTTCCCATGCTCCAAACCTTTTGTCCACTCACGTCTGAAATAAGATGAATTGGATGTTGATCACACCCTCCAAATGCCATTATATCAGGTTTCATTTTTCCGCCTTCACGACCAGGTCCTTTACTGCTATAAGGAGCTCGAACCTTAACTCCATTCTCTTTGGTAAATGCACCAACACCTAAGCAATTTACAGAATCAGATGGTGATTGAATTCTATCATAACCGTCAATATGTCCATCATTACCAACGGCAACACAAAACAAAACGTTATGGCTTTTACTTAATAAATCACAGGAATAAGTGAAGCGACTAATGCTATCATCCAAAATAGGGCCACTTGGGCCTAAACTGAGGTTATATACGGAAATATGTGTGTTTTGAGGAACAAATACCTCCATTGCATCGATGGCATCGTACAATTCAGGATCTGTGGCAGAATTATCAGAGAGTACACCAAAGTTTTTTACGGAGACTTTTGGCTCTGGTAAACTTTGTCCATTTGTATAATTATTCAGAGCACCATAAAGAACTGCACCTGTAACTTGTGTTCCGTGTTGTACAAAAAATGGAACAGGGTTTCCTGATACCACATGATGACCTTCAGTGTAATTTGCAGTAAATGGGTTGTTTTGATTTATTCCACCATCAATTACTCCAACCACAATGTTAGATTTACTTGAGAAGTTCGGTGCGATTGGCCCATTTTGTACGCTTGTGCTTCTGCTTATGTCTGGTAAGCTACGCATTTTTAAGGGGTGTACAGTTCGTAATGGGTTGTAACCGGAAATTGATTCGAGAGTGTTGCGGTTCCCGATAAAGCTTACGAATGTCACACCACTTGTGTATTGTTTGTACTTTACACTATCCCTGCTCACGCCATGCGATTCTATCATAGACAAAAAATGATCTAAAGCTTGCTCAAAATCAAGATCAAATGGATGCAATACTGCTTCTAATCTTCCTGAAGTCCAATTTTCTGAGACACCTAAAATCTGTTCATTTGCTGGCAAGAATCCTAAAGATGAAACCTTTCTTATATCATCTTTGAATTTTTTTGTCAAAGTAGAGCTAGCCATCCTTAGATGTTTTTCAAATGAATTGATACTTTGCTCGGTAGCACGTATGAAGAACATTTTTGATGTCACTTCTATTGTTTCTTCATTGTTAGCAGAAGCTTTAGTTGATCTGATTATTCTTGATCCTACTTCCTTTAATCCAAACCTTTCAGCATCAAGATCAAATAATGAATCTGGGTAGTATGATTTAGCAGAAAATTCTGGTTCCATTGTTAGGCTAAGAATGATTTCATTTGGCAATCGAGAATCAGAAGACATCTGACGTAGATTGCCACGAATATCAGAGATGTTGCCAAGAACTGAATCTCTAGCGTCTTCATATCTCTGCTTCATTGCTTTTTCTCCTCCTCCGGAACGTTTATGGACAGGTTCACTATAAACTTGTCCATTATATAGAATCGGCTTTCTAGAATTATTTTCACTCATGGCTTATCCTTGTTTAAATGATGTTGAACACCGGCTGCACTTAATCCGGTTATATCAGCTAGTTGCCTCACTGAAATCTTATCTCCTAATACATCCTTTGCAATTTTGCAGAATTCTGCACGCATTTTTTTATCCTCATTGAACCCATTGATTTCCTGAAAAAGGGACACCATAGGCGACTCTGTCCGTAAAATGCTTCTTCTTTTAACATTATTAGCATATTTACAGATATCGGCAGGGCTTTTTTCTTCGAAAAGTCTAGCAATAGGTTCAAGGATTTCTCCGGAGACATTTTGAGAGATTAAAAATTCTACCAATTCTTGATTAAGAACTTTCAGTCGTTCAGTATAATCAGGTACGGGTAAAGAGAGGTGGTGATCAAATCTTCTCCATATAGCTTTATCCAAGAGTTCAGGATGATTACTAGTCGCAATAAACATTGAAGTTACTGGCCAATCCTCAAGCTCCATTAAAAGCACGTTGACAATTCTCTTTATTTCTCCAAGATCGGTACTATCATCTCTCTTTTTTGCAATTGCATCGAACTCGTCAAAAAGTAGTATGCACGAATTCTGTTTCGCATATTGAAGAACTCTTTTTAAGTTGGCTCCGGTTTTCCCCATTAAACTAGATATGCTGGCCGATAAATCAAGAACAATTAGATTCTTGTTCAACTGACTAGCAATATATTTAGCCAACATTGTTTTACCTGTGCCAGGTTGGCCAATTAGTAATAAGCTTGAGGATGGTCTAATATTGTTCTCTAGAAGAACGTCTATTTTATTCCTTTCATCTAGAAAAATATCTATTCTATCCTGAATACTTTGAGGAAGTATTGGTGCTGGATTGTACTCTAGATCAGGCTTAAATAAACTAGCCATCTCAAGTTGAGTAGAATGGTCTACTGGTAATGGAGTAGTGCCAGCACTTCGTATAGACGCACCAGAGTTTAAAGCATATGAACTAATCAGATCGTTGATACTCTTTGACAATTCAGGTGAATCTTTTTTTAGACTTCTTGCCAAACTTGTGGCAGCGAGTTCAACTCGCTTGTATTCTCCTGTTAACCCAGAGCCAATAAGATCAATTATATACTTGATCTCAGACGGTTTAAGTGCATAATTTCCCTTTGCCATACAAATAACTGTACAGCAAACATATCAATAATTATGGTTATTAGAAAGTATTTTGTTCGGTTTTTTTATTTCATGCCTAAAAACCATACACTAAAATTATTACCTCTTGGTAGGAACCAACAACTCCCAAATATCCACATCCAGAATCTCAGCAATCCGTCTCAAATCCTTCAAATGCAGTTGTGGTTTACGTTTTAAATTCAGAAATTTTATTTCGATTCCGTCGATCCAATAATACAAAATTATTTTCAAATTATTTTCATCGGTCTAACACATACATTCATCGGTCCAGGCCATATTAGTATACTTTTAACTGATTTTCAGAAAAACAGCCTCTTTTTCAAAGGTGAAATTTGCCTTACATTTGGTTTCGGATCAACAAAAAAACCAGGTGTTATGAGCAACAAAAAACTAATCGTCAGACTAATTCAGCAGGACTTAAAACACGGCCAGTTACTGTACGGATTGCGCAAACTGGGGCTTGATGGGAGCGACAAACACCATTTGCAATTGCTGGACATCGTTTTTGAACTCATGCAGGTTCCACAAGCCGCGGAATTCGACTGGGGCGCAACGTACCGCATTTACTTGAACCAGGCCGCGGCCATGGAAACCGAATCTACTGACAGGCATCTGAAACCGCTGGCCGAACTTTGCTACAAACATTTGCGGACCCTCGTGAATTGTGCGGAGATGAATGAGTCGCGCGTTCCGGATCGTACAGGTCCATTATAGTCGTATTCGTCGGCTTTGTCAGGCAGGTTTCTCCGGAACAGAATAAGGGCAGGATTCTGCAACGCAGCAAATATGCGGCTTCCGTGGCTTGTGTTATTTGAATGCCCTATAATTAATATTATGTTAAATAGAATTATAGCGAATCCTTTGGCTCCTAAAAACTGTAACTTTTCATGCTCCGTCTATTTATCCGTTTACATGCAATTGTTGAAATGCGTATCTTTCTACCAACACAACACTACCCGATCATGAAACGATTCTTTTTATTCAGCGCCTTGCTTGCAGGTTCTGCGCTTATGCTGACGTCTACCGCGACATTTACACGTATTTCATTTCCGCCGGAACTCCCGGGATTTACGCTTGTGCTACCGTCACTGGTCGACTCTTCAAGCAGTATTCATCCGTTTTACCTGGCGCACCACGAACTCACGAATGCCGAATACCGCGAATTTGTAGATTTTGTGCGCGATTCGCTGCTTACACGCCGGATTTACCTCAAACATCCGGATGCTTCGGTCGCCTTTTCGCTGCTGGACCTTCCGAAAAAGGTTCGAATCCGCAAACTGGACACTACGAAACGCCTGCATTACCTGGAACAGTATGGTTTGCGTCCGCAGGCGGTCGACCTGGACGATCCCATGATCTTTCAGCTGGTCGATTCCTTTTTTTATGCGCAAAATCCGCGCTTTTACAAGCGTCGTGAATTTCGGAAAGACCTTTTGCAATATCGTGTTTCCCCGGATTCCGTGATCGCTGTGTACCCGGATACGACCGGATTCGATATCTATTTCGATGAGGGCGCAGCCGATCCGCTGAGTTCGCTCTATTTTTGGCATCCGGCCTACGACCGCTACCCGGTGGTAAATATTTCCTACGACCAGGCCCTCGCCTTTTGTCGCTGGAAAACAGTGCATTCTCCGGAACACACGCCGAATCACTACAACCTGCGTTATTCCCTGCCGTCGCTGGAAGAGTCTCACCTGGCGCTGCTGTGGCAATGCCCGGACTTTTTGCGCCCTTTCGTGTCCGACGCACCGAACTCCGACTTTTCGATCCTGGAACCGGCCGTTCCACACGCTATCGCACTTTTAAAACCTGTTCAGCAAAAGGCGATCCGATCCCCGGAAACGATTTACGAATACCTCTTGCAGCAAAACCAGGTGCAGTCTCCCGATCCGTGTTTTGATTTCCTGAATGGCAACGTCGCGGAATTTTGCCGGACACCGGTGGATGAAGGTTTCGGAATGCGCTATGCACTCCCCCGTTTCAGTGATTATCAAACGAAAAGACTCGTTTTGGGATCTGACTATTTGCACGTGATCCGGTCACCGACGGAATTCCAGGTAAACACCCTGTTTTTCAAGCGTATGATCGACCGCGATCAAAGTGATTGTTTTACCGGGTTCCGCCTGGTGTGCTATGCAGAAATGAGTTAATTGCAAGTCGCAAAGAAGAATTCGGAAACTACGGATTCACCATCAGCCAGGCCAGTTTGGCCTTCGTTTTTTCGAGCTTCTGCTCCATTTCGGCAAGTTTTTCCAACGCCTCGAGGTATTTGATCTCACGCGAATTGACCAAAAAAAGGGAACTTTCTCCCATGTTGTACTTGGTGATTTCGGCATTCGTCAATCGCTGGTAGTTCGCGACCATTTGCCGCTGCATTTCGAGCTGACGTCCGGTTGCTGAAAGCTCGATCTTATAAGCGATGAATTTATTCTCCAGTTCGTTGACCTTCATTTGCCGGTCGTAACCTGCTTCCTTCTGCTTGATTGCATTCATGGCGATCTCTCCGCGTTCCTTGCGCAGGAAGATCGGGAAACTGGCCGTTACACCCCACTTGAAATCTTCGGGATCGTATGGTCGGAAGGTATTCGGCGAGGTCGGTTGCACCAGCGGCGTGAAGGTCAGGTCGATCTGCGGTTTGAGCATTTCCTTTTTCAGGCGCTCCTCAAGTCGCAGGTAATCGAGTTTGTAGCTGTAGACCTGTGTAAAGCCGCTGGTATCGGCTTCAAGCCTCAGGTTCGGACTCATGCTGGTCGTGTCGTAAACCGGTAAGGTCCGTTCATGCAGTTCGAGCGGAACCTCATTCTTCAGCCAGAGAAAAGTTGCGAGTTGTGCACGCACCTGTGCGTAGTTAATGAGCTGGTTCTCGTAACTGATTCGCCGTGTATCGAGTTGAATATGCGCTTCTACGGTGTCTATGATCGGGTATTCCTCGATGATCGCACCCTGCACGATGGCTTGTTTACGTTCCTCGGACAATTGCACACCGCGTCGTGCGACTTCGAGTTTCTGATGCGCCGCATACCATTCCCAGTATGCTTCTTTAGCCGACAATAACAGGTCATTGAGCATCAGGCGTTTTTCAAGTTCGGACTGGTCCTGTAATACGCCTGCCTGCCGCAAAACGGTCCGGCGCTCATCGATAAACAGGTTCTTCCCGACCGGAACTGTAACACCGAGGTACCAAAGCCCGGAACCCGGGACCGTTTTCGAGGCACTGAGGTAATCTCCGTCGTTGTATTCGTATCCGCCCTTGATCTCCATGCCAAACCAGGTCGGGATCTTCATACCTGAATTCGAAAGGAAGTAGTACTCTTTGTCGTTAAAAAACTTCCCGCTCATATCCGAAAAAAGTTTCGGATCGAAAGCGCCGTGTGCTTTGCGCTTGTTGGCATTCGCATAGTCGACTTTCAGCCCGGCCTGCCGCGCGATCGGGTGATTTTCCTCCACGATCAGCAGGAATTCTTCGAGCGTCAGGTACACGGTATCTTCCTGCGTGATACCGAATCCGTTTATCATCAGGAATGAAAATGTGAGAATACCTATTAAAAATTGCTTCATTTTCCTGCTTCGGGTTTGGTTTTGATCTTGGACTCCGCTCCGTGGTAAAAGTCGGGCGGGAAGCCGTTGAGTTTACGCCAGAGTTCGTACCACACGGGAACGTCGTTCAATAATACGAATGTACGCACGCCACCGCCCACGCGGATTGCATCGGGCCACGGATGTTGTCCGGATTTCGGTTTTACAAGGATGCGGTATTTTCCGTTCGGGCTGATGAAGTTGTCCATCGCATAGATTTCCCCGGCGTAAGTTCCGTAGGACGTATTGGGCCAGCCACTGAAGAAAATCGCGGGCCAGCCGTCGAACTGGATGCGGACCTCCTCCCCTTTTTTAACCAGCGGATAGTCGATCGGGTCGACGTAAAATTCCACGGCCAGTTTCGTGTTTGCCGGCATCAGGGTTACGATCTCGTCGCCGTCCTTGATAATGTCGCCGATCCCGGCCTGTACCAGTTTCGTTACATAGCCGTCCCTGGAAGCCGTAATCGTATACATGCCCTGTCGGATCGCGTAGTTTGAATACTGGTTTTTGAGTTTCGATGCCATGGCTTCTGCCTCAAATTTGGATGACCAGGCACTTTGTTGTTCGGATTGCGTTTTGGCGAGTTTCTCGCTGTATTCGTTCTGCACGCTGATGATCTCCACTTCTGCATTGATCACTTCGTTGCGGCTACTGAGCAATTTATTTTCCTGCGAGATCATTTTTGCATTCATTTCCTGCAGCTTCACATTGCGTATTTCGAGGTCCGTAAGCGATTTAATGCCCTGGTCATACAGTTCCTTCATTCGGTGATACTGTTTGAGGGCAATCGCGTATTGCGCTTCGTAGGCCACCAGGTCGATGCTGTCTGCTTTCACTTTGAGCCTGCTCTGCAACAATTTGTTTTTGGCCTGCTTCATTTTCAGGTCGCGGATATCCCGGAAAGCTGCCATTTGCTGCTCCAGTGCGGCAATCTTATTCTCATAGGCATCCACGGAGTTCAGTTTGTTTTGTACCTGTTCGTCCGTACGCTGGAGCAACAGCGGATCGAAATACTCAGGCTTCACCTCCGAAATAATGATGATCGTATCCCCGGCCTCCACGTAATCGCCTTCTTTGACCTTCCAGTGCTGCACTTTCCCGGCAATCACGGAATTGATGGTCTGTGGCCGCTGATCCGGGTAGATCGTGGTCACGTAACCTTTCGACTGGATGTTCTGGGTCCACGGTAAAAAGAGCAAAAAGATGCCGATCAGGCAAATGGCGAGCAATACCCGCATGAACAGGTTCTTGGTCACCTTCGTACGGATCAGTTTGTTCGATTTGAAACGCGAACGGTTGATGTACTGATCTACTTTATCGCGTGATATGTTAAGCATACAGGTATTCGTTTAAGTTCATGACGCCTTCGACCTGGCGAAGTTCTCCCGCGCCAATCATTCTCCCGCTCTCAAACACCAGTACTTCCGAGAAGTGTTCGAGTAATTGACGGTGCTGCACTTCGGCCACAACAGCCCAGGGATGACGGCTATCCAACAGGTAATCAATGACCTGTAGTTCTCCCTGAACAAATAACTTATCTAGGAAGTTCTCCAGTACGATCAGTTTCGGTTTTCCGGCCAATGCACGTGCGAGTGTGATCTTCAGTTTCACGTTTTGCGAAAGGTACTTTCCTTCGGGCAGGAGTTCGGTATCGAATCCTTTTTCGGTATTGTTGATGAAATCGAGTAACTGCACCTGTTCGCATACGGCAAACATATCGCGGTCGGCAATCGGGCGCCCCATGATGATGTTGTCGCGGATGGTTCCGGTAAAAATATCGGTATATCCATCGCAGTATGCAACGTGTGAAAGAAACTTACGGTTGGAATGGTTGCGTTTCGTCACTTTGTTAATCAGGAATGAACCTTCGTAATCCGAATTGACACCGGCCAGTACGTTCAGGAAAACGGATTTCCCGGATACTTTTCCACCGATCACAGCCGTGCGGGCCTGTGGAGATACTTCGGCCGTCATGTCTTTAATAACGGTGCGGTCATCGAAGTGCGAGCGATACGAAACATCTTTAAACGTGATCGAAAGCGGGTCTTCCTGCTCCACCTCCACTTCTTCCTCTTCGGAAGGCAGATCCTGGCGGTCGAGCGGCAGATCGGTGAACGAACCGACCTTTTCGAGTCCCACAAGTACGTCATAAACCGTTTCAAGACTCATGATGAGTTTTTCCACGGAGTTAATGACCAAAAGGATGATGAGTTCCGAAGCCACGAACTGCCCGATATTCATTTGCTGATTGATCACAAGTAAGCCTCCTATCAAAAGTAAACTTAAAGTAATCAGAACTTTAAATCCGATCAGTTGAATAAATTGTTTGATCAGTATCTTGAAGTGACTTTCCCGCCCGGTGAGGTAATCTGCGGTGAGATCGTCGCTTTTTTCGAAGTGAAAATTGGCTTTTCCGAAGACCTTGAAAGCCGAAAGCGAACGCGCCACTTCCTGTAGCCAGAATGCCACTTTGTATTTCTGTGTGGATTCGTCGTAGGCCGTTGTCATACCCTTGAAACTGGTATAACGCAGCAAGAGGTAAAGCAACACGAGCAGTACGAGGCTGAAAGCGATGAAGAACGCATGGTAAAAGGACAGCAGCAGGAGTCCGAAAAAGATCTGCAGGACGGCTGTTGTAACGTCGATCAGTAGTTTCGGAAGTCCTTTTTGGATGGTCAGGATGTCAAAAAAGCGGTTAACCAGTTCAGGAGGGTATTTCCCGGGGATTTTACTGAGGTTCAGTTTCGGGATGCGGTAGGTAAACTCCATCGCGGCGCGGTAAAAGATCTTTTGCTGTAAATTCTCCACGATCCGGAGCTGAAAGATCTGCAATACACCCGAAAAAACAACGCTGAGAGTTACAAGGATGATCACGAACATCCACGAACTGCTCGATTTCCCCGACTGGATCAGGTTTATGATCGTTTGGATACCGAAGGGCAGGACAAGGCTTAACAAACCATTGAAAATGGCGTAAACGTATATGTGGTAGATCTCGCGGCGGTCTTCTCGAAACATAGCGGTTAGTCGCCGAAAGGAGGTAAAAAGTATGTGATCCTTCATGAATAGAATAACGTCGTTTTGAACGAAGGTGTAAAAATCAGCTTTTTTAAAGAATTTTAATAATCCGTCAGGATTAAATGTTGTTCTTTTTTACTAAAATTTGTTAATTAACGAGTTATATTGCCGATGATCAGAATATATTTAATTTTGTCCTTAAAACTCTGAACGCGATGCGTCGCTATATTCCTTTACTGTTACTGCTGGTTATTTTCAGTGCCTGTCTCACCGAAAAACGCAAGTCCCTGCGCATTCCCAAAGGTGTTTCACTGTCGCACACGAACATCATCAATCCGTACAACCTCCCCTACCTCTTCAATGCGAATAATTCGTTCGTGTTTACCTTCTCCGATTCGGCATTGCACGAGATTCGCGCCCGGAAATGTACGATGATCAGTTACGGCGGTGAAAACCCGGATGAGATCCGCGAAAAGTTGTGTTTCACCTTTATGAAAAACGGGCTGGTGGACGAATTCGCTTATTACCGCACGCCGAAGATCAACGATTACTTTACGAAGGTGAAATACGAATACGAAGGGGACCGCGTGGTAAATCTCAATTACGATTATTACATGGGAACGCGGCAGGACGTCAATACGCGCATTCTCTACGAACAGAACAGGATCGTCATGAAAGTCAATCGCCAGGCGAGCACCAACCAGCTTGAAATATACGGCGAGATCAACAAACCGCGCATCCTGGTAGACCGGGTCCGCGACAAGATCTTTTCGATCAACTATTTTCTGCCCTACGGAGAATCGCTCTCGAAGATCCGCGAATACGATTCGCTATTTCAGTCGGAACCCGGGGAGATCTCTCGCGCACTGCGTACGGTAACTTACACCGAGAACGGCAAACCGATGGTCGCTTACCTGCTCGGAATGAATAATGTGCAGGAACGACGCGTTCAGTTGTATGAATACGACCGGCAGGGAAAGATCAGCTCTTACAAACAGTGGCTGGCAGATGACCTGGTCACCGAGATCCGCTTCGGCTACACAAACGAAAACCTCCCGGAGACAATCGCGTATAATAACCAGGAATACCACATCGAATTCGACTGATGCTGTCAAAGGAAGAAAAGAAAAAACGCAATACCGAATTTTTCCAGGCTTTTCGGGAGTTTATGTCCGCGACGCGCTCTGTGAACGGACGTAAAATGAACTGGCTCAACTACCCGACGGACGTCAAAGATATCTACGTACGCCTGCACGCGGATTCATCCTACGCCGCGGTAAATGTGGATATTCAGTCGAAGGACGAGGGAATCCGGGCACTTATTTACGAGCAGTTCGGCGAATTACAACGACTTATGGAGGCCGAGGCCGGGACGGATGCGATCTGGTATGAAGCCTTTTCCACGCCGCATGGCCAGGTGATCAGTCGCATCGAGTGGCGGCTTGAGGGGGTCAGCCTTTACAAGCCGGAAGATCATCCCGCGATCTTCACATTTTTTCGTGAAAAGCTCAGCGGCTTCGATCGTTTTTACCAGGAATACAAGGAAATCCTGATACTACTGACGCGCTAAGCGAAAAACGGCTATTTTTGTTCCATGAAAAGAACACTTTTTCTTACATTTCTCGGGATGGCCAATTTCCTGGCTGCCCAAACGATCATTTTCAGCGAAGATTTTCAAAACGGCTTTCCAGCAGGCTGGCAACGGCTCGACCTGGACATGCAAACACCGGCCTCCCAGGTTTCCGAATACACCGAGGCATGGATCATCAAGGAGAATCCCGAAATTCCGGGCGACAGTGTCGCGAGTTCCACATCATATTACGAACCGGCCGGTACAGCTGATAAATGGCTCATCACTCCTTTCGTTACACTGGGAGCATTCGGCAATTTCCTTTCCTGGAACGCCGGTTCGCACGATCCTTCTTACCCGGATTCATACCGCGTACTGATCTCCACCGGCGACAGCCTGCCCGGGTCATTTACCGACACCCTGTTAACCGTTTACGATGAAAGCGCGTCCTGGACCATGCACAACGTGAACCTCTCCGAAGCGGGATACGACGGACAAAGCATTTTTATCGCTTTCGTAAACATTACCGACGACGGATTCAAACTCTACATCGACGACGTACAGGTAGCGATCGAAGATCCGGCTGGCATTGATGAACTTCCGCTTGTATCGGTTGGTGTGTTTCCGAATCCGGCGCAGGATTTCCTGACCATCGAATCAGAGGAAACAGTCGTTTCTTACGCAGTTCGCGACCTTTCGGGACGGCTCGTACTTCAGGGAACTTCAAACAAGATCGAGGTTTCGCAGCTTGAAAGCGGACATTACCTCGTTGAAGGAACCTTGTCTAACGGAACCGTTTTCCGGGCACCATTCAAAAAATTATAAGCGAAGATCAGAGTTCGGGCAACGGAATCAGGTGAACCGTATACTGCATATCGGAATCTTTGCGCGGTTTTAAGACAATATAGTCGTCGCGCGTTTTTGCGAGGTCAAAGTTCCAGGTCTCATTCTTAAATTTCATGCGTATGGTTCGCTTCCTGGAATCCACGCTGAACTTTCCTTTCGCCCCGGGGCGGTCTCCCAGCGTATTGAGCGGCTGCACGACACATTTCCCGTTGCTGTAAAAGATACAAATATCCTTGTACGCATTCCGGAGCGGCGAATAGTTCCGGTCCTCGATCATGAGTTTGTCGATGAGCCAGACCTTGCTGCTGTTATCGTCGAACAGGTACGACAAATTGATGGGCTGCGTCTGAATCGTACGGTGGCAGGCACTTAGTGCCGCAAAACAGGTAAAGAGCAGTAGCAGGCGCATTAAAAGATCATGTTATTATCCTTGAGAATGGCGTGGATTTCCACGGACATCGAATCTTTCAGTGACGCTTTGACAGGGCCTCCCCAGTCTTTTCCTTCAATGTCTTCCACGGATTTGAAAACGTATTTGCTGCCATCCCACGAAAACAGGCAATTGTAAAACACGATCTCCGCGACATCCGATCCCGGGTATTCCACGCGATCTGGAAAACGCAATACCAGGTCGTCGTAAGCTGTTTTTGTCGAAATACGGCGGATCAGGTTAGCCGTAAATCCGTTTACCTTAACCAGTTGCCCGTTCTCCCTTTCAAAAACCAGCAGTCTGCGGATCGCGATCCCTCCCACGTTCGACCGTACCTGGAGCAGAAATCCCTGCATCAGCGGTAGATTGTCACGCAATTTAAAGAAGCGGAAAAATTTCGGGCTGCATGGGGCTTTTACCTCTTTCCCTTTCACTTCCAGCGAATCCGAACAAATGTGCAGTTCGCGTAATAATTCCTCCGCTTCCGGTTCGGAGAAACGGTCCTCGTTAAACAAGGTTGAGATTTCCTCAACTGCCTGTTGCGGCTGTTTTTCCGGACTTTGTTTCTTTTCGGGTTGCGGATCGTTTCCGGCACAGGAAAACAATGTGAAAAGCAGAAGTATAAACCAGTAAGTTCGTGTCATGTTCTTATAAATTCATTTGGCCCGTTCGGTTACACCGGGAATACACGGAGTGCTTCGAGGGTAGCGCGCTCAAAAGCGGCTTCGTCGATCCCGGTATGGACGTTTTTAGATTTAAAAAAAGCAAGCATGCGCTCGGTGGGCATGTTTCCGGTGAGGTCGTCTTTGGCCATCGGGCATCCTCCGAAACCGCGGATAGCACCATCGAAACGTTTGCAACCGGCATTCCAGGCAGCTGCAAGAATGGATTCCGCAGATCCCGGTAAAACGTGCAGGTGAGCACCGAACTCCACTTCCGGAAGTGCCGGGATCAGCGAACGGAAGATGTAATCGACGTTTTCCGGTGTGGCACAGCCGATCGTATCGGAAAGTGCGAGTATCCCGATGCCGAGTTCTTCGGAAAGTCGTTTGCTCCAGTTAAAAACCACGTCGGCATTCCAGGCTTCGCCATACGGATTCCCGAACCCCATCGACAGGTAAACAACGAGTTTTTTTTCGCTCCGCAAGGTGATTTGCTGGATCTTTTCAAGCCGCCCGAGCGATTCTTCGATCGTGGCATTCGTATTTCGTTTCTGAAATTCCTCGCTCACCGAAAACGGGTAGCCGAGGTAATTGATCTCATCAAAAGCGGAAGCATCCTCTGCCCCACGCTCATTGGCAACAATGGCGAGGAGTTTGGTCCGGTCGTTCAGGTCCATGCCGTCCAGCACGGCTGCGGTATCGCGCATTTGCGGAATAGCCTTCGGAGAAACAAAACTACCGAAATCGAGCGTGTCGAAATCGCATTCCATGAGTTTGTTCATGTAGGCGATCTTCTTTTCGGTCGGAATGAATTCGTGCAACCCCTGCATGGCGTCGCGCGGACATTCCGTAATCTTAACCGTTTGCATGTATTTTTTCTTTTTTCCAGTTGATAATCGCCCGATTGATGCTGCTTACGAGTTCCGGTCCTTCATAAATAAAACCGGTATAGAGCTGAACGAGTGATGCACCGGCTTCCAGTTTCGCAATAGCATCTTCCGAACTGTGAATTCCTCCCACACCTACGATGGGAAAAGCACCTGCGGATTTTTCCGAAAGATAGCGAATTACTTCGGTTGAGCGTTGCGTAAGTGGTTTTCCGGACAAACCGCCCATGCCGATGCGTTCGATCTCTGCTGCCGGCGTTCTCAGGTTTTCACGCGAAATCGTGGTATTGGTAGCGATCACACCATCGATGCGTGTTTCCAGGACGATCTCCACGATATCATCAAGTTGCGTTTCCGTGAGATCCGGTGCGATCTTCAAAAGGATCGGTTTTTCCTTCGGCTGTTCGGCGTTTAGTTCCTTGAGTTGAAAGAGGAGATTTTTAAGTGGTTCTTTTTCCTGCAGATCCCGCAGGTTCGGGGTATTTGGCGATGAAACGTTCACCACGAAGTAATCGACAAAGGGATACAATCCGATGAATGCCGTTCGGTAATCGTCCGCCGCAAGTTCGTTCGGGGTGGTCTTATTCTTCCCGATATTCCCACCGATAACAAGGTCCGTTTTGCGATTTTTCAGGCGTTTGGCAACTGCTTCGACGCCGTCGTTGTTAAATCCCATGCGGTTGATGATCGCTTCATCCTGCTTCAGTCGGAAGAGCCGTGGTTTGTCGTTACCCGGTTGCGGTCGCGGGGTTACGGTTCCGATCTCGATAAAGCCGAAACCGCAGTCTTCGAGGTCCGGGTAAGCCGTTGCATTCTTGTCAAACCCGGCTGCCAGCCCCACTGGATTCTTAAACTCGATCCCGAATACGCGTGTTTTTAACAATTCATCCGTGATCACATATTTTCTGCGCCACCAACTCTGAACACCCGGAATTGAAAGTGTTCGCCGAAGGGATTTGACGGTAAAATAGTGTACTTTTTCAGGATCGCGCAAAAAGAGCAGGGACCGTAAGAATTTATACATACTGAGTTTTTTACAAAAATAGATATGCAAAACGAGGTGACAAACATGCCACCCCGATTATTTAAAGGTATGTATGAACGTTTCTTAGAATTTTGTTCGGCTGTTGAAGCGAATGCGACGGCTTTTGTTCGCGTAATTCTTGTAGGTAATGTTGCGTACCACAACGATGTTCGCGTAGAAATAAGCATCCAGGTTTTTATCCCCTCGCTGCTGCCCGGCTGTGAACCACTGCTGGTTCTTATCGCTCGGGTTAGACAGGTAAGCGGCCTGTTCGCCGTATTTGGCAGCCAGTACGCTCGGATCGTAATAAGTTCCGGAGACATCGTCAATGTAATCCGTAAATGTTTTTACATAAGTGAGTTCAAGACCAATGCGCCACATACGGGTAAGTCCCATGCGGAAACCGATCCCGAGTGGAATGGTCGCGGTGAATTTGGAATATTCGTCCGGTCCGCCGGCGAGTCCCTGCCCTTCCGTGTGCAAAGGACGCAAAGCAACCCAGGAACCCTGGTAAGGCGCTTTCGGATTATAGTAAGCCACACCGATCCCACCGAAAAGGTACAATTGTTCGTTGTGATCACGGAAACCTTTTAATCCGCGGATGTTGTAACGGCGTCCGAATTTTTCATTCGCCAGTAAGATGACTTCAAAACGCTGAGACAGCTCCACGATCAGGGAGCGAAACTGCAGGTTGCGACTCTCACGGATAATTTCATTCGTATTGGCATCGCTTCCGCGAACAAGTCCTACATTGAGTGAGGTGGTGGTGGCGTAATAGGGATGAAAACGGTAGCGAAAACCGATCATTCCGCCGATTCCCGTAGACGGAAAATCGATATCCGACAGGCTGTAATCAGTCCCGACCCTGTTTCGTCCGCCAAGATCACCCAAAAACTGGGTGGCACCGATACCAAAAAGCAATTCTTTCTTATTCAGAGACCAGTTGCGCTGTGTATTGAAATTGGAATTTTGCGCCAGGGAAGAAGTAGCAATCAGTACGGTTAATAAAGTAAAAAATTTCATAAACACTTTACTCTTAAGTAAATAATTGTATTGAAATACGCAACGAAAGTACAAAATGTTTTTAAGTATTTCACTATTTAACAATCTTTTTATTAAATACTAACTGTGGATGAACATATTCGTGCTTCTACCGATCTATTGCCGGATTTCCGCGGCCTCCACCTTCTTAATAACGAGGTATTCCTCCCCGGAGTTGGTAAATTTTCGAGAGCACGCTCTGTACGACAGGAATTTGTACTTTTGAAGCATGTGGACTGTGGTAATCTATCTAACCTTTTTCTTTGGCGCCATGCTATTCCCAACGATTCGCCGATTCCGGGATATGCGCAATAAAATCGTCAGGAACCTCTTTATCGTTTACTTTGTCTGCATCGGGACGATCATCGTGCTTTCAAACCTGATTCCCGATCGGCGCTACCCCATCCCGGAACTGCAAAAACTGATCAGTAAGCAGGAGCCCGGAACCTATGCCGAATACCATGTGTTCGATCTGCTCCGAAGGTTGAGTCCAGATAGTCTCCCGGTACAATTCCGGTATATCGACCTCTACAAACAGCAGTATTCTTCCTTTTGTCCGTACCACATCAGCGACGACTTTGCGCCCGGGCCGGAGACGCGACTCGCGATGAATACGTATGCCGCAATCAGTTGCAATGAGTCTGAATTATCTGTTTTGTACCTGGATAGTCTGCGTCGTAGTTTTCCGGAAAACGCCTACCTGGGTTTCCTGGAGGGAAAGTATTTTCAACAGCAGGGTGAATTTCAAAAAGCGGCCGCTGCATATCACAAAACGCTCGGGAAACGTCCGTACTTCGATAAGTCTTACCTGCGACTGCTCGAGGTTTACGCCCGTGATTCCGAGCAATTGCATGCATACGTTACCGCACCGAATATCCGAGCACATTTGCCGGTAACTTTTCGAAGAACGTATTTCTACCACCAGGGCGACATCCTTTATTACCTCGAAACAATTGCGGAAGGTCGTATATTCTCCGTAAGCTGGATGCCGTTCTTCGCAGCGCTGGTTATTTCGGCTGTCTGGCTGTATTATATCCGCAACATGGATATTTTCAGACCGGAACGCTGGCGCGATCTGATCTTCGTATTCATACTCGGTACGCTCTGTACCTTTTTGTGTCTTCCCCTTTACGATTTTGACACATACACACTCCAGGTTGGTCTCAATGGCGACGCGGTCAACGATTTTCTGTATTGCACCTTCGTGATCGGCCTGAACGAAGAACTGGTAAAATTCCTCCCCTGGATCATTTTCGGCTTACTCGCCCGCAAGTTCAAAGAGCCGTACGATTACATTCTCTACGCTTCCGCCGCCGCACTCGGATTTGCATTTGCCGAAAACTGGATGTACCTTGAGAAATCCGGGAACATTGTAACACGTTTCCTGATGGCCGTAACGAGTCACATGATGGACGCCAGCATTGTTGCATACGGCTTTATCCTTGCCCGTTTTCGCTTCAAAAAGCAACTCTGGAAACGACTGACACCGGTACTGGCTTTCTTCGTGGCCTGCCTGGCGCACGGTTTCTATGATTTTTGGCTGCTCAGCAGCGCTGTCGAAAACTACGGTTTTATAACGATACTCTTTTTCCTGCTCACATTACACCTTTGGTTCGTAATGAAGAACAACGCCGTGAACAATTCCGCTTTTTTCAACCCGAAACTACAATTCGGACAGGAAAACAACCTCCGCATCCTGATGTACGGCATACTGGGAGCTATTATGCTGAGTTATGTCATGATGACTGCCGAGTACGGAGCGGACGATGCGAATAAAAGCCTGTACGGCAACTTTAACCGGATCCTGTTCTTTGCCTTTTACGTGACCTGGCTCGTATCGAGTATCCGGATCCAGCAGGGCGAATGGAGGCCGCTGTTCAAAAGAAACCGGAATTTTCGCTTTCCGAATTTCACACACCCTTTTTTCTCGAATCGGTATGATGAGGATGAATATGACGGTTCGACCACCGGCTACCGCGATTACCAGGGAACGGAACTACGCCTTTTCATGTCCAAAAGTAATCGTTATCTCGGCGCACAATTCCCGGTCAGCGGACGCTGCCTCTACCCCGTATCGATAGACGGCGAAGAACATTTCTATGTTTTCAGGTTGAACCAGGACGTTCATTTCGGCGGAATGGTACGCGATACCGTTATTATTCGCCAGGCATCTCTAGAGCGGGATTTAACGGATGATAAGGTCGAAATATTGATGCTGCTGATTCCGAATGAAAAAATGCTCGAACGTTTTGCGTTCAGGATGCGTGAATTGCGGTACGTCGGAAAAGTGTATGCGCGACCGATCTGAGGGCATTACATATTTCCCATGGGCGTTTTTGTCGCTTTACGACCGTCGCATTTGCGTCCGTTGCGTGCGCTCGCACACGAAGTGATTGTTCCGGCAAGAATACCCAAAACACTGATAATAAACAGAAATCGATGCATTTTCATGATAGGCATTTCTACTTATAACTCCGAAATGAACTCGTTTATTGCAGGCCGCCGGAGGGAAACGGATCTTTCGTACTTTTGAACCATGGAGATCGAACGGAAGTTTTTGGCAGATCACGAGGCCTGGGCACGTTTTTCAAAGCCCGAACCGGAATTCATCGCACAGGGTTTTATCCACAATACGAAGGAAGTGACCGTACGTGTCCGCATTCGCGGTGATAAAGCTTATCTGACGATCAAAGGGCAGACAAAAGGCATTGCGCGTGAAGAGTTTGAATACGCCATTCCGACGGAAGAGGGAAAGCGCATGCTGGAACTTTTCTGTCCGCGACGCATTGAAAAAGAACGTTATTGCATTCCCATGGGAAAACACACCTGGGAAGTAGACGTATTTCACGGAAAACTCAGCGGCCTGATCCTGGCTGAGATCGAACTGGAAGCGGCGGATGAAGCGTTTGAAAAACCGGATTTTGTCGGCCGGGAAGTTTCGGAGGACCCGCGTTATTTCAATGCCATACTGATCGAACTCGATTCACTTCAGTCCCTGTAGACCTTCAGATCGTTCTTTTCGAGGTCGAGTACGGTAGTGCCGGCTTCCCAGTCAAACCACTCTTCGAATACGGAAATGGTCCGTTGTTCGGGCCAGTCGGTTTCTTCTTCGGTAATTTGACTCAACTCCGCTTCGAAGATCTTTTTGAAATTCTGTTCGAGCAGTAATTCGGCTTCCATGAAATCTTCTTCCACGAGGTACACCCCGGCTTCTGTAAGGTCATCGATCTCAACTTCAAAATCGAGGTCGAACTGGTTTGCCCAGTCGGCAAAGGCCTGTTTGGGACGAATAAGGAGGAATCCCCTGTTAACTATTTTCATGTTTCTTTTGGATTAATTTCAGTTTGCCGTCCTCCCCCGTTTCATACCAGCGCATTGTACTTCGTGCGGGCTGACGCACGCGATACAACCACAATTCATCCGGGGAAAGCGATTTCAGACATTGTTCGATTGCATCTGCCGAAAAACGGGAGTTATCCTGCGTTTGGAACAGGTACATACTTTGTGAACCTACCCAGATTGCCGTAAAGCGTTTGTCGAGCCGGCTGTTCTCGTAAAGTCGGTGTGATGTGCAATCCGGTCCGAAGCAATCGAGCCAGTTAAAAAAAGCGTTTTTTACTTTATTGCTGTCCGCAAATTCCCAGTAATACAAGCTACTTTCACCGGACTGACCGGTCCAACGGAGTTTCACGGTCGTGTCTGCCCCGAAGCGGTCTGCAAAAAGAAGGGTGTCCAGAAGTCGCAGGTCTCCCGGTTTTACCTGTAAACTGTCCAGTAAATTTTTTAAGGAAGCACTGAGCCGGTCGTAATCTTGTACTTCACGTACGACACTCGTATCGGATTGGCCCTCGCGATAAGTATCGGAGCGTTTGATGATCTCATCCAGACGCACCGTTTCTTTGGGCGGTTCCGCAGAACAGGAGACCAGCAGCACACCGGCAAGCAGATAAAAAAGGGACCACTTCATGCTGTAAAGGTATGAAAATGCCCCGCGCTACGGTTCAATCCGGAGGCGGTATTTTTCGAGTAAGCCCGATAGTCCGTCGGCTGAAAAGCGTGCACCGCGAATCTTATTCCTCTCCGGGTCGATGCGGTAGTTGAGGGCCTTGCGAAAGTCACATTGTTCGAGATTGGTTTGTTCAAATACCGCTCCCGACAGGTCTGCCTGTGTAAATGTGCTTCCGGGAAGTATGGCTTCCGTAAAATCGACTTCCTGCAGGCGACAGTCGTTGAATAACGATTTTTTAAGCGTGCAGCGGTAAAAGGAAGACAGGTTCAGCACGCAGGAGTTGAAGTAAAGTTCGAGCAGGAACGGATTGCAGCCGTCAAAATGAAGCCCGAGCAGTTTGCAATCGTCGAAACGCACATTCCGGAAAGCGGTGTTTCTCATTTTGACGAGGCTCAGGTCACACTCCGAGAACTCGCAATCGGTAAATATGCATTGTGAAAGATCGGCACCTGCAAAACTACATTGCACGAAGCGGCAATTGTCAAATTCACCGGACGGAAGTTCATCCGTAAAGTGTTCACCGCGAAATTCGGTATCAAAAGAGGCTTTTGTCATAGCGGCACGAATTTACGGAATATCGCCGGAAGCTCCGATATATGCAGTTTATACGATGAAAAAAAGGAGTTCTTTCCGAACTCCTTTCGTCTATGGGTAATATGGCCGTTTAACGCTTGTTATTTGAGGTTTTCGCGGACATAACTTTCAAGTTCTCCCTTATCCCGAAGGCGTATGAACTTTTCGATATTCTTGTTTTTCCCGAGAACCGCTTTATTGGCTTCGTAATAATTCATGACAGCATCCAGGCCGGCCATCGCTCCCTTCACGGGGTCATCCCCGTTTTCGAGTGCGTAAACGGTCCATCCTCCCATGAACAATACCAGGCAATCCGGACAATCCATGAACGTTACGATCTTCTCGGAGATCATAACTGAGACATCCGGTGCGCCGGTAACGTAGGTAATTACGAATGCGTTCACTTCTTTTCGCTTGCTTTCCTGTTCGCCGGCAGGTGTGTTTTCGAGCCAGTGGACGGCAGCGATCACGTCTTCTTTGTGTTCTTCGTAATCGGAGGCTTTTTTCAGGCTGTAATTTTCAGGTACTTCAAATTCCTGGCACCAGGCCACACTTCCAAGCAGCAGGGCAGCTGCCATAAACATCAGTTTTTTCATACGTAAAATTTAAGTTAACTATTCCGAAAACCGATGCTTTTATCGGTGATCAGGTTTCGGCTGTGGTAAATATATAAAAAAAACGGTCCCCGCAATGCAGGAACCGTTTGTACTAGATTCAATTCTTTATTAACGTATTACAAGTTTTTCGACCGAATGGTAAGCGCCATCCGTGACGTTGAGGAAATAAATTCCCTGCCCGACATTGTCCAGATCCAGCTGCATTGTAGTTTGTCCGTTGCCACTTGCCGTTACGCTTTTCAGGACTTTCCCCTGAGCATCGTTCAAAGTGACACGAGCCGAACCGGAGCGGTTCTCAAAACGAATCCGAACGAAGTCCTTCGCCGGGTTCGGGAATACCTGCAGGTCTTTTACGGCCTGTTCATCCAGTGACGCCGTTCCGTTACCGATGATGATGTATCCCTGGTAGGGCTTGTAATTTTGCTTTGAAGCAGTTACGTATACCGGTGAATTGGTTGCGAGACTGAGTCCCGTAAAGTGTGCCACACCCCCGCTCACCTGTGCCGTTCCGAGGATCTCTCCGTCCTGAACGAGTGCCACATCTGCGCCTTCGGTGTTGCAGTTTACATCCACAGCAGTTTCGGTTTGCGGCATCCAGCCCACGTGGTTTGCGGTGAGGTTCTGGGTCATTTTGTTTCGGAATTCCACTGAAGGATCACCGAACATTACCCAGGTCTGCATCACTTCGCGGGCACTTCCGTTGTTGTACTGTTCGAGCATGCTCATTTGCGCGTTGTAGAATATTCCGCCGAGCGTTGCTTTGTGATTGTTGACATAAGCTTCTGCAATAATGGCTGCTAGTTCATCCTGTGTTTGCATCGGTTCGGCCCAGGCCATCAGGATCGAAGAGCCGCAGGCGGCGATGGAACCGGATGGAGTTCCGGCATTGGTAGCGTTCATCCATACTTCGGAGATACAGGTCCCGGAAGTAAAGGTACCGTTGTTGCAGGCAACCGAAATTACAAAGGGGTATTTCCCGTTATTGATCGCCGAATTGATGTGTGAAGAACTGAAATTCCCCGTTACGCACAGGTTTTGAGCGCCATGCCCGGTGTAATTAAAGAGTCCCACGCCGGCATTTACAGCCGGAAGGATAATGGCCGAGTTCGGATCGCCGGAAGCGTCTTCTCCCCCACGCGAACCATCGTAAAATTCATAGACTTCGTTGTATCCGAATCCGACAAGCTGGGTACGGATGTTGCGCAGGTGTTGCCAGTCGGCTTCTCCGTCGTCACCATAACCACTTCCCTCACCCGAACCGAGCCCGATGGCGTTGGTCATCCAGTCGCCCGGTGCGGGATTTGTTTCGTATTCGAGGATCTTTGCGACCTGCGAACTGATCTGACTGCTGTTCCCGGAAATTCTTCCCACGAAAGCTTCGGGGTAATAGTCGTTGGCACCGCCTGAAAGCTGTCCGTAATAGGAATCGCTCCACAATTCTTCCCCGCCGGAATTTCCGTAGCTGTGACTCGGAACGTCCGCGTGGTCTCCCACGAGCAACACGAACACGAGGTCCGGGTTTGAGCTGTAGAAATCAGACACATAACTTTTAATCTGGCTGTCGCTCATCCCGGTTTCCGTGGTTGTAACCACCGTGGTTTTGATTCCTTTGCGCGTTTTCCAGTCCACCAAATCTTCGATATTAGCTGTAAAGTTCGGCGAAGTGATCACGAGCATTTGCCCGGCCTCGGTATGCGGCGTGTACTTGGCCTGATCCGGGTTGCTCCCGTTGAGAAAATGATTCGCATAAATGGTGCGGAAGATCTCACTTGTTTCGGACCGTTCAGACACTTCGTTCAGGCCTTTTTGCGAACCTGTCACCACTTTTACGCGCAGGTTCTGGTACACGCGCAGGGTCTTCGTATGCGGATTGTACTGGTACGGATAGCATGTAACGGTTACTCCACGCGTGTTGCGTATCACGAAGGGATCGTTCAGGCGCGCCGGTGCCGCCGGATAGAATGCATCCTGCTGGTAAACGTCACCGAAGGTATACGGTACGTTTTGCGGGTCTACATTTCTTTTCAGGCTTCCTTTGGAGGGGGCAACCTGTACGTTGGGGATCTCGTAGAAACCGTCGAAAAGGATCTCGAGGGAAACGTCGCCTTTACCCGGAATGATGACCGACTCGGAGAACATGGGCAACTCGGGAGCACCGGCATCTTTCGTCGTTACCGGAAATGACTTCCCGAAGCTAACGAAATCGCTTCCGTTGATCGGAGTAATTGCAAATGTTTTCTGGGTAAAATGGTGTTCAAAGATCAGCGAGGCAGGATCGCCGGAGATCAGTTCGAAGTCCTGGGCACGTAAACCCGCGGACAGAATCACTGTTCCGGCAAGCAGAAGTGTTTTCATTTTCATAATCTGGTTTTTAACATGGTGGTTAAATGTAATTAATTTTAGACACATACCAAAAAATGATCGCTCGTAAACTTGTTTTCCTGAGGGTCTTACAGCGCCCTCAAAACCGCCGTTTTCCTTTTGAAACCGGAACTATTCTTCGGAACACGCAGCATAAAAAAGCGCATAAAAAAGCAGGATTCCAAAGAATCCTGCTGCCCTGTATATATATGTAGATGTAATTGCTTAAACGTTCAGGTCGCCCTCCACGCCTTCTTCCGCATGATTGCCCGTAATTGCGGCAGCTGCGATCTTGAGGAATGCTATGAATTTACCGGATTTCGTGTCCCAGTAATGCGCTTCCGAGGGAGTAACACGGATCACTGAAATGCGCGGATCGGTCTTTCCTTCGGTAAACCACGCTTTAGCGACAGGATTCCACAACTCATCGATAATAGCCTGATCGCGGAGGATTTCGGCAGCCCCCTTCACGGTACAATAGGACTGATCGGAGTTTGCATACAGGAGATCGACGTATTTGTGCGCCTGCAGCTGTTCGTTCTGGCGGGACTGCGCATCGCTCAGGAACCAGATATTGCCCTGCTCATCCACTTTGTTGGTGGACATTGGTCGCGCCTGAATTCGGTATTCACCGGTATAGGTGCAGAACATGGTTGTTTTACCTTCCGTGAGTTCGCGTAATTTGTCAATTGCTTTTTTGTCTGTTAAATTCTTTGTCTCTCCCATGTTTGTTTTTTCGAGGAAAAAGGCGAAAGTCGTTCCAGAAACAAGTTAATCATTTAAATTGCTTTATTTCAGACTATTAGGTAAAAAAGAGCGATCTAATTGAGACTGGCTGTTGTAGAATTCTGTTCCCGCGAGCGTGGGGAGCGTCACACAGCCCGAGAAGGGCGTGATTATTTTAACACATTGTTTGAAACAGGTACAAACAATACACTATCTATACTTGTGCTATACTGATGCTATACTTGTGCTATACAGTTGCGGTACGCGTGGGATACTTGCGACAGTGGAATGAAGTAGGTAAGCGGCTTCGGAAGAATGGTTTTGCTGTACATAGAGTTTATTGTATCCTACTTTTTCCC